>NZ_JBNPVT010000001.1:0-619865 GCF_050434205.1 Paraburkholderia sp. GAS348
GTCGCGAAGAAGCTCTCGAAGGAAGCGGGCAACCTGAAGCTGTTCAACATCGCCGAACGACTTGAAACAGTGATGGCAGATGTGAAAAAGATGTTTCCAAATCTCGACTGGTTTAGCGCGGTCTCGTATCACATGATGGGCGTGCCGACGGCGATGTTCACCCCGCTGTTCGTGATCGCCCGCACTGCAGGCTGGAGCGCGCACATCATCGAGCAGCGGATCGACAACAAGATCATCCGTCCGAGCGCAAATTACACCGGTCCCGAGAATTTGAGGTACGTGCCGCTAAATAGGAGAAAATAGCGGTCGCTGTGCGCTTTCATAGCGCGTGCAGTTCAACCCTCGCGGTCGCCAGGACCGGCAGCCCGCGTACTGTTCAACTGAAATTAGATAGAAAGGTTCTCCACCATGAAAAAGCTGATGATCGCCGCTGTGATTGGCGCCCTGTCCACGACGATGCTGACCGTCGCGACTGACGCCGCTGCGCAGACGGCGACCACCGCCACCACGACCACGAAGCCGGCTGCCAAGGCTGTGGCGAAGCGCCCGCAACCGAAGCGCCTGATCAAGCGCAAGTCGAATCCGGCCAAGGAAGCGAAGGTCGATCCGGTGCCGGAAGGCTCGGAAAAGTGGTCATGCGACGAAGGTCTCGCATTCGACCTGAAGGGCGACATGAAGCGTGACCAGATCGTCACGGTTCACTGGGCGAACAAAAACTACAATCTGCCGCGCGAAACGACCACCACGGGCGCAGACCGTTTCCACGACGCCGCATCGGGCATGGACCTGGTCGTGATCCCGACGAAGGCGATGTTGTTCTCGGATAAGGACAGCTCGCGTCTGGCCGACGAGTGCAAGACGGCAGCCATGGGGCAAGGCGCACCGGCTCCGACGCAATCGAACGCGGTCAACAAGACCAACTAATCCGTTACATCAGGAAGGCACCCCGATGTCCGCTCCGATTTCCAACGTGCGACCCGACCCGGACCCAGTCCTGGTCGATATCGTCGACTACGCGCTGGACTATCAGATCGACAGCACGCTCGCGCTGGACACCGCGCGTAACTGCCTGATCGATACGCTCGGTTGCGGACTCGAGGCGCTCACCTACCCGGCCTGCACCAAGCTGTTGGGACCGATCGTGCCCGGCACGATCGTCCCCAACGGCGCGAAGGTACCGGGCACGTCGTTCCAGCTGGATCCGGTTCAGGCCGCCTTCAACATCGGCGCGATGATCCGCTGGCTGGACTTCAACGACACATGGCTGGCTGCCGAATGGGGCCACCCGTCGGATAACCTCGGCGGAATTCTGGCGACGGCCGACTGGCTCTCGCGCAGTGCCATCGCGGCGGGCAAACAGCCGCTGACGATGAAAGACGTGTTGATCGGCATGATCAAGGCGCACGAAATTCAAGGCTGTATCGCGCTCGAGAACTCGTTCAACAAGGTCGGGCTCGATCATGTGCTGCTGGTAAAGCTGGCGTCGACCGCGGTGGTCGGCCAGTTGATCGGCTTGACGCGCGACGAACTGATTAACGCGGTATCGCAGGCGTTTGTCGATGGGCACGCGTTGCGCACGTACCGCCACGCGCCGAATACCGGCTCGCGCAAGTCATGGGCCGCTGGCGATGCAACGTCGCGCGCCGTGCGGCTCGCGCTGATTTCGAAGACCGGCGAGATGGGCTATCCGTCGGTGCTGACCGCGAAGACGTGGGGCTTCTACGACGTGCTATTCAACGGCAACGCGTTCTGGTTCCAGCGTCCATACGGCTCGTACGTGATGGAAAACGTGCTGTTCAAGATCTCGTTCCCGGCTGAATTCCATGCGCAGACGGCGGTGGAAGCGGCGATGACTTTGCACGCGCAACTCGCCGCAGCAGGCAAACGCGTGGAAGACATCAAGAAGATCACGATCCGCACGCACGAAGCCGCGATCCGCATCATCGACAAGAAAGGCCCCCTGAACAACCCGGCCGACCGCGATCATTGCATTCAGTACATGATCGCCGTGCCGTTGATCCATGGCCGTCTGACGGCCATGGATTATGAAGATTCGATCGCGCAGGACGCGCGTATCGATGTGCTGCGCGCCAGGATGGAATGTGTCGAAGACGCGCAGTTCACGAAGGATTACCACGATCCTGAGAAGCGTTCGATCGCCAATGCACTGACGATCGAATTCAACGACGGGTCGACGTTCGACGAAGTTGTAGTCGAATACCCGATCGGTCATAAGCGTCGTCGCGAAGACGGGATTCCGTTGCTGGTCGAGAAGTTCAAGACCAACCTCGCGCGCCGCTTTCCGGTCAAGCAACAACTGGCGATTCTCGACGTGTCGCTGGATCAGGCACGGCTCGAAGCCATGCCGGTCAATGAATACGTCGATCTGTACGTCATCTAGTTCAAGTTAAGTACTGTAGTTCCGCGATCAAACCAAGGAAAACACCATGGCCCACAACCTCCACAAAACGCTCAAGGAATTCGACAGCGGTTCCGGCAAAGGCAAGTTCTACTCCCTGCCGCAACTCGGCAAGGCACTGAACATCAAGATCGACCGCCTGCCGGTTTCGATCCGTATCGTGCTGGAATCGGTGCTGCGTAACTACGACGGCAAGAAGATCGCCGAAGAACACATCGAGCAGCTCGCGAACTGGAAGCCGACCGCTGCGCGCGTCGACGAAATCCCGTTCGTCGTGTCGCGCGTCGTGCTGCAAGACTTTACCGGCGTGCCGCTGCTCGCCGACATCGCGGCAATGCGCGGTGTCGCGAAACACATGGGCAAGGATCCGAAGTCAATCGAACCGCTGGTCCCGGTCGATCTGGTGGTCGACCACTCGGTGCAGATCGATCACTTCCGCGAAAAGAACGCGCTCGACCTGAACATGAAACTGGAATTCCAGCGCAACAACGAGCGCTACCAGTTCATGAAGTGGGGCATGCAGGCATTCGACACGTTCAAGGTCGTGCCGCCGGGCGTCGGTATCGTTCACCAGGTGAACCTGGAATACCTCGCACGCGGTGTGCACAAGAAGGCCGAAGGCACGGACACCGTGTACTACCCGGATTCACTGGTCGGCACCGACAGCCACACCACCATGATCAACGGTATCGGCGTGGTGGGCTGGGGCGTGGGCGGTATCGAAGCTGAAGCCGGCATGCTCGGCCAGCCGGTGTACTTCCTGACGCCGGACGTGGTGGGCGTCGAACTGAAGGGCAAACTGCGCGAAGGCCTGACGGCGACCGACCTGGTCCTGACCGTGACCGAACTGCTGCGTAAGGAAAAGGTTGTCGGCAAGTTCGTCGAGTTCTTCGGCGAAGGCACGAAGTCGCTGTCGCTGCCGGATCGCGCGACGATCGGCAACATGGCGCCGGAATACGGCGCAACCATGGGCTTCTTCCCGGTCGACGAAAAAACCATCGACTACTTCAAGGGCACGGGCCGCACCGACGCAGAAATCTCCGCTTTCGAAAACTACTTCAAGGCGCAGGGTCTGTTCGGTATTCCGAAGGCTGGCCAGATCGACTACACCAAGGTCGTCACGCTGGATCTCGGCACGGTGACGCCGTCGCTGGCAGGTCCGAAGCGCCCGCAAGACCGTATCGAAATCGGTCAGGTGAAGTCGACCTTCAGCGACCTGTTCTCGAAGCCGGTGGCAGAAAACGGCTTTGCGAAGAAGGAAGCCGATCTGGACGCGCAATACACGACGAGCAACGGCGTCGACGTGAAGAACGGCGACATCCTGATCGCCGCGATTACGTCGTGCACGAACACGTCGAACCCGAGCGTGCTGCTGGCTGCTGGTTTGCTGGCGAAGAAGGCTGTCGAAGCGGGCCTGACGGTCGCTCCGCACATCAAGACCTCGCTCGCGCCGGGATCGCGCATCGTCACGGAATACCTGACGAAGACCGACTTGATGAAGTACCTCGACAAGCTCGGTTTCACGCTGGCCGCTTACGGTTGCACGACTTGTATCGGTAACGCGGGCGATCTGACGCCGGAACTGAACGAAGCGATCACGAAGAACGACATCGTTGCGGCAGCTGTGCTGTCGGGCAACCGTAACTTCGAAGCGCGTATTCACCCGAACATCCGCGCGAACTTCCTGGCCTCGCCGCCGCTGGTTGTGGCTTACGCGATCGCCGGCAACATCACGCGCGACCTGATGACCGAACCGGTCGGCAAGGGCAAGGGCGGCAAGGACATCTACCTGGGCGACATTTGGCCGACCAGCGAAGAAGTCAACGACCTGCTCAAGTTTGCGCTGGACGCAGATGCGTTCCGC
Organism: Paraburkholderia sp. GAS348; assembly: GCF_050434205.1. NCBI lineage: Bacteria > Pseudomonadati > Pseudomonadota > Betaproteobacteria > Burkholderiales > Burkholderiaceae > Paraburkholderia > Paraburkholderia sp. GAS348. The sequence goes on from NZ_JBNPVT010000001.1 coordinate 4,284, forward strand.
AAGAACTACGCGTCGCTGACCAAGAAGGGCGACCTGTGGAGCAAGATCGAAGGCGAAGAAGGTCAAGTCTACGACTGGCCGAAGTCGACCTACATCGCTGAGCCGCCGTTCTTCGGCAAGGACTTCTCGATGACGCCGGCCGACAGCATCGCTGCGGTCAAGAACGCACGCGCACTGGGCATTTTCGGTGACTCGGTCACGACCGACCACATCAGCCCGGCTGGCTCGATCAAGGAAGACTCGCCGGCAGGCAAGTGGCTGAAGGCAAACGGCGTGCAAAAGGCCGACTTCAACAGCTACGGCTCGCGCCGCGGCAACCACGACGTGATGATGCGCGGCACGTTCGCGAACGTCCGGATCAAGAACCTGATGATCCCGGCGAAGGCAGACGGCACGCGTGTGGAAGGCGGCCTGACGATTCACCAGCCGAGCGGCGAACAAGAGTCGATCTATGACGCAGCGATGAAGTACATCGACGCGGGCACGCCGACGGTTGTGTTCGCGGGTGAAGAGTACGGCACGGGCTCGTCGCGTGACTGGGCTGCGAAGGGCACGCAACTGCTGGGCGTGAAGGCTGTGGTTGCTCGCAGCTTCGAGCGGATTCACCGTTCGAACCTGGTGGGTATGGGCGTGCTGCCGCTGCAGTTCAAGGGCTCGGATAGCGTGCAATCGCTCGGTATCACCGGCGAGGAAACGTACGACATCGAAGGCCTGGGTTCGGACTTCAAGCCGCAACAGGAAGTGACGCTGGTGATTCGCGGCAAGGACGGCAAGGAGAAGCGCGTGCAGGTTCTGCTGCGTATCGATACGCCGATCGAAGTGGACTACTACAAACACGGCGGGATTCTGCCGTTCGTGTTGCGTTCGCTGCTGGCTGCTTAAGGTATCTGGTAACGTATGCGGTAACTGCAAGCTGTTTTGCAGGTGCTGCGTCCTTGTGGAAGGACGCAGCCGATTTGAGAGCCCGGCTTTTTGGCCGGGCTTTTTTTATTTGCTGCCGCGGTCGGTGTGGGCTTGGTTAATCACGACTCGCCCTTGCTGGATTAGGCATGGGGGTGTGAAGGTGGCGGATAAGCGGCCTAGCCTCAACTACGCTGCTGATTGACGCTCACTCGTTAGCGCCTCGCGCGACTTTCCAGCGGTCGCTCAGTGACCCACTTTGTTACGATCCACTTCTCTCCGGCCAGTACTGGCGCCCCCGCATGCAAGGTCAACGCATCCAGTTGCCGCAGCCCGTTCATATAGCGGAAATATAACGCTCCGCCTCGCTTTGCGGCAACCGATAGTCCCAGTAGAGGAAATTGAGTGGCGCCTCCTTGGGGCACATCGTTTAGGTAGACGATCAGCGTCGCAACGCGTTGGCCGCCATCTTTACCGCGAGCTATCGCACCCGGTTGTTGTGGCGAGTAGTAGTCGTGATGCTGCTTATATTCGCCCGTGACCTTGTAGCGCTGGACTTGCAAGGGCTCACCATTCTCCACGGGCCAATTCATCAGGCTGGCGAAACGCTGCTCCAGGCGCTGGATGAATGCATCTTCGCCGGGGCGGAACACAGCGGTGTCGCTAGTGCGAATGCTGTTGTAGACACCAGCGCCAGTGACCGAACGTTTGAGGCGAGGTCGCGAGCGCTCAATCACCTCGTCGCACTCCTCTGCGGAAAGAACGTTGTCAAATGCGATGATTTGTGGACGTTCGCAGCGCATCGACACGGTGACGTCACGGTCGAAGGCGCGAATGACGTTGTCCGTTGAGACTGGGCATGCGTCGTATTGATATTCGCCTGGCCGAGTGGCTTCCACACCCATCGGAAGCGGATCTTTTGACCGGATGCCTTGGAAAGTTGCGCTAATAGCGCCACCCGCCATGTCCGGTTCAAAGCCTTCCTTGAGCATGGCATCAAACATGGACTGGGGATTACAACCGCGGCGTGCATGGTCGGTGAGCCATTCCTCGACGGCAGCGTTGATGTCCAGCATAGATATTTCTTCCAAGATTGAATTGTGTCGTTCTGCGCGGAGCCCTACAAGCAGACCGCTGCAAGGGATTAGATAGTAGGTCTCGCTTTTGTCGTCGACTATGAGACGATTCCCAAAGGCACCGAGCGCTTTGCACACGCACGGGGCGATTGCAAGAAGCTCACAGGCCAAGCAAACTGGCGCGGCGGGCCAGCGCGAGGCGATGTCCTGCGCCACACCGCGCCTTACAACGATCCCGGAACCTTCCGTAACATTTCATGCAATCGCCCTCTGTTAGGGTTCCTTTCGGACACGCTGTTTCGAAGCCGGCTTGCCGGCAGACGCAGTTTCGCTGCGTGCCGCAAGCATCGCGCTATCGGCAAACCATTGCACAGCGCGCCGGACGTTTTCTTCGATCGCTGCGGCGATCTCCGCAGGCTGCGTCAATACCTCTCCATCGCGCTTGAAATGCAGCTCGCCGTTTGCCACGCCACGGCCGATGATCTCCGCCAGCGCGTCAAGATTGCGGCTACCGTCCAGCAGAGGGGCAAGAGCTTTTGCTCGACCGGCCCAAGTGTCACCACACATTCGTGCCACGCAGTAAACAGCGTCAGTGACGCCTCGCCGCCGGCGCGCAGCTCAGCAAGCCGACGCAACACTGACGGCGCCTCCGGGTGCGCGATCGGACGAGGCGGCGCGATTACAGGCTCTAGCCGAAACTGCACGGCGTTACGGATAACCAGGCTCCGAACGAAATCCGGCACCCTGGATTCGATCTCCTCACCCGCTTGCCCGGAAACGCTTGTCACCCACCGCACCAGTTCCTCGACAGCGACCGTTGCAGGCCATGCCTCGTTGAGCGCATCGATCACCTGCTGAGTGTCCGGCCCGGTAGCGATAGTCCGACCGCTACGAACGTCCTGCCAACGACCGTCGCCATCCGGCTGGCGCGCGTAGCGGCCGGCGAGGTGGAGGCCGACGAGCCGCTTTAGGTCGAATCCATAGCGTATCTGTTCAGCGCGTTTATCATGAACCAGCAAAGTCTGGCGGAAGGTCCGGTTATTGAGGAAATCCATCAATTGCTCAAGTACCACCTGTTCGCCGGCACACTCCTTCAGCAACAATTCCGCAGTATGCCGTCCGTGGTTGCCGGCAAACACCCTCCCGATCTCCGCCTCGGCCAGGTAGCTCAGACCACGGCGTTCCGCCCTCGCAAGAAACTCGCGGAAGTAGCAGGGACTGTTGCATACCTCAAGATACTCATGATTGAGGTAGCTGGCATCGCCATGACGGACCATCTGGATGTTGTCATCCATGATCTTTTTCAGCAGGCTGCCGGGCTGCGCCGTGTCATGCAGGAAATCAATCATGCCGCGCGCGTAAGCCAGTCCCTCTTCGGGCGAAGCACGACCGCCGCCGCGCAGCATCATGGCGTCACGCACCACTTCCTTCGCCTTCCAGCCGGGATAGGTGTTGTAGCTGATGTAGGCAATGCCTTCCGGGCTCAAACATTCGTTCGCAACACGCAGAATGGCTTCGCGGACGTCGTCTGGGACCCAACTGTAAACTCCGTGGCAAATGATGTAGTCGAATTGCCCAAGGCTTGCGTCGAGATCCGCAATGCTCCCCTGCCTCAGCGCGATGTTGCTCAGCCCAAGCGTCTCGATCGCACGCCGGCCAGCCTCGATCTGCACAACGGAGAGATCCACCCCGACCACCGTGGCCCGCGGATAGCGAGTCGCAAAGGGAATGATGTTGCCGCCGGCGGCGCAGCCGAGCTCCAGCACACGCGCCTTTTGCAACGGTGGAACGTCGAGCCCGAACAGATAGGCAACGGCCCGGAGGTGCTCGGGGGCGCTCTCTGGGTAGCACCCCGATATATAGGGTAAATCGTCGTACGTTTTGGCAATGCGTTCAGTCTGGGCATTCATGCGAAGGTAAATCCATGGTTGTTGTTCCGTACACGAGACTACTTTCCGCTTCCACCGGTGTGGAAGGCCGCTGGATCGTCGGTGATCCGGCGCTGGGTCATACGGTCATTCCAGTTGTTGTCAGCAGGCACGGTCGCGCGCATCGCCGGGGGGGTGCGGTGCTGCTGCGAGGCCCAACCCAGCCACGGCGCCTGATCGACCGAGCCGTCATCATGCGACGGACGGGCGCTCCATTCGGGCTGCGTCGATACGGTGGGCTGTGCCGCCGGACGGACCGTGCGGCTCAGCGCCAGACGCCCACTCACGTGAGCCTCCGTCAGGCGTGCCATCCTGGTTCTGCTCGCACCCTTGACCGGTGCCTTTGAGTTGTCGTCACGGGCGGCAATTTGCGTGCTTTGCTTCAGCGTAACTTGAGGCAACGACGCGGCCTGCTTTTGAATAACCGGAGATGGCGCAGCAGTCGGCCTTGGCTCAGCCTGAGACAAGGACACGGACTGCTTCGGAGCATCCGGCAAAGATCCGGCCTGCGCGATTGGGTTCGTTGGCACCGCTACTGGCTCGACATAGCGCGCCGGAGTAGCTGGAGCGGCGCTCCCAATGGACGCGATGGTCTGCAGCGGCGCGGGTGTGCTTGCCAGCGCCGCCGCCCGCGTCGCATCAACGGCCGGTTCAACAGGCTGTTGCGAATGATCGAGTGGCGAATCGGTGGCCTTGGCGGACGACTGAACCGCAGACGCGACAGCCGGCGGCTTTGCCTTCTCCGCTTCCTTCATGGAGCACGTTACGAGCAACCATGTCAGCGCGATGGTGCAACCAGCGAAAATCGACGCCGCGAGCAGGTGATCCGAGCGCGAAGAGCGCGGGCGGGTACTGCTCATTTCCAGATAGCGCCTCGCCTCCGCCATTGATGCGTCCCACCGCGTGGTATCCACGCGTTGTGGCGACGCCCTGTAGGACAGAATGTGCGTCACGCCCGGCGGAAACCGCGGAGCTCGTGCCGGCCTGGCAACTTGCTCCACGGCCTTTTGTACGGCCTCGCGCAGCATGCGCCGGTGCGCGCCAAACGGCGGCGGCAGACCGTCGAACGGCCGTGGCAGCGGTATCGTCAGATCGCCCTCGATCAAGGCTAGCGGTCGAGTCATGACAGCTTGCTCCGATGCGGGTCGATCGCCTGGTCGTCAAGTTGCATCATCAACGCCTCGGCGCGCTTCAAAAGCGCGTCAATCGCGTCTGTTTCCGGTTCCGTCCTGGCGGCGCTGACTTGCCGCAATGCATCCATCAAACTCGATGCGCCGACCAGTCCCACCGCACCGCTGAGCCGGTGCAGCGTGGCGCGCAAACCAGCGAGGTCAAGCCGGTCACGCCCGTCGCGCAAGCTACGCAATCTATCCAGGTCGTCGAGCATCGAACGCCGCCAGCCCGCTATAAACGTATGCAAATCGATGCCCTCGTCTGATAGCGCGCCAAGATAGCTTCGGTCGAATGATTCGGCTTGACCGCCCGGCGCCGCCCCCGCCAACCGCGCGGTGATCGCCAGGGCATTGCCGTTGGCAGGTTCGACGAACGGCCGCAGGGACTCGATAGGGAACGGCGCAGCGAACGTCGCGCATGTACCGAGACCCGGCTGAACCTCAACTGTGAGTTCGCCGCCCATGCGCTGCGTAAGCAGCCGGCATAGTGCGAACCCGGCATCACCGTCGCTGTGAGACTCGTCGCCCATCGGTTCGCCGGTGACAAATAACCCGGGAAGCTGCGGCTGCGCCGAAGGTGCAGCCTTCGCACCGACATCCCTCACGCTGATGAAAATGCGCTGCGAACCGGCGTTCAGCGGTTGTGCTCGCACGGCGATAGTGATCTGTCCGTGCTCGGTCGCCCGCACAGCCTTGCTCAGCAAATGGAAGACTATCTGACCCAGCCGCGCGCTGTCGGTGAGGACGCGCGCGGCCACCGACTGGTCGATGCTCACGCTCAGAAGCAGACCCCGTTGCGCTGCGGCGGGTGAAAACAATGCGACGACGCCATCAATCAATTCGCGGAAATCCGTCGAATCTTCGTCGAGCACGATCGCATGCGGTTCAATTGGGGAGGGCGACAGCATGTCCTCCAGCGCGCGAACGCATGTCCGCACTGCTGATTGGATCTTGCCTGCCAAGGCTCTCTGAACGGGCGTCAGCGAAGCTGTGTCGAGTCCGTCCAACAGACCGGCTAGCGCGGACAATGGCCCGCCAACAAAATGACGCATGGTTCTCAGGATACGGTCACGCTCCTGCTTCGCAGCGGCGGTCGCCTGCATGCCTGCAGCGATGCGCGCGGCCTGCTCCCGTGCTTCGGCCGCGGTATGCCGGCGTTGCCAGTCACTTTCGATAACCTGTAGTTTCCTGGAGGTGAGCTTTAGCCCAGCGCGCGCCCGGCACCAACCGCCCAACGCGACAATCACCAGACCCGTGAGGGCAACTAGCACCGCAAACAGCGCAGGCCATGCCGGAGCGGAGCTGTGTTCGGCAACAGCGAACCCGTCCTGCGAGGAACTGTTTTCACTGGCCGGCGCGGCACCAACGGCATGGACATCGACGACTTGCCCACGAACATAAGCGCCGCCACCCGCTTGGGCGTCACCCACCGGGCCGCGCGCTGCCAGCGCGGCAACCGGGCGCGGATTGCCGGCGAGCGAGCTTGCTTCCGCTAACGGCGCCGCATTGGCGCGCACCGACACGATGCACAATAGCGTGAATGCGAAGAGACTACCCAACACGGTCGCGTAGCGGATCGATGCCGTACGTGCTGAGGGAGAGAAGCGGCGAGCGCGACCCTGCGCGCCCACCGGAGAACCAAACAGGCTCATCATGTTCATAGCCTGCGAAACTCAGTCGATCAGTCTTTGCAACGCCGCAAATTCAATCAGCGCCGCCAACGAAGATAGCCCCAGCTTTTCCTGGATGCGGCTCTTGTATGTACTCACCGTTTTGTCGCTAATGAAGAGCGAGTCGCCAATAGTCTTGTTCGACATACCCTTGGCCAGCATTTGCAGGATGACGAGTTCCTTATCGGACAACAACTTGAGCTTCTCTTCTTCGCTGGCTACGGACGCCCCCACGCCGGCGCCACCTGCCGACATAGGAAAAACGGTGTACCCCGCCAGCACGGCCTCGACGCCGCGCAAGATCTCCTTCATGTCCTGCGACTTGCCGACGAAACCCTGCGCGCCCGTACGCATCGCGCGCGGCGCGAAGGTCGACGGATCGTGACCTGACAGAACGAGCACGCGAATCGAAGGATGCACCAGCTTTAAACGAGGAATCACATCGAGCCCGTTGATACGCGGAATATCGAGGTCGAGAATAGCGAGATCCGGCGTGTGCTGCCGGGCCAACTCGACTGCGGTCTGTCCATTATCGGTTTCGATAATTTCAGTGATGCCGAGCAGTTGTGAAAGATGAGTCTTGATCACCAGCCGCAACGCGGGATGATCGTCCACGATCAAGATAGTAGTCATTATTTTGTCTTCCTAATGAGTTTACAAATACCTGTCAATCACAGTACGCGGACAGGTTGATTTGATGAGAGTACGCTTGGGATTGAAAACGATAATGGCGCGTCAATCGCCGGATTAGCCCTGATCGCGCACGAAATCGATCTCGACACGCCGGTTCGGCGCCAGGCATTGCACCAGTTCATCGCGCTTCGTCTGCGAGCATTCCGCCAGCGGATTTGCCTTACCGTGCCCCTGCGCCGTTATTGGCAACGTCACGCCGCGGTTGCGCAGATATTCCCGCACAGTTTGCGCACGCTGCAACGAGAGCTTCTGGTTGTACGCGTCGCTGCCAAGGCGGTCGGTGTAACCGTTGATGTGTAACTGGCGAATGCCCTTCACCTGCTGCAAACCCGCGACCACTTCGTCGAGTTGCGCCTTGCCGCCCGGCAGCATGCCGGTTTCGTCGCCGCTGTCGAAGCGGAATGCCGAATCGGCTCTGAGCGTGATCGTTTGCACAGCCGCCGGCTCGGCCTTCTGCGGCTTGGCGCATTGCAACGCCGCTTCCGCCGATTTCTGCAATTCGCTTTGGATGCCGGGCAGCGCTTTCTCAGCGGCAGGGAAATTGCGTCTCCATGCGTAATGTCCTGCATGGATCAGTTCTACCTCAGCACAGGCGAGCGGCTGTTGTGCCTCCGGGCAACGGGCCGTGGCTGGATCGCTCTTGATCACATTGACGATCTTCCACAAGTCGGGACGCACCGTCGACACCGTGCGCAATTCCGGATTAGCAGCGGACAACGCCGTGCCGTTTTGCAGGCCGATCGTGATCATCGCCGCCTGACCGATGGCTTCCTGGACGAAACCCCATTGGTCACGGGCGCGCCACTCCTCCTGTCCGGCATTAATCCAGCACTGAGCCTTTGCGTGAAAATAACTGTTCTTGTCACCGGGCAATTTGTCCAACTGCTGTTGCAGGCCGGCAAGCGCCTCGCCACCGCTTGTGATTGGCGCATAGGTGCTAAACCATTGAGGCGTCGGCGCGCCAGCGGCCGCGTCTTGTGCCACGCCGATGCCAGTCTTCAGAACGGTCGGGTCTTCGATACCGAGTCGGTCTCGTGCGGCCTGCCCCGCGCAACCCGACAAAGCCAGCGCACATGCCAGCAGCGTTAACTGAAATTTCATGAAATCCTTGCGAAGAACGCATTCACTTTTAAGAAGTTTTGAGTATGAACAGACGCAAAGCGGCATGGAATGGGAAGATTCCTAGAGTTCTGTCAGACGGACAGGCCGTCGATAATGCGGACCGCATACGGCAACGCCCTTCTTGAATTTAACTAACTCATCAATTAATCTGAATTGATGAACTCGAGGCGCTCACCCGCGAAGCCACTCGGCCGCCGCCCGGCCGTCGGGGACTTCGATGCGCGCGAACATCTGCTCGATACCGCGACGCGGCTTTTTTCCGAACGCGGCATCGCGGCCACGACGGTCGCGCAGATCGCGAGCGAAGCGGGCGTCACGTCGGCACTGGTCCATTACTACTTCACGAATCGCGAAAAGCTGCTCGACGCAGTGGCTGACGAGCGGCTCGCCCCTGCGGCGAAATTCGTCTGGCGCCCGGCCGTTGAAGACGCCGTGAGCGATCCCTTCGCACTTGTGCACGAATTCGTCGCGCGCCTGTTTGACGTGACGGACCGCATGCCGTGGTTGCCGCCACTCTGGCTGCGGGAGATCGTCAACGAAGGTGGCCTGCTGCGTGAACGAATGATCCAGCGCATCCCGTTCGACAACATCAAGCGCTTCAGCAGCCGCGTTTCACACGCTCAGCAGGACGGCACAGTCAATGGCGACCTGGAAGCGATGTTGCTATTCAACTCAATTCTGGCGCTCGTGATGCTGCCGCTCGCCACGGCGAAGATCTGGCAAAGCGCGCGTGGCCTGCCCGTCATAGAGCGTGATGCGTTGCGTCGGCATGTGACCACACTGCTGATCGGCGGCATGCAGCCAGCGCCACATATGGCATCGGTGCGAGTGCATACACAAACACAAGCACAATCGCGAGCGCAGGCACAACAGCCGAAGCCGAAGCCTTCACCAGTACGCCGCAACCGCAAAGACACCGGGAGCCAGTCATGAGTCGTCCTTGCAGCGCCTGCGTTTATCTGCTGTTCACGGCGACGGCCCTCGCAGCCTGTTCGCATCGCGACAACAACGTCTATCAGGGCTATATCGAGGGCGAGTTCGTGTATCTCGGCTCGTCGCAATCCGGCAAGCTCACGCAGTTGACGGTCGCACGAGGACAGACCGTCGACGCAAGCGCACCGGTATTCACGCTCGAATCTGTCGACGAAACCGCCGCTTTGCAGCAGGCCCAACGGCAACTCGCCGCGGCACGCGCACAGCTAGCCGATATCCAAACCGGCAAGCGCCGTCCAGAAGTGAACGTCACCAAAGCGCAACTCGCGCAAGCGGTCGCCAATGCGCGCAAGGCAGCGCTGCAACTCACGCGCGATGAAGCGCAGTACCGCGCGGGTGGCATCCCGAAAGCACAACTCGACGATTCGCGCGCCAACGCAGACGCCACCGCCGCGCAAGTGCGGGAACTGAGCAACCAGGTCGACGTCGCGCAGCTCCCCGGCCGTTCGCAGCAAATCACTGCGCAGAGCGCGCAAGTCGAAGCCGCCCAGGCCGCCGTCGCCCAGGCGCAATGGAAGCTCGACCAGAAGCGCGTCAACGCACCGGCGGCAGGACTCGTCTACGACACGCTGTATCGCGTCGGCGAGTGGGTACAGGCGGGAAATCCGGTCGTACAGATGCTGCCACCGCAGAACGTGAAAGTGCGCTTCTTCGTACCGGAGACCGTGGTCGGCAAGCTCGCGCCAGGCCGGGCGCTTTCCATTCATTGCGACGGTTGCAGCGCCGACGTCCCAGCGAAAATCACGTACATATCGAGCGAGGCCGAATACACACCGCCGGTGATCTACAGCAATGAGAACCGCGCGAAGCTGGTGTTCATGGTCGAAGCCCGCTCTTCCGCCGCCGACGCAGTCAAGCTGCACCCCGGCCAACCCGTTGCCGTGAACCTGCAATGAAACCGCCCGCGCCGCAATATGCGCAATACGCGATCGACGTGCACAAGCTCAACAAGCACTTCGGCGATAAACATGTCGTGAACGACGTGACATTGCAGGTCGCGCACGGCGAGATTTTCGGCTTTCTCGGGCCGAACGGCAGCGGCAAGACCACCTCGATCCGATTGATGTGCGGACTGCTCACACCGGATTCGGGCAGCGGCACCTGTCTCGGTTACGACATCGTGCGCGAGAGCGCACAGATCAAACGCAACGTCGGCTATATGACGCAACGCTTCTCGTATTGGGACGACCTGACGATTCGCGAGAACCTCGACTTCGTCGCCCGTATCTATCAGATGGCGAACCGGCGCGAGGCGGTTGACCGCTCGCTCGAATCGCTGGGTCTGCAAAGTCGTGCTGATCAGCTGACCGGTGCGTTGTCCGGCGGCTGGAAGCAGCGGCTCGCGCTTGCAGCCTGCATGCTGCACGAGCCTCAGCTCCTGTTACTCGACGAACCGACTGCAGGCGTCGATCCGAACGCACGCCGTGAATTCTGGGAGGAATTGCATCGCCTCGCCGCGCGCGGCATTTCGGTACTGGTCAGCACGCATTACATGGATGAAGCCGAGCGCTGCCATAAGCTCGCGTACATCGCGTACGGGAAGCTGCTTGCGCAAGGCACTTCGAAGGACGTGATCGAATCGCAGAATCTCGCGACCTGGACCATCTACGGCGAGCACCTGAGCAAACTGTCGGAACAATTGCGCAAGACACCTGGCGTCGATCAGACCGTCGTATTCGGCTCGGCGCTGCACGTCAGCGGCATCGACCATGCCGCGCTCGAAGCTGCGGTCAGGCGCGCGACCGAGGGCACTGCGCTGCGCGCCGAGCGCATCGAAACCCGGCTTGAAGACGTGTTCATCTACCTGATGGGCCACTCCACCGACAACTACGGGGCGCAACCGTGAGCACGCGCGTCCTGTTTTCGCTGTCGCGCTGGTGGAGCATCGTGCTCAAAGAATTTCTGCAGTTAAAGCGCGACCGCATCACGTTCGCGATGATCGTCGGCCTGCCGGTCATTCAGCTCACGCTGTTCGGCTTCGCGATCAATACCGACCCGAAGCATCTGCCGACGGCTGTCATCATCGGCGACGACAACACGTTTTCGCGCAGCTTCATCGCCGCGATGAAAAACTCCGCTTATTTCGACATCGTCGAATCCTTGCCCAACGAGGAGGCTGGCCGCCGCGCTCTTGCCCAAGGCCGGGTGCAGTTCGTGTTGTCGGTGCCGGTGGATTTTTCGAAGCGTCTGCTGCGCGGTGAACGTCCTTCGCTGCTGGTCGAAGCCGATGCCACCGACCCCACCGCGACGAACACCGCGCTCGCCGCGCTGCCAGGCCTTGTGCAACCAGTCGCGGACAAGGACATCACCGGGCCGCTCGCCCATCTGAACGGCTCCCCGGCCGCTTTCGACGTCCAGGTGCACCGCCTCTACAACCCCGAAGGCATCACGCAATACAACGTCGTGCCGGGTCTGATGGGCGTGATCCTGACGATGACGATGGTGATGATGACCGGCCTCGCCATCACCCGCGAGCGCGAGCGCGGCACGATGGAAAACCTGCTCGCCACGCCCGTGCTACCGATCGAAGTAATGACCGGCAAAATCGTGCCTTACGTGATGATCGGGCTGGTGCAGGCATCGATCATTCTGACCGCGGCGCGCTTCGTGTTTGGGGTGCCATTTGCCGGCAGCCTGTTGGCAATCTATCTGGCTGCGTTGCTGTTTATCGCGGCGAATCTGACGGTCGGCATCACGCTTTCGTCGATTGCGCAGAATCAGTTGCAGGCGATGCAACTGACCGTGTTCTATTTTCTGCCGAGTCTGTTGCTATCCGGTTTCATGTTCCCGTTCGCGGGCATGCCACGCTGGGCGCAATTCATCGGCAATCTGCTGCCGCTCACCTATTTCAACAGGCTGGTTCGCGGCATCCTGCTCAAAGGAAACGACTGGGCCGACCTGTGGCCGTCGGTGTGGCCCGTGGCGCTGTTCATGGTCGTCGTGATGGGCGTCGCGCTGCGTTTCTACCGGCGCACGCTCGACTAGGAGGATCGATCGATGAAGCCGCTCGCTTACTTGTCCGTCGTCGCGCTGTGCGGTTGCGCGGTGGGGCCGGATTTTCAGCCGCCGGCGGCGCCTGACACGCAAACCTATACACATGAAGCGCAACCCGCCAGGACCGTCACGGCCAGCGGTGTGGCTGGCGCATCGCAGACATTTGTCGCGGCTGAGCATGCGACACCGATGTGGTGGAAGCAGTTTCAGTCCGATGCGCTCAATCGTCTCGTCGAGCAGGCCCTGCAACAAAGCCCCACGCTCACGCAAGCCCGCGCGAAGCTGATCGAGGCACGCGAAAACTACAACGCGCAATTCGGCGCGACCGCATTCCCCGCTGTCGACGCGACCGTATCCGGCGTGCGGCAGCGGGTCGATATCGCGGCGTTCGGCATTCCGAATGTGCCCAACCAGGGGCCGTTTACGCTTTACAACGCGTCGGTGAGCGTGTCCTACGCGCTCGATATTTTCGGCGGCAATCGCCGGGCGTTGGAAGCGCTCATGGCGCAAGTCGACTATCAGTCGTTCGAGTTCGAAGCGGCGCGGCTCTCGCTCGCCGGCAATGTGGTTTCGACTGTGGTTCGGCGCGCGTCTTTAAAGCAGCAGATCGCCTTGACGCAGCGCCTCGCGGACACCCAGGCGCAGCAACTCAAGATCACCGAGGGGCGGTTCGCAGCAGGCGGCGTCTCGCAACTCGATGTGCGCAGCCAGCGCACGCTGCTCGCGCAGACCCGTGCGTCGTTGCCGCCACTCGCGACACAACTTGCGCAGACCGACCACCAACTCGCTATCCTGCGTGGCATGCCGCCCTCGAAGGCGGACTTCGCAGACCTGACGCTCGATTCGCTGCATCTGCCGGATACGTTGCCGCTCACATTGCCATCGACGCTCGCGCGCGAACGGCCTGATATCCGCGCATCGGAGGCGTTGTTACATCAAGCGAGCGCGAATGTCGGCGTGGCAACGGCGAACCTGTTTCCGCAATTTTCCATTTCGGCTGGGATCGGTTCGGAACGCACGAACATTCAGGACGTGGTCAGCGGGCTGAATATCTGGAATTTCGGCCTGAATCTCACCCAACCGATTTTCCGCGGCGGCGAACTGCGCGCAAAGAAGCGCTCCGCGCAAGCGGCTTATGATGCGGCTCTAGCTGATTATCAGCAGACGGTGCTGCAGGCGCTGCAGCAGGTTGCTGACACGCTGACAGCGCTACAGGACGATGCGCACGAACTGCAGGCTCGCGACGAGGCCGCGCAGCAGGCGCAAGCGAGTCTGCTTATCGCACAAGCGCAGTATTCGGCGGGCGGCGTCAGTCAGTTCAGCCTGCTCGATACGCAGCGCCAGGTGTTGCAAACCGCGCTCGACCGGACCCGCGCACAGGCCGACCGGTTTGCCGATACTGCTGCGTTGTTTCAGTCGCTGGGTGGGGGATGGCAGGTATCGGCCGCGCCGTAGGGCTCCGATATCCGCACGGTCATGGCAGTCAGATCCGTCGCATTTCGGGGTGCGCACCGCTGCTCAAGTTCGATACAAACACAAAAGCAGGACTGAAGATACGCCGCCTCAAGGCTCGCGCCAACGATCCATATCGTGCCAGCCTGCTGGGCCTATGAGCTTCATGCAATCGCCCTGAGCGTAGCCATAATACGTCGCGTATCTCGGAAAGGTCCTAAAGACTATCCGTTCAGCTGCCTACAAAATTGAAGCTTGCTTACCCTCCCGCGTGATGGCGTGTCAGCGCAAACGAGGGGAGCGCCTACCTCTCATTCAAGTTCGAAGCGCCGAACCGACGTTCCCAATCATGAAAACTCTCGCTCACGCGTCGTCCGACGACGTTGCGACCTTATACAACGAGGCCTTGCAAGCCCACAATGCCGGACACTTCGACACTGCGGCGACAATCCTCAATCTGATCCTGAGCCAACACCCAAGTCACGCCGACTCCCTGCATTTAGGCGGCCTCGTCACGCTGGCATCAGGCCATACCGAGGCTGCGTCAGAGTGGGTTGAGCGTGCGATCGAGGCCCGACCCGATCCCGTCTTCTACAACACCCTGGCTGTGATTCAGTGCAGATTGCGCGCGTTTGCCCGTTCAGCTCAAAGTGCCTCGCGAGGTTTGGCGCTACAGCCAGACTTGCCGGTACTCCACTACAACCAGGCGTTGGCGCTGCAGTACCAGGATCGCATTGAGGAGTCGGCCATCAGCTATCGCCGGGCGCTCGAACTCGACCCAGGCAACTCGGCAGCACACAACAACCTGGGCCTCATCTCAAAGGCATTGGGCGCACTTGACGAGGCGGAGCGGCGCTTCCGTTGCGCTATCGCACTCGCTCCTGACAACCTCAGCGCCCGCAGCAATCTTGGCCATATCCTGCTTGCGGCAGAGCGCTATGAAGAGGCGTGGCCGTTCTTCGAAGATCGCTGGGCCAGTTTCGAGGACTCCAATGGGATCCCGCAAGCCGCACGGCCACAGTTACCGTTGCCGCAATGGAAGGGCGAGAGCCCGGAAATAACAGATGTTGAGCACAGAAAATCCGCACGGAACACGCGCCTGCTCATCATTCACGAACAAGGGTACGGTGACAGCCTCCAGTTTGTGCGTTATCTCCCACTGGCGCTCGAACGATTTTCGCAAGTAGCCTATGTTTGCCCTTCCTCCTTGCAGCGTCTCTACGAACGATCATTTTCTTCCCGCTGGCCGGGTCTCGTGCTGATCGATGCATTACCTGAGGATCTGAGCGACTGGGACTGGTACTGCCCTCTGATGTCATTGCCAATGGCGTTCGGCACTCGATTCCACAATGTTCCAGCCACCATCCCCTATCTGTTCGCCGACGCTGACCGCGCCGGCGAGTGGCGCGCGCGACTCACCGCCCTGCCGAATCCCGGATTGCCGCGCGTCGGCATAGTTTGGGCGGGCGGTCATTCAGGCATAGATGTTGACCGGCTACGCAGTCTGAGTCCCGCGCAAATCGCGCCGCTGCTAGCGTTGCCGCACGTACGCTGGGTCAGCCTGCAAAAGACTGATGACCCGACGAAGCGCCTCGGTGAGGCAAGCCGCGGGCATCTAATTGACTGGACGGATGAGCTCACCGACTTTGCCGACACCGCAGCCCTGTTAGAAAACCTCGATTTAGTCATCTCCGCCGACACCTCAGTAGCGCATCTCGCTGCGGCGATGGGAAAACGCGTCTGGTTGCTCAACCGCTTCGCAGGTTGCTGGCGCTGGGGGTGCGGTCGGGATGACAGCCCCTGGTATCCCAGCTTGCGCATCTTCACCCAGTCGCAGCGAGGCAACTGGGACGACGTGCTGGCAAGGGTTGCCGTGGCTCTGCAGCAGAGCTTCTTGCTACATGACGCGCATCGTGGCGAAGAACGCGGTCTCCCCCACGCAGAACATCAGACGCCTTAATCTTGCCGCTCAACTCGTGACGCTTACGCTGCCACCGCCCGTGCCGCATTCCTTCCCCGCAGCCATTCCAACGCAAGCAACAGACACGTCGAAAACACGATCAAAATCGTCGCCAACGCCGCGATAGTCGGGCTGATGTTCTCGCGAATACCGGTGAACATCTGACGCGGCAGGGTGGTTTGATCCGCTCCAGCCAGGAACAGCGTCACGACCACTTCGTCAAACGAGGTAGCAAACGCGAACAGCGCGCCCGAAATCACGCCCGGCGCAATCACTGGCAACGTGATGCGGAAGAACGTCTTCACAGGATTCGCACCCAGCGACAAACTCGCACGCACCAGGTTGTAATTGAAGCCTTGCAACGTCGCCGCCACCGTCGTCACCACAAACGGCACGCCGAGCGACGCATGCGCAAGAATCAACCCGATATACGTATTCGCCAGCCCAAGCGGCGCAAAAAACAGATACATGCCGACGCCGACCACCACCACCGGCACGATCATCGGCGAAATCAGAACCGCCATCAGTAGGGCCTTGCCGCGGAAATTCGCTTTGGTCAGGCCGATCGCAGCCAACGTGCCGAGCACCGTCGCCACGACAGTCGCCGAAGGCGCAACGATAAAGCTGTTTTTGGCCGCCATGCGCCATTCATCGGAGCCAATCAGGTTCTCATACCAGCGCAGCGACCAGCCCGGAATCGGATACACCAGAAACGTGCTGGAAGAAAACGACAACGGCACAATCGCCAGCACCGGCAGGATCAAATACAGCAGCGTCAGCACGGCAAGCGCGCGCAACGCGAAATACCACACGCGTTCAATCAAGGACGTATGCGGCGCAAACAAGGGCTTGGCAAGTTTCATCGCGAGTAAGCTCCGTTCAGGCGATCAGCCGAGGCTCAGGGACGAACGCGTAAAGCGCCCGTAGATGACATACAGCACGAGCGTCGCGGCGAGCAGCAAGCCGCCGAGCGCACACGCCATACCCCAGTTGATCGTCACGTTGGTGAAGTACGCGACGTAGTAGCTGACCATCTGATCGTTCGGTCCACCGAGCAAGGCCGGCGTGATGTAGTAGCCGATCGCCAGAATGAACACCAGCAACGCACCCGCGCCGATGCCCGGATAAGTCTGCGGCACATACACGCGCCAGAACGCGGCGAACGGATGACTGCCAAGCGAGATCGCGGCGCGCTGATAGGTCGGCGGGATCGACTTCATCACGCTATACAGCGGCAGGATCATGAACGGCAGCAGAATGTGCGTCATCGAGATGTACACGCCCGTGCGGTTGAACAGCAGCGACAACGGATCGTGCAGAAGCCCGCTGGCGATCAGCGCCTTGTTCACCAGCCCTTCGCTTTGCAGAATCACGATCCATGCAGCCACACGTACGAGGATCGAGGTCCAGAACGGAATCAGCACGAGGATCATCACCAGATTCGCGCGGCGATCGGAGAGCGTCGAAATCCAGTAAGCGAGCGGGTAACCGAGCAGCAGCGCGAAAATGGTCACGACCGCGCCGATCACAAAGGTGCGGCTGAATACGTGAAGATAAATCTGTTGGTCCGGATCCGTCTCGATGATGTGACCAAATCCATCCTGCTTGTGGTCCAAAGAGGCCAGCAGATAAAACGGCGAATATGCACCGGAATTCTTCGCGATCGCCTGCCAGTACGCGATGTTGTTCCAGCGTTCGTCGAGTTCGACGAACTTCGCGTGCATCTGGGCCGGCGTGAGCGTCAATGGCTTGCTGTTGTCGTCGACGAACGGCATGGCGTGAGCCGATTTTGCGACCAGCGAGCGATAGCCTGGAATTTCCACGTTCAGCCGTCGCGCCAGCGCGCCCATGCCATCGCTATCGGCAATCGCCGCCAAGTCCACGGCCAGCGCGGAGTACGCGGCATCGGGTGGCAGCGCCTTGCGATCCCAACCGCTCAACGCATTGAGCGTATGCGGCAGGGCGTTCACCACCTCCGGATTCTGCGCCGCCCGCGTCAATAGCGCGCCGATCGGCACGACAAAAATCAGCAGCAGAAAAATGGCGAGCGGCGCAATCAGCAGCAGCGCCATTGCGCGCTTCTTCGCCTCCGCTGCCTTTAGTTCCCGCTTAAGTCGAACATTCGACTCAGGCGTCGAATCGGCGGCGATCGTCATCGTAGTCACACCTCGTCTCCTCGATCCTGAGTTAGCGCTTCAGCTGTCGGCAGGAGTTAGCGTGTCGGGTAGAGTTAGCGTGTCGGCTAGAAGTTAGCACTTTAGCGCCTAGCCCAATAGCGCTTACTCTAGCCCCATAGCGCTTACTCCTGCCCCCTGCAAAAGCCCTTACTCCGGTCTCATGCATCCGGCCGCTCGCGCACATCGCGAAGACATGCGTTTGCGTTTGTTTCCTTGCATTGATACGGCGCGGCTTCACCATAAAAGCCGCGCCTTCTCACACCCGGCTAATTACTTCGAAGCCCACGACGAAAAACGTTGCTCCAGCTCATCGCCATGGTCGGTCCAGAACGAGAGGTTCTGCAGCACGGCGTTCTTGCCGTTAGCCGGCGAGTTCGGCAGATTGGACAGCGTCTTCGGATCGAGCGCCTTGATGGCCGCCACGTTCACCGGACCGTACGCGATGTTGTGCGCGTAATCCTGCTGCGGCTTCGACGAAATCGAATACGCGATGTACTTCTCGGCCAGCGCCTTGTTCGGCGTGCCCTTCGGAATCGCCCAGTAGTCGAGGTCGTAAATGCTGCCGTTCCATACCACCTTGAGGTTCTTGCCTTCCTTCTGCGCGGCGTCGATACGGCCGTTGTACGCAGTCGACATCACCACGTCACCCGCAACCAGGAACTGCGGCGGCTGCGCGCCCGCTTCCCACCACTGAATGTTCGGCTTCAGCTCGTCGAGCTTCTTGAACGCACGGTCCTGACCTTCCTTGGTGGCGAGCACCTTGTAGACGTCCTTCGGCGGCACGCCGTCGGCCATCAGTGCGAATTCGAGGTTGTAACGCGCGCCCTTGCGCATCGCGCGCTTACCCGGGAATTTCTTCACGTCCCAGAAGTCGGCCCAGCCGGTCGGCGCGGTTTTCAGCTTGTCGGCGTTATACGCGAGTGCCGTCGACCATACGAAGAAACCGACGCCACAAGTTTGCGGCGCTTCCGGAATCAGATCCGACTTCTTGCCGATCTTCGACCAGTCGAGCTTCTCGTACAGACCTTCATCGCAACCGCGACCGATGTCACCCGACTCAACTTCCACCACGTCCCAATTCACGTGCTTCGCTTCGACCATCGCCTTCACTTTGGCCTGCTCACCGTTGTATTCGACGGCGGTCACTTTATTGCTGGTTTGCGTTTCGAACGGCTGGTTGAATGCGACCTTTTGCGCGTCGCCATTCGCACCGCCGAAATTGACGACCGTCAGTTCGGCTGCATTGACTTGCGCGGCGCCCAGCGCGAGCGCCACAGCACCGACAGCGATGGCGCAGCGCGATTTCCCGATCTTGCTCATGGTGTGTTGCTCTCCTTTGGTGGTGTACTTCAAGCTAAGTACAGTGCGACTTGTTATGTGCTGCTTAGGTGAACTGCCTCTTTGGCGTGCGTCGAACGACCTACGCTCCACGCCTCCAACAACTTCACGCGCCTGCAAACACCCGCAGATGCTCGGGCGCAAACTCAAGCGCGATGGGCGCGCCAGGTGCGAAGGTTTCGAGTGCATCGGTGCCGAGCGGCACCTTCACGAAGCACTCGTCCTGTTCCGGCAGACCACAGCGCATACGCACGTGGTCGCCGAAATAAATCAGCCCGCGCGCCTCGCCGCTCAGCGCGTTGGCGCCGGGCCGAGACACGCCGTTAGCGAGCTTCATGCGCTCGGGCCGGATACACGCGACCGCCGGCGTGCCCGCCTGCGCGCCGCCGATATTACGTCCCGTAAGTCGCGTGCCGTCAATCAGATGAAACTCGCAGTACTCGCCGTCGACGTTCGCGATCGTGCCGCGCAGCTTGTTGCTGTCGCCGATGAAGTTCGCGACGAACTCATTGCACGGCGATTCGTAAAGACGGTCCACGGTATCGAGTTGCTGCACGATACCTTTATCGAACACGGCGACGCGGTCGGACATGGTCAGCGCTTCGCCCTGGTCGTGCGTGACATACACGAACGTGACGCCGAGTTTCTCGTGCAATGATTTAAGTTCGTACTGCATGTGTTCGCGCAACTGCTTGTCGAGTGCGCCGAGCGGCTCGTCCATCAGCACAAGCTTCGGCTCGAACACGAGCGCCCGCGCCAACGCGATACGTTGCTGCTGACCGCCGGAAAGCTGCGCCGGGTAACGCTTGGCGAAACTCTCCATACGCACCATCTTCAGCGCGTTATTCGTGCGATGCGCGCGCTCTTGCGCCGAGAGCTTGCGCACCGTAAGCGGATACGCGACGTTCTGCTCAACCGTCAGATGAGGAAACAGCGCGTAGTTCTGAAACACCATGCCGATGTTGCGCTTGTGCGGCGGCACGGTATTGAGCAGGGTGCCGTCGAGCCAGATCTCGCCGCCGGTGGGGAATTCGAAGCCCGCCAGCATCATCAGACACGTGGTTTTCCCTGATCCCGACGGTCCGAGCAGCGTCAGGAATTCGCCCTGATAGATATCCAGATCGAGTTGTTTGACGACCAGCGTTTCGCCGTCGTAAGTCTTGCGCACACCTCGAAAGCTGACGATCACGTCATCGGTTTTCATGCCCTCGTCTCCTCTGCGGTCCGGCTGACTCCCTCGTCGAAACGGAGGGATAGCAACATTTGCGTAGCTCACTATAGTCCCATACGGTTCTACAATATGGAACCATTTCATTATTCTGGATAGAACCACTTGGACACCGTGATCTTGTCGGATTGGCTCGCCGCGCGGCTCGACCGCACGGCCGCCGAACCGGTCTACAGGCAGACGTTGCGGCTGATGCAGCAGGCGATCCTGACCGGCCAGCTGCCGCCCGGCACCAAGCTGCCCAGTTCGCGCACGCTCGCCGAGGACCTCGGTATCGCGCGCAATACGGTGCTGCACGTCTACGATCAGTTGACCGCCGAAGGCTACGTGATCTCGACCACCGGCAGCGGCACCTATGTCGCCGACACGCGGCCGGACACGGCAGCAGTGAATACGCGCAAGAAGCCGGCGGTGACGAGCGTCGATGCGGACGGTGCCGATCAAGCCGCCGAGGGCTCGAAACCGCCCAAACGCGATCTACGCGATCTCTCCACGCGCGGACGCAGGCTCATCGATCAGGCCGGCGTCTCCGCCAAACAGTGGGGCGCGTTCATGCCTGGCGTGCCCGACGTCGCCGAATTTCCGGCGCGTACCTGGAGCCGTTTGCAGGCAAGGCTGTGGAAGGAAGCCAATCCCGATCTGCTGACCTATGCGCCGGGCGGCGGCTATCGGCCTTTAAGGCGCGCGCTGTCCGATTACCTGCGCGTCGCGCGCTCGGTGAATTGCACGCCCGATCAGATCATCATCACGACGGGCATTCATCAGTCGATCGATCTCGCCGTGCGTCTATTGACCGACGTCGGCGATCGCGCGTGGGTGGAGGAGCCGTGCTATTGGGGCGCGCGCAGCGTGCTGCAATCGTCAGGGATTACGCTGGTGCCGGTGCCGGTGGATGACGAGGGCCTCAATCCGCGCGAGCAGGATCTGCAACAGCCGCCGCGGTTGGCGCTCGTCACGCCGTCGCATCAATATCCGCTCGGCATGGTGATGAGTCTCGCGCGCCGCCGCACGTTGCTCGAATACGCACGCCAGCACAACGTCTGGATCATCGAGGACGACTACGACAGCGAGTTCCGCTACGGCAGCCGTCCGCTCGCGTCGCTGCAAGGGCTCGACGACGCCGGCCAGGTAATCTATGTGGGGAGTTTGGGGAAGATGCTGTTTCCGGGTTTGCGGATCGGCTACATGATCGCACCGGAGCATCTGGTGGATACGTTCCGCACGGGCGTGGCCGAGCTATATCGCGAGGGGCAGTTGATGCAGCAGGCGGTGATGACCGACTTCATCATGGACGGCCATCTCACCTCACATGTTCGCCGTATGCGCGCACTTTACGGAGAACGCAGGCAGATTCTGATCGATGCGATCACCGCGCGTTTCGGCGACGAACTGCCGGTGATGGGCGACGAGGCCGGCCTGCATCTGGTGCTCGGCCTGCCCGATCATGCGAACGATCGCGCGGTAACGGCAGCCGCTTACGATGCCGGCGTGATCGTGCGGCCGCTCGCCGCCTACTACAGCAGCGAGACGCCCGCGCGACGTGGGCTATTGCTGGGATACGCCTGCGTGACGAACGAGAAGATCGGCCCGGCGTTCGACACGCTCGCGCGCGTGATCGAGCAGACGGTGTTGAAGAAAAAGCCTACGCGCGCCGCCTGAACGCATCACTTCAGTCCGAAGTCCACCCGCGTCGTCGCACCCTTGTCCTTGATGCCATCTGCGTTCAACTTGGGCGCGACTATAAACACACGGCTGCTATCGATCTTGCCTTCGAAATACTGCTGCACCGCTTGCGCCCGTTGCTGCGCAAGCTGACGCAAGCTGGCGTCGTCGATCGGAGCATTGGCGGCCATCGCCGCCTTCATCTCGTCGTCGGGCAGGCTCTTGGTCAAGCCGACAAAATTGCGTGGTTTCTTGAAGTCGGCTGCCTTGTAGGCCTTGGTCAAGTACTTGTCGTATTCCTTCGGATCCACGGTAACGGTTGACAGATCGACGCTCTCGCCATTGCCCACCACGTCCTTGATCTTCTGTTGCTTGACCTCACGTTCGACGTATTGGGCACGCAGGCCCGGCCCGTCGACCGCCGGATCGACGCGGCCAATCAGATCGATACGGATCGACGTCTTGTCGGCCAGCGCTGTCTCGATGGAGTCGAGCTTCTTGTCCGCAGCGTCCGAAAGCGTCGCCGAACCCGGATCGAATTCGACATAGCCCATTTCTTCGCCACTGCCGCCGAATGCATTGGCGATCAGCGAGAACGGCGCGGTCACAGCCTTCTCCAGGAGGTTGAGCACGGCATGCCAGATGAGCCCGCCAATGCTGAACTCCGGATTCGACAACGAACCCGACACCGGAAGGTTCACGTCGATTTCACCACGCGAATTTTTCAGCAGCGAGATCGCGAGACGCACCGGCAGCTTGGTCGCCGTATCGTTCTCGACGTGATCGCCGAACGTGAGCTGATCGATGAAAATATGATTGTTCGCGTTCAACTGATCGTTATCGAGCTGGTAGTGCAGATCAACGTTCAGCTTGCCCTTGGTGATCGGATACCCGGCGTATTTCGCCGAATACGGCGTGAGATTGGTGAGTTCGATATCGTGTGCGCTCGCAGTCAGATCGAGCGCCGGTTTCGCGATCAGCGGATTGACCGTGCCGCGAATCGACAGCGGTCCATTGGCGGCCAGCTTTGCGGCGATGTCCACGGGCGCGGAGGTGGTCGATTGTGTGCCGAACGCGCCGACCGTGCCTTGAATGCCGACCAGGTTCGCCGTGAAGTTCGGCTTGATGAAGTTGTCGGTGTACGTCACGCGGCCCTGTTGCAGCACCAGTTGGCCGAAGTGCAGTTTGACGGGGCTTTGCGGCGGCGTGGCGGCAGTGACCGTGGCGGGCGTAGCAGACGACGCCGTTACCGGCGCGGAAGCCAGTTCGGGCGCCGATGCGGCCTGCGGCGTCAAGGGCACCGGCTCGTGGCCACCGCTCTTGTCGCGTGTCAGCGATTGCGCGGCGCCGCTTTCATGCGCGACCACGTCCTTGAGATTCAGCTTGCCTTGCGCGTCGAGCAGTACACGCCCATAGAACTTCGTGAACGTGACGCGGCCCGCGTCGACCACGGTGCCGTGTTCGTCGTAGTCGGCCTTCAGGTTGGTCAGCGCGAGCGAACCCCATCCTGCGAACGGGTCCGAGGTCGCCTTGTCAATCATTCGCACGTCAACGAGCGCTACGTCGCCGCGGTACGTCGCTTTGAGCGCCTTCGCCTGACTCAGCGCGAGATCGCCGTTCGCGTTGAGCAACGCGCTCGCGATCAGCGCATTCAACTTGCTGCCGAAGTACGGTTCGAAGGCCGCCGCATCCAGGCGGCTCGCATTCACCTTGACGGCCACCCTGAGCGGCGTCGCCGTGACATCGCCTTTTACGCCGAGCGTGCCCTTCTTGTTGAGCGTCGCCTGCAGATCGATCGGCAGCGGCTTACTCAAATCGTCGCTGATCTGCTGCACCTTCAACTGCAACGGCGTCACGCTCAGCTTCACTGGATTCGGCGTGGTGTTGTCGGTGAAATTGGCGGTCGCGTCTTTCAGGTTGAGTTCGCCGATCTTGTAGTGCCACGCGGGCCCTTCCGCCTCCGCCTTCTTCACCGCATGGATCGCCGTGCGCTGCTGCTCGGCCTGATGCGGACCGGCGAGCGCGGCGAGGTCGATGCTGCCGTCTTTCAGACGTTGCGCATTGACCACCAGGCCGGTCGTGTCAACACCGGTGATATCGGCCGTGCGTCCCGCCACGTCCACCTGCTTAACCGTCACCTGGCCTTGCGCGAGCGAGACGACCGGCTCCTTGCTGCCGCGCGCCGCGAGTTTGAGCGATTGCAGATCCAGCTGCGTATCGGTGACCATCACTGCCGCTGGCGACTTCGACCAGTTCGCCCCGATGTTCGCGTTGGCGGACAGCGCGCCATCGACCACTTGCGCCGCCGTCGCCGTGTCGAGGTACGGCTGCAGCAGCGGCAAGGGCAGTGACTTCAGATCGAGCTTTGCGTTAGCGGTCTTCGCGACAAGGCCGAACGCACCAGCCACGCCGAGCGAGCCGGCGGCGTCCTTGAAGCCGGTATTGAGCGTGTAGTGCGCGGGGGTAGTCGCGAGCGTCGAGAAATCGGTCAGCGTGACGGCCAGTTTTTGCAGGCCAAGATCGACCGGACGCGAGGTGGCTTCGTCGTGAACGTTGACGGTGCCGTCGTTGAGCGCGAAACGCTTGATCGACAGATCCAGAGGCTGCGCGGCCTTTTCCGTGGCGCTTGCACCGGATGCCGCGACAGGTGCACTCGCTGCGTTTTGAGCCGTCATGGACGACGACGCGCCCTTCGCGGATGCCGGTGCAGAAGCAGACGCCGGTGCCGAAGCGCCCGCAGCAGGCGCAGCAGGCGCAGCCGCGAATATCCGCTCGACACTTAACACGCCTTCCTTATCACGCGCAAGATTGGCGCTGGGCGCGTCGATGCGGATATCGTCGAAGTGATACAGGCTCTTCAATGGCTCAAGCGTCGCGGCAGCCACGTGCACCGCGCGCACGGCGAAAAATGGCGCGTTGCCCCGATCGCGCATATCCACATCGTTCAAATCGACCGTGCCCGCCACGCGCAACGAAGGCGCATCGTTGGCCATCACGAAGTTAAGCTTGAGATCGGTGGACAGCTTGCCGCTCTGCACAATCACCGGCAGCCTGGTCGGCGCGTAGGAGATCAGTTGCGGCACATCGAGCCCGTCGAAGCGCAGCGACACTTCCGATTCGCGCGACGCTGCAAACGGCTTGGTCTTGCCGTCGATAGCGAGCGGACTGCCGTCAATGCGTGCACGGAGCAACGGCTCGACGAAGATGTCGGTTTTCGAAGGCAGTGTGGCGATGAACGGAATGCCGAGCTTCCATTGATCGATCACGTGCGTGACGCCGAGTAGCTTGTCGTCGAACGTGATCTGGCCGTTTTCGAGGCGAATGTTCGACACCGAAAAGAGCGTTGGCTTGTTATCGGGCTTGGCGGGCTGCTTCGAGAACTTTTCGATCAGGTCGGTGAAATTGAAGCGCTGCGCATCATAGCGAACGATATGAAAACGCGGCGAGTCGAGTTGCACTTCGTCGACGATCGGCGCCGCGCGAAACAGCGAGCTCCATGACGGCTGCACGATGAGCCGCGAAATATCGACGAAGTCGCCCGCACCGCCCCGCTCGCCGATATGCACGCGATCGGCTTCGAGTTTGAGCGTGTACGGATTGAGCGCAATGCGGCCGATCGTGGCGGGCCGGTCAAGTTGCTTGCTGAGTTGCTGCTCGGCAATGTGGCGAATCAACGGCGGCGCCGCAAAAAAGCCCAGCAGACCGAACAATACGAGGAAGATCAGCAGACCCGCGATGACACGCCGGGTGCGGCGTGACTGCGCGACGTCGCGCATGGTCTGCATGGAAGAGGCGAGTGACGCTTTATTGAGGCTTGCCATGCTCGGTCTTGGGTAATGCGGCGGCAAGCCCGCCGCGAAACGAAAATCCCGCAAGCGGCAGTATAAGTGGTGAATCTTACGCGGGATAGCAATGTGAGCCGTGGCTTACACATTGTTGCACGCTACAGCAGCGCATATCCGCCGGCAGGAAGCGGCGGATATGCGCTAATTTATGCGTCACTCATGTATTGCTGTCACAGTCGTGACGCATATCAGTAATGCATTTCCATGTCGCACTTCATTGAGGCACTTCATTGAGGCACTTCATTGAGGCACTTCACCGACGCACTTCATTGGCGAACTTCATTGGCGAACTTCATTGCCGCAATTCATTGACGCACAACCGCCGGCGGTTGCCAGCTGCCGTCGGTAGCTTGCGGCTTCGGCGCGTACAGACGCAGCACCAGTTGCAGATCGGTGCGCGGCGCCGGCAGCCAGTTGCCGCCCTTGCCGCGCGCCGACGACACTGTCACGTCGAGCGAACCATCGCGATTGCGGCGCGCGCCATTGCGATCGCCGACCGCCAGACGGCCCGGCGCACTTTCTCCTAACGCACCGTCTTTCGTGTAAGCGGTGATCGACCAGAAGCCACGCACCGGCGGCAACTGGTTCGGTGCGAAATGGATCACGTAGCGGTTTGCGCCGTTGAGTGCATGACCTTCGCTGTCCTGCGTGACGACCGCGCGCACTTCATCGTCCTTCGTGCCGATGCCCGGTTGGGTCGCCGCAGCATAAGCGCGCATCGCGTAATCGAGGCCGTAGTTGCCCACGCCGTCGCCAAACCAGCTCCAGCCATTGCCGGTCAGCAGATTGGACGGCGGTGTGACGACGCGCTCGTGGCCGTCAGCAAGACCCGCGGCGATCGCCTCGGGCGCGCTCGGCAGATTCACCGGATCGCCGGGCGTCACGCCGAAGTCGGAAAGGATTTTCAGTGCATGCGGATCGGCCGGCGTCGGCGGGTTGTCCGGCAACGCCTGCGCGAGCTGGCTGAAGAAGCCGTTCGCGTCGAGCGCGGCAACTTGCGCGGCGGGTGTGCCGGAAGCCGCCGCGGCGGCGGCTGCATCGGCCGCATTGCTGCGCGGTGGCGTAATCGACGCCGAGCGCGTCTCGCCGGTGTAGACACTCAGCGGCGCGACACGGACGGCGCGCTGCAGCTTCTTCACCGCCGTCAGGTCGCGGGTGCCGTTCGACTGGATGCGCACGCTCATCCATGCGTTGCGGGTCGGCACGTCGACGCGCAACGCGCCCTTGGGCAGATCGCCCTGCCAGCCCGGGCCAACGAAGGCAATCGTTTGCGTCTTGATGCCAGCTGTGCGGGTCGTGAACTGTGAACTGGTCGACCACAGCACGTTGGTCCACATGTCGAGCACGCGGGCGTCGACGTAGCGGCCATGCGAGTCGGGCAGCGACACGATCACCGGCTCGCTGCCGACGTCGAGCCAGCCGATCGAATCGAGCGTATCGAGACTCGCCAGCAGCGGATTGGCTGCGCCGATCGGCGGCAAAGCCTGCGCGTGGCGCAGCGTATTGACCGGCGCCTGGCCCGGACCGGTGCCAACCGCCGCATCGCGCGCAACGCCCATCAGCACCAGCGGATAGCCGAATACATACGAATCGGCGACTTCGTCTTTGATCCAGCCAGTGGTTTTTTGCGTCGCGGAGGGAGTCGACGCACAACCAGCCAGAAATGCGAGGCCTGCGAGCGATGCGCAGGTCCAGTGAAGCGAAAACAGTTCTTGGCGATTTTTTATCATTCGTTCAGGTGGCGGAACGTGCGGTCCTAAGGGAAACGTCGGTGCGCGGCGGAACCTGTATGCGTGGCCTCCCGGCGCCGAGCGCAGTCTGTCCGCCGCTCGCGTGCCGACAACATCGGGTTGTATCGTATCCTTGCTCACCAGGCAAGCACAAAGGTAGGAATAGCGCTTTGCAATGCGCGCGCGGACACCATTTGCAGTAAGGTTCACGATTTCTGTTAGTCCCGCGCCGGTTCTTGCCTTGTTGGCCGTCCTTCCCGATCACTCGCCGCCCTTTTGTATCCGGAGCGCTTTATGTATATGCCCGCCCATTTTGAAGAGAACCGTCCAGAGGTTCTCCACCGCCTGATCGCCGAGCAGCCGTTCGGTGCGCTGATTACCCATGGGCCGAATGGGCTCGATGCGAATCACTTGCCATTTGAATTCGACGCGAAGCTAGTCGCCGGAGGGGGTGACGCGAAGCACGCTTCCACAGGAAGCGACGCGGCCGCCCAAACCCACGGCATCCTCCGCGCCCATGTCGCCCGGGCCAACCCTGTCTGGCAGGAGGTTGCCGCCAACCCGGAGGCCCTCGTCATTTTCCAGGGCCCCACCGCTTATATCTCGCCGACCTGGTATCCGAGCAAGCACGAGACGCATCGCCAGGTGCCGACTTATAACTATATGGTGGTGCACGCGCACGGCCGGATAGTCGTGCGCGACGACGAGGCATTCGTGCGCGGCCTGGTCGCGCGGCTCACCCGCAAGATGGAAGCAGGCGAACCCGTGCCCTGGAAGATGGGCGACGCGCCCGCCGACTACATCGCCCAGATGCTGGGGGCGATCGTCGGTCTCGAGATCGAAGTCACGCGACTGGTCGGCAAATGGAAACTCAGCCAGAACAAGGAAGCCGCCGACCGGCGCGGCGCGGCTGAAGCCCTCTTGGCGCGCACCAGCGACGAACAGAAGGCCGTCGGCCAGGCGATGCTGGACGCGCCGCCGGCATTCTGAGCTTCTTTGCGCGTCAACCGTTGCGCGACGCAAGCGCCAGTGCCCTGGTTCCGCAGCTTGTGACACGAGCCCGATCGACTGGCGGACATTCCGGGTGCTGTCGGTAACGCATTTGGGTGGCCCGTTGGATGGCCGGTTTGACGGCCGGTTGGATGACCGGTTGGATGACCGGTTGGATGACCGGTTGGATGACCGGTTGGATGACCGGTTGGACGGCCCGTTTGACGGCGCTTCAGCGCGCCACCAAAAACATCCTTGACCTTCCCATGATGGGAAGGTCAATACTTGGCTCATGATGCGGCCCAATGCCGCGACGAGCCTTGCCTGCCATGACTGCACTTGCCACGCCGCTGCGTCCCGCGGACGCTACGCCCTCCGGAACCACCGAACTCGACATCGGCGGGATGACCTGCGCCTCATGCGCGATGCGCGTGGAGAAGGCGCTGGCGAAAGTGCCGGGCGTCACGCGCGTGTCGGTGAATCTGGCGACTGAAACGGCGACCGTCAATCTAAGCGACGTGGCCTCAGGCGCGGGTTCTGACACCGACGCGCTAATCGCAGCGGTCAAGAAGGCCGGCTACGACGCGACACTGACGGCGCCGCCAGCCGCACCGGCGTCCGCCGCCGACACTGCCGCCCTCGCCTCCGCCGCAAACAGCAAACGCAACCAGACCCGCCGCGAACTGGCGGCTGTGCTCGCCTCCGCCGCGCTGACGCTGCCGCTCGTCCTGCCGATGATCGGCGAATGGTTCGGCTTGCACGCAATGCTTTCCCCCTGGCTGCAATTCGGCCTCGCCTCGATCGTGCAGTTCGTGTTCGGCGCGCGCTTCTATCGCGCGGCCTACCGTGCGGTGCGAGCCGGCGCCGGGAACATGGACTTGCTGGTGGCGCTCGGCACGTCGGCGGCTTATGGAATCAGCGTCTACGAACTGGCGACCCATCCGGGCGACATGACGCGTCTGTATTTCGAAGCGTCGGCGGTAGTGATTACGCTGGTGCGTTTCGGCAAATGGCTCGAAGCGCGCGCCAAGCGCCAGACCACGGATGCGATCCGCGCGCTCAACGCGCTGCGACCTGACCGCGCGCGCATCCGCGTCGGCGCGGACGAACACGAAGTACCGCTCGCGCAAGTGCGGGTCGGCACGGTGGTGATCGTGCGTCCCGGCGAACGCGTGCCGGTTGACGGCGCAGTGCTCAAAGGCCGCACCCATATCGACGAATCGCTGATTACCGGCGAGAGCCTCCCCGTGCCGAAGCGGGCAGCCGATCCGGTTACCGCCGGATCGATCAACGGCGAAGGCGCGATTGCGGTGACGACCACCGCAATCGGCGCGGAAATGACCCTCGCGCGAATCATCCGCCTCGTGGAAAGCGCGCAGGCCGAGAAGGCGCCGATCCAACGTCTGGTCGACCGCGTCAGCGAGATCTTTGTGCCGGCGATCCTGGCGATTGCGGCGCTCACGCTCGTGGGCTGGCTGATGACGGGCGTGGGTTGGGAAACCGCGATTCTGAATGCGGTTGCCGTGCTGGTGATTGCGTGCCCGTGCGCGCTCGGACTGGCGACGCCCGCGGCCATCATGGCCGGCACCGGCGTCGCTGCGCGGCGGGGCGTACTGATCAAGGACGCCGAGGCGCTGGAAACCGCGCATCGGGTGAATATCGTTGCGTTTGATAAAACCGGTACGCTGACCGTCGGGCAACCATCGGTGACGACTTTCGAGGCAATCGGCGGCATCGGGCGCGACGAGGCGTTGGCGCTCGCCGCAGCCGTGCAGCGGCATAGCGATCACCCGTTGGCGCGGGCCGTGGTGAAGGCGTATGAAGCGGCACAGGCGGGCAATCTGCGAAACGGCATCGTGGTTGAGGACTCGCCAGCGAATGGTGGCGCTGCGGCACTGGTAGATAGCGCGCTGGGTGAGCGCACGCTGGACACTCCAGATTCTGTTGCGCTCACGAAAGTTGCGACACTC
This sequence comes from Paraburkholderia sp. GAS348, assembly GCF_050434205.1. Taxonomy (NCBI): domain Bacteria; kingdom Pseudomonadati; phylum Pseudomonadota; class Betaproteobacteria; order Burkholderiales; family Burkholderiaceae; genus Paraburkholderia; species Paraburkholderia sp. GAS348. Next base: position 35,184 of record NZ_JBNPVT010000001.1, read on the forward strand.
ACAGCCAGCGCCGCACGCGCGGTGCCCGGCCGCGGCGTGGAGGCCGACATAAATGGCCATACCCTGGCGCTTGGCAGCACGCGCTGGCTCGACGAACTCGGCATCCCATTGCCGCCGCAACTCGCCGAGCGCGCAAAGCAGCTCGAAGCCGCCGGCAACACCGTCTCCTGGCTGATGCAGCGCGCACCGCTTGCGCCCGCCGCGCTGGCGCTCATCGCCTTCGGCGACACCGTCAAACCGACCGCCCGCGCGGCTGTCGAACGGCTCGCCCAAATGGGCGTCAAAAGCGTGCTCGTCACCGGCGACAACCACGGCAGCGCGGCGAGCGTCGCCCAAGCGCTAGGCATCGCCGAATTCCACGCCGAAGTCCTGCCCGACGATAAGGCACGCGTGATTCACGATCTGAAGATCCGCAGCGCCGGCATCGTCGCGATGGTGGGCGACGGCATCAACGACGCCCCTGCGCTTGCCGCCGCCGACATCGGCATCGCGATGGCGACCGGCACCGACGTCGCTATGCAAGCGGCCAGCATCACGCTGATGCGCGGCGAGCCGGCGCTGGTGGCCGACGCCATCGACATTTCGCGCAGGACCTGGCGCAAGATCCAGCAGAACCTGTTCTGGGCCTTCGTCTACAACCTGATCGGCATTCCGCTGGCCGCCTGCGGCTTGCTGAACCCAATGCTGGCCGGCGCGGCGATGGCGTTTTCGAGCGTAAGCGTCGTCACCAACGCGCTACTGCTGCGCACGTGGCGTGGTGGTGCGTCGGCGCGTTGACAGCAATATGCGTCGCCATATTACTCAAGGCTTTCGAAAGGCGGCACCGCGCCGTCATCAAAACTCCACATCCAGTTCGTCGATCTCTTCCACTTCCTGCTGCGCGTCCGCGATCCACTGCTGCATTTCAGGCAGCGCCATGATGCGCTGCCCGTAGTCGACGATCTCCGGATCCAGCTTGACGTCGTAGGTCACGAAACGCGTCACCACCGGCGCGTACATCGCATCCGCCGCGCTACGCTCGCCGAACAGAAACGGCCCGCCGTACTGCTTCAGGCACTCGCTCCAGATCGTCACGATGCGGTCGATATCCGATTGCGCCCGGGCCCACACCTTGAAGCCCGGAAAATGCGCTTTCAGATTCATCGGCAATGCCGAGCGCAGCGAACCAAAACCCGAATGCATCTCACCGCAAATCGAACGGCAATGTGCTCGCGCGCGGACGTCCTGCGGCAACAGCGCCGCTTCCGGTTTCAACTCGTTCAGATACTCGGCAATCGCCATGGTGTCCCAGACCTTGATGCCGTCGTGAAAGAGACACGGCACCAGAATTGATGGCGACAGCAGCAGCAATTCGGCACGCGCGGCGGGGTCGTCGATCGGCATCACGATCTCTTCGAAAGGCAGGCCGCTGAATTTGGTCAGCAGCCAGCCGCGCAGCGACCACGACGAATAGTTCTTGCTGCTAATGGTGAGCGTGGTATTCGCCATACGATTCTCCTCCAGATGAAGCGTTCGTCCGGCGCCTGACGATGCGCGTGCACGTTGCCGTGCGCGGGCGCACCAAAGCGCGGCAATTCCGGCCCGTTCCCATGACTCGCGCAAATGCCATGCCAACCTGCAACGACGGCCGCGCCGGTGCGACTGCATGATTGGCACATGACTTGCGTCTATTCGGGCTCCTTCTTTTCCTGCACTCGTGCGAAGGTTATGAACCTGCTCGCATATCCCGCATACCAGGCTTTCGCCGACATGATGCTGCCGATGCGCCACGGCGCAGCGCTGGTGAATCATTCGCTCGAGGCGTGGCCCGCGCTCGGCGACACGTCGCATGGACGCTCGATACGCGCGGCCTGCGGATTATTGACGCTCGCCGGCCTTACGCCGGTCAGGCCGCCGTTCGACATCGATAGCGTGGTGACGGAAGGCAAACCCGTGCAGATCGTCGAGGAAGTGGCAACGCACACGCCGTTCTGTTCGCTGTTGCATTTCCGTAAGGACACCACGCTTTCGCATCCGCAGCCACGCGTGCTGGTGATCGCGCCCATGTCCGGCCACTTCGCGACGCTGCTGCGCGGCACCGTGCGCACAATGCTGGCCGAGCACGACGTCTACGTCACCGATTGGCACAACCCGCGCGATGTGCCGCTGAGCCAAGGCCGTTTCGGCTTCGACGAATTCGTGCAGCATGTGATGGGCTTTACCGAGACGATTGGGCCGGGTGCGCATCTGCTGGCGGTGTGTCAGCCGACAGTCGCCGCGTTGGCCGCAGTCGCGCTGATGGCCGCCGATGACAACCCCGCGCAGCCCGCCAGCATGACGCTGATGGCGGGCCCGCTCGACACGCGCATCAACCCGACGCGTGTCAACGAACTGGCGAAGAGCAAGCCGATCGAGTGGTTCGAGGAGAACCTGATCGGCGCGGTGCCGTTTGGTTTTGCGGGGGCGCACCGTCGCGTGTATCCCGGCTTCGTGCAGCTGAGCGCGTTTATGTCGATGAACCTCAGCCGCCATCTCGACTCGTTCGAGACCATGTACTGCGAACGCGCCAAGGGCGATCCGGCGAAGGCCGACACGATCCACACTTTCTACGAAGAATACTTCGCGACGATGGATCTGACTGCCGATTTCTATCTGGAGACCGTCGATACTGTTTTTCAGCGGCATGCGCTGCCGTTGCATGAGCTCGAGGTGGAGGGGCGGCTTGTGGAGCCTTCGAAGATTCGCCGTACTGCGCTGCTGACCGTGGAAGGCGAGAAGGACGATATCTGCGCGGTCGGGCAGACGCTCGCTGCGCAGGATATGTGCGACAAGTTGCGGCCGTATCTGAAGACGCATCATGTGCAAACCGGTGTCGGGCACTATGGCGTGTTCAATGGACATCGGTGGGAGCGGCAAATTTATCCGCGCGTGCGGGCGGTGATTTACGACAACGAACCGCGTGCGGTGGTGGTGAGTTCGCGGGCGCGCACGATCCAGCCGGTGTCGGTGGCGGTGGCTTCCGAGGTGATTGCGGCAGCGCCGGCCGCGGCGGCGGTGGTCGAGGTTGTAGTGGATAACAATGTGACCGCTGCCGAGTCGAATGGAGCCGGCTCCGCCGCCAAGCCGCAGCAGGCGTCACAGGCACCGCGCCGGCGGCCACCCGCGACGCAATAATCTGTTCGTTCACGTAGCCGCGTTGTGCAAACAACGCGGCGGCTCGTTCAAGCCGCGACGCTCTTCCACGGCTGCACCGCCGGTACTTCGCACGGACCTTCGACTTCAATCGACTTGAAATCGGCCGGCGACACGATTTCGATGTACTCCATATCTTCTGAGTAATCGAACAGATAGTGGACGATGCCCGGCGCCTGATGCACACAATCGCCGGCGGCGACGCGTGTCTCCTTGTCGCCGTACATGAAGCGCGCCCAGCCCTTCAGCATGATCACAATGTGGAAATCGGCCTCATGGCGGTGCCAACCCGTGCCTTGCTCTGGTGCGTGATTCGCCTTGACGAGTTGCGCGAGCACCTTGCCGCCGGTTGCCTGCGCGATGCCTAAATCGCGGTATAGAAAAAAGTCGCGTAGGCCCTGATCCACGTAGGGCGTGTCTTGCGGGCGGACATGGCTGAACTGCGTGGCGAATTCGGTGGACATGATCGCGCTCCTGGGGAGTGAGCCGGCGGTTGAAAACGACGCGTTGGAGCGTCGGTTGCAAGCATCAAGCGGGCCAGTTTGCGCGGGGCTTTGCGTCGCGGGAAGGAACGTTGTGCGGTCGTGCGGAAGCAGCTTGCATTCGAGCGCGGCCGGTTATTCAGCTGGCGAACGCGCCGAAGAAGCTGTAGGGCGCGAGGTTCAGGGTGCCATCGGTGGCGCGCGAAGAAATCCAGCCGATCAGGCGCGGAGCGACGATGGCCTTGAACGGATCATGTGGAGACCGTGACCGGCAGCAGGGTCGTAAAAGTAGTGGGACATGGTTTGTCGTGGGGTTTGGGGGTGAGGCGGGCGCTATTTATACCGCAGACTCGCTGGGACTGCTGGGAGCGGAATTGAAGCGGACTGCGGCTATTCGCCCTTCCGTGGATTCCGGTTCATCGATTGACTTCGCGGCCGTCTTAACAGGCTTAAAGCTGTAAATTTAATTTACAGCCTATAACCTGTTAATCTGATTTACAGCTTATTTCCTGTATTTGCGTGATACAGTCCAGAGACTGTACGAGCCTGAAGAAAATCCAATGGATTACGCCATCAAGACGCTAAGTCAGCTCCGCCCCATTCTGCTGGGCTTCCGCAAGTCCGCAGGGCTCACACAAGCTGCAGTGGCCGAACTGCTAGGCATCACCCAGCAAAGCTACGCGCAACTGGAGGCCAATCCGGCATCGGCGAGTGTCGAGCGGCTTTTTAAAGTCATGCGTTTGCTGAACGTGGAATTGCGTATGAGCCAAGCGTCGTCCGCGCCAGGCAGTGGACCGGCGCAGACCGATACGTCGAAGCTTCAACGGCAGATCCCCGCCGCCAGGAAAGTGAAACCTCCGTCGGCCCCCAACCGCGCAGACCGAGCTCCGAAGGCGTCGAGCTCGAAACAACCTCTTGGGGCAATCACAACCAAAAAGAAACGGGAAAACTGGTAATCATGGCGCGCCGCTCTCAGACGCAACGACTCGACATCTGGATGAACGGCCTGCCCGTCGGCTACTGGGAAAAGGCACGGGAAGGGGACCGCCTGAGTTATCTCGACGAGTGGATCGAAGATGAACAGGGCCGCCCTCTTTCCCTATCGATGCCGTTCACGCCCGGGAATCAACCGTACCGTGGAGACGTGGTCAGCGCATTTTTCGACAATTTGCTTCCCGATAGCGATGCGATCCGCCGGCGATTAGCCCAACGGCATCGCGCGGGCAGCACGAATGCTTTTGACCTGCTGGTAGCGCTTGGCCGCGACTGCGTCGGCGCGATCCAACTACTCCCACCTGATGAGCAACCCACCGATCTATACGGCATCTCCGGAACACCGTTATCCGAGTTGCAGATTGCGCAGCTGCTGCGCAATGCCACTTCAGCGGCGCCGCTCGGCCAATACGATAGTGGTGCGGATCTGAGGTTATCGATTGCTGGCGCACAGGAGAAAACGGCGCTGCTGCGCCACGATGAACAGTGGATCTACCCGACCGGCAGCACGCCGACCACGCATATCTTCAAGCTCCCGCTCGGCCTGGTTGGCAATATGCAGGCGGACATGCGGACCTCGATCGAAAACGAATGGCTGTGCTCAAAAATCGTATCGGCGTATGGACTCCCCGCGGCGAACTGCGAGATTGCAACGTTCGAGGATCAGAAAGCGCTCGTGGTCGAGCGCTTCGACCGCAGGCTGTCGAGGGACGCGAGCTGGATTGTGCGCCTTCCGCAGGAAGACATGTGCCAGGCCACCGGAAAGCCCTCACATCTGAAGTATCAAGCCGACGGTGGACCAGGCATCGCTGAGATCATGGATGTATTGCTAGGCTCGGAAACCGCGGATCAGGATCGGCGACAGTTCTTCAAGGCTCAACTCGTGTTCTGGCTACTCGCAGCAACGGATGGGCATGCGAAGAACTTCAGCATTTTTCATCTGCCCGGGGGGTTGTACCGGTCGACGCCACTTTACGACGTGCTATCCGCACATCCGATCATTGGTCCTGGGCGCAATCAGATTGCGCGTCAGAAGGCGAAGATGGCAATGGCTATTCGTGGCAGTACCAATCACTATCTGATCGACAAGGTCCAGCGGCGGCACTGGATCGAACAGGCCCGGCAGGTTGGGTTGGGTAGCGAGACCTCGCAGGACATTATTGCTGAAGTGGTTAACGCGACTGATCATGTGATCAGCGCGGTGGATGCGGTGGTGCCCTCGGGATTTCCGGACGGGCTGGCCGAATCGATTCTGGGTGGGGTTGGGAAGCAGCGGGACAAGTTGGTCGCGGCGTCGAGACTCCGGGAAAATGCCCGGTCGACGCGCAACTGATAGTTTTAACCGCGGCTAATCACCCGCTTGCGGCCTTCCCTGACTCGCGCCAGATGCGCCTCGTCCCATTCATAGAAACCAGCGCCGCTGCGTACGCCGACACGCCCCGCATCGACCTGCTCACGCAGCAGATCGAGCACGTCTTCGTCTTTCGCGAGTTCCGGCATCAGATGCGTGGAGATGTCGAGGAAAGTGTCGAGGCCGCCCATGTCCGCGCCTTCGAGCGGCCCGACGATGCCCCACCGGCGTCCGAGCGACGCCTTCATGACGCGATCGACCACATCCGGCGTCGCCGCCCCCGAGCGCACGATGTTCAACGCCTCGCGCAGCACCGCGAACTGCAACCGGTTGCCGACAAAACCCGGAATCGCTTTCGCCAGCACCACCGGCTCCATGCCGATCGCGCTCATCAACGCAGCGGTGCGTTCGGTGACTTCCGGCGCGGTCGCGGTACCCGGCACGACTTCGACGAGCGGGATCATGTGCGGCGGATTCCAGAAATGTGCGATCAGAAAACGCTCCTTCGCGCGCAACGGAGCAACCAGTTGATCCGGCGGAAAACCGCTGGTATTGCTCGCGAGAATCGCGTCGTCTGCCATCAACTCAGCCAGCGACGCATACAGGCGATGCTTCAGTTCGAGCACCTCGGGAATCGCCTCAATCACGAATTGCGCCGACGCCATGACGTCGAGTTGCGCATGCGTCTCGATGCGCGCGAGCGCTGCCTGTTTGGCAACGCGGTCGATGCGTCCGGCGTCGATCAGTTCGTCGAGCACCGCTTCCGCTTTCGGCGCAACGCTCGCGAGACGCGCCGGGTCGACGTCGTGAACGATCGTCCGATGCCCGTGCAATGCGCTTTGCGTCGCAATGCCGACGCCCATCAATCCCGTGCCCACTACGCCTATGACTGCCTTGTCCACGCCGCTCTCCTGCTGCCGTCGATGAAAGCTTTGAAGCATAGCGCAGCGCGCCGTTTTCCAAGACCGAGCGTGACAAAGCCGGTCTTCCGTGAGGAAGGACCGGCTTTGCGGACTTCACGCCGCGACATGCGGCGCCGTCATGCGCGCATTAATAGCGTGGGGGCGGCGGGCGATGGTCGTCGTGATCGCCGTGGTGATGCGGATCGTAGTCGTGCGGATGATGACGCATCCAGTCGTCGTGCGCCCAGTAGCGATGGCCGTCCCAGTAACGGTCGCCATGCCAGCCGAGGTTGATCGACACATCCACCGGCATCATGTGCGGCTGACCGTAAACCGCCGGTCCTGGACCATTCTCGACGATCACCCGTTCCTGGGCGAAAGCACTGCCGGCTGCGAGCAACGCGCCGCCCGCCAGCAAGGTTGCAACAATCGAACGCGACGTCTTGTTAAAAGTTTTCATCGTGACCTCCCATACAAAGTTTTGTGTCAAGCCAGCGCCCGTGTTCGGCCAACATCGAACCTCGATTTTGGGTTCGAGCAGACGCCGTACGCTTGAGACCAACTTTAGCGGTGCAAACCGCATGAAGACGTGAGCACTTGTAAGCGCACATTTCATGGAAAGGGACTGATGAATGGCAGCTTTTCGGCGTTCGCCGCCCGTCTATAGCGCATGCACGGTGGATGGGCGAAATGGCACGACGGCACCCTGTGAGGCGTCGTTACATTCATTTCGGCCAGGAAATATTCGGAAAGACTGGGAATTAGGTAGCAACCACCCAAAAACAAAAGCCACGGCACGCGTTTCGCGGGCGGTGGCTTCAATGATGCAAGGCGCACTCGACGTGCGCGTCCATTGCGCGGTGGTCCGCGCTCAGGCCATGCAACCTTGCTTTTCAGTCGCTCAGCTTGATGCCGAACAACGTAGATTGCGCTTTGCGCACGCGCTCTGCTTCGCGGCTACGCGCTGCATACGAGTAGTCCGAATCCAGCGGCAGATGGGGCGACGCAAAGAGGTCGCTGACCTTTTGGAACAATGCAAAAATGAAGCTCATGGCGACTCCCGGTTGGTTACTGCATTTACTAGGGTTTTCCCTTAAGAAGAATTATAGGGTTTTCCCTAATCAAAAGCTAGTGCGATGCAGCAATTTCTCGGGTGTGGTTTGTTGCCGCAGAGTTTTATCCATGGTGCGTTGCACCATGACAACACCCCTGTTTTTTGCTATTTCGGGGTCAAAACTTCCGCCTATTGAAGCGTATAGCGCGAAGTTCGGCGTGCGATGGGCCGGCGGCGAAACAAACCACTGCAACCGGCTTTCGCCGGCGCGGCGGCGCCGAAGATCACTGCGAGTTGGCGGCTTTCGGCGTGCGCGCGTGCTGCGCGCGTACGCCGCGTTTGCCATGAGCAGGCGTGGCCGCGGCTGGCTGGGGCGCTGCGGATGCGGCTGCGTCAGAAGCGGCAGTGGCCGCCGCCGCGTTGGCCATCGCGATGTGGGTGTCGAGCAAGTTGGCCATGGCGGCCTGCTGGTTCTGCATCATCTGTTCGATGCGATGCTGCTGGGCGGTGGTTTCACGCGTCAGACGCATCAGAAGCACCGTCTGCGTAATGCCGATCGCGACCGTCATCAGCAACGCGCCCACCACGATCGACAGCATCCATTTCATACGGCGCGAGTGGTCGGAGGCGGCGCGGCGCTGATCGGAGATCACACCATATAGGGCATCGACCGTATCGGCGAAGGCCGTCGCACGCGCGCGGTCGAGTTCAGGCGCAATACGCAGCGCTGCCGCGGCGGCTTCGGCACGCTGGGCTTCCCGGAAGGAGGGCGCAGCGAAAGCACCGCTTGTGTGCGCGGATGCAGATGTGGATGCAGATGCGGACACCTCGCCCGACTGCCTGGCGGCCGGCTTCGAAACAGTCGGCTCCACGCCGGCCTCGGATTCCGCCGAAGACGACGCGCGCTCCGCTCCCGCATTCGCGGCTTCGGCGCCGGCTGCTTCTCGCGAAGCCGTCGTCACCTTGGCAAAGGTCGCCGCGACGCGCTGCGGCGGCAAAGGCGGCCTCGCACCGCCCGAGGTCGATGCAGCCGCTGTATCGGTGCTCGTGGCAGCCGCACTCCTCTCAGCCGCCTGGCGCAGCGCGGTCACGCTGCGCGCCACGGTCGCCGCCGCCATCGCGGGCGTGAGCGGCACAGCCGCGTCACGTGTCGACGCCGCCGGCTTCTCTTCCGCCGACGCCTCCGCGTCTGCCTTCACATCTCCAAAAGCCAGCTCGCCAGCAGGCGATGCAGCCTCCACGGCCTCCGTCTCCAGCCCGCTCAATTGCGCATTCACCGGCGCGGGTTCATCGGACTTCGTCGCACGAGGCGCGCGGCGCGCGGCCCTTGCCTCCAGCGCCACGCCGTCGGCATCGATCGCGCCAACCGCTGCCAGCACGACATCGGGTAATTCAAAGCCATGCAGCGTGCCTTGCCGGATGTCGATGTTCATCGCTTCCAGCGTGGCGCGGGTGGGATCGTCAGGGAACAGGTCGAGCGTGCTGTCGTCGCGTGAGGCATCGCTCAATTGCGCGAGACGTTGTGCCGAGCGCGCGGCGCGCGCCAGCTTGTTTTCAGTTTCGGTCGAGACGGTGGCCTGACGCCGCTTCTTCGAAGCGGCGCGCTGCGGCCGGGACTGCGTAGATGCTGCGGAATCTGCCATAGAGAAAAAAGCGGCCGTCGCCGGAAAGCGGGCGCCGAGCACCGCTCGTCAATGCCATTGGAATTTTTCGAGACCGCATTGTCGCATGGCCGCCCGCCCCTGCCGAAGCCATTCGCCGACGTTTTTCCGTTTTTTAGACGACGCCTCGTCGTGCCGGAACTGCCTGCGTATTCCGCACCTGTGGCAGAGTGCCAGCGGCAGCCGTTTGCTTTATGCTTGGCCGCACGCCGGCGCACCCAAAGCGACAAGCCGAGTCCGCAGGCGTTTCGAATGAGCGCGTTTAACCAACCGAACTATGCAGAGCATGACCCCTACCGCTTCGACCATCACTCTCGCCACCACACTGCGTAATCACTTCACTCGTGTGGTGCTGCCGCTGTGGCGTGGGCCCGGTTTCAATACCGTGTTGAAGCTGCCGTACGAAGCGGTCAGCGCCGAGGGTCCGGCACCGTTGCCCGCAGAACGCTACCGGGCGATGGCGTGCGCGCGACAATTGTTCGTGTTCTCGCAAGCGGGCGATGCGGCCCATGCCCAGGTGCTATTCGACTCGCTGATGCACACCTTTCAGGACACGCGCCACGGCGGATGGTTCTATAGCGTGGATGCGCAGGGCGCGCCGCTCGACACCACCAAAGACTTGTACACGCACGCATTCGTCGTGTTCGCCTGTGCGGAATATGGCGGCCGTTCCGGCAACCGCGACGCGCTGGAAGTCGTGTATCGCACGTCGGCGCTGATTCACTCGCACTTCGCAGCCGATGGCGATCTGTTCAACGCCGCGCTCACCGCGGACTTCGCCCTCGTGACCGGCACGCCGATCCAGAATCCCCTGATGCACCTGACCGAAGCCTGGCTGGCCGCCCGCGACGCCACGCGCGACAGCACCTTCGACACCGCGTTGCGCCGTCTTGCCGGCGCCGTCGCGCGTCGCTTCGTGCATGCGCCGACCGGCTGCATCGCCGAATTGCCGATTGGCACCGATGACAACCGTCTGGAACCGGGGCATCAGTTCGAATGGCTCTGGCTGGTCAAGCAGGCGGGCACATTGTTAGAGGCCTCGGGTCTCGAAGAATCGCTGACGCGCGCGTTCAGCTTCGCGCAGCAATATGGCGTGGACCCGCAAACAGGCGGCGTATGCGCCTCGCTCGACGAAACCGGGCGAATCAAGGACGCCACCCAGCGGATCTGGGCCCAGACGGAATATCTGCGCGCACTGGCGAGCCATGGCGACCCCGCTGTGCTCGCCGCGCTGCCGCGGCAAATCGAGCTTTTCCGGCAACGTTTCTTGCGCCCGCAAGGCTGGTTCGAATGCAAAACGGCCGCTGGTGACGTGGCGCGTGCCGACATGCCGTCGACCACCCCCTATCACCTCGCGACCGCCTATGACGCGTTGCCGGGCTAAACGCCGGCCGCCGTCTTCCGGGCATCGGTGTTAAAAGCCGACTGGCCGGTCAATCAATATTCTTCGCGTTGCCAAGGTCCCCAATCGGCGTCGGCAGTTTTAAATCGCGTGTAGGTCGCGCTTTGTCCGGTGGGGGTATCCGATGTTTCGCCGTGCGGCTTTTTGTCGGTGGTATGAAGGGCAAAAGCCTGATGGTCTTCGGTATTGACCGTGATGCGGCCGACCGGGTCCGGGGCGCCTTCTTGAGGTGATTCCGACTCCAATATCGCGAGATAAGGGGTCAAACGACTCCAGAATGAGGTGAGTTCATCTTGCAAATAATGTGTCAATGTTTTTCCTGGAAGAGTAATACAAGCAGTTTACCCTACCGGCTGGAACACCCTGCAAAATGCTTTCCGGGCCTCAAAAGGGCCCAATCAGGGGAATACCCGAATACTGGTTGATTGGCGTCCATCATAAAGACGTGATACAACTCTCACTTCGCGCTCGATCTCACGTTGAGAAATAGCGGTCGCGAATGCAACACACAACATTTATTGGATCAAAAATGGCAACAGGTACTGTGAAGTGGTTTAACGATGCAAAGGGCTTTGGCTTCATCACGCCGGACGACGGCGGTGAAGATCTCTTCGCGCACTTTTCGGAAGTTCAAGGCAGCGGCTTCAAGTCCCTGCAGGAAAACCAGAAGGTGACGTTCGAAGTTAAGCAAGGCCCGAAGGGCAAGCAGGCTGCGAACATCCAGCCGGCCTAAGTACCTTCCGGTACTTGAAGCACCCTTAGGCGCTCGCGCCTAATGCAAAATGGCCCGCTTTCGCGGGCCATTTTCTTTTGCAGATGCCTTCTTTTAGAGCGCTCGCGTGGCTCAAATCGCCCGCATCCCCGACAGCGCAAACGCCGCCGTCTGGCCGCCCGCTTCCCCAAATTGTTGCGTCCGCAACACAGTTTCAGAAATTTCGAACACGGAAACGGCCTGCTTCAATTGCTGCGTCTGCTGATGCAGCGAGGCTGCCGCCGCGGCTGCTTCCTCGACGAGCGCCGCGTTCTGCTGCGTCATCTCGTCCATCTGCACCACCGCCTGGTTGACCTGCTCGATGCCCGTGCTCTGTTCGAGCGACGACGCGCTGATCTCGGCCATCATCTGCGTGACGCGCGAGATCGACGCCGAAACGTTGCGCATCGCTTCGCCCGCATGTTCGACCAGCGCCGAACCGCCCTGAATCTCGGCGACCGACTCGCTGATCAACGTCTTGATTTCCTTGGCCGACTGCGCGCTGCGCTGGGCCAAGCCACGCACCTCGCCCGCCACCACGGCAAAGCCACGACCCTGCTCGCCGGCGCGGGCCGCTTCGACGGCCGCGTTCAGCGCGAGGATATTGGTCTGGAACGCGATGCCGTCGATCACCGAAATGATCTCGGCGATCTTGTCCGAGCTTTGCGCGATGCCGCGCATCTTGTCGACCACCTCGTTGACCACTTCGCTGCCGCGCGAGGTCGCGTCAAGCGCGGTTTCGGCGAGCGCATTGGCTTCGCGGGCATGATCGGCGTTCTGGCGCACCGTGGCGGTCAATTCCTCCATGCTCGACGCGGTTTCTTCGAGCGACGCCGCCTGGTTTTCCGTGCGTGCCGACAGATCGGCGTTACCGGTGGCGATTTCGTCCGCGCCGAGGTGAATCGAGTCGGCGGATTCGCGCACGGTTTGCACGGTGCGCGCCACACTGGCCTGCATTTTCGCGAGGCTCGAGAACAGGCGGCCGATCTCATTGGTGCCGCGCGAGGCGATCGGCTGGTCGAGACGCCCTTGCGCGATGCGGTCGAAGTGACGGCCGGCTTCTTCCAGTGGCGCCACTACGCCCTTGCGGAGCGCCGCGTACACACCGAACGTGCCCGTCACCAGTAGTACCAGGATCGCGATGCTGACGGCGCGGAACGTCGCCATGCGGGTGTCGATCGAATCGATCGATGCATGGCTCGCAGCGGTGCCGAACTGCACGAAATTATGCGACTCGGCGAGATAGGCGTCCTGCAAGCCTTGGGTCGGCTGGTCCAGAAACGCTTGAATATTGTTCGAGTCGAGAAACTGCACCAGTTCCGAAAGCGCGTCGTGCAGCTTTTTGTAGCGCTCGGCCAGCGCGGTGGCGCGCGCGGTGTTTTCGTCGCTGGTCTTTTGCGCGCTCATGAACGCGGTGAAGGACTGATCGGCGGCCGTCAATTGTTCGCGGGCGTGCTGCACGATGTCGGCCGGCTCGGCGCCGCCGCGCACCATGCGCGTGCCGGCGCGCGACAGGTTGATGCGCGCATCCATCAGACGCTGGGTCGTTTCATTGACCGCGTCCACCTGCTTCAAGGCGATGTTCGACAGATCGCCCACGTCGTCGTGCGTGCGCGTGAGCGACCAGAACCCCAAACCCACCGTGACCAGCTGGAAAACGCAGAACGCGGCCAGGACACACAACAGGCCGGATGCGACCTTGATCTTGCTGAACATCGTGAACACCTAAAGCAAAGAATGACAGGAGCTACGTCAGGGTTAACGGCAAGGCCGAACTTTGCTTGAGATCAATGTCATCAAAAATCGTCTTATGTCCCCTTTTCATCGGTCAACTCCGCAATTCCAATCATTTTTCACAACAATGTCGCGCAGATATTTTGGATTCACCTTGACGCGATGCATCGGCGCTTCCTAGAGTGGGTAGGGACTGCACAACGCACGCCGGTGCAGATGCCACTGCGGGCGACGCCCGAAGGAATCACGATGACCGACATCCTCGACCGGGCGCGCGGCGCACTGCATGCCCAGCCGTTCAGCATGCTGCTAGGCGCGGAGCTGATGCACACGGGTACCAACGAACTGACGCTCTGCCTGCCGATCCGCGACGAGTTGCGGCAACAGCACGGCTTCGTGCATGGCGGCGTTATCAGCTATCTCGCCGACAATGCGCTGACGTTCGCCGGCGCGCTGTCGCTGGGTCCGAAAGTCGTGACCGGCGAGTACAAGATCAACTATCTGCGGCCGGTGGTGAACGGCACGCTGATCGCGCGGGCGAAGGTCGTCTACGCGGGCCAGCTTCAGGCAACCTGCCAGTGCAACGTGTATGTGATGGACGGTGGCCGCGAGAAGCTCGTCGCTGTTGCACAAGGCACGATTAATCGCATCAGCGAGAACGGCGAGCACGAACCGGCGGGCTGAACGACAAAAGGCCGTTCCAGCGTCGCTGAACTGCACCCCAAATCGTTGGACAGGTGTCCAACTTTGCGGGGTCAGTTCACACGCGGGAACGGCCTCTTCACTTTTCGCATGGGCAACGCTTTTCAACAGGCGGGCGAATCACTCCGCCGCGTAAGTCTTCTGCGTCTGCTCGCCGAGACCTTCGACACCGAGACGTATCGTCTGGCCGGGCTTCAGGTACACCGGATTCGGCTTCACGCCCATGCCGACACCCGGCGGCGTGCCGGTCGAAATCACGTCGCCCGGTTGCAGGCTCATGCACTGCGACACATACGACACCAGCTTCGCCACGCCGAACACCATCGTCTTCGTATTGCCGTTCTGATAGCGGTGGCCGTCCACTTCGAGCCACAGATTCAGATTCTGCGGATCGGCCACTTCATCGCGCGTGACGACCCACGGACCGATCGGCCCGAACGTATCGAAGCCCTTGCCCTTGTCCCATGTGCCGCCGCGTTCGGCCTGCCATTCGCGTTCCGACACGTCGTTGATCACGCAGTAACCAGCGACATAGTCGAGCGCGTTCGCTTCGTCGATATATTTCGCCGGCTTGCCAATCACCACGCCGAGTTCGACCTCCCAGTCGCACTTTTTCGAGCCGCGCGGAATTTCGACGCCGTCGTTCGGGCCGCAGATCGCGCTCGTCCATTTGTTGAAAATCACCGGCTCCGAGGGCACCGGCAGATTCGATTCGGCCGCGTGGTCCGCGTAGTTCAGCCCGATGCAGACGAACTTGCCGATCTTGCCGACGCACGGCCCGATGCGCGGATTGCCTTCCACGACCGGCAGCGAAGCCGGATCGAGCGCGCGCAGTTTGGCGAGGCCTTCGTCAGTCAGCGCGGCGCCGTCGATATCGCCAACCACCTTCGACAGATCGCGAATCTTGCCCTGCGCGTCGAGCAGGCCTGGCTTTTCCTGGCCTTTCGGCCCATAACGAAGCAGTTTCATCGTTGCACTTCCCTTTATGTTCAGTGATGTTCGGTTCGTGTGTACCGGTTTGCAGTGAGCAGCCGTGTGCGTCAGTTCGACCAGCCGCCGTCGATCACGTGCGCATGACCGGTGGTGAACGACGATTCGTCAGACGCGAGATACAGCGCCAACGCGGCGATCTCTTCCGGCTTGCCGATGCGGCCCATTGGCTGACGCGCGACAAAGGCCGCCTGCACGGCCTCGAGCGTCGCGCCTTGCGCTTTGGCCTGCTCGACGATCCGTTGTTCGAGCGACGGTGAAGCCACCGTGCCCGGGCAGATCGCGTTACAGCGTACACCACGCGTGATGAAGTCTGCAGCGACGGACTTGGTCAGCCCGATCACCGCGGCTTTCGACGCGCTGTACGCAAAGCGGTTGGGCACGCCCTTCACGCTCGATGCCGCCGACGACATATTGATGATCGACCCGCCGCCCTTCTCAAGCATGGCGGGTAAAAACGCGCGGATCATGCGATACATCGCCTTCGCATTCAGGTCGAAGGCAAAGTCCCAATCTGCTTCGCTGCATTCGAGGATCGAACCGGCGTGCACGAAGCCCGCGCAGTTGAACAGCACGTCGATCGCGCCAAGTTCGGCCGCCAGCGCCTTGATCGCCGCGTCGTCGCGCACGTCGAGATTGCGCGCTTCGACCGGCTTGCCGGCGAGTCCGTCGATGCGGATATCGGTGGCGATCACGCGCGCGCCTTCGCGCGCGAACAGCTCCGCGGTGGCGAGGCCGATGCCTTGTCCTGCCGCGGTGATCAGGGCCGTCTTGCCGGCCAGTCTTTGTGTCATCTACGACTCCAGTTGAATGGGCTTTCGCTTGTTTTCGTAACTTGTTTTCGTAACGCGCGTATCACCTCAAAGGCGATAAAACGCGGCGGCGTTGCCGCCAAAAACTACCTCGCGCTCGTCGTCGCTCAAGGACGCAAGCAAAGTATTCGCCACCGAGTGCCAGAGCAAATAGTCGCCGTTCAGATCGAGCACCGGCCAGTCGCTGCCCCACATCAAACGCGTGGGACCGAATGACTTCAGTAGATGCTCGACATAGGGGTGAAGCGTTTCTTCGGTCCAGCCCGGCGACGCTTCGGTGACGAGACCGGAGAGCTTGCAATGCACTTGCGGCAGTTGCGCAAGCCGCGTAATCGCGTCCGCCCATGTTTGCCAACCCGCACGGCCGTAGCGGATCGGCGGCTTCGCGCCGTGATCGATAACGATGCGCAACGCCGGAAAACGTGCAGCGAACGTTTCGAAAGGCTCGGCGTGCCGCGCGTAAATCAACGCGTCGAACGCGAGGTTGTGTGCAATCAGCGCTTCGATCGCGGGCGCAAGATCCGGGTTTGCAATCCATGTATCGTCCGGTAAGTCCTGCAGCATCGGTCGCACGCCTTTGAATTTCGGCTCCTGCGCCAGCGCTTCGATCACCGCCGGCGCT
The DNA here is from genome assembly GCF_050434205.1 of Paraburkholderia sp. GAS348. Lineage (NCBI taxonomy): Bacteria > Pseudomonadati > Pseudomonadota > Betaproteobacteria > Burkholderiales > Burkholderiaceae > Paraburkholderia > Paraburkholderia sp. GAS348. The sequence goes on from NZ_JBNPVT010000001.1 coordinate 51,811, forward strand.
GTCGGCAGCAGCAACGGCACCCAGCCGACCACACCGGCGATCGACGGCTCATGCCGCGCGATGTCCAGCAAGTAACGTGTTTCGTCGAGAGTCGGCGCAGCCTGCACCACCACTGTCCGCTCGATGCCCGCTCTTTCGCGCAGCGGTTTGAGATCGGCGGGACCGAATGTCCGGTACAGGATTTTCAGCTCCGGCGTGAGCCACTCGTAGTCGCCGCGAGCGGGGTCCCAATAGTGCTGGTGCGCATCGATATGCATCGTCAAATCAATCCTCTGGCGCGGGCGCGCGGCTGTCGAGCAAGCCCTTGTCACGCAACGCGGACCACAAGTCCGCGGGAATCGGCTGCTCGAACGAAGCGGCGTTCTCACGCAATTCGTCGGCACTGCGCGCGCCGGTCAACACGGTCGCGACCGCCGGATGCGCATACGGAAACTGCAAGGCCGCCGCAGCAAGCGGCACGCCATGCACCCGGCACACCGCTTCCAGCCGCGCGACGCGCTCGACGACTTCGCTCGGCGCGTCGCCGTAATTGAATTTCAGATCGCCTTCGACGCCGCGCGCCAGAATGCCCGAATTGAACGCGCCGCCTAACAGGATGCTGACGCCGCGTTGTTCACATGCTGGGAGCAGATCGTCGAGCGTGCCCTGTTCGAGCAGCGTATAACGGCCCGCGAGCAACGCGCAATCGATATCGAATTCAGCCATTGCATCGAGTATTACCGCGCCTTCATTGACGCCGAGCCCAAGCGCCTTGACCGCGCCCGAGGAGCGCAGATTATCGAGTGCGCGAAAGCCGCCGCCTTCGGTGAGTTGCCGCCAGTAATGGGGGTTCTTGTCGCCATGCGTGAAGCGGCCGATATCGTGTATCAGAAGAATGTCGATATCGACGATGCCGAGGCGCTGCTGGCTGTCTTCGAAGGAACGCAGAATGCCGTCGTGTGTGTAGTCGTAGATCGCCTGGAACGGCAGCGGGTCTTGCCAGCCTTCGCTGCCATCGTAGGGCGTGGTGCGCGGTACGAAACGGCGCCCGACTTTGGTGGACAGCACGTATTCACTGCGCGGATATCCGCGCAACGCATCGCCCAGACGGTGCTCAGCTTTCGTGTGACCGTAGTGCGGTGCGGTATCGAAGTAACGCACGCCGGCGTCCCACGCAGCGGCGATGGTCGCGTGCGCTTCTTCTTCGGACAGGTCGCGATAGAGGCCGCCCAAGGGCGCCGTACCGAGCCCCAATCCGGTTACCTGCAATGCACGGCGGCCGATGCTGCGCCGCTGTTTGATCTTCGAACCGACCTTTACCGTCATGGACCACGCCTCCTTTTTAACACGTGCTGACGATGTTGCCCGCCGCGCCGATGGCAACGCAATTGACGCCCTGATCGCTGCACCGATGGCCGCCGAATCGATCGCGGATTGACCGATGATAGACCGCTCAGTGCGGCTCGATCGCAACAACCCGATGCGGCGGTACAACGCCCGACGGCAAACAAGCCGGGCCCACCGGTTCGAAAGTCTTGTACGTCAGGATAAACTCCTGATGACCGAGCGATTCCGATTTCGACGCCGCACCGAGCGACACCGCCACAGTTTGCTCGAACACTTCGCGGCCGACTTCGTCGAGCGTGCCGCGGCCTTCGAGAATGCGGCCTGCATCGACGTCCATGTCGCCGGCGAGATTGCGATACGTCGCGGGATTCGCGCACACCTTGATGACCGGCGAAATTGCCGAGCCGACCACCGATCCGCGTCCGGTCGTGAACAGAATCACATGCGCCCCGCAGGCGATCAGTTCGCCGATTTCCGCGTTGTCGCTGATGTTCGGAAAGCCGAAGCGCGGTTCGCCGTCTGGTACGACGTCGAGGAGATAGAGGCCGCGTGTCGGCGGAACGTCGCCGGGTTTGACGATGCCGACAATCGGCGATGCACCGCTTTTTGCATACGCACCTAACGATTTTTCCTCTTGCGTGGTGAGGCCGCCATCCGCATTTCCAACCGCAAAGCTGCCGTGCCCAAGAATCGAGTAGTAACGTGCCGCCTTCGCCACGCACGCGACAATTTCATCCCCGAGTTCCGGCCTCGCGGCGCGCGTTTTCATATGAAACTCGCAGCCCACCAGCTCGCCAGTTTCTTCGAATATGCACGTCGCGCCCGCGTCGATCAGATGATCGAACGCGCGGCCCACCGCTGGATTCGCCGTAATGCCGCTGGTGCCGTCCGAACCGCCGCAAATCGTGCCGATCACCAGTTCGCTCAGGGCCATCGGCACTTTCTGCTGCGCGGCGAGTTGCTTGCGTGCGCCGCGAATCCAGTCGATGCCGTATTGAATCGTGCTGCGTGTGCCGCCTTTTTCCTGGATCGTCAGGACTTCGACGGGACGGCCACTCGCACGCACGACGTCCACGAGGTAGTGCTTGTTCATGCTCTCGCATCCGAGCGAGACGAACAGCACCGCGCCCACGTTGGGATGCGTGGTGAGCTGCTCGAGCATCTTTTCGGCGTACCCATTCGGATAACAACCTGGAAAGCCGATCAGATGCACCGGGGGTTCGCGCTCGGCTGAAGGATCGTCGAATGCATCGAGCGGTTCGCGAAACTGCGTGACGATCTCGCGCGCGACGTGATGCGCGCACTCGACCAGATACGCTACCGCGACCACATTGCGGATGCCTTTGCGGCCATCGCTGCGCAGATAACCTTGCAGCGTGGGCCGCTGCAAGGCGGCGGATGCTACGGCAGTGTCAGTCATGGTCATTCCAGCGCGGCACGAGGCCACTTCTTTGTGCTCAACTCAGTGAGGGACGAACTCGTGACCCGCGTCGTGCGTATAAGTGGGCAGGTAATCGCTTTCGAGGTTGTGTGTATGCAGATGCGCACCGCGCGCTACCACCTCAGTCACGTGCCCGATCACCGCGCCATAACGCAGCACCTTGTCGTCCTTCGCGAGTTCATGGCGCGCCACCTTGTGGCCGAGGTCGATCGTTTTAGAGAGCGTCACGCGCTCGCCTTCGATCTCGACTTGCGTGCCCGCATCGAGACGCGCTGCCGCGATCAGGCAGTTATCCATGGGACTGAGCAGGATCAGGCGCAGGTCGGTTTGCAATGTTTGCGACGGTTGCAACGGGCGGCTGGTCAAATGAGTTCTCCGCGATGCGTGCGCATCAGTTCTGGCCTTCGCCACTGGCGAGCCGTGCCACCATCAGCGAGCCGAGGATGATCGCGCCATAGATTGCCTGAACCCAGAACGACGGCACCTGGGCCAGCGTCAGCAGGTTCTGTACGACGCCGAGCAGCAACACGCCGGTGAGCGCGCCGAGCATCGTGCCCTTGCCGCCGTCGAGCGAAATGCCGCCAATCACCGCCGCCGCGAACACCGTGAAAATCATGCCGTTGCCCTGATTCGCGTTGATCGCGCCGACATATCCAGTGACGATCAAACCACCCACCGAGGCCAGCATGCTGCCGAGCACGAATACGCCCCACGTTATGCGCTCGACGCGAATCCCCGCCGCGCGCGCCGCTTCCGGATTGCCGCCGATCGCGTATAACGCGTGGCCCAGGCGGTGATAGCGCAGCACGAACGCAGCGATCGCGAATGCGACCGCCGCGAGCCACACGGACAACGGCAAGCCCAACACGATGGTGGTGGCGAGCGAGAAGAACGAAGGCGGCATATCGAACAGCGTGCCGCCTTTGGTCGCACCGACCAGCATGCCGCGCAACACGATCAGCATCGCCAGCGTGACGATGAAGGCGTTCAGCCGCAGACGCACCACCAGGAAACCATTGATGAAGCCAATCACCGCGCCGACCACGAGGATGCTCAGCAAGCCCGCAGCCGCCGGCCACTGCATTCCGAAGCCCGCGGACGCCGCCGGCATCACCAGCATCGCGCCGACAGCGGGCGCGATGCCCACGGTCGATTCGAGCGACAGATCGAACTTGCCGGTCAGCACGATCAGCGATTCGGCGAGCACCACCAACGCCAATGCCGCGGACGCACCCAGCACACTGATCAGATTCGCCTTCGTCAGAAAGCTTGGGCTGACAAACGCACCGATCGCGAGCAGCAAAGCGAGCGCGGGCAGCAACGCCAGTTCGCGCAGCCGGGCGAGTTCGCTGCGAGCACGTCGGCCGCGCGTCGCCTGAGCGACGGGCTGCTGCGCCGGACCTTGTGCGGTGCCGAACGCAGGGCTGGGCACACTATTCTTCATGGAGACTGACTCCTTCAACGGATGCGATCAGGTCGTGGTCCTGCCAACCCGCCGGAAATTCGCCTGCGACACGGCCACGGAACATGACAAGCACGCGGTCGCAAGTGCGCAGATCGTCGAGTTCGCCTGACACGACCAGCACGGCTTTACCGTCTTCGCGCACACGATCCACGACTGACAGCAACGCTTCTTTCGATTTCACATCGACGCCTGCTGTCGGGTCGATTAGTACGAGTACGTTGGGATCGGTGGCGAGCGCGCGCGCCATCACGACCTTTTGCTGATTGCCGCCCGATAGACCTGACACGACATGCGCGGGACCTTGCGCGACGATGCCGAGCGCATCGATCATCTTTTGACCGAAGGCGTTTTTCTTCGCCGGTGACGCAATGCCGAATTTGCCGAGAAGACGCGTAATCGTCATCGAGGCGTTTTCAGCAACCGACTGCGTGAGAACCAGGCCTTCGTGATGGCGATCCTTCGGCACGCAGCCGATGCCGTGCGCAAGCGCAGCAGGGACATCGCCTTGCGGCAGCGTTATGCCATCCACGCTGATCGCACCGCTCCGGGCCGCGCGCAGACCAGCAATCGCTTCAGCCACGCTCGTGCGGCCGCTGCTCGTTGCGCCGGTCAGCCCGACCACTTCGCCACGCTTCACCGTGAACGACACACCTTCGTAATCGGCACCGACCAGATCTTTGACCTCCAGCGCAACAGCCGTATCCGCAGGCAAGGCAGCGCGCGCCGCCGCATCGGCGACGGCAAGACCGCCACGCTCGCCGGTCATCGCTTCGATCAATTGCTCGCGCGGCAACGCGCAAACCGGTGCGCTGACGATATGCCGCGCGTCGCGCAGCACTGTCACGGCCTGGCAGATTTCATAGACCTCTTGCAGATGATGCGAGATGAACAGGAACGTCACGCCTTCGCGCTGCAACTCGCTGATGCGTCGGAACAGGCGCTTGATCTCGTCGCCGTCGAGCTGCGCGGTCGGTTCGTCGAGGATGATGAAGCGCGCGCCGTACGACAGCGCCCGGGCGATCTCCACCAGTTGACGCGCTTCTACACTCAGATCCCCGGCGCGCGCATCTTCGCCTACGTCGATCTTCCAGTGATCGAGCAACGCCCGCGCGTCGCGGCGCATCGCGTGCCAATCGATCACACCGCCGCGCAACGGCTGCCGATTGATGAACAGATTCTCCGCGACGCTCAAATCGCGGATGATCGTGGAATGTTGATAGACGCAGGCGACGCGCTCACGCCACGTATCGCGATCCGCAATCGAAGGGGCTGGCGCGCCGTTGAAACATACCTCGCCGGTATCGGGCTTGCGCAGGCCCGTGAGGATCGACACCAGTGTCGATTTGCCCGCACCGTTGCGCCCGACAAGTGCATGCGACTCGCCGGGCATCACCCGGATGCTGACGTCTTTCAGCGCGGCCGTGGAACCGAAGCGTTTGGTGACCTCAAACGCTTCGGCGACCGGAGGAAGCCCCTGCGCCCCGAAGGAAGTCCCCTTGGGGGACGCCCCGAAGGAAGCCCCATCGGAGGGTGGGACGACCGGCACGGAGGGCGTCGGCTCGCTCATTTAACGGTATTGCCCCACAACGTTTTGTCGTCGACATTCGCTTTCGTGACGAGCGGTGCGGGCAATTGATCTTCGAGAATGCCTGGCGCCAACTGGATGATGTTGCTGCCGTGATCCGTCGGGCCCGGCTTGAAGGTCTGCCCGGCCAACGCGGCCTTGATATAGAAGAGACCGTATTTCGCGTAGGAATCGGCGGGCTGGGAAACAGTAGCGTCGATATCACCGCGACGGATTGCGTCGAACTCCTGAGGAATGCCATCGTTACTGACGATCACGACGTGCTTTGGATTGCCGGCAGGAAACAGCATCTGCTTGCGGCGCAGGGTCTGCAGCGTGGGCGACAGATAGACGCCACCCGCCTGCATGTAGATTGCCTTCACGTCAGGATTCGCAGTGAGCAGACTGTCGAGCGCGGTGGCCGCGACATCGCCCTTCCAGGCTGCCGGAATTTCCAGCAGCGACAAACCCGGAAAGCCCTTCAAACACGAGCGGAATGCCTCAGACCGGTCACGCCCATTCACCGAAGCCAGGTCGCCCATGATCTGCACGACTTTGCCCGACTTCACGTGCTCGCCGATGTACTTGCACGCCTTCTCGCCGTAGGCATGGTTGTCGGCGCGCACCACCATCGCGACCTTGCCTTGCGTCGGCGCGACGTCGACGGCGACCACCGGCACGTTCTTCGCGGCGGCTGCATCGAGCGCGCGGCTGATCGCCGCCGAATCCAGCGGGCCGACCACGATGCCCTTCGCACCGAGGTTCAGCAGGTTGTTCATGTCGGTAATCTGCTGGGCGGGATCGCCGTTCGAATTGACCGGCGCGAGGATATCGATGCCCATGTCCTTCGCGTACTTCGGCAGATAGTTGTTGTACGACTGCCAGAACGGCGACGTGAGGAGCGGCAGACCGAGGCCGATCTTGCCGGCTTCGGCGGCTTGTGCCGCACCGCTGACGGCGAGACCGGCTACGCAAGCTGCTGCCGCAATGGCAAATAGCGAACGCTGGAACAGACGGCGAGCCGCGTGCGGCCCTTTTGCGAACGACATGGTGTTGTCTCCTTTGTCGGTCCGGAGTTAGCGCTTTAGCTGTCGATCGGAGTTCGCGTGCCGGCTGGAGTTAGCGCTTTAGCGCTTACTCCAGCCCCATAGCGCGCTACTCCGATTCCATGCAAAGCACTTACTCCGGCCCCATGCAAGGTAAGGCGTTATTGAACTGCATGAACCCGCCATGCGAGTGGCGGGCACTTCGTCCGGCGCTTTCTTATCGTGTTCGTGTATTGGCGCGATTCAATTCACCAATGAACGCATTATTCATATACGAACTTTACGAAGTCAAGGAATGTGCACTGCACCATGCGTCAGTGTTTCCCCTAGACCCGCGCCATCTCGCACTAGATTCACCCCGCACTTACACTCATGCGCCAGATAATGAGAACAACACCCGGAACCTCGCCCACGATGGACGCAGAAGACAAAGACGACGACCGTTACCGCGCCCCCGCGCTGGACAAGGGCCTCGACATCCTCGAACTGCTCGCCGAGCAGAAGGAAGGGCTGACGCGCGCCGAAATCACCAAGCTGCTGGGACGCAATGCGAGCGAGATGTACCGGATGCTAGAGCGACTGGTCGCGCGGCAGTACGTCGTGCGCTCGGCGGCAGGCGACCGTTTTTCGCTGAGTCTGAAGCTCTATGCACTCGGGCATCGTCATCCGCCGATGAACCGGCTGATTTCCGAGGCGCTGCCGCTGATGCAGCGCTTTGCCGATACAGCCGAGCAATCCTGTCATCTGGTGGTGTACGACCGCGGCAATTTGCTCGTGATCGCGCAGGTGGATGGACCGGGCACGTGGGGCATGTCGGTGCGGCTCGGTTCACGGGTGGGCCTGATCGATACGGGTTCGGGCCGCGTGATGCTGGCGTTCCAAAGCTTCGAGCAGCGCGAACGGATGCTGGCCGAGCACACCAAGGTGAAGGGCGAAGTCACGATCGACCGTGATGCGTTGGAACAGGCCTGCGAGCGGATTCGTGCGGCGGGTTTTTCGCAAAAGGACAGTCAGCAGACGTTCGGCGTGACCGACGTCACGGTTCCGATCCAGGGACCGTCCGGTCAGGCCATTGCGGTGCTGACCTGCCCGTACTTGCGGCGCATCGACGAATACGTCGCGCCGACGTTGGAAGCGGCGACGGCGTTGCTGCGCGAGACGGTGCAGGCGCTGTCGATGTTTCGGGAAGAGGCTGTCTAGCGCACATGGTTTAGAATGGCGACCCCCTCAAAAATCACGCCGCATGGGTCCCCTCATGCGCGCCCATCGATAAGCAATGGCGAAACTTCTGACCGATTCCGAATTCCAGCGTTTTTCCGAACTCCAGCAGAAGCAGTCGAGCTTCACGATCACGCCTGAAGAAGCCGACGAACTGCGCGACATCGTCGCTCATGCGCAAAAGCGCCGCGACGACCGCGCTGCGGCGATGCAAAGCATCGAGACCTTCATTCAGCAATTCGACATCAGCCCGGACGAGCTGTTTTCGGCCGAGCAGATCGGCGACGCCGCGCGCACCTTCGGCCTGATTCCGGCCGCGAAGAAAGAGCGCGTGCTGCCGCCGTCGTTCACGTACAACGGCAAGCCGTATCAATGGACGGCGCGTCCGCTGCCTGACGACATTCGCGTGCCGCTGTTCGACGCTTTCAAGGCAGGTGAATCGGTGAAGTCGTTCATCGCGACGCTGAAGGACGCGAACCGTTGCGCCGCGACGATTGCACGTCTGGAACGCGAGACAGGCGCTGTCTACGCTGAAGCGTTGCTGGAAGAGTTGTCCGTGACCCGCACGCAGGTGGATGAAGCCGCGGCGAAGCTACCGGCCTGAGGCTCAGGTCCTGGCATCGAGGTGCGCGAATCGCCGCGGACACTCGTCGGCGCGGATGGCCTTGCATTCGGCTGCGGCTCATACCCATGAAGGCTGAACGTGGCAGCAAGGGGCAATTCACCGTTTACCCCTGCGCCGGTTCATCCAGCGCCATTCTGAAACCGACCACGCCCGGATCTTCCGTCGGCGTGATGGTGAAGCCGCAAGATCTGGCTAGCGCGATCATGGGCGCGTTTTCCCGCAACGCCTCGCCGACCAGCCAATGGGTGCCGCGCGCCCGCACGTACTTGATGATGCGATCCATCAGCAATTGCCCAAGGCGCCGGCCTTTCTGGTCGGAGCGCACCGCGGCGGCGAACTCTGCGGTCTCGTTGTCCGGATCGGCCACGGCGCGCACCACGCCTAGCGTGCGCGTAAAACCGTCTTCGCTTGTCACCGTCGCGATCAGTGCCATTTCGCGGTCATAGTCGATTTGCGTCATGCGCGCGAGCTGCGAGTGATCGAAGCTGCCGACCGCGCCGAAGAAACGCAGCCGCAAATCTTCCGGCGTCATTGATTCGACGAAATCGTGGTGCGCGGCTTCGTCTTCCGGACGGATCGGCCGGACCGTCACACGTATGCCCTGCCAGTCGAGCGTCTCCTCGAAGCGGCGCGGATAGGGCACGATCGCAAGACGGCTACGCGTGGGCGCAATGCTCAGGGTCGGCTCGACCACCACGACGTGATCGCTGAACAGGCGCAGCGTCAGCGTGAGCGCGACCAGTTCCTTGACGTCGCAGACTGCTTGCGACAACGCCGTCAAAGCGGCCAATGCCGGCTCCGGCGCGGCCAGCCGCGCGTAGCGCGAGCGCGTGACGATGTCGCGCGCCAGCATTGGGTTGAGCGGCGGCAGGCCGTAGACGCGCAGCGGGTCGGACACGCCGTCCGCGGACGGCGTGGTGAAGCGGAAGACCGGGCCGAAGTTGTCGTCGTCGTGAAGCTCGACGGCGATGTCGACAACCGGCTTACGCGACTGCGCGGCGGCCAGTTCCGCGCAATCTGCTGGGGTCGGCGCTGGCGTTGACTTCAGCGTCGATCCTTGCGCGGCGCCTTGTATTGGAGCTTCCGTCAACCTTTCCGCAACGCCTTGCGCCGACGATCCTTTCGCCAGATCCCCCTCTTGCGTTTCAACACGCAGTCCAAAACGCTCAAGAAATCGCGCCGCCGCTTCGCCGGTTAGTTGGTGCTCACCTGCGGCGATGGCGGCGCGCGCTTGCGCCTGAGCGGCGTCGATCGCTTCCGGAATCTGTGACGGCAAGCCCTCCGGGGTTTGCATCAGCAACTCGCGCCCCATCCGGTAGTCGACCAGACGCGCAAAGGCGCGCGCAAGCCGCTGCGGCGTCGTATGAACCGGAATGCCTTGCGCATGCAGCGCGTCGCGCGTGTCCGCATCCACGCCGCCGAAAAAGCACGCCAGCAGCCCGCGATACGCAAAGCGCTGATTCGCGATCAATGCCTGCGCGACCTCGCCGACCGGCGCGCCATGCGTCGACGCGTGAACCACGAACGCCGTACCCGTGCTGCGATGCTCAGCGAGCAGCTTGAGCGCGGTGCCGAAATGCTCGGGACGGGCATCGTCGCCGAGCCTTAGCGGGTTGCCGGCCACCGCGTGCGGCAACGCTTCGCTTAGCGCCGCATCCGCTTCGGCGGGCCACGGCGCGAGCGTGTCGCCAGCGGCGGCGAAGGCGTCGCAGGCGAGCGTGGCGAGGCCGCTGTCACTGGTGATCAGCGTCGCCGTCGCGCCCGCCGCCACCCTGCCCACGCCTAGCGTTTCGATTTCATCGAGCAGATCGTCGAGCGAATCGACGCGCACCATGCCCGCGCGGCGAAACGCAGCGGTGTAGAGCGCGTCGGCCGGATCTGCGCGGCCCGAGCGTAATGCCAGCACCGGTTTGTTGCGCGCCGCAGCGCGAGCCGCCGACATGAACTTGCGCGCCGCGCGCACCGTATCCAGCTCCAGAAGGATCGCGCGCGTGCCGGGATCGCTCGCCAGATAGTCGAGCACGTCGCCGGCATCCACATCGGCTTCGCCACCTAACGCCACCGCGTGCGAGAAGCCAAGCCCGCGCGCGTGCGCCCACCCGAGCACCGCATTGGTCAGCGCATTCGATTGCGACACCCATGCCACGCCACCCGCCTTCACCGTGCACGACGGCGCGCCGAAATGCGCATGCAGCGCCGGCGACACCACGCCGAGACTGCCCGGCCCGACAATGCGCAGCAAATGCGGCCGCGCCGCCGAGAGCGCGTGCCGGAGCTGCAAGCGGTCCTCATCGCACCGCACCTCGCCGACGATGATCGCCGCGCGCGTGCCCAAGCCACCGAGTTTATGGATGATGCCGGGCCAGGTATCGGGCGGCGTGCAGATCAGCGCGACGGTAGGCGCTTGCGGCAAATCGCCGACATCGCCGATGACCTTGCGTCCGCCGAGCGTCTCGTATTTCGGATTGACCGGCCAGATGGGGCCGTCGAAGCCGCCTTCCAGCACGCGCGCCCACACCATTGCGCCGGTGCTGCCGGGCCGCTCGGAGGCGCCGATCACGGCGACGGATTTGGGGCGGAACAAGGCGTCTAGGTTGCGAACGGTCACGGGCGCTCCGCAGAGTGGGGAAAGCGCACCGGCGGCGAGGTGCGCGTCTTCGTCAGGATAGGCGAAGTCGAGGGCTTGCGCGGCGGTTCCGAATCTGCGGCGTGACGTAGGCGAGTTTCCACTTGATCCGAGCCAACGCGTTTCGGAATTTTTTTAGCGCACTTAAGCAAAATAACGAGCCGAAATGCGACAATCCTACGGATGCCGAACAGCCCGTTTGCCTTGAAATGAACGGGCTGATGAAGGTCGGCACGGCGCGTCGGAGACACAACGCGTGCTACGAACTTGGGTTCCGCGTGCGCGCGAGAACCGTCGCACTTGCTCCGGATGAACAGAGAGACAGAAGGTGATTTATGCGGCGCCTGCCCTCGCTGATCGCGTTGCGCTTCTTCGAAGAAACCGCCCGCCACATGAGCTTCAATCGCGCCGCCACTGCGTTATGTGTGACGCAAGGCGCGGTGAGCCGGCAAATCAAGCTGCTTGAGGAATCGCTTGGCGCGAAGCTGTTCGAGCGCGATCACAAAGGTATCCGTTTGACGCAGGCCGGCCTGCAATTCCTGCCCTGCCTCTCTGAAGCCTTCGACACGATCGAGCGCGGCTTCCGTCAGATCAACGCGGCCAAAGGGCGGCGACGTCTCGTCGTCGCCGTGCCGCCCACCTTTGCGACGCAGTGGTTCTCTCCGCGGCTCGGTTCGCTCGGTGACGAATTGCCCGATGTTGAACTGTCGGTTCGCACCTCGCCCACGGAAGACTGTCACTGCAACATTCGTTTCGGCCGCGACGCGCTGGCGAGCGGGCATTCCGAATTGCTGATGATCGAGCGCCACGTACTGGTCGGCGCACCCCATTTGCTCAGCGAATCACTCGACATGCTGCTCGAGCATATGCCCGCGCTGCACGTGCTGCATAACGATGCCCGGCTGGACCTGTGGCCGAACTGGCTGGCGAAGGCGCGCCTGCCCGCACGCTACGCGGAAAACGGCATCGAATTTTCTACACTGGAACAGGCGATCCGCGCCGCGCGCAAAGGTGCGGGGCTGGCGGTGGTCGATCGGAACATGATCGTCGAGGAACTGGCGGATGGGAGTCTGGCGCGGTTCGCGGAGATCGAAGTAACCGGGCCCTTCGGGTACTGGCTCGACATCCCGCAGCAGCATGTGGGGCTTGAATATGTGCAGGCGTTTGCCGGGTGGATGCGGGAAGAGGTTTTGCTCCCACAGGTCTCGCACTCGGCTAGCGCTAAGTCATCGCAGTCGAAGGCCGTAACTTCGTCGTCCGGCCTGGAATAATCTCTTGGTCCCGTGGCATGCGTGTCAGCTACGGGTACTCGACAAGGCCGCAGTGGCGCTTACTCACGCAAGTTCAATGCGCGCAAGAGCGCCTCGACCTGCCCAAAAGCGTCCCGTTGCCATTGCTCTGGCGTGCGATCACCGAGGATTTGAGAGTCTTCGACGAATCGCCGGACCGAGGTAGGTCCAAAACCATCGAGGACATCAAACTTCGCTGCGATATACCCGAACCCAACCGCACCGCTTGCGTGGTCGAGAAGAGGGTAACAGGCATCTGCCAAGGCCTCCACGCCTCCCGGATAGTTTCGCACGCAGAAGTAGACGTCATAGGCGTCTTTTTGTTTGAGCCGTCCGTTCAGGGCATACCCCTTCATAGCCAGCAAGGCGGGAATAGAACACACCGCGATTTCGACTTTGTTGGTACCGCCGTTTGGCATCGGACCTGAAATCGCCACCATTTGATAGAAACGCGTCGCGAGGTCGGCGCCGTCTGCGCGCTGGACCGCGAAGTTGTCAATCAGCGGCGGAATGTTCTTTTCGATATCGGCCTGACGCGGCATGAGGAAGTCGACAATGACATCGATCGCCGGACCTTCGTCCGTGGGCGGGACCTGACGAACGAGCTGGAAGCGCCTGAGTCCGTCGCGTTGTTGATACCCGTGACCCATCAGCGCTGCGACGAGGGTGGCGTATTCCTTATCGGCAAGGGCCTCGGCGTTCAGGCTCAAATCGACGTCAATCGTGCCGACGTGTCGCATCTCTTCGCTGTCGAGCAGCAGCCAAGGCACCGCGCCGCCAATGACCGCGAACTTGCCTCTAAAGCTGCCAAGTACCTGGCCAATCTCCACCAGCACGGATTTCACGGCATGGGTGGTGCGATCGTCGTAATCAGCCGCCGACTGCGGCTCCTGTGGAACTAATTCGGCCATGTCATCCTTTCCTGGCGGAGATATTGAGCGGCCTCTTCGCCACGCTCACCGGCAATGCTCAGATCAAGATAGGTCTGAACCGGGCTGGTGCAGATGGCGCCGGGTGCCGGTTCAACGGTGTCCGACAGCACGCCTTCGTCTTTAGGGAGCGTGATCATAACGTTCTCTCCCTTCGCCGAAGGCTCCAGTTTCAGAGCCGTCTTGAGCTTCTCCAGCCCTGCGTGGTTTGCATAGAAGTAGTGGGTACTGGTTCGCGCATAGGGTGCCAACCACTTGGCAGCGGAAAATGAAGCGAAGGCCGCCCAAAGATCCTTCTCGCCATTCCCACTCAGCACGTTGCGCGCGGCATCCTCAAGGGCACTGCCGTGAAGTGTCGTGTAGAAACGCTTGTGCTCGCCGGCTGGCGCTTCATAGCTATCACGCCATGCGTCCAGCAAGAGGTCGGGCTGTGACAAGTAAAGTCCATCGCTGCTCGCCGTGGCCCATTCACGATCCAGCAATCCTGTCCGCACATTGCTGACGTGGCCCAGACTGACGCCCGAGGCTTGCGCAAGCTCGGCAACGCGCCAGATACGTGCAGGCGCGCGCAACATCACTCGAAGCACTTGCGCCGACCGAGGCCTGAATAGGGACTTGAGTTCGCGACGTTCAACGACGGGTTTGACGGAAACTTGACGGTCAATGAAGACACTCCCGAAGGAAATCCGCGCATTGCCCTCCAGGTCGAGATAGCCCACATGGTTTTGTTGACAGGCCTCCCTCGTTGCTGGCGAGAAATAGGGGGCAATGAGAATCGGCACAACCTCTGGTCCGCCCCGGGTTACTTCCTCACGCATCTTCAGTAAGGCGTGGTTGACATATCGCGGCTGCCCGCTGGGCAGGATGTCGCAGAACAACTGGTAGGGTTGCTCTGCAGTTTGCAGATGCACGATGAGGTCGACTTCGTGACTGGCGAGCGGGAACTCCCATTGCACGTCACGGATGCCGATGACGGGTATTTGCGAGAGCAAGCTCTCCAAGGCCTCACGACCCTGAAGTTCGGTCCTGTTCATCAATTTGTCCACTTTCAGCATTTGTTGAAACTAGCCTAAATACTGAAATCTGGCAAATTTTTCAATAAAAATGACATTTTCAGCAAATGTTGAAATTGATTATTTTACTGAAAATTTGTGCGAGCATTTGCCGGGCGGCTTTCAGCCCCCCCGCCCCGCCAATACAACCGCTGGGTCACAGGCTTTCTCGCTCATGGGTTCGCTGCGCGGGGTTCCCCCATCCTTGAGCGGCCGAATCTTGCTTAACAGCCCATAGATAGGCTGTTAAGCCGCTTAGTGGCCCATATGATGGACATTAGACGCATCATCTAACGCGCCACGATCGAACGCCAACGAGCGCAAAAGCAACCGACGTCTGCGACCCTTTCCGGGTGCCATCCAGCCGCTGATTCGACCAAAAAACACTTATAAGAAGCACATAAGCCATCCATCGCCTTATCGTGCTACATCTATGAGGCACAAGGAGTTGCCTCATGGATTGCACCCTGCAGATATTCCTGGACGATCGTTGGGTCGACTGCGCGCAGATCGAACGCCTACCCGACATAATGGAGGCACAGGGCGTCGATCACGACATCATCGAGTTCCTGACGCAGTCCATTGATACGCAGGTCCGACAACTGAAAGCCCTTCAACCACAAGAGGCGCATCATGCCCCGTCGGATTCGACCCACCCGTGAATAGCAGAACGCCCTGCGCCGCGCTTTCTACGAAAGGATCGCCCGGGGTGATATGAACATTCCTGAAGCCATGAAAGCGATGCGCAAGATGACGGGCCTGACCCAGGCGGAATTCGCCGCACACCGGGGCGTCAGCCGCCGAGTCATCCAGGACATCGAGCGCGGGACCGGGAATCCGACCGTCGACTCGCTCAACAGCGTTGCGAAGCTTTTCGGCCTGCAGGTCGGATTCGTCCCAATCAGGCGAAACGAACCCGCTTCACCGACCTCAAGCTAGCCGTTATCAATGTCGCATTTATTGCGGCGCCCTACGACGTCGATTGAGACACCTACCTTATCCGAATGGCCAAAGTCGACGATTTAGCCCGAACAGGCGACAGTCGCCACGCTGCGCTGATTTATAATCATCAAGCTGTCGGGAAACACCCGGCGGTCAGGGTTGGAAGCCTGCTAGCTAAATCCGCACACCCGCTCACGCGGGTCGTGCGTCTACCTCTGCACGTCTATATTCCAATGGGCGGGTCGTGGTGGGGGAGCCGCAAGGCTCGCCGGTTTGGTTTAGCGCCGGTCTTCCAATCCCGCTTCGTGCCCGCTCACCCACTTTGCAAGCGAGTGTCGGGCGATCCGAGATGTACCAGGGCGGTCGCACCATGAGCAGCAAGTCTAAAAAACAATCTCAACCCGATTCACGCCCGCCAGTCGACGCACTCCAGTACGAAAAACTTGCGCTGTCCGCCTTCAATCTTTGCGACCGGCAGTTGAGCCATCTCAACACATTGATAACACTTGCGTCCTCAATGTATAGGAATCCTGCCGTTACGAGCGACGAAAGACGGCGTCAACAGACCATGCTTGAACTGCTTGTCGACACGGCAGAACAATATCAGCATGAGCTCGAGTGTGACCGTGAGTTATACCAGGTGATCGCGCTCGATGCGAAGGGAATCCCTCAAAGCCGCATCACCGCGAGCCGTGCGGCGCGCCTTCTTGCAGAGGCAGCAAAGATCAAGGGGCAAGCTTCTACGAGGGCCGCAGAGCGAGAACAAGCCCGGACTGAAAGCGCGACAGACCTGGATGCAGATGCAGAAGAAATGCCGATGGTGCGACACTAATTCATCAAAGGGCTCTGCCGCAGAACTGTATAGGGGAGGACCGCTTCACCTCGGGTAGGACCAGAACTCAAGCAAGGCACCGCAAGGCGCCTTGTCATATTCATAGCGCAATCCCGCCGTCCGCAACATCGTCATGATCGTAAAATCGAGGATTATCTGCTTAATACTCGATTTAAGATACATTTTCGATGGCTGGTAGTTTGACGTCCGGTGGCCCGCAGGCTAATATGCTCGATATATCGAGCATTAAGCTCATAATGAGCGTTTTAACGAACATGAAAGTGACCCAAGCTTCCGCCCTTGCGCCGCCCCTCCTCGAGCAAAGCAGGCACCTCGGAGAACTGCTGGCACGACTGCGCATTGCGCGCGGCGTCAAGCAGACCGACGCGGCGTTGCGTGCCGGTCTGTCGCGCAACACCGTGTACCGCCTCGAACACGGGGACCCGGGCCTCGCCATCGGACAAGTTCTGCGGTATCTGGATGCCATCGCACCCGGCACATCACTCGAAAACCTGTATTCGGAAAGAGACCCTGCGCTGGCTGCGTTGGCGGCGCGCGAGCGCAGGTCCCGGGTTCGCGAAATGAGCGCAGCCGAGCGTGACGAACTGAATTTCTAATCGTCCGCTTTACCCAACCCAGCTGAAAAAAGGATCTCGATGGCGACTCGCGAATCAAGACTGATAGCTTTCGCCAGTATTGGCGCGCAATGGGCGCCATGCGGACAACTCGTCTTGACCGAGGAGGGCTCGAATCTTGTCGCATCGAGCTTCGCCTATGGTCTGAACTACCTCAAGCGCGACGACGCACTGGAGGTGGACCCGGTCAGCCTGAGCATTGCGGACCGGACGTCCATCTCAGGCAAATACCTGCTGCCGGTCAATGCCCTTCATTTCTTTGGTGGCATCCGCGATGCAGCGCCTGACTCATGGGGGCGGCGCGTTATCGAGGCCAAGCTCAAGGCGCCACCGAACAGCCTCGCTGAATCGGAGTATCTCCTGCACGCGGGAAGTGAACGCGTGGGGGCGCTCGACATCCGTTCCAGCCGAACGGAATTGCCAGCGGCGGGCGTGAGCAGCTGGCACACCCTGAACCACCTGATGGAGGCTGCAGAGCGCATCGAGGACGGCCTGCCCGTTCCGGCCCATCTGGAAGCCATTTTCGTAGAGGGCACCGCTCTGGGTGGCGCGCGCCCAAAGGCCTCCGTCCGCGACGATCAAGAGGTGCTGTGGCTCGCCAAGTTCGCGAGCCGCCATGACCGGTTTGATATTCCGGGCATCGAGTACGCCGCGCTCAGGATGGCAGAGAAAGCAGGGTTGACAGTGCCACCCGTGAAAACGCTATTGCTTGGCGACCGCCGCATCATGCTCATCCGCCGATTCGACCGCTACTGGATGACGCCGGGCGGCGCGCCGGCGCACGCCGATCTCCTGAAGCTCGGGTCTGGCGATGGGCGAGTTGAACATCGCTCAGGGTTTGTCAGCGGCCTCACGCTTGTGGCCTGCGATGAGGCTGAGTCGCGCGACAAGTCATATGCAGACCTGGCCGCCGCCATTCGAAAATATTGCCACCCGAGCGTAATTCGCGACAACAACGCGGAGCTCTTCAAGCGCATGGTCTATAACATCTTCGTTAGCAACGACGATGACCACCTGCGCAATCACGGCTTCATCTGGGATGCCGCGTTACACGGCTGGCGGTTGAGCCCGCTTTACGATGTTCTGCCTCGCGCCAGCAATGCCACCGAGCGCTATCTTCACCTGAGCATAGGCAATGACGGAAGGCTGGCTACCTTGGACAACGCTCTCAGTTGGCACGACAAGTTCACGCTATCCCAGCGCGCAGCCAGCCAGTTGATTGCAGACATCTGGCGCGTGGTGCGGGAGTGGCGCATCTACTTCGAGGAGTTCGGTGTCGACGCGGCGGAGATGGATAAAGCCGCACCAGCATTTCGCCACATTGACGACATCTCGACGCCGGAGATGCGCAAGCTGTTGCCGTGAAGTGAAAGACTGCTGTGGCGAAAGTACTCGCACGGACCGGGTCACCCGTGTCCGCGCGACATACATACGCTTACATCGCCTTCTTGAACGGCGCGCCGGAATGCTCGCGCAATTCGTTAAAGACAATCTTCGGCCAGGCCTTCTGCGCGACTTCGATCTCCGACACATGCGATGCCAGATACGTCGGTGCATCCGATGCATCGAGCGCGATCCGCGCCGCGTACGAATCGGTGAAACGGCGCAATTCGGCCGCATCGTCGCAGGTGACCCAACGCGACATCCGATAGCGCGCCGGCGCCATCCGCACGTCAACCTTGTATTCCGTCGACAAGCGGTGCGACACCACTTCGAACTGCAGTTGACCAACCGCGCCAAGAATTATCAAACCGCCCACTTCCGGACGGAACACCTGGATCGCGCCTTCCTCGCCGAGCTGCTTCAGCGCTTCGCCGAGTTGCTTGGCGCGCATCGGATCGACCACTTCCACCGTCTGGAAAATTTCCGGCGCGAAGAACGGCAAGCCGACGAACTGCAACAACTCGCCTTCGGTCAGCGTATCGCCGAGGCTCAGCGTGCCGTGGTTCGGGATACCGATGATGTCGCCCGGATACGCCTCGCTGACCGTCTCACGACGCTGCGACAGGAACGTCACCACGTTATTCGCGCGGAACGTCTTGTTCGTGCGCGTCACCTTCACCGCCATGCCGCGTTCGAAATGCCCCGAACACACGCGAATGAACGCCACGCGGTCGCGGTGCGCCAGGTCCATGTTCGCCTGCACCTTGAACACGACGCCGGTGAACTTCGGCTCGTCCGGCATCACCGGACGTTGCACGGTCATGCGCATCGACGGCGGCGGCGCCAGATCGACCAGCGCGTCGAGAATTTCCTTCACACCGAAGTTATTGATCGCCGAACCGAACAGCACCGGCGATTGCTGACCCGCAAGGAACTGCTCGCGATCGAAATCAGGCGAGGCGCCGGTGATCAGGTCGATTTCTTCTTTCGCCTTGACCCAGCTATGGCCGAAGCGGCGTTCGCCTTCTTCGTCGCTGAGCGCTTGCAGCGTTTCGACCGCGCCGCCCGCCTTATCCTGCCCGGCGCGGAACAGGCGCACCTGGTCGTGCTGGATGTCGTAGACGCCCTGGAAGTCCTTGCCCATACCGATCGGCCAGGTGAACGGCACGGCGGCGACGCCCAGGTGCTGCTCGATTTCGTCGAGCAGTTCGAGCGGCTCGCGCACTTCGCGGTCGAGTTTGTTGATGAAGGTAACGATCGGCGTCTTGCGGCTGCGGCAGACTTCGAGCAGCTTCAGCGTTTGCGCTTCGACGCCGTTGGCGCCGTCGATCACCATCACGGCGGCGTCGACCGCCGTCAGCACACGGTAGGTATCTTCGGAGAAGTCCTCGTGGCCCGGGGTGTCGAGCAGGTTGATGACGGCGTCGCCGTACTCGAACTGCATGACCGAACTGGCAACGGAAATGCCGCGCTGCTTTTCGATCTCCATCCAGTCCGAGGTCGCGTAGCGGTTGCTCTTGCGGCCCTTCACGGTACCGGCGATCTGAATCGCGCCCGAGAACAGCAGCAGCTTTTCAGTGAGCGTGGTTTTGCCCGCGTCCGGGTGGGAAATGACCGCGAACGTGCGGCGGCGTTTGAGTTCGGAGACTGACATCGGGTCTGGCGGTCACGGATAGGGGTTCGGGCGGTGTCCGGAAGCTTGTGGCCTCGGGTCTGCCACGTCTGGCGCGGCGGCGTCGAGCTGCGGGAGTTGGGTCGGAGACCCGCGTCACAATGGCAACTCCGCCGCACCGCAACCAACCAGGTTACGAACGAACGTTTGGAAATACGGGAATTGCCGGCACAGAACAGCGCAGGGAACGAATGATACACGTCATGGGGGCGGACGTATGGAAATGGGGTTTGGGGGCCAGATGTGACCCTTGAGCGGAAGCCGCCCGCTCAAGGGTTTGCAGCTAAACGAATCATGCTTGCCGAGGCTATTGATACGACATCGTGAAAGTCGCCAGGCCCTTCACGGTCCCGGGATTCACCGTGCCCGTTCGAATGAATTGGGCCGTCAGCGGAATACTCATCGGACCGCCAGCAGCGGGACTCGCCATCACGGAAAATTGGTGGAGAGTGCCCCTCGCCGCCGAATCAGGGCCGAACGACACCGGAGAACCGTTGTATACAATCTGATATCCAACTCCACTTGCCGTAGAGTCCGGCGCCAGTGACAAGGTATTGCCTGTATTGGACGGTGTCGTAGCGTCAGTAAGCGTTATAGCGACGTTGATGCCAGGATCGCAGTTCAATCCAATGTTAAAGGAGGTTGTGCCGTCCGTCGATCCGACCGACGGTAACCGATTCGTATTTGCCTGACGCATTGTCACTGGGATCGATGGCGTCGTAACCGAGCAAGTCAGCGTGGAAAAGCTGCCGCTCGCTGCACCTGTGAACACGTTGCCCCACTCAAAATTTCCGCTTTGGTTATTGATGCCGTTCGTGACAGACAAAGATGGAATGGTCGTAACTGCGCCGACAACAGCATTGGCGAGCTTCACAAACTGGGCAGAGACGATCACCGAATAATTCCGGCCAGGCGATACAGGTTGTGAAAATTGATGGCAGACAACCTGCTTCTTACTGGTGGAAAGAGTCGTGGGTAGGGTTTGGCAGCTAGTATCCGCACCGTTGGAAATCGTATACCGTACGCCTACACCGGGGTTGTCTGTCTTGAAGAGATCCGTATACCCAGATACTAGCGTGGCGGAAGACACCTGAAACCATAAATAGATGTCACGGTCCGCATTAGGATCGCCGGAGCAAAGGAAGTTCACCGGTGTCGAATAATTCGGCGTGGTGCCTCCAACGATCGAATCTCGTCCGAAGCCCGATGTGTCCAGCACAGGTGCAAAATTGAGCGTTGATGTCAAAGAGCAACTTACAGTAGCCGCGTGAACTCTGGACGCACCGAACGTCAACTGGACAAGTGCTAAAAAAAATACACCGAATACTTTCCACATGATTTTTCGCCTCGACGGAATCGTAAGCGCCTTAGTGAAATTGATTTGCATGCTAAAAAATGCCGAATTTCTCAATCCAGTGTTGCTATTCAAGGTCTGATTCATTTTGGTAACTCCACAGGCGTACGTGAAGCCGAACCACGGTCGGCAAGATTCGCTCCTTCACCGCCCATGCAATGCCCTTCAAACGATTGATATGCCGCACCCGCCTTGCCCGTCCGCTTCGGCAACACATAATCAATCCGGCACTGCTCAGCCCCAGCCTCACCCCACTTCACGAACAACGAACCCTTGTCTTCCAGACCGCGCGCAAAAATGCGACTGTCCTGTGCAACGACACCGACCGTCTTGCCGTTCCCATCCACCACATCAACGCCGAACGGCAACGCCTTATCGCCCAGTTGCGGCGCACGAATCAACGCCGCACGCCCGCTCACCGTCTTGTACTTCAGCATCACCACTGAGCCAAGCCGCGGCACAGCCTGCTCTGAAGTCGATTGGAACTCGACATCGGTCGACGTGCCCTTCGGGTCGATATCGACCGTGTTCATGCCGTAAGGTGTCAGGTACGGCACCACCGCATAACCACGACTATTGACCTTGACACCCGACGCGCTCGACACGTTTGCGCCTTCTGCACCCGGCGCTTCGACGATCCCGAACGTATCGCCAACCGTCTGCGATAACGTCACGCCACCCGGATGCGCAACGATCGATCCACTTATGCCGGCCGACACCTGACGCGAACCCGAGCCCGCACTTGCCGAGGCGGTCATCTGCGCATACGGCGCGCGGTACGTGCCGCTCACGCCCGTATTGGACGAACTACTGCCGTTACCAGCCCCATACGTACCGTACGCGTTGTACGAATACTGGTTGTTATCACCCAGCGAGCCACTCACGTTGGCCTGCATACTGGTGCTGCCACCCGAGCTCGACAGGCTTGTCGACATCAGCGGCGCATGCTGGCTATGACCCAGCGGGATCGTCGTGCTGACCATGTACTGGTTCGACATCGAGCCGTCCGAGTTTCGCGTGCGACCTGCGGTCACGCTGTAGGTGCCGTATTTGTAGCTGTTCGTGTAGCCGGCCTGATAGAACGTATCGCTGCCGCTGTGGTTCCAGTACTGCTGCGCGGATGCGCTCAGAAACACGCTGCCGTGATCCTTGAAATTCTGATTGACCGTCAGTTGAAAACGGTTCTTCTGCCGATAGATCGAATTGATATCACCGCCCCGCATTGCCTGATCGCGCACCGATGCGGCATCCGACAGACTCAAGAAGCCAGCCGTCGAATAGCGGTACGCTGCAACCGCAATATTCGTATCGGTCGAGTCAACGAATTTGTTGTAACCGATACGCAGGCTCGTGCCGCGCATCGTGCTCTGGTTCGGAACCTGAGTCTGAGAGCCCGTCACGTCGGCGGAAACTGCACCGAATTTCGTGTTGAGCGCCACGCCGATGTCGGCCGACACGTATCCATTCGCCGCGATGCCGCCGCCGTAGGCCGTCAGCATGTTCGTCAAACCGCGCTGCAACGTGAACTGCGCGAAGTTCGGCTTGTTTTCAAGACTGTCGTTACGCAACTGTCCGGCCGTCACCGAAAAGCGCGTGGTTCCCGGTCGCAGTGACTGCGCCACCGAGGCATAAGGCACGGTAAAGGTCTTGGTACGTCCATCGGCTTCGGTGACAGTCACATCGAGATTGCCGCCGTAACCAGTCGCATACAGATCCTTGATCTCGAACGGACCCGGCGACACGCTGGTTTCATAGATCACCTGATTATTCTGCTTGACGGTCACACGTGCATTCGATTCGGCCGTTCCGCGCACAACCGGCGCATAGCCGCGCAGCGAGTCGGGCAGCATGCGGTCATCGGTGGCAATCTGCGCACCACGGAACTGCACGCTGTCGAACACATCACCCGTCGTGCTACCGTCGCCCAACGTCACCTGCGACTTCAGCGCCGTGAGGTCGTGCTGCACATACGTAGCGATATTGTTGAATTGTGTGCCCTGGCCGGTCGCCTGCGAGACAGACGACTGATGGCGGAAATGCCATGCACCAATATTCACACCAGCGTTCAGGCCCAGATAGCTCTGGGTCGAATCCATGCCCGAGCCGGAGGTGTGGTAAGTGTTCGCGTTGTAACTCACGAACCCCGCGTTCACACCGTTTTGCCACATCTCAGGCGGCACATAACCGCGTGCGGCGTTGCGCATGTACTTCTGCGGCACGCTCAGCATGAGCTTCTGTTCTGAAAAGTCAAAGTCGACCGTCGCTTGCGGCACCAGGGCGGCAAGATCGACACATTCGTCTGCATTGGCAACGGCCGACTCGCCGGCTTGCTTGCTATCCGCTCCATGAGCATCGGCGCCCGTGTCAGCAGGCACATGCGCTGCCGCCATGACGCTGCTATCCGCATTCACCTTGGCAAAATCGACCCCAAGCTTTTCCAGCATCTGCCGGCTGAGACATGCATGCGCACCTTGTCCTTCGCTTGCAGCCACGAAACGCACGTCCTGGTGTGCGACACGCATATCGTTCATGAAGACATCGACGGGATAAACGCCGGGGGACACCGCGTTGCCTTGCGAGAATCGCGAGACGTCCACGGTCTGCGTCGGGTCGGTGCGCAAAAATGTCGTGTCGAACTGGACGGCAGGGGCGGAAGTCGTCTCTGCAGCATTCACGTTCGCCGACTGGACGCCTCCCAGGACCGCGAACACCGACATCACAACCGCGGCGATAGGGTGCAAGCCGAGCGGATCGGGAACTTCACGGGCGCAAACTTGCGATTGATGGCGAGGTGAGTGCTTCATGATTTGACCGACTTCCGATGTCTTCCAACAGGCGTGCGTCATCCCTGTGCGTTGCCTGTGCAACGCACGCCGTATGCGAGAAAGGTTGAGTTGTGGGCGGAAGGCTGCCGCCCGGCGGGCAAGGCTGCGGTCTATTGACCGAGCGTCGCGTCGCCTTCGATGGCGCCGCCGTAGTCACTGATCGCGCTGTAGTGAACCTTCGCGCCTGCTGCCACTGCATTCATCTTTTCGACGGGCAATACTTCCGTGGCGTGCGGCGCAACCATGCCGCCCCGTCCGTTCTTGAACGTGTGACCGCCGCTCTCGACATCGACTTCGCTGAACGACACGTAGTACGGTGTCGGGTTCGATACGCTCACCGCCTGGCCCTTGCCATTCGGCGACGCGGCGACCTTCCAGCTCAACTGTGCCGGGGCGTCTTCGGCCTTGCCCGGCAGTTTGGCCGGACGCACGAACACTTTGATACGCGTGCGGTAGGCAAGCTGCAGCACGTTGGCATCGGCCGCGGCGGCGGCCTTCGGCGGAATATCCAGTACGTTGAGCCAATACACCGATTCGCGATCCTGCGGCAGCGCATCACCGCTATACATCACGCGCAGCGTCTGCGCTTTCTTCGGATCCATGCGGAAAATCGGGGGCGTAATCACAAACGGCACCTTGATGTCGCCCGGTTTCGCGTTCGCGTCACCGTCATCCATCCAGACCTGCACGAGCGAAGGGGCGCTGCTGTCGTTATCCAGCTTGACTGTGACTTCGCGTTGCTCAAGCGGATACACCACTCGCGTACCGCCGATCGTCACGCTTGCCTGTGCGCTGCCCGCAAGCAGCGCACAGGCGAAACTGATTCCTAACGTCATTTTTTTGAGCAGCTTCATCACAATCACCTTTAAATTTAATCTTGAAAAAGAGCCGTTAAAAAGGCGCTCACCCGCGTGAACGCCTCCGGTCAATCCTTACTGATACTGCATCGTGTATTGGACCGACGTGTTCACGGTACCGGCCGTGGCCTTGCCCGTGGAGTAGTAGCGCGCGTAGTACTTCAGGTCTGCAGCACCGCCAGTGATCGCCCCGCCGTCGGTCGCCAACTGGTTGTTCGAATTGGTCGTGATATTGATCGGGTTCATGCCCGCGTTCAGCAACTGGATCTGCACGTTCTGTGCGGTACCGCTGTTCTTCAGGTTGCCGCTGGCCTGATCGACCGTCGTGCCGTTTTCGAAGTTGGCGATTGCCTTCGTACCGGTCGTGCAACCGCTCAGCTTGAATTCCAGGTCAGTCGGGTTCGACGTACCGGCTGTTGCGCCCAGCGCAGCCAGCGAGCTGGCCGTCACGTTCGGCAGTACGATCGACTTGTTGGCGTCGCTGCCTGCCGCGATGCCATTGATCGAGCACGTGGTGTCCGTAACGGTACCGGTAATGGTGATCGTGCCGTCTGCGGCGTGGGCGCCGAGCGATGCGAGACCCAACAGGCCACCGATTGCGAGTACGGGGAGGATTGCTTTCATGTTTGCTATTCCAGTGAGTTAAGAAATTTTGCGATTCGACGGCCAGTGTCTTTTGGTTCGATCTGCCGCTCGCCCCTGCACGCTCCAACGTTCTGCGCCGATAAGCGGCGGTCTTCGATTCGAACTATTGGCCTTTCGTTCAGGCGCAAACCAATGTTAGGGTTTCGCAAGCAGCAAGTACC
This sequence comes from Paraburkholderia sp. GAS348, assembly GCF_050434205.1. Taxonomy (NCBI): domain Bacteria; kingdom Pseudomonadati; phylum Pseudomonadota; class Betaproteobacteria; order Burkholderiales; family Burkholderiaceae; genus Paraburkholderia; species Paraburkholderia sp. GAS348. Next base: position 77,698 of record NZ_JBNPVT010000001.1, read on the forward strand.
TAAGACGATTCTTATTTAAATAAGACCTTTCCTTGGTGATGTAGGAATTTCCAGGATGCCTACCCTTTTAATGCCGCCAGGCGAGACGGACATTTCAGATGTATTCGGAGAAAGATGCGTTTTTTAAGATCGCGCGGCAAATATAAAACCCCGCCACATCGTTGCCGATGCACCGGGGTTTCTATCGGTAGCACGCAGTCTTAAATGTCTCCTTTTCTTCCGATACCCTTGAACCGCCCGTCTCGCCTGGCGGTGACAAATAGGTGCGCCCCTCGAAATATCCCTACATCGACAAGGAAAAATCCCACATAAATAGGAATCGTCCTAAGTACGAGCTGCCGGCACAGTCTTAATATTGGTGTGCGGCTGACCGAAAGGCCAATAGTTCGAAACGAAGACCGCCGCTTACCGGCGCAGAACGTTGGAGCGTGCGGGGGCGACCGGCTGGTCGACCCACAGAGCACCGGCCGTTAACTTAAACATCTATTCATTCGCTGGAACAGCAAACATGAGAGCAATCCTCCCCGCAATCGCACTCGGCAGCCTGTTGGGTCTCGCATCGCTCGGCGCCCATGCCGCAGACGGCACGATCACCATTACCGGTCAAGTTACCGACACCACGTGCTCGATCAATGGCACCGCGGCAGGCAGCGACGCCAGCAGGACGATCGTGCTGGCGCCCGTGACGGCCGGCTCATTGGCTAGCACAGGCGCAACTGCCGGAACGTCGATCCCGGCCGACCTCGCATTCAAGCTGACCGGCTGCACGAGCGGTACTAAGGTAATCGCCAACTTCGAGAACGGCACGACGGTCGATCAGACCACCGGCAACCTGAAGAACAGCGGCACCGCACAGAACGTCCAGATCCAGTTGCTGAACGCGGGCATGAGTCCGATCAATATCACGACCAACTCGGGCAACCAGTTGGCGACAAACGGCGTGGCGATCACTGGCGGTGTCGCCAATTTGCAATACTACGCGCGCTATTTCGCCACGGGCAAGGCCACGGCCGGTACCGTGGACACGTCAGTGCAATACACGATGCAGTATCAGTAGGCGTTGACTGGAGACGTTCACGCGGGTGAGCGCCTTTTCTTAAGGCGCTCTTTTTCAAAATTGCATTTAACGAGGCGGAATTCAACCGCCCTTTCATGTTGCGGTGGGGAATTCTATGCCTCGTCATATCCTGCCCAAAAACGCCATTTCAATACGTCAGCACGCGTGAGCGTATATCAGTTGTTCCCGACATTGTTCTGAACGACCTGATCCGCAGCACAATCTTCAATTTCGCATATTTGGGTATCTCGCGGTTCCCTATTTCACGATCTACACCTCTCTTTGTCCGCTCGCTATCGTTAACCTGAGTTTCCACGTGACGGTGATGATGCTTACCGTTGTCCGGCTGATCGGTGCGGTGGTGTCGGTTACCTAGGCGCATGAGCCATCAGACATATCAGAATAAATTGCAGGAAAATCCTACACATTCGGAATTGTCTTAAGTTTTCCGACAGCGCGGGATCTTAGTATTCGCCTACGCTGGTTCGACATTGAAGGACTGGTCGCCGACAACTATCTTGTCTTGCATCCCTTGCCTTTGCGTTTGCACCGCTGGTGGGAATGTAAACATAAGGCGTTACTGTTTTGCGTGGACGTGGTTATCGGCAGTATATACACGGCCTTCCAATTATTCAGGATATCTGAATATACGCACGAAACCGATAAGACAATAGCTCGCTCCTTGTAAATTTTTGGCCGGCGACGCCAGATTGAGAACGGGTACTTCATGAAAAGGATAGTCAGTTGTATATCACGGTCAATCTGGTGACGACGGGGCCTGTCACACCGGGCTCGCTTTCGCTGAACCCTACCGGGCCTGGCGTTGCCAATCGTGTTGCTACGTTTTTTGTAGGAGGCCCTGCTCGCACACCGCTGTTCTATGTGACGTTACCGGGTAACGATTCGTACATTCGTGTACCCGCTTGCACCGTGACAACTCCATCGCCCAACGTCCCGTTGGGCACCATCCGTGCGCGCGCGCTGACCGGCATTGGCTCTACTACTGGCGAGACACCTTTTCCAATCACGCTCAATTGCCCGAAGACCGGGAGTCGGGTCTCTATTACTTTGACGGATAACGCTAACCCAGCCAATAGAAGCACTGCACTTTCTCTGAAATCAGGCTCAACCGCTAGCGGCGTTGCGCTCCAGGTACTCAACGCAGAAGGTACACCGGTCGCGTTCGGACCGGATTCATCTGCGCCGGGTAACACGAATCAGTGGCTGGCGGGCACCTCTTCCGGTGGTCCGATGACCATCCCGCTTACAGTGAGATACCTCCAGACAGCCAACCCAGTCAAGGCGGGTACCGTCAACGCCGTCGCTACCTTTACGATGTCATATCAGTAATCCAAGGGGGCGGCCTGCCGCGCTTCGGCGTGTAAGGCGGATCTGTCCTTTCCATGCAGCATCTGCCCCCTCTTTCGCACCGCGAACTATGCGCCGCTGGCTTCGTTCAACGTCAGATGCTTCGTTTCAGGCGCCCACGCAATCGACACCACCATGCCGATCAGCAGGACAACGGCAAGCACCATCATCGTCGAGTGAAAGCCCAGGTGAAGGATGCCAAGCGGCAACAGAAACGTCCCGACGGCCGAACCAAGACGGCTGCACGCAATCGCCAACCCGACGCCGCACGCGCGCACCTCGGTCGGAAAACACTCCGGAGGGAACACGCCAACAAGGTTCGAGAACGCGGACATCGTCAGCGTGAAGATCGCGAATGCGACGATCATCGCGAGCGTTGCGGACTCCGGCAGCAAACTCAACGCAACCAGTGACATGCATGTCACTGCGAACGAGCCGATCAGAAACATACGACGCGATAACTTAATCGTGAGCCAGATGCCGATCAACGCGCCAAGCACGAGGAATCCGTTCAACAGAAAATCCGTGCTGGAGTTGTTGTCCAAATGGATCGCTTTAAGAATGGTGGGCAAAAACGTGTAGATCGCGAAATAGGGAATCACGAGGCACACAAAGAACGCGCAGTTGAAGATCGTCCTGCGGATCAGATCTTTCTTGAACAGGCGCATGAAGCCACCGGGAATTTGCGCGTGTTCATCGCTGCCGCCGTCGAGCGTCACGTTGGGGCCGAAGTGTTTGAGAACGATCGCTTTGGCTTCAGCAACGCGTCCCTTGCCATGCAGCCAGCGCGGCGATTCAGGCGTGCCCATACGCAAAATCAGCACGATCAGCGCGGGAATGCCGGCCGACGCAAGCAGCCACCGCCATGCATCGGGCGACGCGTCCGCATACTGCATGCCGAGCACGTTGGCCACCACATAGCCGATGGTCCACACCACGCTGAACGACCCGAGCAAGGTGCCGCGATGTTTGCGTGGCGAGAATTCGGCGAGGATCGCATGCCCGACCGCGAAATCGCCGCCCATGCCGAAGCCGATCAACACCCGCAACAGACACAACTCGAATGGCGAACTCACGTAGAACTGCGCAAACGCCGCCGCGGTGATGATCAGGAAGCTCAGCAGAAAAATCTTCTGTCGTCCCAGGCGATCCGACAGCCAGCCGAACACCAGGCTGCCGACAAAGATGCCCATCAGCGCGGAACTGCCGATCATGCCCATCCAGAACGCGTCGAGCGGCATCTGGCGATTCAGCGACGCCAGCGCATAGCCGATCGTGCCGAGTGCGAATCCTTCAGTAAAGTGGGCACCGAACGTCAGCCCGGCGATCTTGACGTGGAACGCGTTCAGCGGAACGTCGTCGAGAGGAATGGGGCCGTGCAGGGCCGACGCTGCGGCAGACGGCAAAGTGGGGGCGAGGCCGAGAGTGGCCGCCTGGCTATCCTGATTGCTCACGCTGTCTCCTTGTAGGTATGTGTCGGTACGCGCGGCACCGGCGTGATGCCAGTGCCGCGCCAAACCGGGCAGTTCGGCTCGTTATTCGCTTCGCTGTTTATCTGGTCGTTCGCCTCGCTGTTCGCCGCATGCCTCGACATGCGATACGCCAGGCGAACGCGTGAGATGAACGCGTGGGACGAAAATCAGCGCCCGAGCCCGCCCATCATCATGTACTTCAGTTCCGTGTATTCATCGAGCCCGTACTTCGAACCTTCACGGCCGAGGCCCGATTGCTTGACGCCGCCGAACGGCGCGACTTCGGTCGACAGAATCCCTTCGTTAATGCCGACCATGCCGCTCTCCAGCGCTTCCGCAACGCGCCATGCACGCGCCAAATCACGCGTATAGAAATAGGCGGAGAGGCCGAACGGTGTGTCGTTGGCTGCCGCGATGGCTTCGTTTTCAGTCTTGAAGCGAAAGCACGCCGCCACCGGGCCGAAGGTTTCTTCCGCGGCGATCAGCATCGACTTCGACGCATCGATCAGCACGGTCGGCTCATAGAATGTGCCGCCGAGTGCGTGCGGTTTGCCGCCGGTCAGCACCTTCGCGCCTTTCTGCAACGCGTCGGCGACGTGCGCCTCCACCTTCTTCAGCGCCGCCTGGTTGATCAGCGGGCCTTGCTCAACCTCGCCTTGCAGCGCGTTGCCGATTCGCATCTTCCGCACGGCTTGTGTCAACGCTTGCGTGAACGTGTCGTAGATGCCGTCCTGCACATAGAAGCGATTCACGCACACGCAGGTCTGCCCGGTGTTGCGGAATTTCGACGCCATCGCGCCCTGCACGGCGGCGTCGATATCCGCATCGTCGAACACAATGAACGGCGCATTGCCGCCAAGCTCCAAAGACAGCTTCTTCAGCGTATCCGCCGACTGCTTCGCGAGCAGTTTGCCGACGTGCGTCGAGCCGGTGAACGACAGCTTGCGCACCACCTCCGACTCAGTCAGCACGCCGCCGATCGCGACTGCATCGCCGGAAACGATGTTGAACACGCCGGGTGGAATGCCGGCCTTCTCTGCCAGTGCCGCCAGCGCCAAGGCGGACAACGGCGTTTCTTCAGAAGGCTTGAGCACCATCGTGCAGCCTGCCGCGAGCGCCGGGCCGGCCTTGCGCGTAATCATCGCGAGCGGGAAATTCCACGGCGTGATCGCCGCGACCACGCCGACCGGTTCGCGTGTCACGATGATCTTCGTGTTCGGATTCGGGCTCGGGATCACGTCGCCATAACTGCGCTTGGCTTCCTCGGCGAACCATTCGAGGAAGCTCGCCGCATAGCCGACTTCGCCACGTGCTTCGGCGAGCGGTTTGCCTTGTTCGCGGGTCAGCAGTTCGGCGAGCGCGTCGCGGTTTTCGAGCATCAGCTGGCCCCAGCGTCTGACACGCGCGCCACGTTCTTTGGCTGTTATCGAGCGCCATACCGGAAAGGCTCGCTCCGCCGCGGCGACGGCTTGCATCGTTTCCGGGGCGCCGCCCTTGGCGACTTGAGCGATCACCTCGCCCGTTGCAGGATTCAGAACGGGATACGTGCTCGCGCTTTCGTACCACTCGCCATCTATGTAATGCCCGGTTCGAAGAAATGCGTTCACGCTGCCTTCTCCAGGTTCTCGACAAACACGCCTTGCGCAAGCCGCGCTTCGCGAGCGATGCGTTTGCCCGCGGTGTAGTCGTTGATGAGATCGCACGGTGTGTAATTGCGTTCGAGCTCGAACAGTTCGTCGGCGGAGAGCTTCGTACCCAGCGCGGCCAGCGCGCTGTCGAATTGCGCCGGCGTATCCGCGCCGACCAGCATGCTGGCGACGCCACCATGATTGAGCACCCACGCTTGCGCAATCTGCGCCGCCGACACACCGCGCCGCGCCGCCACGCGCGCCACCGACGCCGCAATCTCAAGCGACGCCGGATCGCCATACATTTGCGCGGTGAAGAAATCGGTCTGGTTACGCGTCGAGTTCGGATCGCAGGTCAGCAAACCACGCGCCAAAGGACTGAACACGGACACGCCGATGCCCTGATCCTGGCAGTACGGAATCATTTCGCGCTCTTCCTCGCGATAGGCCAGGTTGAGTTGCAACTGCATGTTGATGGGCTTATGCCAGCCGTTTCGCTCGCACACTTGCATGATCTTCGCGAACTGCCACGTGTACATCGTCGATACGCCGATGTAGCGAGCCTTGCCCGCGCACACAATATCGTTCAACGCACCCATCGTTTCTTCGACCGGCGTATTCACGTCGAAGAAATGCAGCATGTAGATATCGACGTAATCCATACCGAGGCGCACGAGCGACGCGTCGATACCGTCCATGATGTGCTTGCGCGAATGGCCGCCGGCGTTTTGATACGTGCCCATGTCGTAGCCGACCTTGGTCGTCACGACAATCTCCTCACGCCGCGCGACGCGCTTCAAAATGCGGCCCACCACTTCTTCACCCACGCCGGTCGAATAGAAATCGGCAAGGTCGATGAAATTGACACCGGCTTCCAGTGCGTGGCGCACGATCGGCTCGCTCTGCGCTTCGTCGAAGATCCACGGCTTCCATTGCGGCGTGCCCATGTTCATTGTGCCGAGGCACAGACGCGACACCTTCAGGCCCGAGTGGCCGAGGCGAATGTATTCCATAGTGCTTGTCTCCTTCCTGATCGCATTCAGTCGCGCACCCAGCAGCACGCCCCTCACGGCGCGCGACCGCATTGCGCGTGATTAACGTTGTTTCGGGGTATAGAACGGGTTCGATACGTCGCGCGCAGCGGCGAACACTTCGTCGCGATGCGGCAGACCCTTCATTGCCGCGAGAATCGCGTTCTTGCACGCGCGGCAGTTGTTCTCGAAAACGGCGTCGAGATCGTCGGTGCCCGGATTGACCCAGTTCGCCGACACCACCACCCAATCGTTTTCCGCTTCCGGCGGCAGCGTGCCGTTCTCCAGCGACTCGGCCACTGCCTTGGCAATACCAGCCTGCGAGGCGCCCCACGTTGCGTTGCCGTGGAAGTCGCTGCCGATCTGCGCCTTGTTCACATACAGCGTCAACGGCTTGGTCGGCACGCCCGGCCTCGCGATCACGACAAACGGTGCATGCCCCGCAGAAGGAGTAGCCAATGCGGTGGCGAAGGCCTGGCCCGCAGGCCCATTGCGCGGACCGACGAGTACGTTGATGTGCGCGAGGTTGACGCCGGGACCTTCGAATCCTTCGCCGATAAAGAGTTGTTTGTCAGTCGATACGCTCATGGTCTTTCCGTCGGGAGTGAGTGGATGACCGATTGTGCTGTCCGCTCTTCGCGACCCTGTATCGATGAGTTTTGATCCGGGGTATGAGGTGGACTCATCTCCGGGTTTGCCTAGGGGTGCCTTGGGTGGCGATTAAGTGGCGCAGCGAGCCGTTGACTGAGTGGCGCATTGACCTGCGCATTGGCCTGCGCATTCAGACGAACGCAAAGGTGAGCGTTTTCGGGACTCGCGATTGCGAACCTCGAATCGAGGCGAAAAGTGAAGACACGGAAGGCCGCTCACGCACCGACAGTGCGAGGATCAGCAGCCAGGTAAACTCCGCGGAAAAGGCGGCACGAGAACCGAACGAGGGGCCACGCAATCCTTCGCATAGCCTGGGAACGCCCACCAGCAAAGGCTGGCGCGGGTTTCGAGGAAAATGATGCAGCCATGAGGGACAGAAGAGGCAATCGCACCGCAAGGTGCGTCATCCGACAAAACCAGGCTCACCGAAACAACGAATTCCGGTTCGAGGCGCCTCGCGAAACTCAAGGCGCGCGTTGCAAACTCACGCGAAAGGTGAGCGTTTTCGGGACCCCTCAGCGGTGCGAAAAAAACCCGACGCAACTTCACTTCAGAAAAATTCGGCGCCTTTCGAGCGAAAGCGCCATGCACGGCGGGGCTTCAGCCTTCGATCAGAAAGCGCTCGCGATTCTTGCCCGCGAGCCAGCCAGGCGAGCGGCCACGGCCGCTCCACGTCTCGCCGGTTTTCGGGTTGCGGTACTTGGCTACCGAAGCCGTTTTGCGTGCCGTTGCACGCATGCTCGTAAAACCCAGTTCTTCCGCTGTCAGGTCGTATTCGGCGACCTTCTGCTTGATATCGGCGATCGCCTGCGCGATTTCTTTTTCGCGCGCCGCCGCGACTTCCTTGTGGAGTTTTTCGAGCTGAGCAGTCAACTGTTTATATGAGGCCATGGCGGGTACTCCGATCGATTTGACGAACTGCCGGGCGGGCACCCCGGAGGAAGTCCCCCGTGGGGGATTGGGGGACACTATCAGACGAATAAGATGCCGGATAGGGTGGCCCGCAGAGGGTGGCCCGCAGAGGATGACCCGCGCAGGGTGGTCCGCAGAGGGTGGCCTGCACAGAGTAGCCCGCAGAGGGCGGCCAGCGCAGGGTGGCCCACACGGGGCGGCGAGCGCAAGGTGGACTTCGACTGACTGCCGTTCAGGGTGAGCCGCTCACGGCCGTGGTCATCGTATTCAATCGTCGATTGCATCGTACACGCGGCGTTCGAAATCAACCGGGCGATGCGACGGCAAACGAGTCGGGCCGGCGCGCCCTCAGGCGTTTTGTTCCCTTATTTTTGCAGAAAACGTTACCCAATCAGACGGTGCGCGTCATCCTCGCCCCGCGAACGGTCAGCTTTCTTCCGCTCCTCCAATGCCGATAGGGCTGCATCTAGCCGTTTGACGCGATTGGCCTGGGCCGGCACCAGTACCGCCCCGGACACCAACGCGATACGGTTGCGCCAATATGACAGTGGGATCCAATCTTCATCGGAGATATGCGAGATTACATGTTCAAGATGTTCGATATCTTTTTCGAGTTGATGGTGATTCATTGTTTTCCCCGGATTTACTCATTGAATTCGCTTAAAAATCATGAAACGTGCCGTTATTACTCGACCCAGCACACTTAAACGGAAAATCTTTCTTGCGCCGGTAATCCGGCCCGCTGCAACCGGCAAAATCTGCGTATATGTTTTAATGTTGAGCCGGCCAGACGAGATTACTCCGAAGAATCTTCGCGCTCCGTTAGGTGCCGCACCGACTGGGCTTAATGGAGAAACCGGCGTGCTCTGCCAAGGGCGTAAACAGTATGAGTCATATTCTGGGAGCGGCTCGATAAATATCCAATACGCATCATAGCCGTTTTGGCAATGCGCATTAGAGGCGGATATTTATGACGGCCATATGCCTATTGTGTGACACCAGTTCGCCATATGGCCGGGTTTGGTCCGTTCAAACGAACTCTGCACTTGGAAGGACATGCCCGCCGTCACGCCGGGCGGCGGGATAAAGGCAGGAAATTATCAATCCCGTCATGCCAGCAGCTGGCTGGCATAACGTCATTTCTTCCGGCAGGCGTATATCAAACTGAGCGTGCCATTGTCACTGGACTGGCGCACGACATCGAAAGCGCCGCCGCAAGCCGCGCTTGCCTGCTGCGAGCAGGAGTCGGAGCCTGCTGGGCATTGAACCAGCGTAGTCGGGCGGCCGTCGGACAGAAACAGCGGTGCGCTGCTGCTGCAACCGCTCAGCACGGCGATTGCGGGAAGCGCCAGCACAGCACAAGCCCGGCGCGCGAAAGAGGAGAGACTGCGTTTCATTAGAAACCCCGATCACATCTTGTTTTTCGATCACGCGATTGTGCCACGCGGCAATTACGCTGCGTCACTCGGTGACACCGGACTTTGTCACACCTCGATGCCGTATGCCGCGATCTTCTTGTAGAGCGTCGCGCGGCCCATGCCGATCTGCACCGCCGTCTCGATCACGCGTCCACCGTTGGCGCGCAAAGCGTCGCTCAGGAAGCGCTTTTCGAACGTAGCCATGGCGTCGCTCCACGACGTCGCTTCAGACAACCCCGAAGTCGCCCCGGCAGCCGCGTCTAAAGCGTGCGCGCCAGAGACCGCGCTGGACAGGTGCGGACGATGGCCGCCGTGTGCCGGACCGATGAACGGCGCCAGCGCACGCGCATCGATTCGCTCGCTGTCCGAGAGCACCACCGCCCGCTCCAGCGTGTTGCGCAACTCGCGCACATTGCCGGGCCACCCGTACGAACACAGCAGCCGCAACGCGTCGTCCTGCAATTCGAAGTGACTGGCGCCGCGCGCCTGCATCGACAGGTCCTCGAGCATGGCGTAGGCAAGCGCTTCGATATCGGACGAACGCTCGCGAAGTGCCGGCGCCTGGATCGTCAACACGTTCAGCCGATAGAACAGGTCCGCGCGAAAACGACCTGCCGCGACCAACGCTCGCAAGTCGGCCGAGGTCGCGGCGATGATCCGCACATCCGCGCGCACGATCCGGTTCGAGCCAAGCGGCTCGAACTCCTTGTCCTGCAGCACGCGCAACAGCTTGCCCTGCAAAGGCAGCGGCATGTCGCCGATTTCATCGAGAAACAGCGTGCCGCCGTTCGCGAGTTCGAACTTGCCGACACGTCCCTTCCGGTCGGCGCCGGTATAGGCGCCGGGCGCGGCGCCAAAGAATTCGACTTCGAGCAAGGTGTCCGGAATCGCCGCGACGTTGACGGTCACGAGCGGCTGATTCGCCCGCGCCGACCCGCCGTGAATGGCATGCGCCAGCAGTTCCTTGCCCGTGCCGGTTTCGCCGAGCAACAGCACCGGTGACTCGAGTTGCGCAGCGCGGCGCGCCCGACGCTTCACTTCGAGACTGGCCGCGCTCGTGCCGACAAAACTGCCGAACGTGTACTTCGCCCGTCTTGCCTGCGCGAGCGACCGGCGGGTCGCGATCAGTTCCTCCTGCACGCGCGAGTAGTGGGAAAAAAGCGGCGTGAGCGCCTTCAATTCATCGAACAACGCGAAGCCCACTGCGCCGACCGTTTCGCCCGCATCGTCTTTAAGCGGCAGCCGCGTCACGACGAGCGGCTCGCGGTCCGTTTCGAGGATGTCGAGCAGAATCGGTTTGCCGGTGTTCACGACCTCCCGCATCAGGCTGTTGGGAATCACCTCCTCACAATCCCGGCCGATCGCCTGCTCCGGGTCCGCAAAACCGAAGCGCGCCGCGTAGCGCTTGTTGATCCACACGACGCGCGCCTCGGCGTCGACGATGAACGTCCCTTCGCTGAAGTTTTCGAACGTACGGAAAAGCGAATCCATCGCCCGGCGGAGTACGTCGCCGTAGGGGGCAGGAAGGCCCGCCCAGTCGTTCATCATGGTGTCGCTGTCTCCGGCTATCGTTTATTTATGCTTGTCTCATTTCGTAGACAAGATTATCTCATCGCGGAGATCGCCGGTAAGCACATTGCATAAGGGTTTAACCTCAATTCGATCTATGTTCCGTTGATTTACGTCCCGTTTTTGAGACGTTTGGGTACAATCGGCCGCATCGCGTTTCGAGCTTCAGCCTGCGAAATCAACGGGCAGGCTGCAGCAGCGTGCGTGGCATGGAATCTGCGTTTGCGGGCGCCGGGCCGTCGCACGCACTGGGACGGCGACACGTAGAACAACCAAGCTTTGGAGACTCAATGTCCTTTGTTATCGTCCTCGCCGCGCTGGCGTTTCTGATGTTTGCCGCGTATCGCGGCTACAGCGTCATTCTGTTTGCGCCGATCGCCGCCCTCGGCGCGGTGCTGCTGACCGATCCGGGCGCCGTCGCGCCGGTATTTTCCGGCATCTTCATGGAGAAGATGGTCGGCTTCGTGAAGCTTTACTTCCCTGTGTTTCTGCTGGGCGCGGTGTTCGGCAAGGTTATCGAACTCTCCGGTTTCTCGGAGTCGATCGTGGCCGCGGCCATCCGCTATATTGGCCGCTCGCGCGCCAATGCGGTGATCGTCGCGGTGTGCGCATTGCTCACTTATGGCGGCGTATCGCTGTTCGTCGTGGTGTTCGCCGTGTATCCGTTCGCGGCCGAACTGTACCGCCAGAGCAATATTCCGAAACGCCTGATGCCTGGCGCGATCGCGCTTGGCGCGTTCTCGTTCACGATGGATTCGCTGCCGGGTACGCCGCAGATCCAGAACATCATCCCGACCACCTTCTTCAAAACGACGTCCTGGGCCGCGCCCACGCTTGGCGTGATCGGCTCGCTGTTCATCATCGCGGTTGGCCTCACGTATCTGGAATGGCGCCGCCGCGCGGCGATGGCGACCGGCGAAGGCTACGGCACGGATCTGCACAACGAGCCGGAGCGCGTCGAATCGAAGCAACTGCCGCATCCGCTGCTGGCGGTGGCGCCGCTGGTGCTGGTCGGCGTGGCGAACTTCCTGCTGACCCGCTGGATTCCGAACTGGTACGGCGCGGCTTACACCATCACACCGGACATCCTGCCGGGCATCCATGCGCCTGTTACAACGACGATCAAAAGCGTGGTCGCAATCTGGGCCGTTGAAGGCGCACTGCTGCTCGGCATCGTGATGGTCGTGGTGACGGCGTTCGGCCGCGTGCGCGAACGCTTCGCGGTCGGCACCAAGGCAGCGGTGGCAGGCGCACTGCTGGCTTCGTTGAATACGGCGTCGGAGTATGGCTTCGGCGGCGTGATCGCGGCTTTGCCGGGCTTCCTCGTGGTCAGCGATGCGCTGAAGAGCATTCCGAACCCGCTCGTCAATGCCGCGGTTTCGGTGAGCTCGCTGGCCGGTATCACGGGTTCGGCATCGGGCGGTATGAGCATCGCGCTCGCGGCCATGTCCGACACGTTCATCAAGGGCGCGGAAGCGGCGCATATTCCGATGGAAGTGCTGCACCGCGTCGTCGCCATGGCGAGCGGCGGGATGGATACGCTCCCGCATAACGGCGCGGTGATTACGCTGCTAGCGGTGACGGGGCTGACGCACCGCCAGTCGTACCGCGATATCTTCGCGGTGACGGTGATCAAGACGATGGCGGTTTTCTTTGTGATCGCGGTGTATTACATGACCGGGCTGGTTTGATTGCTCGACAGGCTGGCGTCGCTCAACGTTCCGAATCGATCGGGGCGTTGAGCTCAGGTCTGGTGTCAGGCTCCGTGCCGAGCGTCATGCAAAACAGTCACTGCATCGACGCTTCATCCAGCCCGAAGTGATCGCATAACATCTCGTGCAGCGAGATCGCGCGTTCGTCCATCTCGGTCGTCCATTGTTCGCTGTTCTCACATAAGCGCTGCAACGCACGGCATTGCTCCGCGAATTGCGGGGTGTCCACGATCATGAACGCGCCGCCCGCGCTATGCGACCAGGCGCCCAACGCCTCCCGGTCTTCCTGCTCGACAATCGCCAGCAGCCTCGGCAGATCGGTTTGCAAATGCGCTTTAAGCATGGCCGTGTAGCGCGCTTTGTCGTCCGCGTTCAGCGTGTTCGCCGCAGCGCCGATCGGGGTCGCGTTCGTCGCGGCCACCCTGTTCTCCGCGCTCTCCGACTGCGGCTGACGCCGTGCGGCAGCGACCGCAAGCAAGGCACTCTCCAACTCTCCCAACGACGCCGGCTTCGCGATATGCCCGGTAAAACCGCGCTCGCGCCAGCCATCCGGCTGCTGATTATCGGTGACCGCGCTGAAAGCCAATACCGGCACCTCCGGGTGTGCCTTGCGCAACGCCGTCAGCAATTCGTAGCCGTCCATGATCGGCATATGGATGTCGGTCACGACCACCTCGAAGTGCGCCTGCTCGAATACCGCCAGCGCTTGCCGCCCGTCGCCGGCGATCGTCGGCAGGCAGCCGAGCGCGCCGAGCTGCTCGACGATCAAGGTCTGGTTCAGCGGGTTGTCTTCGGCGACCAGAATCGTCAAGCCTTGCAAGGCAGGATTGGCCGCCGGCGGCGCCGAGGCGAGGTCCACGGGGATGGCGGGCAGCGCCGAGGCGAGGTCCGCGGGGATGGCGGGCAGCGCCGCGACCCGGCCGGCGCCGTCTGCGCCCCCGGCCGCGAGATCGACCGCCGAGAGAATCGCCTTGCGGCTGAATTCGGTGACTTCGAGCACGCCGTCGCCGCGCGAGGCCGGACGATGCGGGCCGGTGCGGGTGATCCACACGGCGCCGACCGGCTGCACCGCACGCAACGCGGCAATCGCATCGAGGTCGTATTCGCCGGTGACCACGAGTGCGTCCGGCCGGTTCACGTGCAACCACGCTTGCGCGCTGCGCATCGACACCACCGTGTGGACGCTCCAGCCCGCCAGATGCAGGCCGCTGTCGATGATCTGTCCCGACTCGCGCTCCTGGGACAGCACCAGCACATTGCCACGGCGAGCCGGCTCGATGGCCGGTGCGCGCAACGCATCGGGCGGCGCTGCGAGCGGGATCGAAGCGCAGAATGCGCTGCCAACGCCCAGCACGCTCTCGACCGAAATATGGCCGCCCATCAACTCGCAGAGCCGCGCGCAGATCGACAGCCCGAGACCGGTGCCGCCGTAGCGGCTCGACGTGCTGGCCTCGCCCTGCACGAACGGACTGAAGATGCGCGCCACCAGCGCCTGATCCATGCCGATCCCCGAATCGCAGACCCGGATGGTCAGGATCGGGCGGCCTTGCAGATCGTCCTTCACCTCCGCATTCAGCGTGATCTTGCCGCACGACGTGAACTTGAACGCGTTGCTCAACAGGTTGTTGACGACCTGCGCGACACGCGTGCGGTCGCCGCGCAACTCCTGATCGAGCGTCGGTGAGAGATGCGCATAAAAGCGGATCGCACGATCCGCCGTCATCGGCGCGTAAGAGAGCGCGAGGTTCTCGAAGTCGTCGAGCGGACGGAACGATTCGGTCACAAGTTTCATCTCGCCGGCATCGATCTTCGAAAAATCGAGAATGTCATTGACGATGCGGCGCAGCGCATCGGCCGCGACATTCAACGCGGTGAGCCGTTGCGCGTGCGCGTCGAGCCCAGGCGTACGCGCGAACAGTTCGAGGTTGCCTAGCAGCGCGTTCAACGGCGTACGGATCTCGTGGCTCATCGACGCGAAAAAATTCGAGCGCGCCCGCATCATGGTCTCGGAGGTCTGCTGCGCAAGCCGCAACTGCTGTTCGAGCGCATGCTGCGCAGTCACGTCGAGAATCGCGCAAAACAGCACTTCCTCACCGGCGTAGCGTGCGGGTGCGTAGGTCAACTGGAGAAACTGGACGGGCGCTGCGTCGCTTTCATCCGGCTGCGGCTGCGGTTGCGACGACGGCTGTGCCTGCGACGGCGGCTGCGGTTGCGGTTGCGGTTGCGACGGCGGCTGCGACGGCGGCTGCGACGGCGGCTGTGCCTGCGCAGGCCGTGCAGGCGTGACAAACGCGGCGACCTTGGCGAACGTTGTGACGGAAGGCTTATCCGGCCCCTGGGCATGGAACGCGCCGACGATGTGCTGCGGCAAGCGACTGCTGCCCGGTTCAATATGCAGCAACGCGCCGGCGAGCGCGTTGGCGGTCAGGATCGAATAGTCGCTTTGCCGCACGATGCACAAGCCGATCGGCGTCGCGCTGACCAGAATGTGATTGAGGGTTTCGCTTTCGAGCGCGCGCGACGTTTCCGCGAAGGTGCTCCGCAACAGGCGCAGGCCCCAGAAACGGGCCGTCAGCGCGATCGCGAGCAGGACCAGCAGTGTGAGCCCGGCGAGCGCCGCCAACTGCCAGCCGAGCGCGGCAACCAGGGCGCGCCACGACATATAGCCGACCAGCGAACCGAAGCCTGGCATGAACGGCTCGCTCAGAATCATGCCGTCGCGCGTATAGCGGTATGTGTTTGGCGGCGTACGAGCGATCACGTCCTGCAGCATCTTCGCGGTTTGTCCGTCAATGGGCGCCGACGACACGATCACGCGGCGGTCCGCCGTCATCAGCAGCAGCGTGCCGGCGCCGGTGGGCCTGGCGAGATACGCCGACAGCGCGTCGAGCGGAATACTCACCGCGATCAGCGCGGTCGGCGTATCGCCGGCATAGTAGGCGCTCACCGCCGAGATCACCGGAATGCCTAGCAGCGGGTCGCGATACGGACCGAGCCAAACACGCTCG
Organism: Paraburkholderia sp. GAS348; assembly: GCF_050434205.1. Classification (NCBI taxonomy): domain Bacteria; kingdom Pseudomonadati; phylum Pseudomonadota; class Betaproteobacteria; order Burkholderiales; family Burkholderiaceae; genus Paraburkholderia; species Paraburkholderia sp. GAS348. The sequence continues at coordinate 93,524 of NZ_JBNPVT010000001.1, forward strand.
CCCTTGACCGGCACGCGTTTGCCCGTTTGCGTCAGCAGTTCGTGTTCGAGGGTCTCGCGCAAGGTACTCACGATCGCCGCTTGCATCGGTGACGAATTCGTGGCGCCGGGATCGGCGGCAGCGCCCTTCGCCGGTTCAGCGAGAGACGGCAGGATCGCGGCATAGTCTTCGTTCAGTCCAAGCAGCATGGCGCGTTGCCGCAGTTCGAAGGCCTGCTGGGTGACCAATGTGGACTGCGCCGCTGAGTACAGACGCCATAGGTTCATGCCCAGTTGCCGACCCCACGCCGCGCGCGTTGCGTCGCCCACTAGCAGATCGAATTGCGCGTTGACCCTGTCGACCGTGCCGCGCACGGCCCCGGTCCGCAGGATTGACTGCTCGACGCCATCCGGCACGCGCAACACGTTATTGGCGTCGTGATAATAGTCGAGCGTGAATTCGGTACGCCGCAGAAACGACTCCTCCCTGTGAAGAAGCAGCGAGAAGTCGGCCGCGCTCTGGGAGGCAAAGGTGCGCTGATAGTCGAGTTGCTTGCCCGCGGCAAGCACGCCCAACAGCAGCGCGAAGACCACCACGATCAGCATCAACAACGCGATGGTCGCGAGATACACCCGTTGCTGACGCTTCGCGTTATGCGCAAGCGAAGCGAACGCGTGGGCCAGTGACTCCTGTGTACGGTCGAGGATCTTCTGCATCGGCTCGCTAAAGTCGCGGATTCGCGCAGGCAGACCGCTGCGGGTGTGGAGGGAACGAGATGCGTCTGCAGGCCTTATCCGGCGCAGTGTAACCCTTTTGAAGGCACGGCGAAACGCATCCGGCACCAGTTTTCACGGCTACTCGGGGCGCATGGAAACAACCCCGTAATAACGGCGCGGCGCGGTACACGAAGTCGCGCAGGAAGAATCGACATTGATCTGATAGATCGGCGTTACTCCCACCTCGACAGCCCGGAATTGACGCATCACGATGCAAACGTCAGCGCCCAGTTGGTTGCAAGGGCAGGCTGACCCGAGTAACAACGGCGTTTAGCAGCCCGTCCCTTCAAGGACGGGCTATTTTTTTGCAGCCTGGTGCTCGCGCTGCACCCGCCCCTAACCGACGCGCGCGTCAGCACCGTGACAGCCGGAGAGAAGCGCTGCACCGCTTCGGGGCGCGAAAAATGCGACCGTCGTTGCGGGGAGTCGCGTTAAACTGGCAATGGTTCGATCAACAACGGCACAAGGACAACCTCGATGCGCACTACCGGGTCCTCCGGGTCAATGGCCCTGCTCACCGAATACGACGACGCAACGGCGCGCGAACTCCGCTCGCTGCGCCTCGAATCGACAGAAGACGGCAAAGGCATTCTTCTGATCGAGGTCGACGAGCGCAAACCAGGCATTCACCGCGAAGTGCGCTACGAAATCACGCCCGCCGAACTGATTGCGGCGATTCGCGCGCATGGCGCGGAGTTGCCGGGCGAACAGCACAATCATCGCCAGTAAAGCTGCCGCGCCCGGCATTGCGCTCACACGCGAATGCCGTGTGCCGCCCCTGCACCGCCAGCTTGGGTTCGCATACCATACTGTAGAACGTCTTACGGGCGCCCGTAGGACGTTACTCGACCACTGGCTTGCCGCCTAGGCTTCAATCCGTTTCGCTTTGTTCCATTCGCGCTGCTAATCCGCGCCTTCAGTCCATCGGGCACACCGCAGTCCCGCTTTTAACACCCGAATAACGGGCCGATTTCCCTGACGTTTGCACGTCTTGAAAATGCGTCCATAATCCTTACATTCTCCGTTGATATCCCTACCTGAGCCGCGCTCGAAAGGGCTGCGGATGTAAGCCGATGCTACATGATCTCGTCGAGCAATATGGACCGGCGCTCGTCTTCGTCAACGTGCTGGCCGCCTCACTCGGGCTGCCGGTGCCGGCGATGCCGTCGCTCGTGCTGTTCGGGGCGATGGCGGCCATGCATCCCGGCTCGGTGGGCACGCAGCTGATGCCAGTGCTTGTGTTGTCGATCTTCGCCACGCTGATCGGCGACAGCGCCTGGTATCTCGCCGGCCGAATGTACGGCGGCAATACGCTGAAAGCGATTTGCCGTCTGTCTCTGTCACGCGACACCTGTGTAAAGAAGACCGAACGCTTTTTCGGCCGCTGGGGCGTGCGCGTACTGACAGTGGCGAAGTTCGTGCCGGGCTTGTCGATCGTGTCGATTCCGATGGCCGGCGCAATGGGCGCGCGCTACCGCACGTTTCTCACTTACGACAGCATCGGCGCCGCCTTGTGGTCGGGTACCGGTTTGATCATCGGCGCCTTGTTCGCCCGGCAGATCGACATGCTGTTCGCCATGGCCGGACGCCTCGGCCGCACGGCCGCGCTGGTGGCCGTCGCGTTGCTGCTGCTGTATGCGGCCTATCGCTGGATTCGCCGGCGCCAGCTGATTGCCAAGCTCGCGACCCAGCGCATCGAAGTCGACGAGTTGGCGGCGCTGGTCGCGGCCGGCAAAGCGCCGGTAGTGTTCGATATCCGCTCGGCGGAAAAGCGCGCGCTCGACCCGTTCGTGATTCCGGGCTCGCAATTCGCCGACGAGCGGCAGCTCGATGAAATCGTCGCGACGTACCCGCACAATCAGAAAGTGGTGATTTACTGTTCGTGCCCAAATGAAATATCCGCGGCATGGATGGCCAAACAGATGAACGAAGCCGGATTCGCCGACGTGCTGCCGTTGCGTGGCGGCATGGAAGCCTGGCGCGATTCGGGCAAAACGGTGGACGCGCTGCCCGGCACACCGCCGCCCGACGTGGCGGTCGACGATATCGCACCGAAGGCCGTGTAGCGCAGCAGCGCATTCACATCGGCGCCCTCGCGCGCCCGCGCCGCTTCGCCCCCCGTGCCTGTCAATCAGGATGAACACAGAAGGAGCGGTTCAATGCTGTCGACTCAAGAAGCAGAAGGGCAACAGGCCGTCGTCGCCGACGCGCCGTTTTCGTCGCTTGCGACGCGCATGCATCAGATGTTCCCCGAACTCACGTGTGCAGAAATCGATCGCCTGCGCCGGTTCAGCGAAGTGAGCCACTGGGAAGCCGGTGAACTGCTGTTCGAGACCGGCCACACCGGTGCGGGCATGTTCGTGCTGTTGAATGGGCGCGTGAAGGTTTACCAGCGCGATGGCATCGGCCGCGAAGTTGTGATTGCAGAACATGGCGCCAGGCATTTTCTCGCTGAAGTCGGTCAACTGTCCGGGCGGCCTGCGCTGGTCAACGGCATGGCCGTCAACTCGGTCGACGCTTTGCTGATTCCGCCGGACAAGCTGCGCGCGCTGATCGTCGCCGAGGCCGAACTGGGCGAGCGCATCATGCGCGCGCTGATCCTGCGGCGCGTGTCACTGATCGAGAAGGGCGCGGGCGGCCCAATCCTGATTGGCAACAGCGGCGACGCCGGGCTCGTGATGCTGCAAGGCTTCCTGTCGCGCAACGGGCATCCTCATTCGGTCATCGACGAACGCGACGAAGACGCGCTGCGGCTGATCGAGCAATTCGGCGCGCAAAAAGACGACATGCCGCTGGTGATCTGCCCGGACGGCTCGGTGCTGCGTCATCCAAGCATGCCGGAACTCGCCACCTCCCTCGGCTTGCTGCCCGATCTCGACGATTCGCATGTGTACGATGTCGCGATCGTCGGCGCGGGGCCGGCCGGCCTCGCTACTGCCGTGTACGCGGCGTCCGAAGGCCTCTCGGTCATCGTGCTCGACGCCCGCGCGCCGGGCGGCCAGGCGGGCGCCAGTGCGCGGATCGAAAACTATCTCGGCTTTCCGACCGGCATTTCCGGTCAGGCGCTGGCGGGCCGCGCGTTCGTGCAGGCGCAGAAGTTCGGCGCGCACGTCGCGATTCCGGTCCATGTGAAGGCACTGCATTGCGCGGACTCGCCATATCGGCTGGAGCTCAAGTGCGGCGGCAAGATCACTGCCCGCACCATCGTGATCGCGAGCGGCGCGGTCTATCGGCGCCCCGCGCTCGAAGGGCTCGACCGCTTCGATGGGCGCGGCGTCTACTACTGGGCGTCGCCGGTCGAAGCCAAGCTGTGCAAACGCCAGGAAATCGTGCTCGTAGGCGGCGGCAATTCGGCGGGCCAGGCGATCGTCTATCTGGCGACGCACGCGGCCAAGGTCCACGTGCTGATCCGCCGAAGCGGCTTTGAAGCCACCATGTCGCGCTATCTGATCGACCGCATCCGCTCGCTGCCGAACGTGTTCGTGCACTCGAATTCGGAGGTCGGCCGGCTCGAGGCGGACGAAATCGGGCTGGCCTCGGTCGTGTTGAAGAAGCCGCTACCGGACGGCACCGAAAGCTTCGATACGCGGCATCTGTTCCTTTTCACCGGCGCGGAGCCGAATACCGACTGGCTGCGCACCTGCGGCGTACAGCTGGACGACAAGGGCTTCGTGCTGACCGGCGCCAGCGTGGATGGCGCATCCGTCTGCGATCTCGCTACGACTGTGGAGGGCGTGTATGCGATCGGCGACGCGCGCGCCGGCTCGACGAAACGCGTCGCGGCGGCAGTCGGAGAAGGCGCGGCGGTGGTCGCGCAGATCCATCAGTTGCTGGCGGTCTCGGCGGGAGAAGCGGTGGCTTTGGGGGCCTGAGCGCCCCCCTCGGGTAATCTGCTGTTACACACGCGGTCAACTGGTTGCACCTGCCTTGCTTTCTGTATCGTAATATTTGCGTTAGCCATTCGACAGTGAATGGCAGGCTATTTCGAAACAGGAGACAAGCATGATCCAACGTGCGATCGTTTTCGCCGCCTTCGGCCTTGCCGCCGCCTGCGCATCGACCTCTGCCTCGGCCCGGGTGGACGTCGGCGTGTTCGTCAACATGCCGGGGCCCGTGTATGCCCCGCCGCCCGTGGTTTATGCGCCCTCGCCGCCGGTCGTGTATGTGCCAGTGCAACCCGCGTATGGCTATGGGTATCGCGGCGATTACTACCGCGAGTATCGCGAGCGCCATGACCATGGCCGCCACCGCGGCTGGGATAAGCACCACAGGCGCGACTGGTGAGGCTACAGTAGCGGCTGCTGATCCTGGCCGGACCTCGTGTCCGCTTTCATTGCAGTCGCTCATTAACCTGAGCCCGTAACCGACGTCCGCGTGAAGACTCTTTCGCTATCCGCCGCGCGCACCCTGCATCTGGCCGCGCAAGGTTTGCTGACGCCCCCGCGCCGCAAGGCCGTCAAAGCCGACGTGCTCGACGCGATCCGCCGCATGGCGCAATTGCAGATCGACACGATCCACGTTGTCGCGCGCAGTCCGTATCTCGTGCTGTTCAGCCGGCTCGGCACGTATCCGCAGCAATGGCTAGACGAGCATCTCGCCGAAGGCAAGCTGTTCGAATACTGGTCGCATGAGGCCTGTTTCGTGCCGACCGAAGACTACGGCCTGCTGCGCCACCGTATGCTCGACCCGAGCGGCATGGGCTGGAAATACGCGGCCGAGTGGCACAAGAAGCATCGCAAGGACATTGAGACGCTGCTCGCGCATATCCGTGCGACCGGCCCCGTGCGTTCAGCGGACTTCGCCCGCGAGGCGGGCAAGGGCAACGGCTGGTGGGACTGGAAGCCGGAGAAGCGCCACCTGGAAGTTCTATTCGCAATCGGACAACTGATGGTGGCCGAGCGGCGCAATTTTCATCGCGTCTATGATTTGACCGAACGCGTGTTACCGGACTGGGACGACGCGCGCGACCTGCCGCCGCGGGAAACGGTCACCGAGGAAGCGTTGCGCCGGACCTGCCGCGCGCTCGGCGTCGTGCGCGCCGATTGGGTTGCCGATTACTACCGGCTGCCGCGCCGTCCCTATCGCGACGAACTGCGTGCGCTCGCCGACCAGGGCGAACTGATCCCGGTGCAGGTGGAAGGCTGGAAGCAGGACACCTTCGTCCATTACGAATTCGCGCCGATGATCGACGCCGCCGCGGGTGGCAAGCTCGCTTCAACCGTCACCACGGTGCTGTCGCCGTTCGATCCGGTGGTATGGGACCGCAAGCGCGCCGCCGCGCTCTTCGACTTCGACTATGCGATCGAATGCTATACCCCGGCAGCGAAGCGCAAATACGGCTACTTCGTGTTGCCGCTTTTGAGCCGGGGGCGCCTGGTGGGCCGCGTGGATGCGAAAGCGCATCGGACCAGCGGCGTGTTCGAACTGAAATCGCTGCACATCGAACCCGGCGTGCGACTCAGTGCGAGGCTTGCCGGCGATCTGCGCCGCGCTCTGCAGCGCTGTGCGGATTGGCACGGCACACCGCAACTGGAAATCGCAGCCGCGCCGCCGGAATGGCTTGAGGCGTTGAGCTTGGACAGCAGTCAGGAAGCGTGACTGCTCCGCCCCAGACGCTTTCTTAATGGAGCGCCGCGCGAAACGCGACGGCGATTGCGATGCGAACTACGCCGCCCGCGGGCGGCGCGGGATTGCCTTCAGTGCTCCAGCTTCGCGCGCAATTCGCGAGCGGCTTCCAACAGCCCTTCGTAACCCGAACGGGCGTGCTCCGGCAGATCGGGATCGCCGACGAACGCGCCGAGCGTTTCGATCAGGCTATACAGAATGCCCTTTGCGGCACCCGAAGCGATGCTGCCGGACGATACCTGCTGATTCACGTGACTGAGCGCGGCGTCGAGGTGTTCCAGGTCGGGCCGGTCGCCCGTGGGTGGCTGAGGCGTTACGTCTTGCGTCATGATGAAACTTCTCTCCTGTCCCATGCATCGGTAAACAAAGCTATCCTTTCATGTTGTTATATACCGATCGTGCGCTGCCGTCCATTGGTGATCGGACCCAGCGCGATCCACCTGATCCACCTGATCCACGTTAAGGCGTCCATCGATACATCAGGATTTTCGCGCGTGCGTCGTCTTCCAGCAGGACGACGTATTCGCCATTGTCGCGCTGCACCGCGCTGATGCCGAGGTAAACATCCACCCAGCCGCTGGTGTTGCCGACGCTCGCACCCGGCGTCATATAGCCGATCGCCTGACCGGTACGCGTGTCGTACACATCCACCTTCGCGGTGTACAACTCGGCCACGAAAATGTAATTACCGGCTACCGCGACGCCGACCGTCGTCGTCTGCGGATTGCTCTGCGTGTTCCAAGGCAACGAGATCGAGTATTGCTGCGTCGGCGTGCCGGTGCTCCAGTTGTCATAGCGCGCGAGCACCGGGCCCGCCTCCTTCCAGTGCGTCGGATCCCATGGGATCGCGCTCGTAAAACCGGTTATGTACATTGTGTCGGTTGCGGCGATATAGACGATCCGCGCAATCCGCGTGAACGGTTGCGGCATCGCGAACATCTTCGAACTCGCGTACGTGTAGATCGGATTGCCGGCCGAGTCGAGACCCTGCAGCGGCATCTCGCGGATCCCGCTCGTCGGTGTGGCGAGCCACACGTTGCCGGGTGTATCGACCCACCAGAAGCCGTTGCCGACCGTGCTGCCCGTCGACGGATTGCCGGTGATCTCGCTCGCGTCGACGGTGCCGTTGCCATTGCTGTCGCGCCACAGCCATTCGCCATACGTCGGCTGCCCAGCGGGCCACGAGCCCGGCAGCGGATTTTGCGCCAGCAAACCGGACGGAATCGCCACTTCGCCATGCGCCGCGTCGAAGCGATACACATTCAGGTAATGCGCGCCGGGATCGAGTGTGTAGAGATAGCGCCTACCGTCGATTCGCCGCACCATCGGTTCGCCGCGCACGCCACGCGGCTCGTGAAATGCCGGATCGTCGGGATAGTCGAAACGGTCGAGCGTGAAGCCCGCGTACGACCATTCTTGGCCGACCGGCCGGCGGTAATCGAGCGTGAAGCGCTTCGAGCCGGTGTAGACCGAATTCGGCGTCGCCGGATCGAACGCGGCGCTATCGACAAAGGTCAGTCCGTACAGGCGCCAGTTGAAGGCATGCGTGCCGAGCACATAGCTTTCGAGCACGGCCCCCTGGCCGACCGACGCCGAGCCGAGCGGCCGCGGACCTTCGCCATTCTGCGCGACGTACAGATTGCCGGCCGGATCGACACCAAGGCCTGTGATGCCATTGAAGCGCCAGTTGCCCGGTACACCCTTGACCATATGGAAGAGGCCATCGCGTGTGCCGATCGGCGCAACGGCTCGCGGCTGACCGCCGGCATGCCTGTCGAAGACGAGGATCTGCTGCGCCGGCCCGTTGTCGGCGACCAGGATTTGCCCTGACGGTGCGATGGCGATATCGGTCGGCACCGTGCCGGCGGGCAACGCCAATGTGCCGGAGAGCGCGGCGCCATCGGCGGCGTAATGCAGAATGCTTAGGTTTCCCGACGAGACACCGCTTATCACCCACAGCGTCGAATCGGTGTCCAACGCGATTCGCCCTGGCGAGGGCACATTCCATGAACGCAGGCGCCGCATCGATGCGGCATCGAGCACGACGATCCGGCTGTTGTACGTATCGGCGACATACAGTTCGGTATCGGTAGCGGCCATCCCGCGAATCCCCGCATCGGTGCCAGTCGTCACCGCGTTCAGTCGCAGAAAACTGTTCCTGCTCGCATTGGCGCTATTGCCCCTGCCGCCGTCGAACGGCGCACCGGTCGCAAGATTGGCGAGCGTGCGGCGCGTAATGCCGAACCACGTCTGGTTGGCCGGCGGATAGTCCGCGCCGACCAGTCCGTTGCTCTCGTTGCCGATCGACATCGCCGCGTACAGGTAAGTATGGTTTGTCGCGACCGCATCGCCGCCGGTATTGCCCCAACCGTGCGTCGAGCCGGCGACTGCAATTTTGCCGCCCGCGCGATACGCGGCAATCTCGCTGCCGCTTTCGTCCCAGGGTGCATTGGTGTACACGGTGCCATCGGCGCCGACGCTAATCGCCTGGATGTCCTGCTGCATCCACTTGCCGTCGCCAAAGCCGAAACTGTTGCCGATCCATGAGGTGGTGTAAGTCAGTTGCGTTTGCGCGAGCGCGCTTTGCGATACGAAACTGTGAAGGAGAAGAACAGCGACGCCGATGCGGGAGACAAATTTCACGACGGTATTTCCTTGCGAGATGCGAAGCGCGCACGGCCGGCGTGTCGGGCGCGCTGTCGCGTGTATGCGGACCGGTTAACGATCGCGCATACGTGAACGTTGGCTTTTTATCCTCGCATAGAAAGGACGGAAATTAATTCACAAAAAATTCGCGGTAAATAGTCGATCGTCTAAACCATTCGACGCGCATAAACATGCGTGGCGATGGCGATGGTGATGGCGATGTTCGGAGTCGTAGCTTGGGCCACTTGCGGATCATCCTGTCTGTGTCCCATATTCCGTCACCGTATCCGGCGTTTTCTTCGGTGGGTTCGGCACACTCTGCTGCGGCTCGTTCTGCTTAATCGCTTCTGCCGTCGCCCCAACGAGTTGCAGGGTGTTGCCCTGTACTTCGATCTTCACCGGATCGGTCTTCTTCCACTGCTTCTTGGGTATGACCAACTTCCACGTCGCCCCCTTGCCGACTTCCCGGAAAAATGCGACCACACCGACATACTCCGCGTCGCTGTTCATCGGCTCGCCAATACTTGCGCTGGCATCGGGCCGCAGCACGACGTCTTTGGTTGCCAGCAGATCCGCCTTGAGTGCGTCAATGTCACTCGTTTGCAGTTGCGCATAGCCGAGTTGCTGGAACGTTTGTGGCGATTTCAGCTGGTAAATCCGCACGACGGTCGACAAGGATTGCCCGGCGCCATTCGGATTGATCGACGACCGGCTGACAAGATCCACATTCATCGTTTTGACCTGCGTCGTGAACGCCCATTTCGCCGCATCCACCGTGCTGTCTTTCATAGACTGCCCTACGCCACATGCTGTGACGGCAAGAACGGTCAACGCCGTGGCGCCCATTCGAAGTACGCGCATCATTCTGTTAATCCTCTTCATATTCAATATCCGCGATTTGCCGCGTCAGTGCGTTCGGCACTGTTGAGCAGCGTATCGGCCACTGCCTCCTGTCCACTCGCCCAGGTGGACTCGTGTGACAGGCAGGTGCTGGTTTGGGCTACGAGGCAACGCAAGCTGGGTGGTATAACCGAGACTGACCTGGTCCGAGTTCAGTACCTGCTCGGGCATGAGCTCGGGACGGACGTGCAGTTCCAGTCGCGCGCATGCTTCGTAACCCAGGTAAAAACGCAGCAACGCCATCACTTCACGATGGTTCGCACGCCCTGGAATCAGCCCGAGTACCGATTCACGCGTCTGCGGGGTGATGACGATGCGCACCGTGTTGGCCCGGTCGTAAAACCCGCGGCCAAGCAGGCAGCCCTCGCCAAGCGGGCTGCGCGGGTAGTCTGCCGCGCCGATCCACGCGGGGTAAAACTCTTCCACCGTGATTTGCGCATCCGGTACCGCATGCTGCAACACGCCTGCCAGCCCCTCGGCGGTGCGGGTCTTCTGACTCACCAAACCCAGCATCGACAGCAGCTTGCGAGTGTCGACGACCAACGGAAGTCCCTGTGGGGCGCCCACAGGATGTCCCCGTGGGGCGACCGCGGCAAGTCCCTGCGCCCCGGAAGCATTTCCCTGTGACAGTGAGGCGGTCCGTGCGATCGCTGGTGACGCCATGCCAAGGCCGGCGAAACTCAGCAGGCAACGCGAAATGGCATCTGTGCCGTCTTTCCTGAAACCGGCCGGATATCGATACTTGCGCCACACGCGGTAGTACTGCGTGACGACCCGGTGATGGAACATGTCGAGGAACGCCGCCATCGACTCGGCACCCTCGCGATTCTGCGCAATCTCGTCGACGAAGTACGACGGCATGCATGCATCGACACCGTACAGCCCAAGGAAGGTCGTGCGTACGGCGGGCGGCGTCGCCGGGTTATCCGGGTCGTATTCGACCGCATCGATTTCGCGGTTCGGAAAACCGAGTCGCGCACGGGAGCGGAAACGCACCGGCTCGACACCAGGCGAATCGGTCGTACCGATGGACGGCCGATCCGGGGCGGCAAGTTCGATCAACTCGCAGAAGCGGAAGAAATTCATCTTTGTCGCGTCGACGAGCAGCGCGGGCAGCAGCGACCGGTCTGCGTAGTGAGCGAAGTCCCGCTCAGAGACGTTCCAGTGCGGCCCGTTCAAAATGGCGCTCCTTCACCTTTCGTATCGGGCCACTCGATGCGGCGCCCAGTGGGCTGCGATACGACGACTAGCCTGGTGTACAGGTTCAGCGTCGCGTACAGGCCAAGAAAGCGACTCAGCATGCCGCCGAACAACTCAATATCGCCATCGCCGGCGAAGGCGGCACTGTCGAGCGTCACTTCGATCTCGACACCGCGTTGCAGACCGCCCTTGACGAGTTTCTGCAAAAGCCGGTGTTGTACGTCGGTGATCGCATCGATCCTGCGCCGGTTCAATTCACCGTCGGTCCAGTCATAGAGTGCAAGACTGCCGCGCAAGATTTCCGCATCGAGCAGCGACAGGTAGTTAGGCGCCAGATGCGACAGGACACGCCACTGGAAGCGATCGCCAGTCGGCGGATACACAGGCAGGGTGGGCGCGGTCAGATTGCGCACCGCGCCGATGTTCGTGAAGCCCCCGCGCATGCGGTCGATGCCTGCTTCGCGCAGCCCTTTGCGCGGCAGCGTGCCGTTCGTGCCGGTGACGGATAGTGACAGCGTTTCCTTCGGCAGCGTGTCCTGATGTTCCCACGCATGACCGCCCAGTATGACCCATGTGTCAAAGCGCCCGGATGGGCCGCGCCGCGCGCGCGTATGGAAATACCGTTCCGGCATTTCATGGCGAAGCATGCCGCCGCGGTGCCGGAACGCGGCGAACGGCGCATACTCGAAGCGCTGGCCGGTGCCGGACTCGAAGCCACGGACCGTGTCCACCGAATACACGTCGATATGGTCGCCGCGTTCTTTGAGCGCTTGTACACGGTATTCGGTCTCATGCTGGGTTGCGCTGATCGGCTCCGCTTCCAGTGCGAACAGGTTGACGATCGGCGTGCAGAACAGGCGCACATGGTCGGCGGAGAAACGCATGTCGTCCGGATATGGCTTTGTCAGCACCACTTCGACGTCGAAGTATTCCGCGCTCCGAGGAATCGCGTGCATATCGAGTCCGACGATGTCGACGAACATAAACTTTTCGGGGAACGTAAAGTACTCGAGTAGCAGCTGGTAGCCGCCGAACGCGTTATCGGCCTTTGGCCACAAGCGTTCGTCTGCTGCGAACCCAGCAGCCTCGATACGCAGGCCGGGCATCGGCTGCGGCATACCGGGCCTGTGCTCCGGATAGCCGGGCACGCGCACCTGCGTCGCTAGCGGTTCTGCTGTGAGCGCCGCATACAACGCGAGCGCCACGGGTCTGTCAGCGTTCAGGAAAAGGCGCAGGCGCGGCACCTCCAACTGTTCGCGCCGTGCCTGCTGCTGCAGTTCGAGCCGCAAACGGATCACCGAGCGGCCATCCTCGCGCGTGTAGGCGCCTGCTTCGGCCAGCTGCAGCGGATACAGGTCGACCGCCTGGGTCGTCCGGTAAATGCATTCGACGCGGTCACCGCCAATCGGCGCCGACATCACCTCGAGGCCCGGCTCCAGCGTTTCATGCCTTTGCAGCGCGCCTTCCGTCGGCTGCAGTTCGAGAATCGACAGCGACGGAATCATGCGCAGATAGTGTGGCCACAACATGCTGACGAGGCCTTCGGTCAACTCCGGCAGTTCGTCGTCGAGCTTGTGGCGCAAGCGGCCCATCAGGAACGCAAAGCCTTCAAAGAGACGTTCGACGTGCGGATCGCGCTCGCCGATGCGGTCAATGTTGAGCATGCGCGCGCGGTCTGGAAATGCTTGCGCGAATTCTTTGCCAGCCTCGCGCAGGTAGCGCATTTCCGCCTCGTAATAGCGGAGGAAGTCGTTGTCTTTGGTGGGATTGTTCATGGGCTGATTTTTTGATATCGGATGGCGCGTGCGATCACTCAGGCGAGCGTCACAGTTCTGGCGGGGTCGATGGCAGTCAGTTCGCCCAGCAGGACGTCGATGCGTTGTGCGAGGGCGGATCTGTCCGCGTCCTTGCGGTTCGCGCGAATCTTCAGGAGACGCAGCAGGTGCTGCTTGGCTTCGAAGGCCAGCGACGGCTCCCAGACCGAGAGCTGGAAGCGCTGCGCTGCGGCGTCGAGCGCCGACAGCAGGTGCAGCGTCGTATCCGGCCGTTCGGCGCGCTCGGCCACGCGCGCCATGACCAGCTGCCGGACGAACCGATCGCGTTCACCCTCCTGCGCGGGTAAGCATTGCAGCCATGCGAGCGCGGCATCGAGCCCCTGCTGAGCGGCCAGATCGGAGGCCTGCGCTTCGGTTTCGGCCCAGTCCGTATGCGTGGAAGAAACGCTCACAGGCGCGACGGCCTCGCCCCGTTCGACATCGCGCACGGTGGCGTAACGCGCGATCCATTCGAGCGTGGCATCGTCGGCGAAGGGCGAGCCGTCGGAGAACGCGAGGTGGTCAAGGCCCGGCAAACGTTCCAGCATCAGCGCGCAGTCGGTCGCCACCAGCTCGCGGATCGGCGCATACTCGCCGCCTGCCTGCTCTTGCGCAACGAACGCGTAATACTGCAGGTCGAGCCAGAAATGGTTCGCGCCCTCCGCAAACGCTGCCTCGACGCGGTCGAGTAGTTCCGGCCATTGCTTTTGCAGCATCAACCGTTTGAGATGCGCGCGCAGCTCGGCGCGTGGCGCGACCAGTCGCGTCTTGCCGCTCGCTTCATGGGGCGGCACTTCGGTCAACGTATCCCAGCGCACACATCGCATCAGACGGTAGGCCGCCAGATAGCCCTGCGGCTGCTCGCGCAGAAACTGCGCCATCTGGCGCGCGCGATCGAGCAAGTCCCGCGTGGATGAAACTTCGGTCGCCGCCGGTAGAGCGGCCGCGAGCGGTGCCGCGGCCGGCGACGTGTCCGGGCGAGCAGGTTCCGACGCTGGCGGCATCTCCATGCGTCCCTCGAAGCGGCGGAACAGCGGGCTCAGTTCAGGTCGTGCGGCTTCGGGCCACGAAGCGGCATGCTCCGAGATCAGCGCGAGCGCCGACAGCGTGCGTTCGAGCAGCGTGTCGGTAAGGCCTTGCACCCTGTCGAGCCGGTCCGCAAACGTGTTGCCCGCGAGCCATTCGAATGCGGCCTTGCGGGCCTCGGCGCGCGCCGGCAACAGGGCATCGCCGAAACGGTCGATCAACGCCGACAGCAGTTCGAAGCCTGACGCCACGCCTTCGGCGCCATCGCGACGCATGCGCCCATAGACGTAGTAGACGGCAACGCGCACGTCCTTGGCCGTGTGTTTCAGCAAGCGCTCGGCAGTGTCGACGATCAACGTATCGTCCACCTCGGAAAGCTTCGCGACTTCGTCCTTGAGGGCGAGAAAGTCGTCGTCATAGCCGGGGTCGGTGCCGGCCGGCGCGGCATCGCCGAACGGCTGCAACCAGTCGTCCCAGCGCCCCTGCGTCGAACGTGCGAGGTCTGATGGCGTGCGTGTGCCGAACAGCGCATTAAGAAGTTTGGTGAACATGGTCATGACCCGGTCGAAGCAGGTTTCATAGCGGTGACATGCCGCCAGGCAGCGGCGTTTCGGCGTGCTTCGCCGCGTCGAGCATCGCCCGTGGCAAGGGCGGCGGGCCGTCGGCGCGCGCGTTCGGTTTCGCTGCTGCTCGTGCCGCACCCGGATTCCTGGCCACGAAGATGCGCGGAGGCAACACGAACCCCCTGAGCGCAAGCAGTTCGAGCGGGCCCTTCCCTGCGTCGGTGCGCATCATGTAACTCAGGGGGTAGGGGAGGTCCGCCGAGGTCGGCGTCAACGGTCCGTGCGCCGTCAAAGGGGTGCTGCCCCTGGCCTCGTCCCATTGATCGTCTTCGGCATTGGTGGCGTTCGTCGCCACAGCCGCGCTGGCCGCACTGGCCGCAGGTGGCGCCGGAGCCGGCCGGTTCGGCTGCGCCGGTTTGAGCGGCTGCGTGTCGGCGCTGCCTTGCCAGGTCAGCTGATACGTTGCGCTGTCGATCGGCTCGACCCGTGCCCGCTCCAGCATCCGCACCAGTGCCCAGCGTCCGCCAAACTCGAAGTTCTTGCTGGTACCGGCTCTCTCCGTTTGCCATTCCAGCCGCGTACCGACGTCCTGGGGACTATTCGACGGCCATGTCAGCGCCTGCCACGTCTCCTGCTGGTTGTAGTAGTGCAGCTTCTGGCTATCGAGCGTCAGCAGGGTATCGGTAACGCCGGGTGCCGGTACCGGCTTGAACTCGAAGCGGTATTGCGGCTCGCCCTGCAAGAGCAGATGCCCGGCGATGCGCTGCAACGTGTTCACCGCTTTCAGGAACGCCGGATCGAACGCCAGAGCCTGGCTGCCCGTGGTCGCCGGCATCCATTGATCACCCTGCAACTCGAGCACACCCGCCAGTTGCGCAGCGAGGAAGGTGGCAATCAGCCCGCCTTGCGGACGCAGGAAGCGCGCGAGCTCGGGCAGCGACGCATCGTTATCCGTGTTCGCAAAGGGATACCGTCCGGCGAACGAGCGGTTCCATGTCGCCACGATCGCTTGTCGCCACGCATCGTTCAGGCTTGCCTGCGCCGGTTGCAGGACCGTCTGCGTGGCCTGGGTGACCGGCCGCACGAACAGCGCATCGCCCATGCCCGCCCATTGGACACCGAGGCTTGCGGCAATCAGCTGTGCGTAGGCCTGCGTATCGGCCAGCGCCGAACCCTTGCCCTGGAACAGCGACTGCGCGACCCGCTTCGCCTCGGCCTCGGCGTCGGGGCTGTCGCTGATCTGCTGCAGCTTCAGGCGCAAACTGGTAACCCGGTCCATGAAGCGTTGCAGGCTCAGGTCGCCGTTTGCCGCTGCGCCGGCATTGCCCTGCACACCCGGTGCTATCACGCGCAGCACCGGGCCGAACGACGCGCCAAGCGGACCCGCGGGATCAGGCCTCGCGATCGCCAGCGTGTCAGCTTTGCCGCCGAACATGTTCTGCGCTTTCGTCACCAGCGTGTCGGACAGCGATTCCGTCAGCGCGCCGGCGCCGCCCTGATACTCGAGCGACTTCATCAGCGCGATGACGGGCGACTGCCGTGCATCGGCCATCAGCTTGAGCTGTTCGATCGCGGACGGCAGCGTGGGAGCAGGCTCCCATTGCAGCGTGTTCATGAAGCCCTGCCAGTGTTCCGCGTAGTCGGTGAAGTAGCGGTTGAGCAAGTCCGCTTTCATGCTGTCGGCCGATTGCGCGGCTTGGGCGGCTTGCGGGCCTGTGTTTTGCCCACTGTTCTGGCCGCTGCTCCGGTCATGCTGGCCACTCGGTCTATCGGTCAGCACCCAGTCGTGCGCCACCTTGCTGCGCTTTGCGGCTTCATCGATGGCGGGCGCTATGGTGCCTTCGTACGCCTGACGAGTGAAGACACCGGGCACCGTGGCCGTCGAGCGGATCAGGCCGCGTGTATCCGTGCCGGCCGTGAGCGACGCGAGCGTCTGGTTCGGGTATTTGTTGCCCACCGCATCCAGGATGCTCTGGTAAATCGTGTCCTCGGAGTTCTTCACGCCGATCACCGCAAGCAACGTCTGGCGCGAGGCGTTGACAAGGTCGGGGCTTGGCTGGATGCGCCAGTCCGGATGCGCCTTCAGGTGTTGCGCGTAAAAGCCGAGCAAGCGTTCTGACAGATCGAGTTTCTCGCCGCTCGCGAGGCGGGCATCCGGGTTCCAGTAGCGCGGCAGCAGCGGTGTCATGAACGCGGCGTCGGCGCGGCCCGGATCAGCCATCATCAGGTACGTCTTGAGCGCCTTGTGGCCGTCGAGCGCGAGGCGGCTGGTCTGGTCGTCGAGCTGGGCGGTCTGCATCTGGCCGAGGTCGGCCAATTGTGCTTCCAGGTTCTGCTGGAGCGGCGTCAGCAAGACGCGTTTGCTCGCCTCGGCGTAGGAAGTCCACAGGGCCGCGAGTACATCCCGATCATGGTTCAGGCCGAAGCGCGTCAGGAGCGGCGCATGGTGCTGCGTGCGGTATTCGTACAGATCGATTCGCTGTTGCAGGGCAAGCAACGCTCGCAGCCGGGCGGCGGAATCCGTGGCCGTGCTGTTGATCCGGACAGCCTGCGCCGTGATATGCAGATCGCGCGCGTTCGAGAGGCCAGAGACCAGCATGCCTGCGGTCCACACACCGATTGTGGTCAAGGCGCACAGGGTGAACACCGTGACTGGGTGCCAGCCGGTGCGGCGGCCAGTTGCACCACGAGATGCTTCGCCGAGGTAGTGCCACAGTGGCAGATCTACGCTGCTTGCGCCGTCATCGTCGTCGCCGGTGGTCAGCGGAAACGGTGCGAAGAACGCGCCGCTGACGGGCTGGTGGCGCGAGCGTTCGGCTAACCCTGCAATCCAGCTGGCTAATGGCGCGCTGCGTGTATCGAGGCGTTCGGAGAGTTTCGCTGCATAGTCGTCGCGGCGGTTGCTGCCGAGTTGCGCGACGCTGCGATCGGCGAGGCGATCGCGCAGGGTAAGCAACGCGGCTTCAATTGAGGCAGCACTGGCTGTGCGGGGGAATTCGCAGCCAACGACCGGCGTGGCGCCTGGGGCGACCTCGTCGGTCTGCGCGATGTCGAGCACGAAAACGGGCGCGGACCAGTGCAGCGCCTCGGCGATGCGTGCGAGGTTGATGCTGTGGGCGCTCGTGCCGCGGCGTTGCGTGGGCAGGTCTGCCGTGCCGTCGAGCGTCAGCACGACCGCATCGACTGGGCGGCGGCGGCGCAGTGTGGCCAGTTGCTTCAGCCAGCTCTCATCAGGGCGGCCATCGGGACCGGCTTTACTCCATAGCAGCACGGCGTCCTGTGTAACCAGCCAGCTTCGTTCAGCCCGTTCCGGCAGCAGGCGCCCGATCGCCGAGTCGTCGCCAGTCAAAAGCAGCCACGGCTGCCGATAGCGCCAGCGCAAGCCGTGCTCGTCTCGAAGATGCTCACGCAGACGCTGGAGCGCATCCGACCTGCCCTTCGATTGCGCACCGGCATCCTTGGGTGCCAGCAGCCCCTGCGTGGTCCCCGTGAGGCGCTCGACGTTCCAGTGCAGTAGCCTGCTCAAGCGCCGAGCCGCGTCCGCCTCCTCACGTCTCGGCTCGAAGCCGAAGTAAAGCGTGATGATGACGAGGCACGCGCAAAGGGCAATGATCGCCAAAGTCCTTTTCGTTTCGGTATCTAGCCGGAACAGATCTCCTTTGAACCAGATCAGGCCGCCGGCAGCGATCGCAACGAGCAGATACGAAAACACTTCTACACGGAATTTAGGCATCTTTTTGCCTGTCTTGCTGCATGTGATTTTCTGCCGGCGCGAGAACCGCGAGCAGGATCCGCCCCTCGCTCTGAACTCCCGCGATGTACGGCGCGGCGCACGCATTGGCCCGACCGAGTGCGAGCACCGTCGCGAGCCACGATGCAGTTGGCCCCGTGTTGCCGGCAAGCGTCTCGAGTGCGAAGTCGGACGACGCCCCGTTGCCTGAGCGGCCCGCCGCTTGCAGTCCGATGCGCAACTGCGCCGCGCTACGTTCGTCGAATCCGGTCTGAATCGTGCCCCCCACCGCGGCGCCTGCCGTGCCTCCCCACTTCAGCGCGTAGTGCAATACGCCTCCGGGCTGGATACTCGTGTCCACCTGCGGGCGATGCAGCCAGCCGGCTACGGGAAGCTGCTCCGTGCGCGCGAGTGCAGCTGGACAGAGCAGTATCATGGCTGCCGCCTCGGCACTACCGGGTTCAGGATCGGCTGTGCGAAGCCGATTCAGCGTCACGCTGATCAGTAACGTCACGACGTCGCGTTGCACGGGGTTTGCACGATCGAGGATCGTGTCGGCGAGCCACGGGCCGCCGCTGGGCTCGATCACGGGTTGCACGTTCAGGCGTTCCGGCCATACACGCGCGGCTATTCGTTGCCAGATCGCCTGAATGGCTTCGCCCGAAAGCACGGCACTGTTGATGTCCAGGTAAACCTCAACCGGAACCCGCGCCGGGACCGCGTCCAGCCCCTCCGCCACAGCCGGAGCAAACGAGTGCAGGATCCAGCCGAGTACGATGCCCTGGCGCTCCTCGTCGTCGAACGTCAACGCCGCCGCCACGGGCTCGAGGCAACTCGCGACAATCATTTCGTGCGAATCCCTTGCCTGGCGCGTTGGCGGTTTTGCACTGCGCGCGACAATCGCTTCGAAGGTGTTTTCCTGCTCGTCGGCGTGCAGGCGGTATCCGGCAGCAAGCACGGCGAGCGGCACGCTGGCCACCTCGAACACCGTGTCGGCGTAGACCTTGCTGAGCCTGTTGTGGGTAAGCGCCTCGCTCCGTCGTTTGTAAAAATGCGAAAAGCGCCGCAAAACGATTGCTCCCGACAGACACACGGGAATCACAACGACACAGAACCAGAACCACACCGTCTGCGTCTTCTCATTGCGCGGCCATGACCAGAGCGCAAAAGCAACGCCGCACAAAGCCAGCACAACGAAGACAATCGACGAGAGAAACGGCGACGGCGCTTTGTCGGGAACCGGATACTCAGGCGGCAGCAACGAGAAGTTCACGGCCATCCGGGTAACCTACCGCGATCCGCTGTTGGGCAACGACGAGATCAGTGCGCAGCCGCACTCACACAGATAACCGTCCTCGGCCACTTCAAGCTCACCGTCACGAACATTCGGATTGCCCTCCGCAATACGGTTCGGACCGTGTACATCGCAGCGCACAGGGTCCGTGCGCCGGGCCAGTGCGCGGCCCACGAACATACGCGAACCACCACGCAGGACTTCTCCCCCGCGGCTCAGCCTATCGCCTTCTCTCACCACACCTGTCATTCCGTTTCTCCTTGATTCACTCTGGCAACCCTCGCCGCCTGTTGCCCGTTTTCATTCAGGAACCTGCAGCCGCTCGCGTATTGGCCTTATTGGCCTCTCTCAATAGCTCATCCACGCGCTGCGCATTGCGCTCATCTTCAGCACGCTGTTTCGCTTCCTTTTCCAAGTCGCTCTTTCCGAACGTATCCGTCGCCCGCGTCTGGAAGTACAGCGTGGATGACAGAACGTGGTCGTGCCAGCTGGTCAGCATCGTGTCGTGCACCAGCAGGTCGAAAAGCGCCATGACCTGCGGAGGAAGGGGCTTCTTGCCACTGGCGCCCTCCTGCCATGCCCCGACAAGCGCGACCTGCTCGGGGGTGAGCATCTCCTGCCTGACGATGCCTTCGGCCGCGCCCGTAATGTCCGGGTCGTAAGGAAGATCCATGCTCGTATCGCGGGACTGGACACGTTTGAGCCTCGCTTCCAGTTCGGGCTGCCTGGACATGCGCTTGACCAGGTCGGCCGATTCGCGGTCAATGCGCTCCCAGACGTGCACCACCGGTCTCGCCAGGGCCTCGTCGGTCGGAATCAGATCTTGCTGCCGGCGCGCTTCGAGTTGCTTGTAGCGAGCAAGCAGGCTCTCGAAGCTGGCGCGGTTCGCGGGCTTGCTGCGTTCGCTTTCCGGCAGGCTTTCCAGCCGTTCGTGCTCGATACGCAGTTTCTGTTGGGTATCGGCTTTCTCGGCCAGCAACGCCCGCCAATCGGCCAGCTTCTGCTCGGCAGGGGCGGTGATCGAGGCGCGGAATGCGGGATCCTGATAGCGTACTGCGAGCCAGCGCAGGAACACCTGCATGTGGGCCTGGAAGTTGAGGCCTTTGTCGCGCGGCACCAGTGCGCGGTAGGCGGCAATCAGGTCGGGGAGCTTGTAGGAGGCCTTGCCGTCGGAGATGGGGGAGGCGAGGGTGAATTTATCGTAGGTTCGAGGTTTGTACTTGCTGAGATCTTCCATCATGTCCACCGCTGCGCCGGCCATCAGTGCCTCGTTCAACATGTCACGCAGCGCAACGCGCTGGAGTTCCGCGCGAAATCCCATCGCCCCCTCCGGCGCGCCGCCCGTGATGTCTTCGCTGGTGCCCGGATACAGGTACTGGTCGCCACGTGTCTTCTCGAGGCTGTCGAGCCGCTGATAGAAGCGCAATTCGTGCGCGGCGGCGAAATGAACGCACTTCTGGACGGCCTGTGGCACACCCAGAGGCCGGTCGCCATAGTTCTGCTTGATCATGTTCACCAGCGGCAAGAAGTCGAGCAGCTTGTTCTCGGCCATAATCGACGACACCGCGTCGAGCAGGCCAAGAAACCGGATCTCGATCGCGTCGCCTTCAATTGCGAGATCGTCATCCCGGCGCCGCTTGTACCGGCGCACCAGTTCGTTGACGAACACACGCGCCAGCACGGCACCGCGATCGGCGCCGAACACGGAGACCTCGATGCGCTGCACCGTGGACATCTTTGCCTTCGCATCGCGATACGCCGCCTCGAACTGCTTGAGCGCCGCGTGAAGCCGGTCCTCAACGCCGGTACCAAACAAGCTCGAAACCGCCGCGTTGTCGCGTACCTGTGGAATCGAATCCATCGCGACGCCGACAAATACACCCTTCGCCACTGACCAGCCGGCCTTGAGCGGGTTCTTCTTCAGGTCAAACAGTGTGGCCCGAACCGCCGCCTTCCCACGCGTCACCCAGCGGTCGTCCCACGCCATCGTCAGCACGCGGCCAACCTTGGCCGGGGCCTTCTTCGCTTCAGCAACCAGTTCGGCGTATGCCTTGGCTACCGGCCGCAACGACATTTCGTCCAATGCCTCCAGCGCTGCGCTCTTCGCGGCTTTTCCGGGTGCATTTTTGAGGTCCAGCACCTTGTCGACCCCGACGACTTTCTGCGCAGTGGATTTCGCCGAGTTCGCTGCTGATTTGCCTACTGCGGTTGCCGTCTTTACAGCTGCGGAGATAATCTCGTTGTTGGCCGCGTCTTTGTTCAGTTCCGTGCCCAGACCGGAATAGTAGAAGGGATACCAGAACTGGTTGAGCATCTTTTGACGCCGTGTGTCGCGCATGTCGCGGTGTGCTTCCCACAGCCGGCAAATATTCGAATAGCGCGACGTCGACGGGTCGTCATGGTCACGATTGCGGCCAAACCCGTCGAAGAAGAAACCCATCTTGATGACTGCACCGCATGGAATACAGTCGTCCTTCTTGTACGGCTTGTGCGCTGCGAGTATTCCGTCGAGCACCTTCAAAGGTGTCCTGTCGGACGGATCGAGTTGCGTGGGATCACCCATGTTTAGCTCCGGTCGGGACGTGTTCGAATTTGTCGCTCTTTAATTCCGTGACTATTGCGGCCGGCAGTTTTTCCATCGCCGCGCCGAACGCGCCGGGTTTGTCCTTTGTTTCAGCCAATATCTTCTGAACAGCTGGATGTTCATCGAACCTGGAATTGACCACCATCGCGTAGTACACGTACCAGCGCAGATCCCGTTTATCGGTGAGGCGGTACTTCATCCATCCACCCGCTGCAATACGGGCGGTCTGTCTGAACACCACCGCGTCATCAAGCCCTTTCGGATTGATCTGTTTGCCATAGGTCCGGTCCAACCATCCCCAGATCTCGTCGTACTCAATTCGCGTACCACTCAGGTCACGCCGGAACTCGAACTCGATGTGATCGTCCGGGTAGAAGTGCAGGCCGAGGATGCGTTCACCGGCTCCACCGGCGACTTTGGTAGGAGGAAGATGAACCCGGGTGATTTTATGAATATCCTGAATGGGTTGTTGCGCGTGGATAGCCTTGATCGCAAGGTCAGCGTCGTAGACATACCAATCGACCGTGAAATCAGTTCCCTTCAGCTTGTAGCAGCAACTCAGGCGACCTTCACCCGACCCAGGCATCAAATCACCACCACCACCGGCCCTGTTACCGTACTTGTCGGTGATCACAAACCGGTCCAGGTTGTACGGCGTGTAGTTGAAGCCCTCGACGCTCAGCCCGCCATACGTCGGCTCGGACGAAAACGCATCGCACCCTCCGATGAGCGTCAACGAAAGTAATATCAGGCACAAAGCGTGTTTGTCTGTCTTCATTCTCGTTCTCATGTTCTGTAGCACGTCGACTGGGGCCGTCGGTCCTTCGCCGCCACTTCACGCCCGGCGGCGGCCATCTGACGTGGCGCCCCCCTTCCGAAAAATCAGCCATGGGTCGCTCCTGTCGGTGCGTGTTCGAATTTGTCGTTCTTTAATTCCATTACTATTGCCGCTGGCAGCGTCTCCATCGCAGCTCCGAACGCGCCAGGTCTATCCTTTGTTTCAGCCAATATTTTCTGAATGGCGGGATGTTTGTCGAAGTTCGGATTCACCAATAGCGTGTAGTAGACGTACTGTTCCAGATCCTGCGTATTCGTCAGGCGATAGCGAATCCAGCCCTCTGACGCTATTCGGGCCGTTCGGCGAAATGCAGCAGCGTCGTCCCCTGAATGCGGATCGGACGTCTTACCCTGTTTCTTGACCACCCAGTCATCAATCTCGGCGTAAAAAATGCGCGTGCCACTCAGGTCACGCCGGAACTCGAACTCGATGTGATCGTCCGGGTAGAAGTGCAGGCCGAGGATGCGTTCGCCGGCTCCGCCAGCGACTTTGGTAGGAGGAAGATGAACCTGGGTGATTTTATGAATATCCTGAATGGGTTGTTGCGCGTGGATAGCCTTGATCGCAAGGTCAGCGTCGTAGACATACCAATCGACCGTGAAATCAGTTCCCTTCAGCTTGTAGCAACAGCTCAGGCTTCCCTCACCTGATCCGGGCATCAGATCCCCCCCACCACCGGCCCTGTTGCCATATTTATCGGTGATCACAAACCGGTCCAGGTTGTACGGCGTGTAGTTGAAGCCCTCAATACTTAACCCGCCATACGTCGGCTCGGACGAAAACGCATCGCACCCTCCGATGAGCGTCAACGAAAGCAATATCAGGCACAAAGCGTGTTTGTCTGTCTTCATTCTCGTTCTCATGTTCTGTAGCACGTCGACTGGGGCCGTCTGTCCTTCGCCGTTACTTCACGCCCGGCGGCAGCCATCTGATGTGGCAAACCCGCTGCCGCATATTCATCCATGGGCCACTCCGGTCGGGACATGTTCGAATTTGTCGCTCTTTAATTCCGTGACTATTGCGGCTGGCAGTTTTTCCATCGCCGCGCCGAACGCGCCAGGGTTGTCCTTTGTTTCAGCCAATATCTTCTGAACAGCTGGATGTTCATCGAACCTGGAATTGACCACCATCGCGTAGTACACGTACCAGCGCAGATCCCGTTTATCGGTGAGGCGGTACTTCATCCATCCACCCGCTGCAATACGGGCGGTCTGTCTGAACACCACCGCGTCATCAAGCCCTTTCGGATTGATCTGTTTGCCATAGGTCCGGTCCAACCATCCCCAGATCTCGTCGTACTCAATTCGCGTACCACTCAGGTCACGCCGGAACTCGAACTCGATGTGATCGTCTGGGTAGAAGTGCAGGCCGAGGATGCGTTCGCCGGCTCCGCCTGGAACCTTCGTCGGAGGTAGATGAACTTCGGTAACCTTATGAATCATGTCGATAGGAGCGTAGGGATTTATCATCGCCTTGTCCTGGTCGTAGACATCCCATTTGACCGTAAAGTCAGTTCCCTTCAGCTTGTAGCAACAGCTCAGGCTGCCCTCACCGGACCCAGGCATCAGATCACCCCCACCACCGGCCCTGTTACCGTACTTGTCGGTGATCACAAACCGGTCCAGGTTATACGGCGTGTAGTTGAAGCCCTCGACGCTCAGGCCACCATACGTCGGCTCGGACGAAAACGCATCGCACCCAGCGATCAGCGTCAGCAACACCACGCAAAGCAATCCACGTTTCATAGTCACGTCGCCCGGCGCCCCGCATAGCCATCGCCAAGTGTCTCGTCGACCTGCGAAAGCACCTCCGCAAACGGAACCTCTCCGTACCTCGCGGACTCCAGCCCCTTCCTGATCAACGGATGTTCATCGAACCTCGGCGAGACAAAAAGCCCCTTTGCCACGTACTGAAGCATGTCCCCTTCATCGCGGACGCCGTAATGCGTTGCTCTTTCCACCTGCGTACGAACGGTCCGGTACAGGTCGTCCGGCGACAGGTGTTCGAGCAGACAGCCACAGAGTTCCGTGATCTGGATCACGACCTTATCGGCGTAGCCCAGAGAAAACAGCATCAGATGCTGCTCGTCAGTCAATGCGAATTCGGCGTTGCGCACTGGCTGTGACAGAACGTCGGCGCACCACGAACCATCCTCGCCCGAACGGTTGCGATACCAGATCTCGAACGCTACGGACGCAAAGCGCGTCCACTCCTCCGCCGTCCAGGTCAGGCGTAGGCGCTCGAGTATCCGGTTGTCGTAGAAATGCAGATAGAACGTACGCCGGTTCGCAAGCGTGTACTCGCAGTACGAGCGGAAATGTTCCGCGAGGTTGTCCAGTCCATGCGGCGACCAAATCCAGGTCAACATGAACTCGCGGTCCGAAAATTGCCAGAGGCGCTTGAGTAGTTGCTGGGGAACATCTGTGTCGGCGGCCCCGAGATCGACCTTGATCAACAGGGGCGCCACGTCCGCGAACGCCGCCAGGTCTGTCCTGTCCCAAAGGGCTTCAAACGCTATCGCATCAAGGCGTTGCAGCGCCACCCGCAAATCCGGCAGGCCGCGAGTATCGACGAGCGCATACAGGCAAGTCTGCAGATCGTTGAGTTCATGTTTGCGACGAGCGGCTTCGACACGAGACTGAAATTCGACCCACCTTGAATCCGCGTCCGGCGCGGCTGGCGGCTGTACGGTCGTGCTCATCATCAGGCCTTTTCAGTCATGGCTTCGACGCCGGTATGCGCAGTGAGCAGACACTGCCGGCAGACGCCCGCAGGCAGCGCAGGCAATGGCGGGGCCATGCTTGCGGGCCCCTGCCAATTGAAGTTGCCAGTCTTGAGCGTGATGCTGCCTGGGCACCCCAGTTCGATGTTGCCGCCGTCGAGCTTGATATAGGCACCCTGGCTGGACAGCGTCAACGCACCTGCCGAAACGGCATTGAGCTTGCCGTCGACGCTCGACAGAACCATGTCTTGCGAGGAGGCGAGTAGCATCTGGCCGGAGTGCGCTGCAGCGGAAAAGTCCGCTTTCGCAGCGACAAGCTTGATGCCCTGGTCCTGCGCGAAGATCGAGGCGCCTTGGCCTGCGGCGATCGTGACATGATTGCCGGCGCCGAGGTCCAGGTTCGAACGGGCCGTGGCTATCACATTGCCGTTTGCTGCAAGCTGGATACTTTCGGCAGTGGCAAGCGCGATGCCTGCCGGCGCGCTCAAAAGAATGACCGCCTGCTGCAATTTGAGAAGACGTTGTTCCATCAAGTCGCGCTGTCGCTCGACGTCTGCTAGCTGGACCCGCGCTGCGGCGGCGCATTCGTTCAAACGTTGCATCTGCGCCATTGCGTCGGAAAGAAGCCCTTTCGCCGGCTCCATATCCAGCTGCTGGCCGATCGCATTCGGCTGGTCGTCCGCGGAAATGAACAGCCCCTTGCCGCCCCGGATCGCACCGTACGCGGAGGTGCGCAGCTCGAAACCCTCACCGCGCTTCTTTCTCCTGCCGTCGACAATGTGCCCCAGCGTCAGCTGGCTCTTGCCTGAATGCTTGGTGGAAAGCTTGACGTGTTCCTCATTTTCCCAGTCCTCGAACTGGAGCTTGTTGTCGCCCTGCGTGTGCATCACGTTGCGCGAGAGCCAACGATCCTGACTCGTAACCAGATCCACCGCCTGGCTGTGATGGTGGAACGCCGCGATATACGGCTTGTCCGGATCACCGTCCCGGAATTCGATCACTGCCTCGGTGCCGTGCAGCGCGGGAAAGTGGAACCCCGTCTGCAGCGCGCCCGCAAAAGGTTTCGCGAGCCGCAGCGGCACACTTTCGCCGCCCGGATTCCACTCATCGAAGTCCAGGTCGAAGCGCACCGTGTAGTAGCCCTGCTGGGTCAGATACGCGTATTTGTAATGCCCGGGCGAAGTCACCCGCGCGCTCAGTGAGCCGGGAATCTTCGGCCATTGATCTTCTTCGAGCTTCAGGCGAAAGCGCCGGTCCGATGGAATCGCCTTGTATGCATTGCGATAGGCTTCGTCACGCGCCCCCCGATGCGTCACCTCGATGATCACCTGGCCATTCGGCGCGTCCTCTGCCCCAGGGGCATTTCCTTCAAGGTGCGGGACTTCCTGCG
Organism: Paraburkholderia sp. GAS348; assembly: GCF_050434205.1. Taxonomy (NCBI): domain Bacteria; kingdom Pseudomonadati; phylum Pseudomonadota; class Betaproteobacteria; order Burkholderiales; family Burkholderiaceae; genus Paraburkholderia; species Paraburkholderia sp. GAS348. The sequence goes on from NZ_JBNPVT010000001.1 coordinate 120,611, forward strand.
GGGCGTCCAGCGAATCCTCATCCATGCGCAGGATGCGCGCCGGCTGCAACGCCAGCACGTTGCTTTCGCCCTCATGGACGATCTGCCAGGCGATCGCCGCCTCGTGGCGCAGTTGCGCCTCCCACTGCGCGCCGTCCTGGTCCAGATGATGTGTACCGTAGACGTAAGGCTGGCCGTAGGTGGTCGTGTCTTTTCCGGCAACGTTCGCCTCGGCCCGGAATCGTTCCCACGCCCGGTCCGGGTTGTAGTCCGCTACGGCGAACGACTGCGGCACCGTCCGCGCATGGGTCTGCAGGGCGAACACCGCCTCGACGCCCGCCTCGAGCCCCGCCGTCTCCCGGCAGGGCACCGTCAGTTCCGGCTGATAGATGTAATGGTCGATGTCGTCGGCGAACACCACCACGTCGCCATGCTTGCCCTCGGTCACGTAGCTGTAGATGCCTTCTTTCTGCATCAACATCCGCACATAGGCGAGGTCTGCCGTCTGATACTGCATCCGGAACGCATGCTGCGGATACTGCCGGCGCAACCTGAAGGTGAACTGGTGCCCCTCGAAGCCATGCCGGCGCAGGATCGCTTCGATAATCTGCGGAGCGGTCTGGTGCTGGTAGATGCGGCTCGCACGCGTCATGTTCAGACGCGCGAGATGGGCCTCGACGACGATCTCATAGCGGCTGAAATCCTTTGTCTTCTTCGTTTTCGAAAAGCGCGTGATGCAACCGCAGAACTTGCGGAGCACAGCTTCATCGGGGGCAATCGAAAACACGGCGTCCTTGCCGAGATAGTCCGACCTCGAAAGACTGTCCGGATGCGTGAGGACGATCGTGATCCGGTACGGCTCGCCCATGCGCTCGGTCGCCTCAAACGACACGACCGACAAATCCTTCGCGTTCGCCGTGCCCGGCACGTCGAGGAAGTATGACTGCCTCCCTGTCATCGCCTTACGGCTATTTTCGTATTTTCCGACTCGCCTGTTCTGATCTGCCATCATCCCATCTCCAGTTTTATCACCATCGACACGTGTCGCATAGACATTGCCCATGTCGATTCGATGCTTTGCGTTTTGGGTCAGGACGGTAAACATAATTTGCACTCCTGTGAACCACTTGAAACGCTTTTTTCGACTTTTTACAAAAACCAGATTTCCCCTACATACACGCCCCTAAATCCCGTGCTATCAATTACGCATTATCTTTGTTGTACTGATGGTTACCTCAAAATTAGAAGGATTCGAAAAATGAGTAACAGCTTTCAGAATGAAGTGCCAAAGGCCCGCATCAACCTGAAGCTCGACCTGCATATCGGAAGGGCGAAAAAGAAAGTCGAACTTCCGCTCAAACTGCTGGTGATGGGCGATTACAGCAATGGTCATGACACGCGCGCACTGGCCGAGCGCAGCAAGGTCGACGTCAACAAGAACAATTTCAATTCGGTATTGGCTGACTACAACCCGAAGGCCAGAATTGCGGTCGAGAATACGCTTGCAGGTGACGGCTCCGAATTGCCAGTCGACCTCGACTTCAAATCCATGGACGATTTCAAGCCAGACGTAGTGGCGAGCAAAGTGCCCGAACTGCGCGCGCTGATGGCCGCGCGCAACCTGCTGCGCGATCTGAAATCCAACCTGCTCGATAACGCCACGTTCCGCCGCGAACTCGAAAAGATCCTCAAGGACCCGGCCTTGTCCGAGCGCCTGCGCGCCGATTTGCAGAGAATCGGTGCACCTGCTCCGGCCCACACCCAATCCGCCCAATAACAACCGTCCCGAGGAGTCTTGCACCATGGCAAAAAACGAAACGCACAGCCGTAAGCCGGCCGCATCGGACACCATCGTCCTCGAGGCCAGGAGCGTCTACGAGTCGCTTTGCGAAAAGATCAACCTGACGCCGGTCACCACCGCGCGTCCCGTCGAGTCGTTCCAGAGCGCCGACGGACTGGCGGAGTCGTCACTGGATGAGCGCGTTGCCCAGGCCATGAGCATCTTCCTGAAGATGATCAAGGATTCGTCGCAGCAGGTCGACCGTCTGGACAGAAGTCTGCTCGACTTTCATATCGAGCACCTGGACCGGCAGATCAGCCGTCAGCTCGACGCGATCATGCATGACGAGGTCTTCCAGCGGATCGAATCGGCATGGCGCGGGCTGAAGTTTCTGGTCGACCGTACCGATTTCCGCCAGAATGTGCGAATCGAGGTGCTCGACGTATCGAAGGACGCGTTGCGCCAGGACTTCGAGGACACGCCCGAAATCATCCAGAGCGGTCTGTATCTGCACACATATATTCAGGAATACGACACGCCGGGTGGTCAGCCGATCGGCTCGATCATCTCGAACTATGCGTTCGACCGCGGTCCGCAAGACATTGCCCTGCTACGCAATATCGCCAAGGTCTCGGCCGCCGCGCACATGCCGTTCATCGGCTCGGTGTCGCCGCAGTTCTTCGGCAAGGAGTCGATGGAAGAAGTCGCGAGTATCCGCGACATCGGCAACTATTTCGACCGTGCCGAATACCTGAAGTGGAAGACCTTCCGCGACTCGGACGACGCCCGCTACATCGGTCTCACGCTGCCGCGCTTCCTCGCGCGTCTGCCGTATGGCCCGGAGACGGTTCCGGTGCGCGCGTTCAATTACACGGAAGCAGTCAAGGGTCCGGACCATAGCCGTTATCTCTGGGCTAACGCGTCGTTCGCGTTCGGCGCGAACATGGTGAGGAGCTTCATCAAGAACGGCTGGTGCGTGCAGATCCGCGGCCCGCAGGCCGGCGGACTGGTGGAAGATCTGCCGATCCACCTGTACGACCTGGGCACGGGCAACCAGGCGAAGATTCCAAGCGAAGTGCTGATTCCGGAAACGCGCGAATTCGAATTCGCCAACCTCGGCTTCATCCCACTGTCGTACTACAAGAATCACGACTTCGCCTGCTTCTTCTCCGCGCATTCGGCGCAGAAGCCGGCACTGTACGACACGAAGGAAGCGACCGCGAACAGCCGCGTCAATGCGCGTCTGCCCTACATCTTCCTGCTCTCGCGCATCGCGCATTACCTCAAGCTGATCCAGCGCGAAAACATCGGTACAACCAAAGACCGCCGCCTGCTCGAGCTTGAGTTGAACACCTGGGTGAAAACGCTGGTGACCGAAATGACCGATCCGGGCGACGACCTGCAGGCCTCGCATCCGTTGCGCGAGGCGAAGGTGATCGTCGAGGACATCGAGGACAACCCCGGCTTCTTCCGCGTGAAACTGTTCATCGTGCCGCATTTCCAGATCGAAGGCATGGATATCAATCTGTCCCTCGTCTCGCAGATGCCGAAGGCAAAGAACTGACCCATCCCGATCGGGCGGAAACCTTGTAGCACTGCCTTACGGTGGCTTGAACGCTGCCGCACGGTTTGCATTCAATGCGGAGCCGATGATATTTCCTGCATCGCTCCGCGCACCAGCCAACAACAATGAAGATAACAAGACCGCTGTGGGCCCAGGGGATTTTCATGACGCCCCAGCATTTCCAGCAGCAGGCGCAGTGGGAGCGGTTTGCCGATGAACGCGTGGCGCGCATGGCTAGCCCCGAGCCTTGGGGAGTATGCCGGGTTGCCTTCGATACGCACACGCTGTCGATCAATCGCCTCCAGTTGACCGAACTCGACCTCCGGCTGCCTGACGGCACGTTCGTCGATAGCCGAACCGCCGACCGGCTGCCTGCCGCGCGCGATCTGAGCGACGTCCCGGCCCACGTGGAGGCCGTGGTCGTGCTGGCCGGCCTGCCGCTGATGGACACGCAGGGCGGTAACTGCATCGAGGCGGATCAGAAACCGGCCCGGCCGCGCCGCTTCGTGCGCGAGTATCTGCAGGTTGCCGATCTCAACGGGGAAGGCAAAGAAGAAATCAGCGTCGAACGTCACGCATTGGCGCTGCTGTTCGACTTTGAAGAATTCGCTGACTATGCAACGTGTCCAATCGGCCGGCTCGTGCGCAATACGCAGGGCCGTTTCGAGATCGATCCGGCGTTTGTACCGCCGTGTCTCTTTCTATCGGCAAGTGGTCAGTTGATCGCACGCATGAACCGGCTGGCGGAAATTCTCAGCGCGAAAAGCGCGAGCCTCGCCGTGCGCCGCCGCGAACGCTCGGATCAGATTGCGGACTATGCGGTCGCCGACGTATCGCTGTTCTGGCTGCTTCATAGCGTGAACAGCACGTGGCCGGATCTCGCCAGGTTATGCCAGGCGCCGGACCAGCACCCCGAGCGGCTGTACGGCGTACTCGCGCGGCTTGCCGGGTCGCTGCTCACATTCTCGACCACCGAAACACTGCAAGCGATCCCGCCGTACGACCATGACGCGCCGGAACCGGTTTTCGCGGAGCTGGAATCGCTAATCCGGACCCTGCTCGACGCGGTGATCCCGTCACGCGTCGTACCCATTGTGCTCGAGCGTGCAAGAGGAACGGTCTGGATCGGAAAGATCAACGACGATCGGCTCGTCGACGGCGCCGAGTACTACCTGTCGGTCCAGTCCGGCTTGCCGGCCCACGCGCTGCTCGAGCAGTTGCCGCGCCTGTGCAAGGCCGGGGCGCCGGATGAAGTCGAGCAGATCGTCAACTCCGCGTTGCATGGCATCCCGTTGCGCGCGATGTCGCGCCTGCCCGCTGCGATTCCGATCCGTATCGAAAACGAGTATTTCGCGCTCGACAGCATGCACCCCGCCTTCAGGCGGATGGTCGACGCACGCGCTTGCCAGTTCTACGTGCCGGCCTCGATTCCGGACGTGTCGCTCGAGCTCTACGCGGTGCTGCCGACATGATCGCTACCGCATCCACCTACACCACGCTCCTGCCGGTCGCATTGCGCGACACGGCGCTAACGGTCACAAGTTTGGGCAGCGACTTTGCGCCAGCAACGTCCTTTATCGATTTTCGCAAGAAATGCACGAGGCAGATCGACGAACTCCGTGCGGAACTGACAGCGGCGGGACATCCGCGTGAAGTCGTCGAAGATGCGGCCTACGCGCAATGCGCGCTGCTCGACGAAGCGGCGCTCAGCACGCTAAAGGGCAGCGATCGGGACGCGTGGGAACGCGAGCCACTGCAAGTGGTTGAATTCCAGAGCCACGATGCGGGCCACGAACTCGTCAGGCGCATCGAGCGGCGTCTCGCTGAACCGCAACCTATTTTGCTGCTTCTCGCCATCTTCGGCGCCGTACTCAGGCTGGGATTCACGGGCAAGTTCGCACTCGACGGCGAAGTCGCGCGCACCGCATTGATACGAACCATCGAGGAACGCCTGAGCCGCAGCAGCGGCCCTGTCGACACGAGAGGGTCTGTAATAGTCAGCCACACCGCCAGACGCCGCTGGTCCGGAAATCTGCCGGCCGCAGGCTGGGTCGTTATCGCCTGCGCCGCAGCGGCCATCATTTATTGCGCGCTCGACCAATGGCTGAAAACCGCGATCGCAGGGATGACGTACTGATGGGTCCAAGGCTGTCTGGGTATCCCTACCGAATACTGTTTGCCTGGGTCGCGACACTCGCTCTGATCTGGCTTGCGCTGTGTTCGCCCTGGTCGTCCGGGTGGAACTGGACCTGCGCGGCGGGCGTGATTGTCGTTCTGCTGGTCGCCATGGCGATCGCGACACGCCGTATCCGCGAGCGCCAGGCGTCAACGCGGCATGTGCTTGTCGCCATCGACGCCGCATTGGCTTCGCTGCCGGCTGACGTCAAGCGCAATATGCTGCTCGTCATTGCCGTCGGCGGCGCTTCGCTGGCTGAAACAGCGGCACGCAAAGAGCGCGCCGCCGAAAATCGCGAGGCAGGACCGGGGCACGCTGACGGCTCATTCGCCAATCTGTTCGGCGCCTACTCAGTGCGTATCACCGACACCGCCATCTGGGTGCGCACCGATGAACCGGCGCGGCTCGCGCATCTGGCGGATGCACTCACGCGATGGCGCGACGGACAGGGGCCGGACGCACTCGCGTATCTGATCGCCGCCGACAGGATGGCGACCGAATCAGGCCTTGCCGCCAGCCTGAAGCGCTGGCGCTCGGCCATTGCCGAGGCGGCCCGAGCCGTAGGCTATCGGATACCTGTCTGCGTTGCGGTCTATGCGGAGGAAGAAGCGAACCCGGCGGCTGGGGAGAGTCCCTGGTTCGGCGTCTGCGGCGCAAGCGCGCTGGAAATCGACACCTTACCGGCGCTGGTTGCCTCGCGTCTCGAACACTACGCGCGCGCGGCGATATCAGCTAACCCTGGCCCCCGCGCACGGCGTGCCGCGCGCCTCGACGCCCTCACGCGCTGGGCCTGCGACGCCGTGCTGCCTGCGCTCGTCGACGCGCAGCGCGGCAGTCAGCCGTTGCATATCACCGGATTCGGCGTCACCGCGGTCGAAGGGCGTCATGCTTCAGGCTCGGCGTACGGCCAGTTCGTTTCGTCCATCACAGGCCTCGCACTCTCAGCGGCCAACGGCACAGGACTCGCCTGTCCGCTGCCGGAGCCGCTGATTCGCGGCATCGCGCCTCAACCTGCACGACAGGCATGGCCGCGCGCATTGGCGCATGCCTTTATCTGGCTCGTAGCGTGTTTTTGCGCCGCCGCGGCGGCGTCGGCCTGGCAGAATCGCGCGCTGGTTGAACGTGTGGTGACTGACATGTCCCGCTACAAAGCGATCGCGCCTGCCCACGATGCGGCACGCGTCGACGCGCTGCAGGCGATCAAACGCGATCGCGACGAACTTGAGCGCTACGCCAGTGCCGGCGTGCCGCCCCGGCTTGGACTCGGCCTCTACAGCGGAGCGCCGCTGCTGCCGCTTGCGAACGCGCTGATTGCCACCTACCAGCCGCCGCTGCCCCCGCCCTCAACGATTGAACTGGACAGCCTGTCGCTGTTCCGCACCGGCAGCGCGGTTCTGAATCCAGGCTCCAACCGCATGCTGGTCAGTGCGCTCGAGTTGATCAAGGCGCATCCGGGCACGCGCGTCCTGGTGGCCGGGCACACCGATTCGATCGGCAACGCCGGCGCCAATCTGAGACTTTCGGCGTCACGCGCCGCCTCCGTGCGCGACTGGCTCGCGGATGCGTCCGGCATCCCACTGACGCACTTCGCGATCCAGGGTTATGGCGACACGCGCCCGAAATCCGCCAACGACACGGAGGCGGGGCGCGCAGCGAACCGCCGTGTCGAAATTACGCTCGTCCCCGATTGTCGTGACGATCGCAGCAGTGGTTTATCCCCCCAAGGCCATCCGGCCTGTTCATTCGAGTAGAAGGAGAAGCAAGCAATGGCAATTCCCGCATACATGTGGATCAAGGACGATGGCGGCGCCGACGTCAAGGGTTCCGTCACGGTACAAGGACGCGAAGGCAGCGTTGAGCTGGTCGCGCTCGATCATGGCGTGAGCATTCCGACCGATGCGAATACCGGCAAGCTGACCGGCACGCGCGTGCATAAGCCAATCACCTTCACAAAGGAAACCGACGCCTCCACGCCTTACCTCTATAAGGCCGTAACGAGCGGGCAAACGCTCAAGTCGGTCGAGATCAAGTGGTACAAGATCGACGATGCCGGCAAGGAGAAGGAGTACTTCAACACCAAGCTCGACAATGTGAAGGTCGTCGCGGTGAAGCCGAAGATGCTGGACATCAAGAATCCTTCCTTCGAGAAGCATAACCACCTCGAAGACGTCGAACTGCGCTACGAGAAAATCACGTGGGCGTACAAGGACGGCAACATCATCCACACCGATAGCTGGAACGAGCGCTCATAAGCGTCCGTGACCTTGCAGGGCCAGCGACATCCGTCACTCGGCCCCGTTGCTGTTTGTGACGTGCGGACCCTGCTCGACCGGCCCGCACGCTTTTCCGTGCTCCCCCCTGCCCCTCGCCACCATGACCGCTCGCAATCTGTCTCCGTTCCTGCGCCGCCTCAACGACCATTGCGCCCGCGCTCTCGCCGAAGCAGCGAGTCTGTGCGAAACGCGCGCCCATCGCGATATCGAAGTCGAACACTGGTTAATCAAACTGCTGGAGCTCGGGGAAGGCGACCTCGTCGCGATCGTGCGCCACTATGAGCTTGACGCGGACGCCATCTGGCAAGGCCTGCTCGGCGCGATCGATCGGTTGCCGCACGAGTTGCGTGGCAAACCCGGACTGTCTCACCGGCTCGGGGAGCTGCTGGAAGCGGCGTGGATTCATGCATCGCTCGAGGCCGGCACCCGCACGCCGGCGATACGCTCGACGCACCTGCTCGCGGCACTCGTCGACGCGCCGCAACTCCTGCGCGCCCCGCAAGCGTGGCCGCTGCTCTCCGTATCGGCCGCGCAGATCGAACGCCTGATGCCTCTGCTGAATGGGATGTCGATTGAAGCGTCGGCCCTGTCCATCCAGGACAGTGGCAACGACGATCCCGCGCATCACAGCGTGAGTAGAGCGTCAGACGGTGCCGCGGCCGGCTCGCAGAACGAAATCGCCGGCCATGTTGGCGCCAGCGGCCAACCGGCATCGCTGAACGGAACCGCCCGCCATGTTGGCGCTAGCGGCCAACTGGCATCGCCGGCCGCCGGCTCACGTGAACATCCGGCCCAGCGGCCGGGCGCTGATGCGCTGCAACGCTTCACCATCGACATCACGCAAAAAGCGCGTGACGGCAGAATCGATCCGGTTTTCGGCCGCGACATGGAAATCCGGCAGATGGTCGACATCCTCGCGCGACGCCGCAAGAACAATCCGATCCTCGTTGGCGAGCCGGGCGTCGGCAAGACCGCACTCGTCGAAGGGCTGGCGCTAAAGATCGCCGAAGGCGACGTGCCGCCGGCAATCCGCGAAGTGAGCGTGCTGACGCTCGACCTGGGATTATTGCAGGCGGGCGCGGGAGTCAAAGGCGAATTCGAGCAGCGTCTGAAGAATGTGATCGAAGCGGTACAACAATCGCCCACGCCGATCCTGTTATTCATCGACGAGGCGCACACGCTGATCGGCGCAGGCAACACAGCCGGTGGCGCCGACGCCGCCAATCTGCTCAAGCCGGCGCTCGCGCGTGGCGAACTGCGCACGATCGCCGCGACCACCTGGTCCGAGTACAAACAGTACTTCGAACGCGACGCGGCGCTGGAACGCCGCTTCCAGATGGTCAAGGTCGACGAGCCCGACGATCACAACGCGTGCCTGATGCTGCGCGGTCTGAAGGAGCGCTATGCGCAACACCACGGCGTCCATATCACGGACGCGGCGGTTGCCGCGGCCGTGCGTCTATCGCGCCGCTACCTGACCGGACGGCAACTGCCGGACAAGGCCGTCGATCTGCTGGACACCGCAGCGGCACGCGTGCGCTTGAGTGTCGAAGCGACACCGGTTCAGATTTCCGCCCTGCATGCTGAACGGGCAGCCCTCAAGGTCGAACGCGCGGCGCTGGTGCAGGATCACGTCGCCACTTCCGTGGACATCGACGAACGGCTGGTCGCAATCGACGCACGTCTCGCCATCCTCGAAACCGAGCTCGATACGCTCGAATCGTCGTTTGCCGAACAGGCACAAGCCGTCGCTGCACTGCAAACGCTACGGGCGACATGGCACGCCGCAACGGACGAAAGCGCGCGGCGCGATCTGCAGCAATCGATCCGCGCCGCCCACCAAACACGGCTCAGGCCCGGCGCCGAAGCGCTGATCCACGCGGAAGTGGACGAAGCGGCCATTGCGCGCGTTATCGCCGACTGGACCGGTGTGCCGGTCGGCAGTTTGCTGGAGGATGAACTTGCGACGCTGCTTGCGCTCGAGATGCGCCTCGGCCGCGTTGTCGTTGGCCAGGACGATGCGCTCAGCGCACTCGGCAAAAGCCTGCGTGCCGCCAAAGCCGGCCTCAAATGCGGCGAGGCGCCGCTAGGCGTATTCCTGCTGGTCGGACCTTCCGGCGTCGGCAAGACGGAAACGGCCCGCACACTCGCCGACCTGATGTTCGGCGGCGAGCGTGCCCTGATTACGATCAATTTGTCCGAGTACCAGGAGGCGCACACCGTCTCACAGCTCAAGGGATCTCCGCCGGGATATGTCGGGTACGGCCAGGGCGGCGTACTCACCGAGGCCGTGCGTCAGCGCCCGTATAGCGTGATCCTGCTCGACGAGGTGGAAAAGGCCCATCGCGACGTGCTCAATCTGTTTTACCAGGTGTTCGACCGCGGCTTCATGCGCGATGGCGAAGGCCGCGTGATCGACTTCCGCAATACCGTGATCCTGATGACGTCGAATCTCGGCAGCGAGCAGATCATGGCCACGATGGAGACAGGCGACGTGACTCAATCGATGCTGATGGAAACGATCCACCCGCTGCTGGTCGAACACTTCCAGGCGGCGCTGCTTGCGCGCTTCCAGACCATTGTGTATCGACCACTGTCGGCCGAAGCGCTGGCGTCGATCGTGCGCACGAAGCTTGACAAGGTGGCGCAGCGCATCGTGCACAAGTTCGGCGTACCGCTCCTGTGCGAAGACGCGCTGGTGTCCGAACTCGTGCGTGCGTGCCAGTTGCCTGACTCCGGCGCGCGTAATATCGACAGCCTGCTCGATCAGCAAATCCTGCCGGTGCTCGCGCGCGAGTTGCTGGTGCGTATCGCGGGGCACGCGGAGTCGCGGGCCACGTCACGCAGGAATGTCTCGCCGGCAATACGTCTGTCCTATTCCGAAGACGCGGGCATCGTCGTCGAATTCGATGCGGCGATCGAGGTGGCGACATGACTCGCGGCGGCCCCGGGCTCTTCGAGGTCGTAACCGGTCATTTCGCCAACGGCGCATCGATTGAGGACTTCGGCGCGGCCACTCAGTCTTTCTTGTCGGTACAAGACAACATCCAGCGCATTCTGAACAGCCGTCGCAACGGGCTCGCTCATCTGCCCGATTACGGACTCGATGATCTTTCGGAAATTTATCGCCACCTGCCGTCGTCAGCGCACAAGCTAAGACACATGATCGAGACCACGCTGCTCAAGTATGAGCCGCGTCTGAAATCGGTCGATATCACGATCGAAGATACCGAGCCGGGCATGCTGCTGAGCTTTACGATGAGCTGCCGCCTGCATCAGACTGGGCTGGTGCGCTTCGGTACGCACTTCACGCCAGATGGCCAGACCCGCCTCACCCTACTAAAGTCTGAGCACGATCGCGATTGAAGGCGCTTCCCGCGCGGCAGCGGTACTTCCGGGGTGCGCTTCGCTCTCTTTTTTGCTCCCGTAAGAGCTCACCGTTAGATTGTTTTCCTCTTTTTCACGCTCCCGAAAATGCTCACCTTAAACACCCACCGGTGCGTGCGGCATCGAGTGGCTGTGCGCTGAAAAACATTTCCTTCAACACATGAATCGGTAGGGCACCGCCGCGCTCTCAGGATGCCCTCACCCGCCGAACGAAGAGTCGCCGCGTGAGATCGAACGCCACCAGATTCCCCGCCACCACCAGCAGGAGCCCGACCACAGCCAACGCGGACCATTGGTAGCCTTCGAATACCGTCGACGCCGCGAGCGCCACAATCGGAAACAGCACGGTGCAGTAGGCGGCCCGCTCCGGTCCGATGCGCCCGACCAGCATGAGGTACGCGGTAAAGCCGATCACCGAGCCGAACACGGCCAGATACGCGAGCGCGCCGAGATAACGCGCGTCAGGCTCGATGGAGAAGGAAAAGCCGGCCAGCGCGCTGCCCACCGTCAGGATGCCGGCGCCGATCAGCATTGCCCAGCTATTGGTGGTGAACGGGTGCAAGCCCATCGATTGCATCCGGCTCGACAGCAGATTGCCGGCCGAAAAGCACAAGGTGCCGAGGAATGCGATAGCGAGTCCCAACCACACCGTGTGGTCGCCCAGGTGTCCTGCCATCTGCTGGACGAACAGGCACACGATGCCGACGAGCCCCAACGCCGCACCGGCAATCGCCGACGCTTGCAAAGGACGGCCCATGAAGAGCCGGCCGTTGATCGAATTCAGCAACGGCGCAGTGGAAAATACCACCGCGACGAGGCCGCTCGGCACCACCTGTTCGGCATAGTAAAAGCACAAAAAGTTGAGACAGAAGAGCGCCAACCCTTGCGCGGCGAGGAAGCGCCATGCGGCGCGCGGCGGCCAGATGGGCCGGCGCATGATGCGCAGCAGCGCGAACAGCACCAGCGCCGCGATCCAGAAACGCCACGCAATCGACACCGGCGGCGGCACCGCACCCAATTGCCATTTGATCGCGATCCAGGTGGTGCCCCAGATGAGCACGGTGACGGCGTAGAGCGAAAAGTTCATGACAGTGCCTGCAGCAGCAAAATGCGGAAACCCAACTATGCTGCAGCGCCGGCGGCCGCACTTGTCCAGGATTGCGCACATTTTCGGAGGCCTGAGCGGCCGGCAATCACTCGCCCTATACTGACGCTTACCCTGTCATCGAATGCATCCCGCTCGTTTCCGTGAACGCCAAACCGCCCGCCCCCGTGATCGAATCCACCGAAACGCCGTTCGGCCTTCAGTCGGTCTGTCACACGCTGCAGAGCGCCAACGCGAATCTCGAACGCTTCGCGTGGCTGGGCGACCGGCTCGCCATCGCCGTCTGGACTCGCGATATCGAGGAAGCCGAGACCATCTATGAGCGGCCCGGCCATCACACGCTGTCGTGCTATCTGGATGGCGGCTATCGCACCGAGCGTCAGAAGATGCCCGGGCGCTACGGCGCGCCGTCGCGGCTTTGCGCGTTGCCCGGCGAGCATGAATCGCGCTGGTGGGTGCGCGGCCACATGCACTTCATGCATCTTTACTTCCTGCCCGACCATTTCACGCAGCGCGCCGTGCAGGAACTCGATCGCGAGCCGCGCGAACTGACGCTGGCCGATCGCACCTATTTCGAAGACCCGCACATCGCGAGCCTGTGTCAAGCGCTCGCCAATGAAGACTGGCAGGACCCCGATGGCCTGCTGCGGACCAATGAAACCGCGCATCAGGTGTTGAGCCTGCTGCTGCGCGCGCAAGGCGTGCGCCGCACGGATGCGTCGCTCAAGGGTGGTCTGTCGGTCGCGACCCGGCGGCGCTTGCGCGACTACATCGAGAACCATCTCGCGCAAACGCTCACACTCGGCGAGCTTGCCGGTGTAGCGGCGCTGTCGGAATTTCATCTGGCGCGCATGTTCCGCACGTCGTTCGGACTACCGCCTGCGGCCTGGATCGCTCAGCAACGGCTCGAACGCGCACGCACGCTGCTGCGCACCACCAGACTGCCGCTCGCGCAAGTCGCCGAGCAATGCGGCTATGCGAACGCCAGCCATTTCAGCCATCGTTTCCGTGAAAGCGTCGGCGTGGCGCCAGCGGCGTATCGGCAGGTGGTCAGCGCGCAATCGTGACTGGTGCGCCGACCCTGGCTGCTCCGGCCTGGGCAGGCTGTCCGGCGCCAGCCTGAGCCCTGAGTCCTGAGCCCTGAGGCCGAGCTGCCCTGCCTTAAGCTTGACCGGCACGGGCCCAACCCGGCCGACCTCACTTCAAAGCCATCGCCAGCACGCGCGCCACATGGATCGCGTCGACGCCCGCGCCATCATGAATCTGATGCCGGCAACTTGTGCCGTCCGCGACCATCACCGTGTTGCCATCGATCTTCCGCACAGCGGGAAGCAGCGACAATTCCGCCATCGCCTGCGATGTCGCGTAATGCTCGGCTTCGTAGCCAAAGCTGCCCGCCATCCCACAGCACGACGAATCCACCGTCGACACCTCGAGATCAGGAATCCACTTCAGCACGGTCTGCACAGGCGTGAACGCGTCGAAGGCCTTTTGGTGGCAGTGGCCGTGTACGAGCGCCTGCTCCTTGGCCAACGGCTTCAACGCAAGCTGCAAGCGCCCGGCCTTTTCCTCGCGCACCAGAAACTCTTCGAACAGAAACGCCTGTTTCGAAAGCCGTTGCGCTTCCTCGCCGAAACCGTAGTGCAGAAACTCGTCGCGCAACGACAGCAAACACGAGGGCTCCAACCCGACGATCGGCACGCCACGCTCCACGAACGGTTTGAACAGATCGAGCATGCGCCGCGCTTCCTGCTTCGCTTCGTCGACCAAACCAGCCGCGAGGAAGGTGCGGCCGCAACACACCGGCCGCTCGCCCTGGCGCGTATTGAAGTGCACCGTGTAACCGGCCGCCTCCAGCACCTGTTGCGCGGCGCGCGCGTTTTCAGGCTCCATGTTGTTGTTGAACGTGTCGACGAATAACAGCACCTCTTTCAGCGCGCCGCCTTGAGGCGGTTTGGCCGCCGACGCGTTCGCCAAGAACGATTTCTTGAAACGCGGCAGCGGCCGTTCGGGCGCGAAACCCACCGAACGCTTGAACCACGCCGACAACACCGGCACGTTATCAGCCAGCGCCATCAAGCCCGGCATCCGGCTCGCCGTGGCGGCATAGCGCGGCATGAAGGCCACCAGCTTGTCACGCAGACTCAGCCCATGCTGTTTGACGCGCGCCGCCCGTGCCTCGATCTTGAACTTCGCCATGTCGACGCCCGTCGGGCAATCGCGCTTGCAGCCCTTGCACGAGACGCACAAATCGAGCGTGTCCTTGACGTCGTCGCTGGCGAGACCTGCTTCGCCGAGTTGCCCGGAGATGGCCAGACGCAACGTGTTCGCGCGTCCCCTCGTGACATGCTGCTCATCCTTCGTCACGCGATAACTCGGGCACATGGTGCCTGCATCGAACTTGCGGCAATGACCGTTGTTATTGCACATCTCAACGGCCTTCGCGAGACCGCCCGACAGATCGTTGCCGCTGCCCGGCGGTGTTTCCTGCCCCGTCAGCGGATCACGTTCGACGTTCCATGCGGACCAGTCGAGGGCGGTCTCGATCCGATGCGCTGCGTAGCCCGGCGCAAAACGGAAATTGCGCGCGTCGTCCATCTTCGGCGGCCGCACGATCTTGTCGGGATTGAAGCGGTTGTCCGGATCGAACAGCGCCTTGATCTCGGTAAAAGCCTGATTCAGACGCGGCCCGTATTGCCACGCGACCCATTCGCCACGGCACAGGCCGTCGCCGTGCTCG
Source organism: Paraburkholderia sp. GAS348 (assembly GCF_050434205.1). Taxonomy (NCBI): domain Bacteria; kingdom Pseudomonadati; phylum Pseudomonadota; class Betaproteobacteria; order Burkholderiales; family Burkholderiaceae; genus Paraburkholderia; species Paraburkholderia sp. GAS348. The sequence continues at coordinate 135,615 of NZ_JBNPVT010000001.1, forward strand.
CCGGAATATGCGCCCTTGTATTCGCGCACCAAGGCCGCCGCCTCCTCGGCGATGGCGCGCATCTTCGCCGCGCCGTCACGCCGCATATCGAGAATCGGCCGCACGTGCAGCGTGCCGACACTTGCATGCGCATACCAGGTGCCTTCGGTGCCGTGCCGGTGGAACACCTCCGTCAGGCGGCTCGTGTAGTCCGCCAGATGTTCGAGCGGTACCGCGCAATCCTCGATGAAGGAGACCGGCTTGCCGTCGCCCTTCATGCTCATCATGATGTTCAGCCCAGCTTTGCGGACTTCCCACAGCGCCTTCTGCTCATTTGCGGCAGGCATCTCGACGACCGAATCGGGCAAGCCCAGGTCGGCCATCAACTCGGTGAGCTGTTTGAGCGACGCAAGCTGCTGGCCGCGGTCCTCGCCAGCGAATTCCACCAGCAGGATCGCTTGCGGCTCGCCGACCAGCGCCTTCTCTATCACCGGCCGGAAGGCGGGATTGCTCATCGCCAGATCGATCATGGTGCGATCGACCAGTTCCACGGCTACCGGCTTCAGCTTCACGATGTGCTGCGTGAGTTCCATCGACTGCCAGAAGGTTGGGAAATTCACCACGCCCAGCGCTTTATGTGTGGGCAGCGGCGCGAGCTTCAGCGTCAGTTGCCGGCTGAACGCAAGCGTGCCTTCCGAACCGACCAGTAGATGCGCGAGGTTGGCGATGCCGTCATCCGTATAGGCGCGCGGACTCTGGCAATCGAACAGGTCGATGTTGTAGCCCGCTACACGACGCAGCACCTTCGGTATGCGTTCGACGATTTCATCATGCTCCCGCTCGGCGATCCGCTTGACGCCTTCCACGATCTGCTGCAAGCGCACGCCCTGCGGCGGCTCACGCAACGAAGCGAAACGTGCTTCGCTGCCGTCGGCGAGAATGGCGTCGATCGCGTCGACGTTGTGCACCATATTGCCGTATTCGATCGAGCGCGAGCCGCACGAGTTGTTGCCGGCCATTCCGCCGATCGTGCATTGCGCCGCCGTCGAGACATCGACTGGAAACCACAAGCCGTAAGGCTTCAACCATGCGTTCAGGTGATCCAGCACGACGCCCGGTTCGACCGTCACCGTGCGCGCGTCTGCATCGAACGCGACGAGGTTGTTCAGCCACTTGCTGGTGTCGATCACCAGCGCCTCGCCGACGGTCTGGCCGCATTGGCTTGTGCCCGCGCCGCGCGCGAGCAACGGTACTTTCTCGCTTCGTGCAATTTCCAGTGCGATGCGCAAATCGTCCTGATCGCGCGGCACCACCACGCCGATCGGCGTGATTTGATAGATCGACGCGTCGGTTGCATAGCGGCCGCGGCTCGCCGCATCGAATAACACGTCGCCGCGCACAGACTTGCGCAGATGCTGCGCGAGCGGCGTAGTCAGGCGCGCGGCGGACGGGACCAGATGAATCGGCTTGACGAGTAAAGCGGAAGTTGGGTTCGTCATATCGTCGGCCTATAAGAAATCGGGCTAGTACAGCGTCAGGTTGATCGGCTCGAGCCCTTCAATGCGCCCGCTCGCCGTGCCTGCGCTCTGCGGAAAAAACATTCCGGTGTACGAACCGGTGGTGACGACCATTGCCGGCGTGACCGCGATGCCGCGCGACGTGGCGTGATTGACGAGCCATGTCAGCAGGCGCCGCGGATCGCCGGCCGGATTGGCGGGCGTGGTCTCGACAACGTCATGCCCTTCGAAACTGAAATTTGCCGACGGCGCCACGAATGGAAAATCCTCGCGATACGGCGTAAATTCACCGACGATCAGCGCGCCGTGATTCTGCAAATCCGCGAGTTGGGCGAGCTTGTCGACGTTGGGCCAGCCGGCGTAGCGGCTCGCCACAATCTCGATGGTCGCGCCGATCGAGCCAATGCCCGCGCGCACGTCGGCTTCGCTATAGGGGGTTGTGGAAGGCTCGAAGCGGCGGCCGAAGCGGAATGCGATCTCCAGTTCGAGTCCCAGCGGCGCAAAGACTTCGCGCGGCAACCGTGCGCCGTCGGCGTGCAGATCGCTCGCAGGTAGCGGTGCGCCCTGGATCGGGCCGCTGTCGGACTTCGCGCCGATCTTCCAGCCACCGATCGAAGCGTCCAGTACACGCAGGAGGTCATGCTGGATCGCGTAGGCGGCGGCGCCGTCTGTGGGCGTTTGCTCCGGCGGCAACGCATCGAGCGTCAGATGATTGCGGCGCGCGTCGGCGAGACGTTGACTCAGTGAGGTTGTCATTGCTTTAAAGGCGAAGAGAGGGGACGGTGCCACCTGCTTAAGCACCGGCGCCCGTGGTGGCGTGCGCCTTGTCGGCCGCGTTGAATTCGAATTTGCTTTCCGGCTGCATGCGGAACGCGAGCACCACACCGACCGCCATCAACAGCATGCTGCCGACGAACGGCAACTCCCAGCTGCCGAAGTAGTCGATCAGAAATCCGCCGACCACCGGCGAGATGATCGCGGCCAATGCCGAGCCGGTGTTCATCATGCCGCTCGCGGTGCCTGAGTATTCCGGCGCGATGTCCATCGGGATCGCCCACATCGGACCGATCGTCATTTCGGCGAAGAAGAAGCCCGACGCGAGACACGCCATCGACAGATACAGGCTGTGCGTGAACATCAGCGGAATGAGCGAGAGCAGACAGAACAACATGCACACCGACACCATCCAGCTCCGCGCGCGCTTCAGGCTGCGGGTCCGCGTGAAGATCCAGTCGGTCACGATGCCGCCGAGCGTGTCGCCGAGCACGCCGGCAAAGAATACGACCGATGCGAAGATCGCCGACTTTTGCAGTTGCAGGTGATAGCTGTGCAGGAAGTACTGCGGAATCCAGCTGAGGAACAACCACAAGGTCCAGCCGTAGCAGAAGTACACGATCGTGACGGGCCACATGCGATGAAACAGTTTTCCCCATGGCACGCCGGCCGCTTTCGGCTTCGGCGCGGGCAAGACTTCGAGTTCCTCAGTCGTGATACGCGGATGATCTTTCGGATGTTCGGTGAACGTGAACGCCCACACCGCCACCCACAGCAGGCTGAACACGCCGCAGATATAGAACGATTCGCGCCATCCCCAAGTCGCCATCACCAGCACGATCAAACCGGGTGCAACCGCATTGCCAATGCGCGATGCCGCGTGTGTAATGCCCTGCGCAAAGCCGCGTTTTTCTTTCGCGACCCAGCGCGCCATTGCGGAAGTGGCGGCGGGAAACGTGGCGCCTTCGCCAAAGCCGAGCAACACACGCGCTGCGAGCAACGAGACCAGGCCGCCGGCGAGGCCGGTCAGCAAAGTCGCCACGCCCCAGATGGCGCCGCAGAAAATCAGCGTGCGCTTCGCACCGAAGCGGTCACTGACCCAGCCACCGATGATCTGAAAAATCAGATACGGGTAAGCGAAGGCGGAGAACACTAGACCCACTTCTGTATGGGAAAGGCCGAACTCCTTGCCGAAACCTGCTGCCGCGGTGCTGACGTTGACGCGGTCCAGGTAAGTGATGAAGTACATGATGCTTAACATCACTAAAACGATACTGGTCGCACTGCTCACACGAAACCGCTTCATCGTCGCTCTCCATTGCAGTCTATCGACGGCGCGCCTGGAATGGCGCGCTGCGTCGGCGCCCGTCAGCGGCATGCGCTGTGGGTCCATCGCATGTTGTTCATGAGCCGCGTTCTATGTGCGGCTTCGTGAGTAAAGTGCTCCCCGCCTTCCCTTGCTGCGAGAGGCGCTGATGCTTGTTGCCTGTTGCTTGTTGCTTGTTGCTTGTTGCGCGGATGTGCTGGCGCACCGATGCGCGTGGCGCCGGTCTGCGCCTGCACTGATAGCGTCATAGCGCCAAGCAGAAGCGCTACGCGCCAAGGCACCCAAGCGCTTAAGCCGCTGCTTTCAGCCCCGCGGCTTGCGTCGGCTGGCTCAGCCACTCCATAGCGGCAGGCAAGCCACTTTCCTTGAGTGGCACGCCCGCAAGCCGCAGACCCATTTCGCAACCGGCCAGCGTCGCCAACAGCATCAGGTCGTTGCAGTCACCGAGGTGGCCAATGCGGAACATGCGGCCTTTCATCTTGCCGAGGCCGGTGCCGAGCGACATGTCGAAGCGTTCGTAGATGAGCTTGCGCACCGCGTCGGCATCGATACCCTCGGGCATCATCACGCCGGTCAGCACCGGGCTATACACAGTGGGATCCGCGCACTGAATCTCCAGCCCCCACGCGCGGACCGCACGGCGAGTGGCTTCGGCGAGACGCTCGTGACGGGCGAACACGTTGTCGAGCCCCTCGCCGAGGATCATCTCAAGCGCCTCATGGAGTCCGTACAGCAGGTTCGTGTTCGGCGTGTACGGCCAGTAGCCGGTCTTGTTCATCTCGACGATGTCGGTCCAGTCCCAGAAGCTGCGCGGCAATTTGGCCTGCTTGCTGGCGGCCATTGCCTTCGGCGAGATCGCGTTGAAGCTGATACCCGGCGGCAGCATCAAACCCTTTTGCGAACCCGACACGGTGACGTCGACACCCCATTCGTCATGGCGATAGTCAGCGCAGGCTAGACCCGAGATCGTGTCGACCAGCAGTAGCGCCGGGTGGCAGGCGGCGTCTATCGCACGACGCACGGCGGCGATATCCGAGGTGACGCCTGTGGAGGTTTCGTTATGCACGACGCACACCGCCTTGATCGCGTGGTGCGTGTCGGCGCGCAGGCGCTCTTCGATCATGTGCGGCTGAACCCCGCGTCGCCAGCCTTCGATACCAGGCAGGCCGAGGAACTCCGGCTTCAGCCCGAGGCTTTCCGCCATCTTTTTCCACAGCGTTGCGAAGTGACCGGTTTCGAACATCAAGACGTTGTCGCCGGGGCTCAGCGTGTTCGACAGCGCCGCTTCCCACGCGCCGGTGCCGGAGGCCGGGTAGATCACCACCGGTTGCTGCGTCTTGAAGATTTTTTTGATGCCTTCGAGCACCTTCAGACCGAGTTCGCCGAACTCCGGGCCGCGGTGATCGATGGTCGGGTAGCTCATCGCACGGAGAATGCGATCGGGCACCGGGCTCGGACCCGGGATCTGCAGGAAGTGACGGCCAGCGGGATGAAAGTCTAGCTTGAGCATTGGGCTCCTCCGATTGAATTTTGCATGCAAAAAACTATATCAGACGATCGGCGACGCCCCCAAGGCGAAGATTGCATGCGGACACCGGTGTTTACCCGTGCTATTAACTAATCTTTATGCTTCCGATAAAATCGCATCTATACGATGTTGAGGGCTTTTGTATGCAAAATTCGGATTTCGATGCGGGTGTGGGCGCTTCCCCGCTGATGCCGAAGGTCGAGCGTCAGCGCTTGCACGACACGGTGGTGGAGCACATTCGCCGGTTTATCGTCGAGGGGGTGTTGGAGCCGGGCAAGAAACTGAACGAGCGCGAGTTATGCGAGACGCTGGGGATTTCGCGCACGCCGTTGCGGGAGGCGCTGAAGGTGTTGGCCGCGGAAGGGCTGATTGAGATTTCGCCGAACCGGGGCGCGTCGGTTTCGAAGATGTCGGAAGCGGAGTTGCGCGAGACCTTCGAATTGATGAGTGGCCTTGAAGCTTTTTCCGGCGAACTGGCGGCGGAGCGGATGACGGCTGCGGAGCTTGCCGAGATCAAGGCGTTGCATTACGCGATGCTGGCTTGCCGGACGCAGAACGATCTGGCCGGGTACTACAGCCGCAACCAGGCGATTCACGACAAGATCAATGAAGCGGCGAGGAATTCAGCACTGCGGCAGACTTATGTCGCGGTTAATCGACGCCTGCAGGCGTTGCGGTTCCGGTCGAATTTTCAGATCCCCAAGTGGGATAGCGCGATTCATGATCATGATGAGATGTTGAAGGCGCTTGAAGCGAGGGACGGGAAGAAGTTGAGCGCTATTTTGCGGCAGCATTTGCTGGATAAGCGGGATGCGGTGTTGCAGGTGCAGTCGCAGGAAGAGGTGGCGGCTTCGGTGTTGAAGGCTTGAGCGGTCTTTTGCCTTCGGCGACGGCATAGGTTGCGTGCTTGCGGCGTTGGGCCCGCCGCGGGAGACGTGAACCTAAACCCCTAGTTGTCCACATAATTTGTGATCAAGGCTGTGGATAACGCCCCCACAACAGCGTCAAGTCATTGATGCAAATACATTCTGCCGGGTCGATGCATCCGACAGCCAGCTTGACAACCGGCTGAAGCCACCTTCTAACTAGCGTGAACCGTCTGGCGCGGAACCAACACCGCCACTCCCAAGGGAGTGGGGCGCTGTCCGACGCTTTAAAGTTAATTGGGCGGCAACAGTCAGGTCGTACGCCGACTGGCCACACGATCGGGGAAGTTACGAACCCGATCCGCCATAGAGATGGCGCAAGTCTGCCCCACCGACCCTCTTGTTTCCCTCGACAATCATTAACCCGTTGCCTGCCTCGGGATAGTTAACAAGTGGTTCTCCATCAAGGCGATCAATGTTGAACGAGTCCAGAACGAAACCTGCGTGAGTGTTATGGACGATTGCGTAAATAAGCACCGGGTTCTTTGCATAAATATTCCCTGTAATGCAAATACCGCGGCGGTCGGATCGAGCCGACGCGAACGCTTCATGAACCCGCGTGGCCCAACCAATAGCGGCTCAGGGAAGCTTAAAGCGCGGCGGCAGATCCGACTCCTTGTACACGTGTCGCAAATCTGCCCCACCTATGCGTTTGCCCGCTTCCATGACCATGAGGCCATCACCTGGCTCGGGATAGGCCACAAGAGGCTCTCCATCGAGACGATCGATGTCGAAAGAGTCGAGGACATAACCTGACTGCGTCTCCACCGCACAAGCATAAATCAGCACTGGCACGCCCTCGTCAACGCAAACCAACTCGCGCGCGAGCGTAATGAAGCCACCACCTGAAATTCTGATTTCATCGTGACTGATGGCCAGACAGTAGGGCACATTGACCTCATGGACCGTGCATCGTTCAACCTGATTTTTCCACCTTAGTACGTGAGCGCCATAAAAAGATTCGTTCGCTGCAAGAAGAAACTGCAGAAGCAGACGTTCGTGGCTTGCTAATGGTCGTTGCATGGTATTCATCAAACAGTGCTCCGATTACTTGCCCGGTATCCGAATCGAGCCAACTCTAAATCGGACGGTACAACGCGTGCCTGCAGCATGGCCATTGCCCGGATACACCGGGTCAGCGACGGGACAGCTCGCTTCTGGTTCTTCCGTAGTGGGTGTCGCGCACCACGCGTCGATAAGCGGCAAACTAACGCAGTTGTAGTACTGCATGCCGCCTGGCACGCCGGCGTGAGCATCCCACCGGCAGGTGGGCGAGCCCGGTTTTGCGCCGGTTGCTGTCCACACCACGTTGCAATCAGCCGCGTTTGCGCCGAACGCGAACATAAGCAACATGAATGCGGCCAGCAGGCGGGCCGCCATGCCTGCCGGACTCTCAGTAATTCTGCTGTTTTTCATTGTCGTCCTTATTAGTTGTACTTGGTTAAAGCCCAAGCACCCTATAAGGAGCATTCCACCTCGACTATCCGACAATTCCTAAAATTACGATCTCATTGCATATTCACAAATATGCTTTCACTGGAGTTCGCAACAATTCGTAGGACACCACACGAGCGCCTATCAGTCATCAACACTCACCACCGGTGATAACAGGAATAGCGGACGCGCATGGGGAATCGCGGGGGAACGCGCTCAGCGGCCTCAAGCGGACTCTCCCTCTCCAGAGAAAAGCGGGCGACGCCGTACGGACCAACCGTCCGAGCGGACGCCCTAAAGTTATCCCCAGTTTTCGTTCATAAGGCTGTGGACAACTTGCGCACAGCCAAGCCAAGTGCTTGATGCCACAGGCGTATCGCCCGTGGGCTCAGCCGCATGCACACGCCCCGCCCCGTGATACAAAGAAGCTCCCACGCTTTGCCACTCGTCGAGGCTCCCGCATGTCCTCCGTCATGGGCTTCAAACTCGTCCTGCTGTCGCTCGTCGCGATGATCGGTCTCCAACTGCTCGCCAAGCGGCTGTGACTCCCACCGGCCGCGGCACTTCCGGTCGGTGGCGCTGCGATGGCCTTCGTGCTGGGCCTGCCGACCATCAACCTCGATCCCGAGCTGGTCCTGATCGTGTTCCTGCCGCCGCTCCTCATGGACTGTGCCTACTTCTCCGTGTGGGACGAATTCAAGCGCAATCTCGGTGGCATCCTGCTGCTTGCGATCGGCGCCGTCGCCTTTACGACCCTCGCGGTCGGCCTGGTCGTGCATTGGGTCGTGCCGTCCTTACCGTGGAGCGCGTGCTTCGCGCTGGGCGCGATCGTCTCGCCGCCTGACGCCATCGCCGCGAAGGCCGTACTGGAACGCGTGAGAAAATGGCGCTCTTCTCAAGCCAACGATCACAAGGAACGACATGTCCACTTCTTCTCCAATCCGCGCGATCGTTACCGGTCACACTCGCGGCCTCGGCGCATCCCTCGCTGAACAACTGCTGGCGCGCGGCGTCGCGGTACTGGGTTTGTCCCGCTCGCGTCATGCCACGCTCAAGGAGCGTTTCCCTGCACTGCTCGAAGAAATCGAACTCGAGCTTGCCGATCCCGCGCGCGTCGCGCAGTGGGTCGCAACCGATGCACTGCGCAGCTTCGTCAGCGGCGCGCAGACCGTACTGCTGATCAACAATGCGGGCACGGTTCAGCCGATCGGTCCGATCGAAGGCCAGGACGCCGCGGACATCGCCACCGCCGTGAGCCTGAATGTGGCCACGCCGCTGATGCTGGCGAGCGCGCTCGCCGCGGCCGGCGTCGACGCGACCGATCGGCGCATCATGCATATCTCGAGTGGCGCGGCGCGCAATGCGTATCCCGGTTGGAGCATCTACTGCGCGACCAAGGCCGCACTCGATCATCACGCGCGCGCCGTTGCACTCGACGCGAATCGCGCGCTGCGCATCTGCAGCCTGGCGCCGGGCGTCATCGATACGAATATGCAGGCGGAAATTCGCGGCAGCGGCACCGAACGGTTCCCGATGCGCGAAAAATTCGAAGACCTCAAGCGCAACGGCCAGCTTTCGACACCGGAGCAATGCGCCACCCAGTTGCTCGATTACGCCTTCAGCGATGCATTCGGGAAAACGCCGGTAGCCGACATTCGCGAGGTCGCGAAGCAAGGCTGACACACGAGTACAACGCTCCCGTAAAACCTCACCTTTGGGCTGATCCGCCGATACTCGCACGCCGGGCGCAACTATCGCGCCGCGCTCGGCCGCCCCCAAGCCTGGCAAATTTTTCCCAACTCTTTCAACACGGAACGTGATTGGGGACCGCTCGCAAAGCCACGGTGCGATGCGCGGATCAGCTCCCGAAAAATCTCACCTTTGGCACGGAGCGACTGGGGTTCGACGCGAAGTGTCCATCTGACCGCCCCCGAAAAAGCTCACCTTCCGAGCGTGGGGGCAGGCCGCAAAGGCATGCTGGGCGTGGCACCGGTGGTCCAGAACAGGCTACTCCCGCAAACCCTCACCTTTGGAAGTGGCCGGGTAATCTGCATACCCAGGTAAGAGGCCGTGTGTGTCAGGCGCTTGCACTTAGTGCCTGACAGTCAGTGCGCGCTGCTTGTTCACGGCCCATGCGTCACTGATTGATCGACCCGGGCCTGGGTGGTGAGGCGCAATGAAGCGGCGCAACTCACGTGTCCGCTATCGCGTCACGCTCCCGAATATTCTCACCTTTGGATAAGCCAACGCGCCGGCACAGTCCGCCGTCATCATCGCGACGGCTGTTTTTTCACGTATTTAGCGTGTTTTTGACGGGGGCCGTGATCGCGAAGCTTGCTTTGCACAACACCGCCGCGCGGCTCCCGAAAGTTCTCACCTTCGCCAAACCCGGCCGCGCTTGCCGTGTCTAGCTCGCCAACTTGCGGAACGTTTCCAGCACTGCGTCGCCCTTGAACGGCTTGACGATCCAGCCTTTCACGCCAGCCGCCTTGCCGCGCTCTTTCATCGCCGGGCTGCTCTCGGTCGTCAGCATGATGACGTTGACGGTCGTGTTCGCTAGTTCACCGCGAATCTTCTCGACCATCGTCAGGCCGTCCATGTTCGGCATGTTGACGTCGCTGATCACCAGCTTGATGCCGGGGCTGGCCTTCAGTTTGGCGAGGCCGTCCTTGCCGTCCACCGCCGTGTCGACGTCCAGGCCGTTCTTCTTCAGAAAGCCGGCCACTTCGTCGCGCACCGTGCTCGAGTCATCCACCACCAGAATTTTCGACATGTTTTTTCCTATGACAACATTCAAAACAGATCCAGTTCGCCCGCTTCGACCATCGCGCCGACATCGTTCGTGACTTCCTTGAAGTCCTCCGGCGACCAGCTCAGGCTGAACACAAAACGTTGATGCAGCTTGACCGAACGGCCAGACTGCGGGTCAGTCAGCGAGTACATGAAACACAGCTGCGGATTGCCGCTGCCAAACGAGATGTACTTGTGCTTGTGATTCACCAGCAGCGGCACCTGTACCTGGCTGCGCAACCAGGCGTCCGCATCGCCGACATAGCGGTTCCTGAACGAACCCCAGATCAGATTCGTCACCTCACCGAGCACGCCATTCAGATCGCGGAAGTTTGCTTCGCCGTCTTCCGCGTTGTCGATCATCCGAGAGCGATCGAGCAGTTCGAGAATCGGCGCTTCTTCCGCCTGCATCATCATGTAGCCGCGGCACCACGCGCTTTCCAGCGGAATCAGGCTGAACACCTCGCCGAAGATAATCCTGTCGCGCACGATATACGGCGTGTCGCACGTGATGCTCAGGTTCTTGAACACGTCGCCGAGAATCGCCTGCGTCATGTCGGCAATGCCACGCACTAACGCGTTCGGATAATCCAGGCTGAAGATGTATTCGTCGATCACCTTCCGCAAGGGCGCCATATCGTGCGCGACGTACGTTGCGCAGACCACGCGGCGCAAGCTCTCCGGCAAACCGTCGACACTCGGATCATGATCCCGCCGCATGATGATCGGCAACTCGGGGCGCACCGCATTGATCCTGATCGCGATCTCGGCGCTCGCTTCGGCCGAGCCGCCGTAGCCTTCGGCGAACAGAACCGCGCCCAGATCGATGTTCGAGCGCAGCACCGACTGCAAGCGGTTCTTGCCGACTTTCACACCGACCAGATTGTTCTCGTCGCAGAAGCGCTTCAGCGCCTCTTTGTGCGCCGGGCAGTCGTCCAGCACCAGCACCTTGCTGACCGGTTTGTTCATGTTCATTTCGCGTTCCTGCTCACTGCAAATATCGGCGTCGTGGTCGACAGTTAAAACAACTCCAGCTCACCGCTGGAGTCTTCGATCGTGCTCGTGTCCGCCACGAAGTCGATCGGCGCATGGGCGCACACGCATATCGTCGCAGCAAGCTGCACGGAACCGCCAAGCGTGATCGAATACGACGACAGCAAACCCGGCTTCAATTCCGGCAGATGCCCCAGACAACGCGCGCTCAATACATAGGGCGTCGACATGCCGAGGTCCGGGAAGTAATGCAGCAGTTCCTGATTCATCGCGCCACAGCACAAATTGCAGATTTCCAGAAACGCTTCCTGGAACGGGCGTTCGTCGGACTCTTTCAGGTAGTAGTTGCGGGTGCTGTCGCTTTCGTCGAAGTGAAGGATCAGCAGTAGTCTGAACACAATCGACGAGATGGTCAGCACGACCACCTGGGTGTCCTTCGTTGCGCCTGTGCCGGCCCCGGCGAGCGGCGCGATCTCGCACGCATCGCCGGAATCCAGCGGCAGGCGCGCCTGTGCCGCTTTGCGGAAAATGCGCTCGAAGCTGTCCTTGGCGTTGCCCGTGATCACATCGGCACCTGGTGCAGCTTCGAGTGAAACTGGTTGGCGAGCGATTCGACGCTCGAGAGCGACGCCGCGATCATCTTGCCGCCCGCCTGGATGTCCTGGAAGGTGGAGGTGGTGGTCAGATCGTTGCGGTGCAGGCTGTCGCGATAGCTTTTCGACAATTCCTCAGAACGCGCGGCGAGCGCCCGGACCTCGCTTGCCACCACCGCGAAGCCGCGTCCGGCCGGACCTGCACGCGCGGCCTCGATCGACGCGTTCAGCGACACGATCACCACATGCCGGACGATCGACGACAGCTCCTGATTCTTCGCGTGCATGTCGTGGTTCTGCGTCATCAGCGAGATCATCTGCTCGTGCCAACGCTCGAATGTCGCGCCGAGGCTCTTCAGACGCGCGGCTTCGCCGGCGATCTGTTGTGCCTGATGCGCCCACTGGTCTTTGTCGTCAGTGGCTGCTTTCAGCGTTGCGCGCAGCTCGTCGACGCTGGCCGATTGCTGCCTCAGCTCCTCACGCAACTGCGCGGCCAACGCTTCCATCTCTTGCACGGCCTGTTCGCGTTCGCGGATCGCTTCACCATGGTCCGCCTGTTCCGCCGACAGCGCTTTGATCCGGACATCGGCTTCGGCGGAGAGCCGTGCCGTCAGCCTCGTGCTGTGCAATTTGTGCGCGACCAATGCCAGCAGCGCGGTCACCGCGCTGCCTGCCACTGCCGCCAAGACGTACTGTTGAATCACAACCTATCCTTCCAAAGTCCGTCGTGAAGCGCGTCAATCCGCGTTCGACCGACGTTCAAACCGTTATCGCGTCAAATTGCACTTCGCCGGCATCGCCGCGCGCTTCCACACCCAGCGTATCGACAACAACGCTATCCGGCAGGCAGACAATCGTCTGGAACTGGCGGAACGATGCGCCCTTGTGATCGTCGGTGAAGCGCAGTTCGATGCGGCCGTTCTCGCGCTTGAGGAAATCGCGCACGGCGTCCATGCCCACGCCACGGCCCGACACTTCCGTGACTGTTGCTGCGGTTGAGAAGCCCGGCCGGAAAATGAATTCGGCAATGGCTTCGTCGCTCAGTTGTTCGTCGCTGCCGATCCAGCCGCGCTCGACGGCAATCCCGCGAATCCGTTCGAGCGCGAGGCCGCGGCCGTCGTCGCTGAGCGTGATCTGCAGCGCGCGGTTGTCGACGCCCACTTCGATATCGATCGTGCCAGCCGGCGTCTTGCCGTGTGCGCTGCGCGCCTCGACGGTTTCGATACCGTGGTCCATCGAATTGCGCAACAGATGCATGAACACGTTGTTCAGCGTGCCGGCCGCCTGGCCGCGCAGACGGTAGCCGTTGTCGTCGATACGCACGGTCGGCGCCGGCTTGCCCAGCTCTTGTGCGAGCGAAGGCAGCGAGTCCAGCACGCCGGACAGCGCGTCGCGCACGCTTTCGCTGCCGAGCGCGCGCAAGGTTCGGCGCATCGCATCGCGCATCGACTGCAATTCGTGGAGTTCGCCGGCGTTCGTCTTGTCCAGCATGCTCAGGGTCTGCTGAATCTGGTCCTTCTCGACCATCACGTAACGGCCCGCATTGCCGGCGTTGTTTGCGCCGGCTTTGGCCTTGCGGCCGAGGCTCTGTTCGTTGATCCTGGCGTAGCTCTCGATCGCCTCGCGCACGCGTGTCAGTTCCTGCATCAGGTGTTCCTGATCCCACGAGCGGTCCGCGTCCGGTTGGCGCAGTTCGTGATAGCTCTGCTCGGTTTCATGAACGACATTGGTCAGATGCGCCAGGTTATAGGTCCGTGCATTGCCCTTGATGGTGTGCATGTTGCGGAACAGTTCGGCGATCGCCGCATGGTCCGCTTCCGAATGCTTGCGGATGATGCGCTCGTTCTCGCTGACAAAACCCGCGGAGCTTTCGATGAAGTGATGGAACTTCTCTTCGCTCACCGCGAGAATCTCGCCGATCATGTCGAGACGGCGGCGCTGTTCGCTGGCTTCGGCAGCGAGCTTGCGCAGTTCGGTGACGTCGCGCACGCACAGCATCAAACGCACGATGACGTCGTTTTCGTCTGTGATCGCCGACCAGCTAAGGTCGAGAATCTTCACCCGGCCATCGGCCATGCGCTTTGAAATTTCGCCGACCAGCAAATGCTGATTGAACGCGAAGTTGATGCAGTCTTCGCCGAGGCACGCATGTGCGGCTGCATCCACTTGCGAGAGCACGTCCGAACCGAGATCGGTATCCGAGAACACCAGATCCATCAGGCCACGCCCGGCGATGTCTTTCGTTTCGAAGATGTCTTCCAGATACGCCGAGTACTCCGAGTGAATCACGGCGCCGTCGATCACCGTCAAAATACCTTGCTGCATGTTCTGCAACATCGCCTGGATATCGGCGGTCTTCTGCTTGAGTTGCGCCGAGCTTTCCTGGATCTTTTCGATCATGCCGTTGAAGGCGACGATCGAATGGCCGATTTCATCCAGCCGGCCCACCGGCACGCGCCGCGTGAAATCCTGGCTCGACGCGATCTCGCTCATCATGGCTTGCATGCGGCTAAGCGGACGAGTGATCTGACGGTAGAGCAGCGAGCCGATCGAGGTCAGCAGAATGATCGCGATGCCGGTGACGATGGCGATGGCCGTCGTGGTGGTGGAAAGCGTGGCGTTCAGTGCGGTGATCGCCTCGTCTTTCTGGCGGTTCTTCTCGACGCGCAGGGTTTCAACGATGCCTTCGAGTTCGTCGCGATACTGCGCGACGTTGGCGAACAGATAGGCTTGCGCCAGCTCGTTCTTGCCGTCGGCCTTCATTTTCGCCGTCTCGGCGATAGCGGAAAAGTAGTTCTCGAGGCTGTCGTTGGCCTGGGAGACGAGGCCTTGCTGGGCGTGGCTCGCGGCGTCTTTGGCCTGCAGCGCGAGGGCCTGTTGCAACGAGGCCTTTTTCTTCTTCAGTTCGTCTTGTGCCTGGGCGACCATGTTGGCGTCCGGCGCGTAGACCAACGTCATGGTCGCGAGCTGTACGTCTTTGACTTGCGAGACGAGGTCAGCGGAAGCCAGCGCGCTGGGCACAACGCCTTCCGTCACCTTGCGCACTTCGGCTGCGCTGCCGCGCGTCTGATACACGGCGTAGCCGCCGATCGCCGACAAGGCGACAAACATCAAGACAACCAATAGCGTGATGCGATGACGGATAGTCATGTGAACCCCCCGGGTGTGGCCTTTTGCGTCGGCCCTCGATCGGGGCAGCGCGTTCTTTGCGAAATCTGGTCGTGTCTACAGCACAGGCCATTATTCCGGTCGCATGTTACTGAGCGATGACTACGGTGTTTTTGAGCACGCCCGAGGGGTTAAATATTCTTCTAAAGTTTTTGGTTTTGATGCCGTTATTTAAAGCCCATTTATTTGCGCATTGCGGTGCGTAGCGCTTTTGCAAAAGCTTTTGCAAAAGCGCGCGTTGAGCGTCGGCGTGCGGCATGAGTGCCGCCTTGATTTCTTCGCCAAAAGCGCCGGGCGTCATGGGAGAAGTTCTCCATGTGACTGGGAAAAAAACTCGCAGGTGGCTGCGTTCGGGGAGGCATCCCGAATCTTCTCACCTTCGAATCGAAAGTGCATCGACAGGTAGCAACATTGTCACCGCACGCGCTCCCGAATGTTCTCACCTATGGGTTTTCAGCTTCCCTGCTGACCGCCCCGTGCCGGCTGGCACTCGCGGCGTGCGAGTACCGCAACGGCCATTGCGCGCCGGTTGTGGAGGCGAGCGTCCACAAGGAGGACTCCCTGGAAATTCTCACCTTTGGCTGTGTTGACGATATTTCCTGGCGTTCCTCACCTTTGACAACGACGATGCCATCTCCTGGAATTCCTCACCATCCTGAAATCGCTCACCTTTGACTGGATGGCCGCGCAGGATGCGCTGACGTCAGTCACGCCTCCCGGCTCGGGTCCGTTTTGTTTGCCGTCGTTATCCCGCGCGACCTCAGTTTGTCTTTAGCTCCCACCGAAGAAGATATTGCATTGTGGGTCGATGTTGCAGGGCTTCGTGTGTTTTGCGCCGCTCTGCATTTTCGTGTCGGGCATGCCACCGTATCCCTGCGTCGCCGTATCGGAAGGGGCAGGCTGAGTCGCTGCGTTTTCCTGCTGGGCTGGTTGTTGAGTCTCCGGCATGCTTTGCGAATGCGCAAACCCGGCCATGACAAGCAATCCGGCGGCAGAAGCCGCCATCAGGTGTAATTTCATTTTTAGCTCCTAAATTAAGGGTGCGTTTTTCACCGATGTGATTCGTTATCCTCGTGCCCGGACGTCGACATAGATCGGAAATTTTCGGACGCGCGAACGCTCTTCGGGTCCGCGGGCGAATTGCCCGAGGCCAAAGTTTTAGGTGGTTATGAAAATACGGAGAGCAGTGCGCCGAGCCGAAGTCCCGGGGCGCAAGGTGGCGTGCGAACTGGCAGTGCCAACGGATTTTGTGGACCCCTCGACACGTAATAATCGCCCTGCAAATACCTGTTATAGCGTGTGAGATGCCGAAGTGATAGCGAATATTTTCGCCGGGGTCCGTCCGCGCGCCCGCAAGCGGCTTTTTACGCCAGGCACGGGACTTATTACGCCAGATTTAGAACTTCACCTTCAACTGGAACCCGATCGTGAATGGAAGATCGTCCGAGGGGATAGGCGGAATCACAATAAAGTTAGCCCCGACGCGCTTATAGTCCACCATCACGATCGGCGCAACCACCGGCCCGATCGTGTGGTTGCGACCCAGGCCCCAATTGCCGTAGTTATAGCCGGAGATGATCCCGCCAATCGCCGCGATCCGCACGATGCCCCAGTGCGCGAACTCGGGCGCCCAGACGCCGCCGCCATAGTATGAAGGCCGCCGCAGCGAGTTGCGAAAGCCGCCAGCAGTCAGCGCCCATTGATTGTTGAGCCAGCATTCGACGCCAAGGCCAGGATTGAATTGCTCGAAATGAGTATTTGGGTCGGGGTTGATGTGATAGGAACCGAGCATTGCATCGACCCATACGCCGCCCTCGCACCAGTTGCCCGCATAGGCCGCGGAGGCCGCAGCCAAGCTCGCGACGAGCGCCACGGCGGTACGCCGAATATCCTTCCTGATCTGCCGAAAATGCATGTGCTCTCCGTCACCGGTCGAGTGCCGGTGTCATCCATGTTCCAGGTATTCCTGCTTGCCGCCCGTCGCGCACTGTACCTCAACCCGCGCTGGCGATGTGGAGGACACGCTCGGGCGCGCGGGCACAGGACATGCCCCGCGGCGCAGATGCAGCCATAACGGAGAACCGATGGCAGAGCGGTGAGCACCCGGCAGGTGGCCACCTTCGATGTCGGAGAAATATCTAGAGGCCGAGGTCGGACAGGCCGGGATGATCGTCGGGACGTCGGCCGAGCGGCCAATGATAAAGACGCTCGGCCGCGCGGATCGGCAGATCGTTGATGCTGGCATGACGGCGCGCCATCAGTCCGTGTTCATCGAACTCCCAATTCTCGTTGCCGTATGAACGGAACCAGTTGTTCGAGTCGTCGTGCCATTCGTAGGCAAAGCGCACGGCGATGCGGTTGTCCGTGAATGCCCAGAGTTCCTTGATCAGGCGGTAGTCGAGTTCCTTTGCCCATTTGCGGCGCAACAGTCCGACGATCTCCGCGCGTCCTTGCGTGAACTCGGCGCGGTTGCGCCAGACGCTATCCAGCGTATACGCGAGCGACACGCGCTCGGGGTCGCGGGTATTCCAGCCGTCTTCCGCGGCGCGCACCTTCTGGATCGCGGTTTCGCGTGTGAACGGCGGGAGTGGCGGGCGGGTTTCGATCGAGTCAGCCATGGTGGTTTCTCAGTCAGGTGGCGGTGCGCCGGGACGGCGGCCGTTTGCTTGGGGCTGTGCCTCGCGACTTGCCCGCTGATCGACCTGCGAGTGGGTCCGATTCGCTTGCGGACTCGGTATCGAGCAAGGCTTCTGCGGCAGCTTGCGCGTCGAGCGCGGCGTCGGCCTCGCCGCTCACCAGCGCCACGGCGATGGCGCCGTCGAGCAGGATCAGCCATTGGCGCGACAAGCGCGCGGCGCGACGCGCGCCCATGCCCGATTCGGCCGCGTATTCATTGCACTGGGTTAGCACGAACGCGAGCAGGCGTTCCTTGTGTTCGCGTGCGACGATCCGGATCGGATCCTCCGCGGAGGCGATTTCGCCGGCGGCGTTCAGGAACGCGCAACCATGAAAATCCTCCGACGCAAACCATTCGCACAGCACATCGAACATGCCGAGCAGGCGCGTGCGCGCAGTCTTGCCATGTTGCCGCGTGCCCGCGATAAACCAGTTCATCCAGCGTTCGTCGCGCCGCTCCAGCGCGGCGGCGACAAGCGCGTCTTTCGATTCGAAATGCGTGTAAAAGCTTTTGCGCGCAGTGCCGGACTGCTTGACGATCGCGTCGACGCCGGTTGCATGGATGCCGCCGGCGTAGATCAACGCTTCCGCAGCGTCGAGCAGCCTTTCACGCGCGCTGCCGGACGCAGCCCATTCAGTCGGGTTTTGAGTAGCCATGCGCGAAGGGTAGAATGATCATTCTCCTTCGTCAAATTTTTGTGTGCTTCGGCGTGTCGGTTACGCTTACTGTTATCGTGGTGACGATCGATCAACTGGAACGAACCTCATGAGTCGCTCTACTATCCGCACAACGTTTTTAGGTGCGCTGCTCAGCGCAACGCTGCTGACGGCAATGGCCTGTACGCCGGTGCGAGTGCTCACCCATACGGTTAGCCAGAACGAGGCGCGCGTGCCGGCCGGACGCTACGACCTCGACCCGGACCATTGCAGCATTACCTTCGATATCGATCACTTCAAGTATTCGCGCTTCACCATGCGCTTCGACCGCAAGCAGGGACAGCTCGACTGGAACGAAGGAGGGCTGGACAGGAGTAGCGCAACGATCACGATCGACGCCGCGAGCATCGATACGAATGTGCCGCTACTCGACAAGATGGTAAAAAGCGCGAGCATGCTCGACGTGTCGCGCTATCCGGAGGTGCGCTTCGCCAGCACGCGCTTTGAGCGCACCGGCGAATCGCGCGGCACGTTGACCGGCGATCTGACGATTCACGGCATGACGCAACCCGTGACGCTCGATGTGACCTTCAACGGCTTCGCGCCCGATCCACTCACGAAGAAAGACACGCTCGGCTTTTCCGCAGACGGTCATTTCAGCCGCGCGAAATTCGGTTTGTCGACGTGGTACCCGGCTGTTGGCGACGATATTCATGTGCGCGTTCAGGCTGAGTTCGTTAAAACGCCCGCAGGCGCATGAGCGCGGTGCGGGCGTTTGGTTTCAGACTCTGCGTTTCAGGCTTTGCATTTCAGCGGATGCGCCTGCGTGTGCCGTTTTTTTAGCTCACGCGGCGGTCCAGTCGAGAATCACCTTGCCGCTCTCGCCTGATAGCATCGTGGCGAACGCCTCCTGATAATCGTCGACCTTGAAACGATGTGTGAGGATCGGCGACAGGTCCAACCCGCTTTGCAGCATCGCGACCATCTTGTACCAGGTCTCGAACATCTCGCGGCCGTAAATGCCCTTGATTTCGAGGCCCTTGAAAATGACCTGGGTCCAGTCGATCGCGGTCTGCGCGGGCGGAATGCCGAGCAGCGCAATCTTGCCGCCGTGGTTCATCGCTTCGAGCATGCTCGTGAAAGCGCTCGGTACACCTGACATTTCCAGCCCGACGTCGAAACCTTCGGCCATGTGCAGATCCGTCATCACGTCGCGCAACGATTCACGCGAGACGTTCACCGCACGCGTCGCGCCCATCTTGCGCGCGAGTTCGAGGCGATAGTCGTTGACGTCCGTAATCACCACGTTGCGTGCGCCGACGTGTTTCGCAATCGCCACCGCCATGATGCCGATCGGCCCCGCGCCGGTGATCAGCACGTCTTCGCCGACCAGGTTGAACGACAGCGCCGTATGCGTGGCGTTGCCGAACGGATCGAAGATCGCGGCGAGATCGTCGGAGATTTCGGGCGGAATCTTGAACGCGTTGAACGCGGGAATCACGAGATATTCGGCGAATGCGCCTTCACGATTTACGCCGACGCCTACCGTATTTCGGCACAGATGCCGGCGTCCTGCACGACAGTTGCGACAGAAGCCGCAGGTGATATGTCCTTCGCCCGACACGCGATCGCCGATCGCAAAGCCACGTACTTCCTGACCCATTTCGACGATTTCACCGACGTATTCGTGGCCGACATGCATCGGTACCGGAATCGTCTTTTGTGCCCAGTCGTCCCATTTCCAGATGTGGATATCGGTACCGCAGATTGCGGTGCGCGTGATGCGGATCATCACGTCGTTGTGACCGACTTCGGGCTTCTTCACATCCGTCAGCGTGAGGCCCGGTGCGCGTTCGAGTTTTGCCAATGCTTTCATGTGCGCCTCCGCTTCAGATAATGCCGAGTTGACGGCCGACTCGCGCGAATGCGTCGACGGCTCGATCGATTTGTTCCGGCGTGTGCGCGGCGCTCATTTGCGTGCGGATGCGCGCGCGGCCTTTGGGCACCACGGGGAACGAGAAGCCGATCACGTACACGCCTTCCTTCAACAACGCGTCGGCCATGTTCGATGCGAGTTGCGCGTCGCCCAGCATGATCGGAATGATCGGGTGTTCGCCGGGCACGAGCGTGAAGCCGAGCGCACTCATCGCGCGGCGGAAGTGCGCGCCGTTGTCACGCACGCGCGCGCGCAGTTGCGCACCTTCGTCGCTGGCGAGCAATTCGAGCACTTTCAGCGAGGCGGCAGCGATGCTCGGCGTCAGCGTGTTCGAGAACAGATAGGGGCGCGAACGCTGACGCAGCAGATCGACCACTTCCTGGCGCGCGGCGACGTAGCCGCCCGACGCCCCGCCCAGCGCTTTGCCGAGCGTGCCGGTAATGATGTCGACGCGCGACAGCACACCGCAATGTTCCGGCGTGCCGCGCCCATGTTCGCCGACAAAACCGACCGCGTGCGAATCGTCGACCATCACCAGTGCGCCGTAGCGGTCGGCCAGATCGCAAATGCCGACGAGGTTGGCGATGATGCCGTCCATCGAAAACACGCCGTCGGTCGCGATCAGCTTGAAGCGCGCGCCGGCGGCATCGGCTTCTTTCAGCCTGGCTTCGAGATCGGCGAGGTCATTGTTCTTGTAGCGAAAGCGCTTCGCCTTCGAAAGCCGCACACCGTCGATAATGCTCGCGTGGTTCAGCTCGTCGCTGATGATGGCGTCGCTTTCGTCGAGCAGGGTTTCGAATAAACCACCGTTTGCATCGAAACAGCTGGAGTAGAGAATGCAGTCGTCGGTTTGCAGGAATGCGGCGAGCGCTTTTTCGAGGTCTTTGTGCACGGTTTGCGTGCCGCAGATGAAACGCACCGACGCCATGCCGAATCCGTCGCTATCCAGGCCAAGCTTCGCGGCCTCGATCAGCCGTTCGTCGTTGGCCAGACCGAGATAGTTGTTGGCGCAGAAATTCAGCACTTCCGTGCCGTTCGCGAGACGCACGTCAGCCGACTGCGGGCTGGCGATCACGCGCTCGTTCTTGTAAAACCCGTCAGCGCGGATCTGCTCGAGAGTGCCGCGCAGATGGGCGAGGTAAAGGTCACGCATGAACCAGACTCCTGAAAGGGTGATGCGCCTGTGGACGACATGCTCGGCGCGTGGAGCATGTTCGGCGTCGAGGCGGGCTGTTATAGTCGGTTGTCAGTTTTATCGGATATTTTCGTTTTTTCGAACTAAAATCCGGTATGTCGAACAACTCTAAACGATAGGTCAGTAAATGGCAAGTTCGGGAATCCGCCGCGCAGCAGCCAACGCGGCACCCACTTCGGGCGCGAGTTCGGTCCCGGCGATCGCGGCGCCGCCTCGCGTCGGCGAGCAGATTCAGCGTCTGCGCGCCGAACGGCGCATGACGCTCGACGACCTGTCGCGCGCGGCCGGCGTATCGAAATCGATGCTCTCGGAGATCGAACGCGACAAGGCCAATCCGACGATCGCGGTCGCCTGGCGTCTGACGAACGCGCTCGGCGTCAGCCTCGATTCGCTGTTCGCGCCGCAGAAGGCGCCGAAGGCGATCGCCGTCTCCGGCCCTCACGACATCCCGACTTTGAGCGGGCACGAGGCCAAGTACCAGTTGCGTGTCTGGGGGCCGATCGAATTGGCCGGCAAGTTCGAGTGGTATGAACTGACGCTGCAGCCGGGCGGGGCGCTGGTGTCGAACGCGCACGAACCCGGAACGCGCGAGCATCTGACCGTGCTGCAGGGATCGATCGAGATCGAGGCGGCCGGCACGACGAAGCGGCTCAAGGCCGCGGACACGGCGCGCTACGTCGCCGACGAGCCGCACGCAATTCGTAACGCCGGAAAAGGCGAGGCGAAAGCGCTGCTAGTGGTGATTCACGGCTGAGGGGCGGGCGCACCGCTGCTGGTTGATGTCGGAGTTGGACTGAATTGTCGTTTGGGCGAGGTTGCACCGGACACTGTATATTTGTACAGTATGGGGTATCGACTGGAGCCGATAATGAACGACCTGACCACCGACCAAGCCGAGCATGCTCTGGCCGCGCTGCGCTATCAAACCGCGGCGCGCGATCTTGAACACATCGTGCGCAATATCGCTGCGCGCTACATCGTCCAGCAGGTCCCACTCTCGTGGCGCCTGCTACACGCAATCGAAGCCGAAGCATTGGCGGATCTCGGGTTTGCCAGCCGACACGACGCAATCATGCTTGGCCTGTTCCAGCGGCCGTCCGAGCTGCCTTATCCGGAAACGGACGAGGCGGTCGACTTCGGCACCTCCACCGCGTTGCCCGCGGTATTCGCGTTTGCCGTCTCGGCCTATGAAGAGGCGGCACGCCGCGCCGCGCAACCTGCCTCTAAGGGCGCTCCGCTAAGGCACGCGCGGGCGTGGGGCGACTGACTCAAGCGCTGTACTTTCGTCGGCTGCCACCTACAATACGCGCAACTAACGGAAAAATAGCGTATGTCACCTCCTCATCTGTCCGACCCGGTCCCGCGCCCTGCACCGTCAACCGATCTCTTCGATCGGGAACGCGACGACTGGCGCCGCGATCCGCAAATCGCGTTCGACGCATGGCTTGCCAAGCAGCATTTCAGGCGCTCTTCCGCTGAAGTCTATCAAGCGCAGTGGGGGCTTTTCCTCGACTGGCTTGCCGTTCGTCAAAAGAGTCTGGTCACGGTCGATATGCAAACCATCGCTGAATTCGTGGGCGGCCTTGCGATCCGAAAACCGCAACGCGTCAGGTATTTGCGACTCATTGAACGGGTGCTTGATCATGTCCGCGAAATCGAATCCGCGTCGACCAATCCTGCACGCTTCATTGCTCAGGATGGCGAAGCAGCATGGCGAAATGCACGCGACAACGAACCGACCGGTTTTCTTAACCATGCCGAGCGAGCCGCGCTCATCGCGCATCTGTTTTCGCCCTTGCCGGCCTTGTCCGCAGCGCAACGCTGGAGAGAGCGACGCGATCGTGCCTTGATTGCGGTGTTTCTCGGCGGCGGACTCAAGACGGGCGAGGCCGCGGTGCTTACGGTTAGTTGCGTGAATGCCGGCTCACCCTGGGTCACGATCGAGTCCGCAAATCCGATGCTGACGCGGCGGACCCGGCTCGCGCCTTTCGCAGCCGCCATTCTCGACGCATGGCTCGCCGAACGGCGCCTCTCCGAATTGGCCGGCAATCTGGTCTTTCCCGCTTCGCCTTCAGGACGCCCGATGCACAAGGCAACAATGCTGCGCGCAGTCGACGCGTTGATCGACGCGGCTGGAATTGCCGCGTCGCGAACCTCACGCGCCAGTCCACAAACTTTGCGCAATACCTTCGCGGCGGACCTGTTCGAGAGCGGGGTTGAGGCAGAACTGGTCGGGCAATGGCTGGGATTTGTGCAGGCAGTGTCCGCCAACCGTTTGTATCGGGCGTGGCAAAGGTGGATGGATCAGCAGGATTCGCCGGTCGTCAATGAGCCGGATCCAGCCGCGCCACCATTGCCAACACCCAGGCTCGACGGGCGTTTGACGAGAAAAGGGGGATCGGCCGAACCCTGAAAAACCTCACCCTTGGGGTCCCGAATTTCCTCACCTTTGACGATTTGGCCGTTAGAACGTCCAGAACGTCCGCGCCGCGCGTCATGCCGACGCTGCAATCGAAGCTCGCGATAGAAACCGGCTAACCGCCTCCAGCCTTGATTCACCGAGCCCTGACGAGTGATCGCACTCAGGACACTGCAATTCGAAGCGGTGATCCACCTGCGAGAGTTCGGGCTCACCTTCCTCGCATTTCGGGCAGCGCAGCGGCAGCGTGATATGGCCGTCCGCCGCGGTGCCGATCACTGCAAGCTCGTCGGTCGTGAGCCTGCCTGCTTCGACCAGCGCACACAGCAGGCCCCCGATTGTCGGGTCGATGCCCTGTTGCCCGCGCAGCATGGCAACTTCTTTCGTCAAAGCATCTACTTCGTCCGATTGCTCGCGCAGTTGCGCGTCGAGCCGGTCTCCGCGCGACTTGGCTGTGGCGATCTGCTGGATAAACTCGAATTCCTTGCGGCTTGCATCACGCACCCCCGACTGATAGGTGGCGGCCATGCTGCGTAATGAATCGAGCTCGACCAGCATCGGCTTCACACGCCGCTCGGCTTCGGCGACGGCGTCTTTGATCTGTTGCGCATAGTGTTCGGTACTTTGGCGCAGTTCGACATGGAGCGCATCGATACGGTCGCGGAGCGCCGCGTTGGTCGCCTGCTCGGTATCGAGGCGTTGACGCAGCGTTTCGTTTTCGCCGTCGAGCCGGCGCACCGCTGCTTGCAAGCCTTCCTGGTGAGCGGTCCCATGTGTCGTGGTGCTGGATAGCTCAGTCTCGAGTGCGCGGACGCGTTCCCACGCGGCTTCAGCTCTCAGCTCGCTGCGCTTGATCGCCTCTTCCGACACGTCGCGGCGAATTTCCGCCTCTCGTGCGCGTTGGTCGGCTGCAGCGACTTGGGTCCGAATTTCCTCGCGCTCGCTGTCAAGGGTCGAGCGGGCATGGACGACGGCTTCCTCAAAGAGTGCGCCCAACAGTTCTCCGGCGCGGTCTTCCAGTGCTTTCGGGATCGCGCCGGCACCGACTTTTACGCGCGACACCGTTCTGATGCGTTCCCAGAAGTGGTCGATGTCTTTCGGAATGTCGCTTGCGCTGCCTGTTTGGGTCAGGTCGCGAACGGCCGCCATGGACGGACGAATCCCCAAGTCGAAAAAGAGCCGCTTGCAAGCATGCAGTGACAAGTCCTGCCGCCGTGCCCCACTCGCCCTCAACGATTCAAGCTCGTTACGGATGGCTTGTCGTTCCTGGTCCAGATTCATATCTACCTCGACGTCGCTCGAATTGGATTGATCATAACAATTTACGTATTGTTTGCTACGTATTTGTTTGTGATGAGTGTTTTTTGGCTAGATGGCGTGTTTCAGGGGTGCGGGTAGGTCGAGAGATTGGGGCAAGCAGAGTTTTCCCGTGAAACAAAACGAAGATTAGCCAATAAGCCTTTGTAAATAAAGAGTTTTCATCGGTTTCTTTCTGGTCGCGCACTGTTTCACGAACATGTCATGGGAGCTGGGTTGGGGGAAAGGTCTTGTCCGAAGGACACGCGGGGGAAATTCTAGAGAGTAATAAAAGTAAACACCTTTGAACCCATGTTAAAAACGTTAACGCCACGGCAAACCCTTACCAGGCAGGGGTTTCAGCCCGGTAAGGTGAAGCTTTGCGGGAGGGGTGGTGAGGTCTTGCGGGAGTGTCGAGTGATGAGGTTCGGGGGCCTCGGTGAGCGGGTCCGGGACAGAACGTGAGCGGGTTCAGGAGCCGACCCAAAAGTGCGGTTTGGCTAAAGGTGAGATTTTGCGGGACCGAGGCATCCCAGATCGCCCGGCAGCACTCAAAAGTCGGTTCAGAGCCCGGCTGCCGGCAAGGTGAGCGCTTTCGGGACCGCCGTGGACCCCAGTTTTTGACCTTATTCTGGCCTCGTAAACCCCATTGGTGAGTCAAGACAGGAGAAAACGCGAACCGAAGGTGAGACTTTCCGGGGACGAGGCGCTGTTTTTGCCTCAATTTTGTGCATTCGGGAGCTTAAGGTGAGCGTTTGCGGGAGCTGAACTCGATTTCGCCTGAAATTCTGTCCGCAGCATCAATGGGGTCGTTGCTAACCCGTGGGGAAAGGTGAGCGAATTCGGGAGAAGTGGATCGAGGCGATCGCCGGCTCGTGAAATTGCCTGTTTGGGGCCAGAGGTGAGGTTTTTCGGGAGTCTTTTGGGGCGCTCGCGATCGCTAAGGTGAGGAAATACAGGACCAAAATCCCTACGACGGGCCGGAGAAGCCCTACAGACGCTGTCGGCGCCGTTCCGATTTTGTGGCTGCTGAATTCTTAAGGTGAGGTTTTTCGGGGCCATTCGGGTTGTGACCCAAGATGCCAGATTTCACCGAAAAGCCGTTAAGGGTGAGGATATGCGGGACCATGTATTCATGGCTCCGCTAGCCGCTACTCTGTAACTCCATGAAATTATTGAATAATTTTTTGCGCGCCGCGCAAAGGTGAGGTTTTTCGGGGGGCTTTTTCGTGACCTGCGCAAGCCTCTTTTCAACTCATTGGTGAGGCTTTTCGGGAGTATTTATCGGTGTTTTTTCAGGCCACCACGTCTGGAGGCCGCGTCGTTCCGAGCGTTCAGCAGAGGTTAAGGTGAGCTTTTTCGGGAGCATTTGTCCCGACTCGAATCTCGTGCCGGCGTGAACGGGGCGTCTGTCTGCCGGGGCTGGCAGCCATTAACTCAAATGGACAAGTAGCGATTGTCGTGCGTAGCTGCGTGGTGAACGCCAGATGGCCGCGATCGACGGGGGTGCATTCCGGCGAGCTTAGTTGCCGTACCTGCTTGGGTAGGCGATTCGGCGCGCTTGCCGGTCCTGCCCCTCCCCTCTCGGCTGAAAAGGGCCGAAGCGCGTTTGCGCGACCGACTCAATGTGAGGCGCCCAACTCGCAAGGTGCGCATGGCCCAAATTCACGAGAATTTTTTGAGGTGAGAAGATTCGGGATCGAATCGCTGCCGTTCGCGGCAGTCGGAAAATCGGTCGGTATTTCGGGAGGCCGTGACCTGTAAGGATGCCCTGAACCTGGCGAGAAGCGGGTGAGGTGAGGTTTTTCGGGAGCTGCTCGAGGTGAGTTGCGCCTCGTAAACTCACTTCACCGCGAACGGTGAGACGCATGCTATAGACGTGTATCACCACAGCCGGTATGCTCTCGCCAAATCCCTCCTCGACCAGACGCATGGCCACGAAGCGCGCGAAGAAGACAGATGTAGTCAGCCCGAGCTCGGCCGAATTGCGCAAGGCCGTCGAGGCGATCGCCATCCAGCCCAAGAGCGGCAAGATCACGCTCCTCACCCGCAAGCTGTTCAACGTTCTCCTTGCCGTCGCTCAGCAAGCTGACGAATCTGGCGACACGTATCGGGCCTTGCTGTCCGACATCGTCGCCAATTCGGCATTCGATTCGAACGATACGGCGCTCGTGAAAGAGCACCTGCGGCGTATGGTGTCGGTGCAGGTCGAATGGAGCACGGGCACGTCCAGCCAGAAGCCGGGTCGGAAATGGGGTATCTCCACGCTGATTGCCGACGCGGAAATTCTCGAAGATCCCACCACCCGCCGCGTCTGGGTGGAGTTCTCATTCGCGCCGAAGATCAAGAAGAAGCTGCTCGATCCGGTTCAGTATGCGCGGCTGAGTCTGCAGTTCCAGAGCCAGCTGCGCAGTAGCGCGGGCCTCGCACTTTACGAGATTTGCGTTCGCTACCTGACCAACCCGAGCCATCTGACGATGCGCGAATCGTGGGAATGGTGGCGCCCTATCCTCTCCGGTACCCCGGACACCGAAGCGGGCGACGAGGCGAAGCGGGAGTACAAGTACTTCAAGCGCGATTACCTGCGCCCGGCCATTGCCGAGGTGAATGCGGTCACCAACATCTTTGTCGAATTGATCGAGCACCGGGAAGGGCGGCGTGTCGCCGAAATCCAGTTTCGCGTGACCGAGCGCAAGCAGCCCATGCTTGCACTCGACGAACACCCGAATGTGTTCGACAGCACCTTGGTCGACCGGATGGTGAAGATCGGCATTCCGTTGAAAGAAGCGCAAACACTGTACGCCGATAGCGAAGAAAATCGGATTCGCGCGGCGCTGCAGATGACGGAGCAACGCATGCGCAGCACGTCCTTGCCCGCTGTGCGTAGCGCGCCGGCTCTGTTCAAGGATGCATTGAAGAAGGGCTATGCGCCGCCGGTCGAGGCGCTGCAGTCGGGTAGCGGTGGCAAAGCCGCGGTGGCCGCGCCGGCGGACGATCTGAAAGCGCGTCTGCTTGGCGAGTACTCGGCGGTTCGCCGCAAGGAAGCACGCGAGCTTTACGACGAGCAAGGCGAGTCCGAGCGGGAGGTCGCGCGGAAGTCGTTCGAGGAAGACGAGTTGCCGGATCTCGGCACGCACATGCGGGACGACTGGCGCCGTCGTGGACTGGACTCGAAGATCGTCGAAACGGCGTTCTTCGATTGGCTGGCGCGCAAAACGTGGGGCGAACCCACCGATGGCGACCTGCTCGCCTTCACGCTGAGCCAATCGCGCGCGGCGTAATCATCAAAAGCGCATCAAGAAAAACGGCGGCCACTCTCGTGCGCCGCCGTGTCTTTTCCTGCTGACTCTTCCCCTCTGTTACTTCAGCATCTTTTCAATCTGACGAAGGATGTCGTCACGCTTTTCACGTGTGAGCCCCTTCAGACGCAGTTCGATTCGATCGTCCCCATACGATTTCAGGTCGCCGACTGAGACACCGCCGAGCTTGATTTCCAGACGCTGCGCATAGCGCTGCCGACCCGCCGGCTTGGTACTTTCCTGTGCGCTTGCCCTGCCCTTCACGATGTCCGCGACCTGCCGCGTGCTCAGGTCGTCCGAGAGGATTTTGTTGATCAGGCGTAGCGTAGCGTCGGCGCCTCGGGCAGTGTGGTACCGGCCCACCTGATACGCCATGTTTGAACCAAAGCGGTCGGTCCTTGCGACCATCTCATGCATCACCTCCTCGGGCAGCTTTGCGATCGACAGCGCGACTGCGACGGTCGACTCGTCCAATCCAAGATGTTCGGCGAGCTCCTTCTGGCTCTGGAAATGCCGATCGTCGAGAAAGCGTTTCCAGACGACGGCGTTGTCGAATACTGTCTGCGAATCGCGCTGGACGTTGAGGTCGTAGCCGAGCTTGTAGCTCTGAATGCCGATCGGCAGGTCGATAACGATCGCCTTCACCGATTCCTTGTTCGCTTCTTTGAGCGCCCGTACACGCCGGCCGCCGTCGCTGACAAAGTAGGTGCCGGGATTGTCGTAATCGGGGATGACGTGAATCGCCTGCTGCTGCCCCTGCTTCGCCAGATTGACGGCAAGCTCGGCAATCGACGACTTCAGATAGAAATGGCGCGGATTGAACGGGCTCGGCTTGATCGTTTTGAGCGCGAGCTCGATGACCTGGCCCGGACGGTAAGCGTGTTCGATCCGCCACGCGCGGTAGGCCGCCGACTCATTGGCGATATCGGCTGCTTCGACTTCCGCGACGTCCTGCGGCATGACCGGGTGGATCGTGCGGCTCGGTACATCGCCAGTCTTGACCATACCGTCGATCGCATTCAGGCGGTCGAGGGCGGTTCGCTTTTCGCTGCTGGTCGTATCAGGACGTGCTTGAAAGCCTTTGGCGAATTGGGAGGGTTTCATTCAGGGTCCTTTATGCGCATAAATTCAGGGGAGCAAGGCTGCGATCTCGTTGGCGCACGCCCGTACTTCGATGGCGGCGAGCTTGGCGCCGCGATCGTTCATCTGAAGCACTGTCTGCCCTAACGCCATTGCCTGCTTGTAGGCTTCGCGCGTCGGGATCTGGGTCTTAAGCAGTGGGAAGCCGAGTTCTTCCAACGCGCGCTTCAGTTCGCGCGTCAGCATTCGCTTCTCTTCGGTCTTATTCAGCAGAAAGACTGCTCGCAGGTCCTCGTTCATGACCTGGGCTTGCTGCACGAGCTTGACCAGTCCGACGCTCGACCAATAGTCGGCGGGCGAAGACGACGTTGGCATAATCGCGACGCTCGCCGCGAGCAACACGACGCCGGACACTTTCTCGGTGATGGAGGGCGGGCAGTCGACGACGATGATGTCGTAGTCCGCCACGAACTTCTTGATCTCGCGATGGATCTGGCTGCCGGCTTCGGAGAGGTTGACGACTGGAAAGGGGATGCCGGTGTCGCCGTCTGATGATGCACTGGCCCAATGGATCAGTGTGTTTTGACCATCTGCGTCTACGACGAGGACGCGTTTGCCTTTCTCATGGAACGCAGCGCCGAGGTGCATCGCGATTGTGCTCTTCCCGACCCCGCCCTTCTGCTGAGTTACCGCGATGATTTCTGCTGCCAATCTTCACCTCCTCTTTTTAGACGCAGATGGATTTTACCTGGATGAATTCGCATTTCAATCGTTTTTGTGTAAACGCGAGAAGAATTAGCCGTTTGGGATAGGTTTATGCGCATAAAGGATGGGGGCATGGCAAGCGACAGCGTAGCGGCTGTGAAGCGCGATCAACGGTGACACGTTGGCGGCGTCTGGGAGATATCAGATATGAGGTGGCGAAAGGAGGAGAAGTGGCCGCGCGATCCTGTGTGATGTGGGGTGACACCCCTGGATATAGCTGGGCGCATCGGCCATATGGATTCGACGCGACCCCGCCTGGCCAGATCTGGCCTCGCCACATCGTTTTTGCGTGGCCCGGCTGTTGGCGGCAAGTGGCATATGCGGGTCACTATCGAGCCCCGCGAGCCATTTCGTGTAGACATCTTTATGCGCATAAACCCCTCTGGCGTTACTCGACCATCGAGTCGTCGCTACGGTGGGATGTGGCAGCGCGGATCGATGCATGATCCTGGCGGCACGGCGGCACGGCGGCACGGCGGCACGGCGGCACGGCGGCACGGCGGCACGGCGGCACGGCGGCACGGCGGCACGGCACTTGGACGCTCGAACTGGCTGCCGCGCGTTCATGAATACAGAAGCAGGCCCACACAATACGAGCCGAAGCGTTCCGCGGAACGATGCGCATCGCCCCACGTTACGTGAAGACAACCTCACCCCCCGCTTTATGCGCATAAACCAAACGACGCCATCACCAACAGGCAAAGCCCCTTGCACAACCAAACGGCACCCGATCACACTCGCCCACTCGCCCACTCGCCCACTCGCCCACTCGCCCACTCGATCGCCGGCACCCGCTAAAATCCCCACCCAAAGCGTCCTGCAACCCAATACAAACACCGCCTAGCAAATCACCATGATCACCATCTACCACAACCCCCGTTGTTCAAAATCGCGAGCCACGTGCGACCTGATTGCTAGCACCTACAACAGCGCAAACGAACCGACGGAAATTGTCGAATACCTGAAACAGCCGCCCACGGTCGCCCAGTTAAAGCAACTCAACGCACAACTAGGCTGCACAGTCCGAGAGATGATCCGCGACACCGAAGCCGAATACAAAGCACTCGATCTCGCCGACGTCACGTTGAGCGACGCTCAGTTATACGAAGCATTGGCAAAGCACCCCATCCTCCTGCAACGACCGATCGTCGTGCGAAACGGGCGAGCCGTGATTGGTCGCCCGCCGGAAAATGTCGAAGCGCTATTCGCCTAGGCGTCGAAACATCAAGGCCTACGTGACTTAGGCCTTGGCGGGTAATGCAGCGTCCTTCGTCACAATCTTTGTCGGGATGATGTGCAATTCGCTGAATGTGTTGGCAATACGTTGTTGTTCTGCAAGTATGTTCGCGTCGACGGGTTTGTAGATGTGCGCGTAGTGCCGCAAACCCGCTTCGATCACGCCTGCGTCGAGCCCCTGAATCGGCGCGAGTTGTGCGGCTGCTTCGCCGTAGTGGCCGCGTATCCATGCTCCCTCTTTACCCACCTCGTCCATCGTGATCGCGAGTACGTCACCGTTTCGCTGCGCAAACGGCCGCGCGCTCAGGAAGAACTGATGGTGACTCACGATACCTCCGGCGTCGGCAAGCAAGCGGGCGTTCGACTGGCGTTTTGCCGACTCGAGGAACGGGTCCCAGATCGCCCATGCATCGATCGCACCGCGTTCGAAGGCCGCACGTGCATCGGCGGGCGCCAGAAAAACGGGGTGGATATCGCTGTACTTCACGCCGTTCTTCTGCAATGCGGCGACCACAAACCAGTGAACGTCCGAGCCTTTATTGAACGCGATCTTTTTGCCCTTCAGGTCGGCCAGTGTTTTGATCGGCGCGTCCTGATGCACGAGGATGCCTTCGGCATGCGGCGTCGGGATCTCGTAAGCGGTGTAGACAAAGTTCGCGCCGGCCGCCTGCGCGAACACCGGTGGCGCTTCGCCGACATAGCCGAAGTCGATCGCGCCGACATTCAGTCCTTCGAGCAACTGCGGTCCGGCGGGGAACTCGGTCCACTTAACCGTGAGGCCAAGCGGAGCAAGCCGCTTTTCGAGCGTGCCGTGCGCCTTCAGTAATACGAGCGTATTGGCCGCCTTCTGATAACCGATGCGAAATTCCTTCACCTGCGCGTCCGCGGCGAAGACTGACGTGGAGACAACGGGCAACGCCGCGGCGGCCAGCGAGGCGCCCACGCCGGCGATAAACGCACGGCGGTTGAGCAACGGATGACGGGACATAAAAGTGCTCGTTAAAAAGACGGACGCAAAACGGACCGATTGGCTTCGACGATAATTCGTCTGCAGGCTTGGACGAACCGATAAATTCGCATAAGCAAATCACGGCAGAGGGCACAGGCACACCGAAGATGCCTGGCTGCGTCTAGTCGCCGTGCCCCGCTACAATCCGTCATCCGCGCGCAGTCGCGGCTGCGTCAATCGGAAAAGGGACATCGTGCATCTGACGACAACACTCACGCCGTGGTCATCCCACGATACTCAACTGATCTTGTCGTGCGTGCTCGGACTCGCACTGATCATCGTCTTTATCAGCGTGCTGAAGCTCGCGCCGTTTCTGTCGATTCTGGTCGGCACGTTCGCGGCGGGTTTTTCGGCCGGTCTGCCGCTGGAAGCGGTGGCCAGCGCATTCAGCAAAGGCGCCGGTGCATTGCTCGGCGACGTCGGCATTATCATCGCGCTAGGGGCGATGCTCGGTGCGCTGATGGCGGAATCAGGCGCTGCCGACCGGCTCGTCTCGACCATCCTCAAACATTCCACGCCGCGCACGCTGCCTTGGATGATGGCACTGGTGGCGATCATCGTCGGCTTGCCGCTTTTCTTTGAAGTCGGTCTGGTGATGATGGTGCCGATCATCTTCGTGATGGCGCGCCGCTCGCAGCAGCCAATTCTGCGTATTGCGATTCCCGCGCTCGCCGGCATGACCACGCTGCACGCATTGTTGCCGCCGCATCCGGGTCCGCTGATTGCGGTGAGTGCGTTGCATGCGGATCTCGGCCTGACGCTCGGTCTCGGCATGATCGTCGCGATTCCCGCGGTCATTCTCGCGGGTCCGGTCTACGGCATCTGGTTGTCGAAACGGATGCACGTGGTTGAGCCGGAAGAAATGGGCAAGCTTTTCACTGCGCCGCAAAACGCCGGCGAACCGCCGAGTTTCGCGATCTCGCTCATCACGATCCTGTTGCCGGTCGTGCTGATGCTGGGCCGCACGGTCGCGAAACTTCTGCTTCAACCCGAGACTTTCCTGTTCAACGCACTCAATTTTCTGGGTGAGCCATTGGTCGCCCTCGGCCTCACCGTGCTGTTCGCGGTGGTGGCGCTGGGCTGGTCGCGCGGCATGGCGCGCGACCGGGTCGGCGGTATTCTGCGCAAGAGCTTGCCGCCGATCGCTGCCCTGCTGCTGACCATCGGCGCAGGCGGTGGCCTCAAGCAGGCGCTTGTGGTGGCCGGCATCAGCACGACGATCGGCAAGATCGCCGTCGGCGCGCACATGCCGCTGATTTTGCTGGCGTGGCTGATCGCCGTCGCGCTGCGGCAGGCCACCGGTTCCGCGACCGTTGCGACCACCACGACCGCCGGCATCGTTGCGCCGGTCGTCGCGGGCCTCAGCACGACCCACAATTCGCTGATGGCGCTCGCGATCGGTGCCGGTTCCGTGTTCTTCTGCCACGTGAACGATGCGGGCTTCTGGATGGTGCGCGAATACTTCGGGCTGCAATTGAAGCAGACGGTTATGGTCTGGTCGGTGCTGCAGACGATCGTATCCGTAGTCGGTCTCATATTGACGTTCGCGTTGTGGACCGTGTTGACCTGAGCCCGGCAGGGGGATCGCAAGAGGCGCCCCTTCAGTCGTCGTTGCCGCCCGCCCCCGGCGTCGCAATCCCGCTCACCGTATGCGCAGCCACGCGCAGCAGGCGAATCTGCTTGCGGTAATTGCGGCAGCCGCTGCAAGTCGGCAGATGCAGCCGGATCGCGACCCATTCGCCGGTCGTCAAAGGGCGGTCGAGCGCGTCTGACAACAGGCGCGTGATGTTCTTACACTTCCCCATTCGCATCCTCTCTGGATAGGCCCTTTTCGCTCAGGCAAGTGCGCAAGCGCAGCCGCGCGCGGTAGATCAGCACGCTGCAGTGATTGGCGGTCATCTGCAGTTCGGCGCAGATCGCTTCGGTTTCGAGATCGAGGAATTCGCGCATCATGAACACGCGCCCGATGTGCTCGGGCAGGTGTTCCAGACACATCTCGAACAAGGTCCAGAATTGCTGCTGCCGCAGCGCGGTTTCCGGCGTCGGCCACGGCTGCGGCTTGGACTCGCGCGACCAGTGGCCGTTGTCCTTGAAGAGTTCGCGATCGAGGAGCGCTTCGCCGTCGATTTCGGATTCGAGCGCCGACAGGTTCACGGTGCGCTGCCGGGCGCGCAAGGTGTCGACAAGCTTGTGCCGCAGGATGCCGAACACCCACGTCTTGTGTTCCGATTGCGCGGCAAACCGGTCGGCTTGCGTCCAGGCGGCGGCCAGCGCTTCCTGGACGGCGTCTTCGGCGGCAGCGGCATCGCGTAGTTGCAAACGGGCGAAGCGCAACAGGTCGCGCCGCAGTTGCGTCAGATAGACGGGATCGTCGAGCGCCGGCCCGCTTACTTGCGCCATGGCATGCTCCGTCGCCGCGCTCGCGGTTGCCGCACGTTGTCTCGTGAATCGTTGTGGTTCATAGGCGGGTGGGTCTCCTCGCGCAGTTCCCGAACGTGTGCGCCATTCTCCCGCACGTTCCTGCGCAAGCGAATCGGTATTGAACATGTGCCCGCCAGCAAGCGATGACCTGATCCCCTTAGTCGTGCTGCGACGGGCTTTATGACAGCGAAAAACATTATTGCGCAAAATGAAATCAACGCTGCGATGGTGAACCGTGACCTTGAGCGCATAGGCGAAACGTGCAGTCAGCTACGTCTCGAACCGGCCCTAAATACACACCTGGATTATTTCACTATTTGAAAAAATGTCTTCTTGCCTTCGGTATTTTTATGCGGACATTGAATCGTTATTCTTCAGTCCATCGATCGCATCAGATCGCAAACCAGATGCTGAAGAGGAGCCGCACCATGAAACGCATTCTTACCGCCCTGATCGCTTCCGTTGCGCTGTTTGCTGCTGCTTCGGGCGCAGCTGAGGCTGCAGCACCGGCCCAATGCAACGGCCCGGCATCGTACTGCAATGTGTTCTTCGGCAACTAATCGTCCGGAGGACGCGGCCGGACGCATGTCCAGTGCGAGTCTGCTGACGAGACGGGTTCTCGAAGTCAAAAAAGGGCGCTGACAAAGGCGCCCTTTTTTGCGTTTCATTCAACACGTTTGACGCGCGTGGATGGCATCTGCAGAACAAGGTCAGGAGCCCACGCCATCAGCGTGCGAGCGTCACAAAACAGAAAGCGGTACACAATACGCGGCACTCCAAAGCAACACCCGCGCCCGGCGCGCAAATGCGTCAAATGCTCGCTCTTCTAACGTGTTACAGTGAGCCAACGGCTTGCAGTTCTCCTGCGCGTCTTACGCAGTCCCTCAGGCATCCGCCTATCTTCACAGCGCCCTGCATCGAACGGGGTCCTTTCCTTCTACTTCGCCTTGCGTGCCGTCGGCGTGGCCTGACAGAAGCGGCCGCTCTTCACGCGCATCGTCGATCAACATCGTGTTTTTGCTAAAACGCCGCGACTCGCCCGGCGTCACGCCACACATACAGCAACACGCCTCAAGCGAGATCCTTCACAGGAGACGACCACCATGAGCAATACGATCAGAAGCTACCGGGGCCTCGAGATTTATCCACTGGTTTATCCGCACCAGCCACGCTCTCCCGATGGCGCCCGCCACTACGATGCGGGTTTCGACGCCGCCGTGCGAATCTGCCGGCGCGGCACCGACGACACCTTGACCAGCAGCCGCGTATTTCGCGTGCCGAGCCGCTCTCCGTTTGGCGCAGCCGGCGACGCGCGCATTGCGTCAGCGAATTACGCGGAGCGAGTGATCGACGGCATGGTTGCCGGCCAGTCGATCGCCGGTCTTTGATGCGCGCACCGACGGCAAGTCATCTTTCCAGGCGCTCGCAGGGCGCCAATTCCACGCCGCTAACCGGCCGCGCGAACTATCAGGTCGCCGTGTCGTCGCGCCGAACCTCCAGTGGGACGGTGCCGACGCTGAAAGTGATCCGGTTGAGCGACGAGCGCGTGATCTATCCCTTTCAGGGCCACGCGGACATGCCATTCTTTGAAAATGCCGATGCCGCCCAACTGTTTGCCGAGACCTACGGCTGGCAGCTTGTGGATGGCGACATCGCCGTCCCGGAGTGACAGTGGCGAAGGTGCATTTGCCTCAAATTGTCCTGGACCGAAAGCATGCTTGATTGAGAAGGCAAAAATACCAGTTATCCACAAGGTTATTCAGCAAATCTGTGGATAACTTTGGGTGCTACCGGGTTATCCACCGGTTGCAACTTTCCAGATGGGTGCCTGCGCAGCCAGAAGCGGGCGTTTGGGTACCCGCTGCCGCCATCCCGTCCCGCTTTTGCCTATGATGGACAGTTCGTACCCTTTTGCGCGTCCAGCGCCTCACCTCAAGGAAGCGAACATGGCCTATCACATCGCAGTCGTTGTCGGCAGCCTGCGCCGCGCATCGTTCAACCGCCAGTTGGCGCAAGCCGTGATTTCACTCGCGCCCGCGGACTTCACGTTCGAATTCATCGAGATTGGCTCGTTGCCGCTTTACAGCCAGGATTACGACGCCGACTATCCCGACGTCGCCAAGCACCTGAAGCAACGCGTCGAAGCCGCCGACGGCCTGCTGTTCGTCACGCCCGAGTACAACCGCTCCATGCCGGGCGTCCTGAAGAACGCACTCGACTGGGGCTCGCGGCCGTGGGGCACCAACTCCTGGGCCAACAAACCCGGTGCGGTGCTCGGTACATCGGTCGGCGCGACCGGCACGGCGCTGGCGCAACAGCATCTGCGCAACGTGCTGGCGTACCTCGATGTCGCCACGCTTGGCCAGCCTGAAGTGTTCATCAAGCACGATCCCGCGGCCATCAACGAGAAAGGCGAGATCGTGAACGACGGCACCCGAAAGTTCTTGCAGACGTTCGTCGACCGTTACGTCGCATGGGTCAAACGTCAAACTGCTGCCTGACGGCCAAATTCAGGCGCCTTTGCAAAGGCATCTCCATACCGAAAGCGCCGGCATGCCGCAACTTCACGACACGCCGGAGCCTGCACGGCGTCCACCTATACGTGGTGATGCCCTGTCACCCTTTCCCAGCCATGCCGCACGGCGAGCTTGAAGCGCTCCCACGTGCTGTCGGGCGAGGTGGTCTCCCAATGACGCCGGGCTTCCGGCTCGACGTCGTCCCACGGCCGGTCGCGATAACGCACGTCCCGACCGATCTCCGCGCCGTAACGATAGGCCGGCACGTAATCTTCATAGCGCGAGGTCTCGGCCGCGTACTGCTCCTCGTAGTGCGTGCGGAAATCCTCCTCGTATTCCAGATACTCGTTCGGAATCTGGCCGCCTGAACCCTCGGTCGGCTGCTCCGCTTCGGAGATGACTTCCGGCGGCTGCATGATCGCGCCCGAGCCGGGCATCGAACCGGCCGCGATCGCGGTCCGTCCCGCATCGCCAACCAGCGGGTCCGTGACGGGCTCGTTGACCGGGTCGCGCATCGGCCGCTCAGCCGGCGGCGGTGGGACGAACGGCTCGGCGTCGGTGCCCATGAGCGGCGGCGGATAGCGTGGATCGGCCGCGGTCGCAGGCTGTGTGGTTGAACGGGCAGTCGCCACGCCGGGCGTCGCCACGCTCGATGTATGCGGCGTGCCGGGCGTCGCTGCGCCGATGCCGAGTTCGTCGAGTATTGAATGATCGCGGCTCGATTCCACTGGCGTGTCCCAATCGGGCGAGCGCTCGCCGATGTCGGTCGCGCCCAGCCTCTTCAAGGTATTGCGAGCGAGTTCCGCGTGCGATTCGCTGGCTGCGCTGACGCAGACCAGGACGGCGCCGCGGCGGACGGCTTCTGTGTAGCGAGCTGTTTCCGACGCGCGATGGCCGGTCGCAAACAGGCTCGAGATAAAACGCTCGATATTGGCGAGCACGCCGGAATTGGCAACTTCATCGGTTGCGGATCCGACAGAGGGTTCCGGATTCGCCTGCAACTCGATCGTTTCGCGTGCAAAGCCGGTCTGCACAAGCGTGTCGCGTGCGGTTTCTGCTTGAGAATAGGTGTCGAATAAACCAATCACAGTGTGTCGCATGGCTGTCTCCCGGCGGTTTCAGTTGGGACAGACGGCGCAAGCGCGCGTCGGCCTCCTCCCCTGGAAGCACCGCAACGATCATGCCGGGCCTACGCGATATGCCCGTATGCCCGCTGCTGGCCGCCCGCACCGATCTGGTTACGTAGAAACCGCGGCATACCGCTGCTGCGCTTTTACAACCGCCGGTAATGAGCGGCGACCCTGACAAGATGGGCTTTAGCCGGCTGGATGCGCCGCCGCGGCCGGATCGGTGCCCGTCTGCGTCAGATCGCGCTGGATTGCTTGCAGGAGCGTTTCCAGCAACGCGATATCGAAAGGTTTGGACAGCACTCGCACATTCACATGCCGCGCCCGGTCGAGTTCTTCCGCGTAGCCGGTGACCAGAATGACAGGCAGCCTGGTGTCGAAAGCCAGCACGGCTTCGGCCAGGTCGATGCCGTTCATCGTGCCGGGCATGTGGATGTCCGACAGCACCAGATCGAACGGCAGGGGCTCGCCAGTGCGCGCCTGTCTCGCGTGGGCGTCGTCGAACAGGCGCAGTGCGGTATCGGCGTTGAACACGCAGGTGACCTGGTGGCCCATCATCTGCAATAGAGCTTCGGTGCCGGCGGCGACTTCGTCGTTGTCCTCGACCAGCAGGATGCGCAAGCCCTGCGGCGCACCGCTTTCCTCGACGCCCGGCTCCGCCGGCAATTCGGCCTCGGGCGCCGCCATGGCGCGCGGCAGGTAGAGGCGCACGGAGGTGCCCGCGCCGATGGCGCTATCGATCGCGGCGAGCCCGCCAGAGCGCTCGCAGAAGGCGAAAACTTGCGGCAGCCCGAGACCGGTGCCCAGGCCTTTGGGCTTCGTCGTGAAAAGCGGTTCGAAGGCGCGCGCGAGCACGCCAGGCGGCATGCCGCCGCCGGTGTCTTCCAGCGACAGTTGCACGAAGTCGCCGGTCAGTGGAAAGCCGTCCTCGCGGCGAAAGCTGATATTGGCGGCTCGAACCGTGAAGCGGCCGCCGTTGGGCATGGCGTCGCGCGCGTTCACGGCGATGTTGATCAGCGCCAGTTCGAGCTCGGCGACGTCGACACGCATCGGCCAGATAGCGACGCCGATGTCCATCACCAGCGAAATCTTCGCGCCCAGCGATGCGCGCAGCAATTCGCGGCACGCCGGCAGCCAGCGCTCGAGCGCCAGCGTCTCGTTGCGCAACGGCTGCTTGCGCGCGACGCCGAGCAATTGCCGGGTGAGCGACTGGCCGCTCTTGAGCGCCCGCTCCATCGCCGACAATTCGCGGTCGAGCCCCGGCGTGCCGCGCCGCCGGGCGATCTGCACGTTGGCCGAGACGATCATCAGCAGGTTGTTGAAATCATGCGCCACACTGCCGACCAGATTGCCGAGCGCCTCCATCTTGCGCGACTGGCGATACGCGGATTCGATCGAGCGGCGCATCGAGGCTTCGGCCTGCCAGCGCTCCCACGCTTCCTCTTCGGCGCCAAGGCGGCGCAGCGACAGCCAGATCACGCACCACAGCACAAAGGACGGCGTGAACATCGACAGGATCAGCACGCTCAGATGCCGGTACCACGCGGCCCAGATCGCGGAGGTGCGATAGGCGCACGACACGTACACCGGATAAGCGCCGACGCGCCGGAATGCGAGGATCACATTGTCGCCGTCGATATCGGAATGCATCCGTACGACGCCGGCTCGCCGCCCTTGCGCCAGCGCTTCGGCCAGTGGCGAAGTCGGCGCCATCGCCGCCGGTTCGCGCGGGCGGCGCGGATAGTGCGCGAGGATCGCGCCGTCGGTGCGGATGAGGCTCATGATCATCGGCGTGCTGTCGGTGCCGCCGAGCAGTTCCCTGTAAAACGCGTCGAAATAGCTGGGCCGCAGTGCGACCGAAACGACCCCGGCGAACGAGCCGTCGGCGGCGACGCGCTCCACGCCCGTGTTGAACACCTGTTCGCCCACGACGTGTCCCGTCATCACCTTTGAGACATGTTCGAGGCCCTTGCCGTCGCGAATGCCGACAAAATCGTCGCGCTCGGCAATCGACAACACCGGCGCGGGATAGAAGCGGCTGGTGGCGAGCAGATCACCCTCAAGGCCGAAAATCGACACGGCCGCCACCTGCGGATAGCCGCCGCCCATCGTGCGCAGCTTTTCGTGAATCTCGCCTTCTTTAGCGCGAACGCCGTTGTCGTCCAGACCTTGTGTCAGATCGACGATGCGCGCGTCCAGCGTCTCATTCATGTCGAACACTTTCAGCGCGTGTTCTTCCGCCACGCGCACGGTGCGCAGCGTCACGTCGGTCGCGTCGGCCATGCGTCCGCGCAGGTCGCTGAACGCCATCGCCGCGACGTACACGCACGGCAGCACGATGGCTGCGATCAAGAGCGCGATCAGCGTGATGCGCCGGACGTGGAAATTCTGTTCCGGCACGGCCGGAAAGCGCGCCTCGTCCTGGCGGCTAGCGGGAAGGCGGCTCGCTTCGGGCGGGTCGAACCGGTCTGGTGTCATGGTCGATAACGCTAAGGTCGTTCGGGACGAAAGGGCCGGGAGTCGGCTTCATACGAAAAGCATAGACACGTAGCGGCGGTACTGGTTATGTGACAAATGGCCGGCCCGTGATTTGTCTGCTGTCTAAATCAGTGACAAATCGAGAAGCGCAAACGTACACAAAAGTATAATTGCAAAATAAAGCGGGAAGAATCTACCAAAATTTTTTCAAAAATAGTCATTGATGGGAAAAATTCTTTAATCAAATCGAAATTGGCGAGTTGCCTTTCCGCCGTTTTGCTTCGAGAATCGATGCCATTACAAATAATGCGTCCGCCATGTTCGGACGCATCTGCCGCGAGGGCCGCCAGATAACGCGCACAACGCGTGACCGAAGGCGCTCGTGGAAACAGGCGCGCGGCAAGGGGACCACCCCGATCCGTGAAGCCGCGGGGATTCATCTACGGGGTAGGCTCGAACATGCCGGTCATAGCCGTTGTCCACCGTGCTCGCACGCATCCATGCGCGCTCACGGGTTCCGTCAAAAGCAGCCTCGCTGCGCGCTCCCCCCGCTCGTTTGAAAGCCGCATTCTCGCAAGCTTCAGCCCGCTTTGCCGCTGGTCGACAGACCACGCGTTAAAGAAACCCACTCTACCCGCCGTTAACGCGTAAGAGCTAATTTCGCTTATTGACCCGCCCATGTCTCTGCCTATTGTGATCGCCGACGATTCGTTGCTTGCCCGCAAGGTGCTCACCAAGGCATTGCCGCCGGACTGGGATGTCGACGTGTCCTACGCGGCGAACGGGCGCGAAGCGCTCGGCCTGTATCGCGAAGGCAAAGCGTCGGTGATGTTCCTCGATCTGACGATGCCGGACATAACCGGCTACCAGGTGCTGGAAGCATTGCAGCATGAGGACCTGAACACCTTCGTCATCGTCGTCTCCGCCGATGTTCAGCCGATGGCCCAGGCGCGCGTGCGCGCGCTCGGCGCCGCCGCGTTCATCGCCAAGCCCGTGACGCCCGAGGCGGTACTACCCATCCTCAAGGAGTACGGGTTGTATGTCTGAGCCAGTCCTCAACGAAGACCAGCGCGACGCGCTGCAAGAGCTCGCCAATCTGGCGATGGGCCAGGCCGCGACGCGTCTCGCACGCCTGCTCGATGCGTTCATCGAATTGTCGGTGCCGCGTGTGAAGGTGGTGGCGGTGAGCGAGGCGGCAGAGGCGCTGCGCGAGATGACCGGGATCGACGACACGGTGAGCGCGGTGCGTCAGGGCTTTCGCTCCGACATCAAGGGCGAAGCGCTGGTGATCTGCCGCAGCGACAGCATCGACAAGCTGTGTTCGCTCGTGAGCGATCCGTATTCGCGCTCGAGCTACGAGACGGTGAGCCAGAAAGAACTCGTGTTCGACGTCGCGAACGTGCTGACGGGCGCGTGTGTCTCGTGCATTCTCGACCAGCTCGGCCGCACGCCGGTCTTCTCCGCGCCGGGCTTGCTCGGTGAAGCGATGACGCTCGACGAAGTGTTCCAGCCCGGCGTGCTGCAATGGGAAGTCGCGCTGCTGGTCGAAGTCAATTTCGCGCTCGAGGACCAGAGCTTCCGCGCACACCTCGTGATCCTGATGGCCGAAGAGTCGATTCGCCACATGAACGAGGCGCTCGACGAACTGCTGTCCAGCCTATGAATGCGCCCGTGGACTCGTTGAGCGATCTGGTGGTCGAACGTGTCGGTTTCGGCATCTTCGTGCTCGATCGCGAGATGAACGTGCTCATGTGGAATCGTTTCATGCAGGATCACAGCGGGTTGTCGCCGGACCAGGTGGTCGGCAAATCGCTCTTTACGCACTTTCCGGAATTGCCGCGCGTGTGGCTGTCGCGCAAGATCGAAAGCGTGTTTCAGCTCGGCAGTTTCGCGTTCAGTTCGTGGGAGCAGCGCCCGTATCTCTTCAAGTTCGATCACGACCGGCCGATTACCGGCGGCGTCGATTTCATGCAGCAGGACTGCACGTTCATGCCGCTCACGCGCAATCGTGAAGTGGTGGCCGTGTGCGTGACCATCTCCGACGTCACCCATGTCAGTATCGTGCAGCGCGAACGTGAAGAAGCGGTTGCCAAGCTGCAGGAATACGCGGACCGCGACGGCTTGACGGGCATCGCCAACCGGCGTTACTTCGAAGCGCGCCTGCACGATGAGTACACGCGCTGGCAGCGCTACGGCGGCGAGATGTCCGTGTTGCTGTTCGATCTCGATCACTTCAAGAAAATCAACGACCAGTTCGGCCACGGCGTTGGCGATACGGTGTTGCGCGTGATGGCGCAGCGGGTCGCCGGGGTGGTGCGGGCGCAGGATACCTTCGGGCGTTTCGGTGGCGAAGAGTTTGCCTTGCTGTTGCCGTGCACGCCGCTCGAAGATGCCATGCGGGTCGCGGAAAAGATCCGCTGCACGATCGCCGACACGCCGGTCGAAGTGCAGGGCACAAGCGTGCCGGTGACGGCCAGCGTCGGCGGTGCGGCGGCGCGCGTGGGCGTGCCGGCCTACGACGTGCTCATCAACGAAGCCGACGCGGCGCTGTATAGCGCGAAGCGGCAGGGACGCAACCGCTCGGTGGCTTTCTCCTGAATTCGGCTTGCCGAAACCCTTCTTCCGGCCCCCTATTCACCCCCAAAACTGCGGCATCTCACAAACGTTGTTATACTTTTCGCCGTTTCCGGCATCCCAGCCGGGTGTTTCGCGCGTGCCCGCGCGCGCGGGCCGCTTGCCCTGCGGGTAAGCATTAAAACTTCTTGAACGCCTTTCAGCGGGCGCCTCCAGCGGAGATCGTCTTGGCTGTTTCCAATCTTGTCGTGGACGAACCAGAAATCGACGCCGCTGCCGCCACGTCCGGCAGCTCGTTTTATCTCGCGATGCGCATCCTGCCGGCCGCGCAGCGCGACGCGATGTATCAGGTCTACGCCTTTTGCCGCGCTGTCGACGATATCGCCGACAGCGACATGCCGCGCGCCGAACGCGCCGCCGCGCTCGAGCGCTGGCGCGCCGACATCGACGCGTGCTATGCGGGTGCACCGCGCGCTTCCTTGCGCGCGCTGACGCGGCACATCCATACGTTTCACCTGCAACGCGAAGATTTTCACGCAATGATCGACGGTATGGCGATGGACGCCGCCGCCGACATCTGCGGGCCGGACGAAGCCACGCTCGACCTGTACTGCGACCGGGTCGCGAGTGCGGCGGGCCGGCTATCGGTGAGGATATTCGGGATGCAGGAAGAACCGGGCCATTTGCTCGCGCACCATCTGGGCCGCGCGCTGCAACTGACCAACATCCTGCGCGATATCGACGAAGACGCCGGTATCAACCGCTGCTATTTGCCGCACGAATTGCTGGCGCGCGAAGGCATCGCGGTGTCGAGCCCGGCGCAGATCGCCGACGATCCGTCGCTGCCGCGCGTCTGCGCCACGCTTGCCGAGCGCGCCAAGGCACACTTCGCCGCCTCCGACGCGATCATGGACCGCGAGCCGCGCAACCACGTGCGGGCGCCGCGCATCATGTCGGGCGTCTATCGCGTGATGCTCGAACGAACGCTTGAGCGCGGATTCGACATTCCGCGTACGAAGGTCAGCAAGCCGAAACTGCGCCTGCTGTGGATCGTCGCGCGTTACGCGCTCTTCTGAGCTGATGCCCAAGC
The DNA here is from genome assembly GCF_050434205.1 of Paraburkholderia sp. GAS348. Taxonomy (NCBI): domain Bacteria; kingdom Pseudomonadati; phylum Pseudomonadota; class Betaproteobacteria; order Burkholderiales; family Burkholderiaceae; genus Paraburkholderia; species Paraburkholderia sp. GAS348. The sequence continues at coordinate 180,418 of NZ_JBNPVT010000001.1, forward strand.
TCATCCATGTGATCGGCGCCGGCCTCGCCGGCCTGGCCGCGGCGGTGCAATTGCAGCGCCGCGGCGCGCAAGTCGTGCTGCATGACGCAGCCCCGCAGGCGGGGGGCCGTTGCCGTTCGTATTACGACCCCAAGCTGGGCGCGACGATCGACAGTGGCAATCACATGGTGCTATCGGGCAATGTCGCCACGCTCAACTATGTGCGCGCGATCGGCGCCGCCGACGAGCTGGCCGGTCCGGCCCAGCCCGAGTATCCGTTCGTGGATCTGGCGACGCGGGCGCGCTGGACCGTGCGCATGTCGCCGGGCCGTCTGCCCTGGTGGATCTTCGACCCGAACGCGCGCGTGCCGAACACCGGCCCGAGCGATTATCTGGCGCTCGCGCCGCTGCTGTTCGCCAAGCCCGGGCGCAGTCTGGTGCAGACCATGCGCTGCAATGGCCCGCTGTGGGACCGCCTGCTGCGACCGCTGTTTCTCGCGATGCTCAATGTCGAGCCGCGTGAAGCGTCCGCGGAGCTGACGGGCGCGATGCTCAGGGAGACGCTGGTCGCCGGTGGTCTGGCGTGCCGGCCTCTGGTGGCGAAGAACGGTCTGGGCAGCGCCTTTGTCGACCCGGCGCTGCGGCTATTGCAGCATGGCGGCGCGGCGATCCGGCTCGAATCGCGCCTGAAGGACATGGTGTTTGCCGACACTGGCCCCGGTCGTGTCTCGGCACTGAATTTCGCGGACGAAAGCATCGCGATCGATGCCAACCAGGCCGTGGTGCTCGCGGTGCCGCCGGAGATTGCGCAGACGCTCGTGCCTGGCTTGCGCTCGCCGAATCGCTTCGCAGCGACCGTCAATGTGCATTTCGCGGTCGAGCCGCCGTTCGGTATGGCGCCGATCACGGGGCTGCTCAATGCGACAGCCGATTGGCTATTCGCCTCCGAAGGCCGCGTATCGGTCACGATCAACGCTGCGGAGCGCCTGCTCGATACACCGCACGAAGCGCTCGCGAAAACCATTTGGGCCGAAGTGGCTCAGGCTGCCAACTTGCCAGCCGAGCGGATGCCGGCCTGGCAGGTCGTGATGGAAAGACGCGCAAGCTTTGCCGCGTTGCCGGATCAGGAAACGCTGCGCCCCGGCACGCGCACTCGCTGGAACAACCTGATGCTCGCGGGCGACTGGACGGCCACCGGCCTGCCCGCGACGATTGAAGGGGCGATCCGCTCGGGCCAGAAGGCCGCGGACACGCTGCTGAATCAACCGATGGAACGCCGATGAACGACTTATCTCAAGCCCAGCCGCTGGACGCCGTCCTGCCTGAATTTGCCGAAGCGGCGCCGACTGTGCCAGACGCGGTGTCGAACGCTGCGCCCGTCGCTGCGCCGCAAGGCGCCGCAACGTCGCTCGACGCCGCGATCACGCGCGCCACCGACGCGATCCTCGGCGCACAGAAGCCGGACGGCCACTGGGTCTACGAACTCGAAGCCGACGCGACGATTCCCGCCGAATATGTGCTGCTCGTCCACTATCTCGGCGAAACGCCGAACCTGGAACTGGAACAGAAGATCGCCCGCTATCTGCGCCGCATCCAGCTGGCGGACGGCGGCTGGCCGCTCTTCACCGACGGCGCGCTCGACATCAGCGCCAGCGTGAAGGCGTATTTCGCACTGAAAATGATCGGCGACTCGCCGGATGCCGAGCACATGGTTCGCGCGCGCGAAGCGATTCTGGCAAACGGCGGTGCGGAAACTGTGAATGTGTTCACGCGGATCCTGCTTGCGCTGTTCGGCGTGGTGTCGTGGCGTGCCGTGCCGATGATGCCCGTGGAAATCATGCTGCTGCCCCAATGGTTCCCGTTCCATCTGTCGAAGGTGTCGTACTGGGCGCGTACTGTGATCGTGCCGTTGCTGGTGCTGAATGCTAAGCGGCCGGTGGCGCGCAATCCCCGCCGTGTCCGTATCGATGAGCTGTTCCGCGGCGCGCCGGTCAATACCGGCATGCGCGACCGGGCGCCGCATCAGCACCTCGGCTGGTTCCGCTTCTTTCGCGGCGTGGACGTGATGTTGCGCATGCTCGACGGTCTGTTCCCGAAGGCGACGCGCGAACGGTCGGTGCGCGAGGCCGTGCGCTTCGTCGACGAACGGCTGAACGGCGAAGACGGCCTCGGCGCGATTTTCCCAGCCATGGCCAACTCGGTGATGATGTACGACGTGCTTGGCTATCCGGCCGATCATCCGAACCGCGCGATCGCCCGTCAGTCGATCGAAAAGCTGCTCGTCATCAAGGATGACGAAGCATATTGCCAGCCCTGCCTTTCACCGGTGTGGGACACCTCGCTTGCGGCGCACGCGCTGCTCGAGACTGGCGAAGCGCATGCCGAGCAAGCGGCTGAACGCGGGCTCGCATGGCTGCGTCCGCTGCAGATTCTCGACGTGCGCGGCGACTGGATCTCGCGCCGTCCGGACGTGCGTCCTGGCGGCTGGGCGTTCCAGTACAACAACGCGCACTATCCGGACGTCGACGATACGGCGGTGGTGGTAATGGCGATGCAGCGCTCGGCGGCGCTGACGCAATCGGATGTCGATCGCGAAGCTATTGCGCGGGCGCGCGAATGGGTGGTGGGCATGCAAAGCAGCGATGGCGGCTGGGGTGCCTTCGAACCGGAAAACACGCAGTACTACCTGAACAACATTCCGTTCTCCGATCACGGCGCATTGCTCGATCCGCCGACCGCGGACGTGTCGGGCCGCTGCCTGTCGATGCTCGCGCAACTCGGCGAATTTCCGCAGGGCAGCGAGCCGGCGCAGCGCGCGTTCGACTACATGCTGAAAGAGCAGGAATCGGACGGCAGCTGGTACGGCCGCTGGGGCCTGAACTACATCTACGGCACGTGGACCGCGCTGTGTTCGCTGAACGCCGCAGGCCTGCCGCACGACGACCCGCGCATGAAGCGCGCCGCGCAGTGGCTCCTGTCGATCCAGAACGAAGACGGCGGCTGGGGCGAGGGCGGTGAGAGCTATAAGCTCGACTATCGCGGCTACGAGCGCGCGCCGAGCACGGCTTCGCAAACCGCGTGGGCGCTGATGGGCCTGATGGCGGCGGGCGAGGTGAATCGCGAGGCGGTGGCGCGCGGCGTCGAGTATTTGCAGCGCGAACAGCGCGAGCACGGTCTGTGGGACGAAACGCGCTTCACGGCGACCGGTTTCCCGCGCGTGTTCTACCTGCGTTATCACGGCTATCGCAAGTTCTTCCCGTTGTGGGCGTTGGCTCGCTTCCGTCATCTGAAACGCAACGGGCTGACGCGCGTCGCGGTCGGGATATAACGGATGGCGCTTTCGACAACACCGGCAGTCGACGCCGGCCGCAGCGTCTTGCCGGTGATCGTGGTGACGGGTATGGCGTTCGAAGCGCGTATCGCGCGCGGCAAGGGGGTTGAGGTGGTCTATGCCGCGCGCGCCGATCTGCTGGAGCGGGCGTTGAGCGAGGCAGTCGCGCGTGGCTGTTCGGGAATCGTCAGTTTCGGGACGGCGGGCGGGTTGGCGCCGGACCTGGAGCCGGGCGCGCTGATCGTTGCGGAGGCCGTCGAGGGGCCGTTTGGGTTTGGGCGGCTCGAGGCCGATCGGGCATGGGCTGACAGGCTCGCCGCGGCGTTGGCGGCGGGGCCGCTGGCGGCGCGTCTGCGGCGTGGGCTGATGGCTGCTGTGACCGCGCCTTTGGTTTCCGCTGACGACAAGCGTGTGCTGCATCGCTCGACGGGGGCTTTGGCTGTTGATATGGAATCGCATATTGCCGGTGCGACGGCCGCTGCGCATGGGTTGCCGTTTGCGGTGTGCCGCGCGGTTGTTGATCCGGCTTGGCGCACGTTGCCTTCCGCTGCGACTGCTGGCTTGCGGGACGATGGCACCACGGCGCTAGGGCCGATTTTGCGGGAGCTGCTGCGGCAGCCGTCGCAGCTCGGGGCGCTGATTCAGGTCGCCGTCGATGCGAGAGCGGCGCGGACCTCGCTGGTGCAGGCGCGGCATGCCATGGGGGAGGCGGGGGTTTTGCGGTTGGGGGTTGGCTGACGGCGGTTGCTCGCTGCCTGTGGCTAGTCGGCGAGCGGTGCCGGCGCTCTTCGGGCGGAATTCAGTGAGTATTGGAGTATTAGGGAAAACGTGGATCGCGCAGTCGCGGCGGAAGTAGCGTTTTCTCTCATTACAACCGACACGCAGTACCTTCTCGGCACCGATGTGCGGGCCGACATTCTGCGGCGCGGCAACGCCGAGCGAAAATCATCGACCGCGAAATGCGCCATCGCCCTCAAGCGGTGACCGCGCAGCACGGGTTACCACTAGCGACTTCACGCCGCAGCAACGAAGAAGGCACGATTTCTCGCGCCTTCTTCGCTTCAAGATGCTTGCCGCCTTACCAATCGTCACCGCTAGCTAAGATTTCTTCATGATAGGCCCGGGCCCGCTTCGATATTTCGTCCCATTGCTCGATGTTAAGGGACACCGGACTGTCTGTTTTATAGACAGTAAGAGCTAGACGGTTGTCTTTCTCAACAGCAAGCTCCATAAAGGGATTGAAGCGTCCAGGATCATAAGATTCGCCGTCCTCCAAGAGATAAACGGTAAGGTATGGATGTGCAGCGTTGATATCGCTGAATAACTCAAATGCAAGGTGGGTCATTTACTTTGTCCTCTGAATCCAATAATGTCACCGTTTGGCCGGAAAGTCGCCGACGGTCCATTCACTGGAGTGTAGGTTACCCAGCCATCCGGATACCTGCCCCCGGCACCATTAGTTCTTACTCCGTTTTCTACGGCGTTCTTGACAGCATTGGATGCCATTTCGTTTAGCTGCTCCGTGGTCCGATAAATCTATCGCATGTCCTCGGCCGATTTATAACCAAAATACTCTGGATGCTTCGTAGCGGCTCTGCCCGCTGCGGACATGGGTTGACCATTCGCAAACGGCTTATTCGCTGACGCCTGCAGTTCATCTTTAGTAACCTGCGTCGGCTTACAGAGATTGGCAATCCCATTTACGGCGCCGCGAAGTGTGCCAGCGATACCGATAATACCGAACGGGTCGTCGTTGTCCGACGACATCGCCCAACCCCAACTGAGCACGGGATTGAACATGCACTCGATACAGATCGGTATGAGCCCCGGCTCGGAAGATGCCCGAAGCAGTGAGCGAGCCCATCCAAGCGTGCCCGGTGGCGGCCCAACCGGATCGATACCGGCCTCGTAGTTATCGAGCCACTGGTCAATCTCAACCTGGGACCGCGCAAAACTGACGCAAGAAAGCCGATATGAAGAAAGGCCGCGAATCTTCGCGCCCTTTCTGTTGCCGCACCTCTAACTGTTCGGGCATTCGTCAGGTGGCTTCTTCCACGTGGCTCCTTTCATTCCATCGCGTCACGGCGTTCGATGAGCACGGCAATTAAGTGGTCGAGAGAAATTTTGTGCACAAGTATCCCGATTGGAATCGCAGCGAATTAGTTCAACCTGAGATAGTCGATCACGCTCTTGCGTGGAACTTGGCTGCGCGGTCAATATTAGTCATCGCCGCGTTCCAGCACGAATTCAAGAAATTTATGAGACTTGTCCATTATTTCCTGCCACTGTAACTTGGTGAGTCTGACAGTATCGTGCGTAGGGCACAATACGAACTCAAGTTCGTTGTTTGGTTGGATGAATATCTCCAGAAATTGGGTAAATTTCCCCACCCAATACGTTTGGTCGTCTTCGAGTAGAAATACGAATAAGTATGGACGGTCAACATTCATGTCCTCAATTCGTTCGAAAAAAAGTTTTGTCACGGTTTATTGCCTCTGAAGCCAATGAATGTGCCGTCTTGACGAAATGACACTGCAATGCCGTCAGACCGAGTATAGGTCACCCAGCCCTGCGAATTTCCCACTGTGCGCCCTTCGGTCCTTACGCCGTTTTCCAGCATATCTTTTACCTGCCTGGAAGCGAAGTCATTGAGCTGCTCGTTTGTTCGATAGATTTGCCGAACGTCTTCGGCCGTTTTAAATCCAAAGTAGTCTGGGTGCTTCGTCACGGCCCTGCCAGCCTTGCTCATCAACTGCCCAGCCGCGTGCGCTTCATTCGCCGCAGCCAGCAACTCATCAATCGTAACCTGCGTCGGCTTGCAGAGATTGGCGATTCCATTGACCGCGCCGCGAAGTGTGCCAGCGATACCGATAATACCGAACGGGTCGTCGTTGTCCGACGACATCGCCCAACCCCAACTGAGCGCGGGATTGAACATGCACTCGATGCAGATCGGTATGAGCCCAGCACGGACGATGCTCGAAGCAGTGAGCAGGCCCATCCAAGCGTGCCCGGTGGCGGTCCAACCGGATCGCTACCAGCCTCGTAGTTATCGAGCCACTGGTCAATCTCACCGCTGCTGATCGAAACGGGCGCGCCTCCGTTCGTTGCAACCGTGCCGCTACGGAGACCAGGTCACCATTAGCCGCACAGCGATAGTTCACGGTGAGAGCGCGAGCAGCACGGCCGTTTGCTGGCGCGATTGCTCGCGCCTTTCTCTACCGCTGAAATGCCGGACGCCTTTCAGTCATCAGGCTCCTGTTCAAGCATGGTTTTGCGTATGTCGATCAAAGCATCGATCAATTCATCCAAGGGTATTTTTCGCGCCATCTCTCCGTTCGACTCGGGGCCGCCCAGTTCAGCCACGAGATTTTGGATGCCACTTTCCTGGTTCACCCTCACAACTGGATATCTATCTAGCAATATTTCCAGAGTCAGCTTTTCATAATCGAGCATGGCCGAGGACCAAACTATTTCAAGCTCGTTCAAACCTCCGGGTCGTTGCTGGGTATTTCTTTCCATGTGGATTCCTTCATCGCATCACGACATTCGATCAATGTGTCAATCAGATGGTCTAGCGGAAGCTTATAGAGCATCCAGCCGGACGGCAGTGGGCCAAAAAGCTCTACTTCGAGATTTTCAATGCCTGCTTCCCGATTTATGACGACAATCGGGTTCGCGTCCAGCAGTACCTCAAGCGTCACGTAGTCGTAATCGTGGGGGCCGGATGACCAGGCCAACTCCACGGTCTCGACTACACGCACAATTGGTCTATCCATTTCCACCACCTCAGGTTCAATACATGCGCAAAACTTCCATCGTTTTCAAATCGAAGGCCCGTACCGTCCGGTCGCCGGAATTGAACCCCTCCGCCGCAGCAAAGAAGAAGCGCGATTGATTGAGCTTCTTCCGCTGTTGGCTGCTACTCTCCGCTATCGCGAGAACGAAGGCGGCCCCTCGGATCTCCTCGTTTCGAGTCCGCTATTGGTCGGAGTCGCTGTCTGGGATGCCCGTCCAGGGTGACTCCAGCATTCCCTTGCGACCATCTATCAGGGCATTGATAAGGCGATCTAATGATAATTTATAGACCATGGTGCCGTCCGGGGTCGGTCCGAATAACTCAACTTCAAGGTTGTCCAGTCCTTTCTCGCGATTGATGACGACAACTGGATTTCTGTCTAGCAATACTTCCAATGTCACAAAGTTGTATTCGTCAGGTGCCGATGACCAAACCGTCTCCACTCGTTCGACAAGCTGAGTTTTCATAGCGAATTCCTTGGGTTGAGTACGCCAACAAACTTACCATCCGCATCATCGTTCCTGTCGGCGTCGGGCCAAATAGTTCAACTTCAAGATTGTCCAGTCCTTTTTCTCGGTTGATCACGACCACCGGGTCCCTATCTAAAAGGATCTCTAACGTTACGTAGTCGTATTCCAGAGGGGCAGACGACCACGCGAGTTCGACGTTATTTACCATCTGCGTTTTCATCACGGCACCAGTTTTGGATTTAGACCACCGACAAACCTAAAGAAAAGGTGGGATTGCTCACGCTTTCGCTAATCGTCTTCAATCGGCGCCGCGGTTCAATGTTTCGTCTAGAAACGTTTCCGCAGTTTGCAATATCTCCTTCCACTGCTCATGGCTTAGGCAGACCGGGCTTGCGGACGGATAGAATGCGAAACACAGCTTGTTGTCATCGCTAATAGATATGTAAAGAAACTGACTAAATTTTCCAACCCAGTATGTTTCTTCATCTTCAAGAAGAAATACGAACAAATAGGGGCGGTCAACGTTGACGTCTTCAATCTGTTCAAACGCGAGCTTTGTCATCGCTTCGGACCTCTGAATCCAATAAAACCGCCATCAGTGCGCCAACTTGCGGCGACTCCGTCTGAACGGGTATATGTTACCCAACCCGCACTACCGGGCAGGCCTGCTCCTTCGGTTCTGACGCCGTTTTCCAGCATATCTTTTACCTGCCTGGAAGCGAAGTCATTGAGTTGCTCGCTTGTTCGATAGATTTGCCGAACGTCTTCGGCCGTTTTAAATCCAAAGTAGTCTGGGTGCTTCGTCACGGCCCTGCCAGCCTTGCTCATCAACTGCCCAGCCGCGTGCGCTTCATTCGCCGCAGCCAGCAGCTCATCAATCGTAACCTGCGTCGGCTTGCAGAGATTGGCGATTCCATTGACCGCGCCGCGAAGTGTGCCAGCGATACCGATAATACCGAACGGGTCGTCATTGTCTGACGACATCTGCCAACCCCAACTGAGCGCAGGATTGAACATGCACTCGATGCAGATCGGTATGAGCCCCGGCTCGGACGATGCCCGAAGCAGTGCGCGAGCCCATCCGAGGGTGCCCGGGGGCGGCCCAACCGGATCGATACCGGCCTCGTAGTTATCGAGCCACTGGTCAATCTCATCGCTGCCGATCGAAACGGGCGCGCCGCCGTTTGTTGCCACCGTGCCGCTGCGTGAGACCAGTTGACCGTCCGACGCATACCCATAGTCCACGGCAAGAACGCGTGCCACGCGGCCGTTGGACGGCGCGGCTGCCTCGTCGTATCTGAATCGCGTTATCCGGCCTCGCGGATCATAGGCAATATCGGCGTTGAAACCGTTGCTGGACTGCCTCGTCACGCGATGCGCCGCGTCCCGTCCGAAGTTCCCACGAAGCCACGGCGACCTGAGGTTCTGCGCAGTCTCCAGATTGCCGGTGGTGTCGTAGAAATAGACCCAGTCCTCGGTAAGCTGGTTGTTGACGTAGACGCGCGCGCCGGTCACGCGATTCAGTGCGTCGTAGCGGATGCCGGTGGTGCGCTGCTGCTCACCATCCCACGCAGCGTCGAAGGCGCTCGCGCCTGTCGGGTCGCTGGTCTTGCGTTCGCTGTAGCCGGTAATGTTGCCGCGATCGTCGTAGACGAACGTGCGCAGCTTGCCGGGCGACGCGATCATGTAAGGCCGGATACCTGTCGCGTCGGCATAGCGTGTCGACACGATCCGCGTGCCGGTGGCCGGGTTCTGCGTGGTCCAGCGGACAGGCCGGCCTGCATCGTCGTAGCTGTAGTCGGCAGTACCGCCGCTCGCTGTCGTCTCCCTGAGCACGTTGCCCGAGGTGGTCCACGTCGTGGAAGTTGTCGCCGATGCTGAACTGCTTGCGGTAGGCCGGAGCATGCCGCCTATCGACGAGAAGCCCAGCGTCGTTGTGCCCCGGCTGTCGGTAACAGCAGTCGAGCCACTGCTATAGGCGAACTGCACGTTGCGCGTCGTGTCCGGGTGACTGACCGCAGTGGCCTTGCCATCCGCGTTATAGGTCCACGTAGCGATGCGCGTACCGGTTTCGTCAATCTCACCTGTGAGCGCATTGGCGAACCGGTTGTCGTCATACACGTAGCGGCGGATGTTGCCATCGGGCCAGGTAACGGAAACGAGGTTATTGTTCGCGTCGTACGCATACTGGGTGATGCCACCTGTCGGATCGGTCAGCCTGTAGATGCGGCCCTTGCTGTCGTAATCGAGGCGGAGCGTCAGATCGAACTTCACCAGCGCATCGTCACCGTGCTGCGCAATCGTGTTGAGGCGTCCCGAACCGTCATAGTTCAGGGTTCGCGTGAAGCCATTTTTTGTGCGCTCCGAAAGCAGAACGCCTTTGGAGGAGTACGTTTCGGCGGTGCCGGCAAGCTGGTCGGTCAGAAGCCAGTCCGAGCCGTTCTGTGCCAACGTGAAGCCGGTGAATGCCGCCGTGCGCCAGTAGCCACCCGACCAGTTGAAGGTGACCGGTTCGCCGTTTTCGCGGAAGGCGACGACCTTCGAGGAACCGCCGTTGTTGGCGCTCGCGAGGTTCAGTTGACGCTGCCAGTTGTGGAACCAGACGGGGCCCATCGCATTGCCGGCAGCGCCGAGAGAAACTGAACGGTAGGTGCGGGAGAACACCATCGGCATGTCGTCGCCGCTGACGAAATCCGTGCTGCCGAGCGTGACTGCGCCGCTGCCCGGATAAACAGGATCGGCAACCGGGCAGGACTTTTCAGGCTGCGGATCGGTTTCGCCTGCGCACCACTTCTTGATGAGGTCGATGTCGTTCAGGCATGCATAGCCACCCGGCCCACCTGGAGAATTGCTCGCCGCGTCGAGGGCACACCATTTAGTGCCTGGTATCGCACCGGACTGCGCGTAGCGGCTGGTGCAGTCGGACGTATAGTCAGCTCTTGCGCCGAACGCGACCAGTAGCAGCATGAATGCCGCCAGTACACGGGCCAGGTTGCCTGCTGGCCCGCAAGACGGTTTGTTTATTCTCATACATCTCCCTTTTGTAATGCGTCGTTAGAAATGCGTAATAAACGACACTGCATCGGGGAGTTGGGAGTCAAAATGGGATAATTCTGAAAAACGCCGTCGCGCGACACATCTTCACAGACCGGCTGAAACTGGCAGCGTTAAAGCAGGACCGGCGCTAATCTGTGCGTCAACAACGCCCGCCGTGCGGGCATCCAGAGGAGGCGCAAACCATGAAAGGTACGATCTACAACGAAGGGGAACATCCGGTACGCGCCATCGTTGACGGAGACACCATCAACGATTTGCAGATTGAAGCGGACGCAACGGAAGAGCTCGATGCACTAGGCGGCATCATTGAACTGCATGGACTTGAGATGGGCGTAGATGGTGGTGAGACGGCCCGAAAACTCACAAGAAAACTGCGGTGGAACGGGCGCAGGAATGACCCATTCGCGGTGAGGCACGCAAATGAAAGACGTTTGTAGGGTGGCTCTCACTCGCTGGCGGACTTGTTCTTCAGGCGAAGACAGCCTTTCCAGTTTGTCCATACGGAACGTTTGACCAATGTCACTGTGATGCACCGCAAACCATAGGTTCACGTCATACTCGCGAGCCGGTTCGCGGTCGGTCATGGTGGTGATTGCACGCAGGCATGATCGGCACGCAGATTCATTTGTGTCAGGCTTCAACAAAAAAGTCACAACGCTCAAGCTGCTCAACCGGCCACGTGAGACAACCGGCGACAAGCTCACCCGCTCCGCTGCCCGAAGCAAGGAGCGGCCCCGGCGACTCTCAAATTGTTCGTTGCTCATCCGCTCGCTCCGGTTTGGTCACTGAAGCCCGACATGATCCGGCGCTCGCGTCCCTCATCGATCAGGCCAATACGGCGGCAGAACCTTGCAAAGCGTTTGGTGCGCTCGGCGAACTTCCCGCGTAGTGTTCGGGCGTCATTCTTCAGGCGGCGCTCCGCGTGCCGAAGGGTACTTCATAAAACCGCCAGGTTCGCTCAGACACGCTAGCCGTGGGCTTTTCGGGCTGCCCGGCACGCTTTGCGCGTGCCGGGGCGTCTGACTCAAATCCCTTATTGGGTCGCCGGGACTGCTTCCTGCGGTTTCTTGTCCGTCGGCGCGGTTTGCTGGAGCGGCGCCGGGGCCATTGCGCCCGACGCCGCTGCAGGCGCCGTCGCTGGGGCGCTCGGCATCTCGCCCGGATCGGAATAGTTCGGCGCACCCGCCGGGGCGCCTGTGGTGCCTCCCGATGCCGCGTTCGGGGCGTCCGCTGCGTCGCCCGGGTCCGTGTAATTCGGTACGCCCGCCGCCGCGCCCGAAGCACCCTTGGCGGGTGCGGCGGCGCCGGAGTCGTCCTGGTCCTCGTAGTTCGGGGGCGGCGCGGCGTTTTCGCCCGTGCCGCGCAGGCGCGCTTTACGCTGCTGTGTGTAGGCGTCGCGAACGAACGAATACTTGTCCAGCGCGGCCTGCTGCAGCAGGTTGGATGCGCCCAGCAGGTCGGAGCGCACGCTCACGAACTGCAGCACGTACAGCGGATTGCGTACCGCCGGCTCAATGTAGTTCAGCGGGTTGAACTTCACGTCCACGATCAGACCCATGCTGTCACGCACCGTGCTCGGACCAAACAGCGGCAAGACAACGTAGGGGCCCGACGGGACGCCCCAGTGGCCCAGCGTCAAACCGAAGTCCTGGTGGTGCTTCGGCAAGCCAGCCGGCGTCGCCCAGTCGAGCAGGCCGCCGAGCCCAAAGGTCGAGTTGAACGCGAAACGCACAAAGTCTTCAGTCGCGTCCGTGAACTTCAGCTGCAACAGGTTGTTGGCGACGTTGGTCAGGTCGCCCAGATTCGAGAAGAAGTTGCTCACCGCCGTGCGCAACGGCTGCGGTGTCACCTTCTGGTAACCCTTGGCGACCGGAACGGCAATGAAGCGGTCCACGCCGTCGTTGAAATTGAAAATCACGCGATTGGCCGGTTCGAACGGGTCGCCCGGTTTGCGGTCGGGGCCGGTCGCGCAACCGGAGATCAGACCGGTTGCGGTCAGCGCCAGCACGGTGGTTCGCATCTTCATACTTATATTCCTTTGTGCTTCGCGCGACGTGGGCGCGGCTTGCCCATAAGTACAGGTTGGAACACCACAGCGCCGATCAGCGTACAAAACAACGAGAGCGCCAGCAAGCGTCCCATACTCGACGTACCCGGATGGTGCGACAGCCAGAGGCTGCCGAACGCCGTTGCCGTGGTCGCTGCGCTGAACAACACAGCATGCGTGAGGCTCGACTGCAAAAGGCCAGTCTGCCCGTTGCGCCACGCCATGACAAAATAAATCTTGAATGCTACGCCGACGCCCAGCATCAGGGGCAGCGCAATGATGTTCGCGAAGTTCAGCGGCATGCCGAACACCACGCACAACTCCAACGTTACCAGTGCTGACACCAGTAGCGGAACCAGGGTGCGCAGCATGTCGCTGAGCCGCCGCAGCGCAATCCACAACAGCACGGCAATCGACAGCAACGCGTAGCCGGCCGCCTGCAGGAACGCCTTGATGATCGTATCCGCGGAATTCAGGATCGAAATCGGGCCGCCGATCGCGTCCGGCTCCGCTTTCTTCACCGAGTGGACGAAGCGGGCGAGCATTGCGTCGTCGTTTGGATCGGTGCCGGGTTTTACCTTCGGCGCGATGTCGACGAGCGCGCGGCCGTCCTTCGAGACCCAGCTTGTGGTGATCTCCTTGGGCAGGTTGTCGCGAGTAATCTCGGTTGGCTGCAGCAGATCCGCCAGTTGCTGCAGCGCGATGCGCAGCGGCTCGGACATCGCGGTTTCGGCGTGCTCGCGCGTGGCGGCGTCGGCGGCGGCCAGCTTTTGCAGCGTCGCGGACAGATGCCTGGCTTCGGCGGCGCCCGGGCCCGGGTGGTCGTCGGCGGCGAGCGAGAGCTGGTTCGACGCGCGCTTTAACGCGGCGACGCGCACCGCGTCCGTGGCTTGAGGCGCGGACTGTTGCTGCAGTGCGGGCAAGAGTTGCTGCGCGGCACTGGCGATCAGCATCAGCTTTTGCTGCTGCTCGTCCGGGATGAAGGTGTCCAGCGTGGTCACGCGGCCCACGTCCGGCAGCGTGCGCAGACGTGCGGCCTTCTGGTCCGCGTCGGCCAGCGTGGGCGCCAGCACACTTACATTGTTGACCGCAGCTTCCGGCGAATCCTTCAGCGACAGCAGCGTCGCCATCGATTCCGTGTGCGGGTCCTTCAGATGCAGCGGGTTGAAGTCGAAGTGCAAATGCGTGAGCAACGGCGAAGCGCCGATCACCACAATGAGCGTTCCGATCAGCACCGGCCTGCGGTGATGATCGAGGAAATCGTCGACGGGGGCCAGTTGCTTGAAGCCGGGCGAAACGGCTTCGACCGGCGGGTTGAAGACTTTCAGCAGCGCCGGCAGCAGCGTCATGTTGGTGAAGTACGCGACGAACATGCCGACGCCGGCGATCTCGCCCAATTCCGACACGCCGCGGTAAGCCGTCGGCAGGAACGAGAAGAAGCTCAGCGCGACCGCCACGGCAGCGAGCGTCAGCGGCACGCCGATGCTATGTGAGGTATGCATGAGGGCGGCGGAAAGACGGTTGTCGCGATTGCGCTCCTCACGATATTTGACACCGAACTGCACGCCGAAATCGACCCCGAGCCCGACGAACAGCACCATGAAGGCGACCGAAATCATGTTGAGCGCGCCGACCAGCAGCAGGCCGAGCGCCGCGGTGATCGCGAGCCCGACGAACAGCGTGATGAACACGGCGACGATCATGCGGCTCGAACGCAGTGCCAGCCACAGAATGACCAGCACGACGATGAAGGTGCCGATGCCGTTGAGCGCGGCGCCGTCCTGGACCGACGCGAATTCTTCGTCCGCGAGCGGCTGTTCGCCGGTCAGGCGGACCGTGGCGCCATAGCGCGTATCGAGGTGCAGCGAGGCGGCGGTGGCGCGGATCGCTTTCGACGCGCTCGCGCCCGGTTCCAGCGCGTCGTAGTTCACGACCGGCTGCACCGTGACGAAGGCGCGCGCCGGATCCGTGGCGGCGCCCTTATCGACCAGCGCGCGCCATGAGAAGGCCGCCGGTTGGCCGGCCAGCACGCGGTCGAACGTGGTTGCGCTTTGCGACAGCAAATGGCTCATGTCGGCCAGCTTCACCTGACCGAGCTGCAGCGGCAGCAAGAGGCTCGTGGTGAGCGTGCCGGCGAGGCCGGTCAGGCTCGGATCGTGCGCAAGGGCATTGACGAGCGGGCGCGACTGGACGAGCTGCGAGGTGGTCGAGAGGACCTCGTCGGTCGACGGGAACAACAGGCCATTGTGTTCAAAGAACGGGCCGCCGGCGGGCTGCGAGACCGCGATAAACTCCTTCGGATCGGCTTTGAGCGCGGCTGTCAGGGCATTGGCGGCGGCATCGGCAAACTCCGGTGCGCGGGCTTCGACCACCACCAGCACGGTTTGACCGCGATCCGGGAAGGCTGCGTCCATGGCATTTTCGAGCGACGACCATTGCTTGTTGGTCTCGACGAGACGGCCGATATCCGTGTTGATCTTGAAGTTATAGGCAACGTAGAAGCCGCTCAAAACGGCGAGCACGAGCGACACGGCGATGATCCGTGATGGATGGCGCACCGAATAGGCGACGAGGCGGACAATAGATGACTTCAGCATGTAGGCGGAGGTGGCCTTATCACGGATAGTGTTTTTGACGAAAGTGCACAAGTATACAGAGCCAGAGCGACTCGGTTCCACTTCGGTAGCAAGGCCGGCTCCCAGATGGCGTGGATGGGGCGGGAACGCAATATCGGTATACTGGTCTATCCTGCATTCGCTGTGGGCTCGTGAGCCTGCCAGCGCTTACTTCTTGGGGATTTGGCGAGCGTATGAAACGTTATCTGTCTGCTTTTCTGGCTGCGGCTGTGGTGTCCACTGCGGCCTATGCGCAAAGCGCGCCCGATGCGGTGGTGAAGAGTGCCGTCGAAGGCACGGTGGCCGCGATGAAGGCCGATCCACAGGCGCGCGGTGGCGATATGGCGAAGATTACCGAGCTGGTTCAAACGCGATTTGTGCCGGCTACCGATTTTCAGCGCACCACGCGGATCGCGGTCGGGAAGGCATGGGGCACTGCAACCCCTGAGCAGCAAAAGCAGTTATATGACCAGTTTACGCTGCTGCTGGTGCGCACTTATGCATCATCGCTTTCGCAGTTGCGGGATCAGGACGTGAAGTTCAAGTTTTTGCCTGTCAATGAGGCGGCCGGCGCCAAGGATCTGGTGGTGCAGTCGCACGTGATCAGCAACGGCGGTGACGATGCCATCGACTACCGGCTGACCAAGGGCGCCAACGGCTGGAAGATTTACGACATCAACATGATGGGCGCCTGGCTGATTCAGGTGTATCAGACGCAGTTTGCCGATCAGATTTCCAAGGGCGGCATTGACGGCCTGATCAAGTTCCTGACTGCGCATAACGCACGCAGCGCAGGCTGAAGTCAGCCAAAAAAGAAAAAGCGCGGTGGCAATCGGGCCACCGCGCTTTTTTGCGAAACATGCGCGTCAGTCATGGGGCGGACATAGCCGCCCCAATGCCAGAAGTTCTCAGTGTGCGGAAGCGGAAGCCGCCGTCTGCACCTTCTTACCCTTTCCAGCGCGCCCAATTTCTTCGAGCTTGATCTCGACGTGCCGCGAGAACACGTACTCAGCGGGACGCTGCTTGTCCAAAGCAATATCCTTGGTAAAGGCGCCGGAAGTCTTCGGGCCGCGCAAGCTGACCTTCAACGCCTTCAACGGGTGCGCCACCGTATCCATCACGGCAGTCGCTTCGAAACCGCAGTGCACCATGCAATCCGCGCACTTCTCATAGTTACCCGTGCCGTACTTTTCCCACTCCGTGGTTTCCATCAGTTCCTTGAAGGTCTTCACGTAGCCTTCGCCGACCAGGTAGCACGGCTTCTGCCAGCCGAACACCGTACGCGCCGGGTTGCCCCAAGGCGTGCACTCGTACGTCTGATTGCCGGCCAGGAAGTCGAGGAACATGCCCGACTGGCTGAACGACCAGTTCTTGCCGTTGTTGCCGCGCTTGAAAATCTCGCGGAACAGTTGCTTGGTCTTGTCGCGGTTCAGGAAGTGCTGCTGATCCGGCGCGCGTTCATACGCGTAACCCGGCGAGACGGTGATACCGTCCACGCCCATCGGGCCGAGCGTGTCGAAGAACGCGGCGACGCGTTCCGGCACGGCGTCGTTGAACAACGTGCAGTTGATGTTCACGCGGAAACCGCGGCGCTTCGCTTCCTTGATGGCGGCGACAGCCTTGTCGTACACGCCTTCCTGCGACACCGAGTGATCGTGCGCCTGTTGATCGCCGTCCAGGTGAACCGACCAGACGAAGTACGGATTCGGCTCGTAGTCGTCCATCTTCTTTTCCATCAGCAACGCATTCGTGCACAGGTACACGAACTTCTTGCGCGCGATGATGCCCTTCACGATCTGCGGCATTTCCTTGTGCAGGAGCGGCTCGCCGCCTGCAATCGAAACGACCGGTGCGCCGCATTCGTCGACTGCGCCAAGGCATTCTTCGAGCGACAGACGCTGATTCAGGATGGGATCCGGATAATCGATCTTGCCGCAGCCATTACAGGCAAGATTGCAGCGGAACAGCGGCTCCAGCATCAAGGCGAGCGGGTAGCGTTTGTTGCCAGAGAGATGCTGACGCATGATGTATGCGCCAACCCGGACTTTCTGTAGCAGCGGAATAGACAAGACGTCCTCCTTAAACTTCGCGTGCAGCGAGTGGTTGCATCAGTTTCGATGGCAACTTGAATTCGACTTTCTCTTCACGGCCCGCCATCGTCGTGACATCGACAGGCCCCAATGCGCGCAGCGCATCGATTACGTTCGTTACCATCTCTTCCGGCGCGGAAGCACCAGCCGTGATGCCGACGGTCTGCACGTTCGCAAACCACTCCGGCTTCACTTCCGAGCCATCGGCGACGAGATAACTCGCCACGCCGGTTTCGCTGCCGATCTCGCGCAGCCGGTTCGAGTTCGAACTGTTGGTTGCGCCCACCACCAGCAGCACCTCGACCTCTTTGCTCAGCTCACGCACCGCCGCCTGACGGTTTTGCGTGGCGTAGCAGATGTCGCGCGTGTCGGGACCGACGATGTCGGTGAAGCGGCGCAGCAAGGCGTCGATGATGCCACGCGTGTCGTCGACCGAAAGCGTGGTCTGCGTGACGTACGCAAGCGGCGTATCGAGCGGCAGGTCCAGATGCGCGACTTCGGCCTCGCTCTGCACCAGCAGCACCGTGCCGGGAATCTGGCCGATCGTGCCTTCCACTTCCGGATGGCCTGCGTGGCCGATCAGGATCAGGGTACGGCCCGCAGCCACATATTGGCGCCCCTGCACGTGAACTTTGGTCACGAGCGGGCAGGTCGCGTCGAGCACGTCGAGGCCGCGCTGTTCCGCGTCGCGCTCGACGGTCTGCGCGACACCATGTGCGCTGAAAATCGCCACGGCGCCATGCGGCACCTCATCGAGTTCTTCGACAAAGCGCGCGCCTTTCTGGCGCAAATTGTCTACCACGTGGCGATTGTGAACAATCTCGTGGCGGACATACACGGGCGCGCCGTGTTGCTGTAACGCGCGATCGACAATCTCGATGGCACGAACAACACCCGCACAAAAGCCGCGGGGCTGAGCAAGGATGACTCGCATAAATTGGCGAACTCCGACTGACGCGGGTCTCGAAGAAGTCGGTAATTATGACTTTATCGCCGCGACCATCTATTTAGTTGACGTCTTGAGCCCCGGCGATGAGGCCGGTACAGCAAAACCAAACGCGCATTCTAACGCTATCAGGCCGGCTTTGCTCTGCACGCCTGCCAAGGTGTTGGGCAGCCGCCGCACCGAGGGCTCGCCGTTCGGCACCGCATCCGTGGCGCAGGCGGCAATGCGCGGGTGGCAATGCGCGGATGGCAATGATTACACGCTGCACCGGTTTGGCGGAACCCTTAAACTACGTGGTCCTGCGGTGCACGTTTGCGACCGCATTACAGAAAGGTTTCAAGGCTCGCTGGATGGGCGTCGGATCAGAGCGGCGCGCGGCGCCGGTGCACCCACTCCTGTTCGGCAAGCTCGCCGGCGCGATTGCGCAGTATAAACTGCCGCTCGCGTTGCGTACTCCCGGGCGGCTGCGAATCGAGCTGTGCGGCGCCATCCGGCGGCTTGCTTGACTGGTGCGTCGTCGCGGCACGCACTGTGGTGATGCGTCTGTCGCGACGCGTCGGCGTCCACGCGGGTTCACTCGAGGGTAATGGTTAATGGCGGTGGTTCTGTTTCTTCTTTCGTGTCTTTCCCTGCTGATCTGGTGCGTGTTGTTGTTCGCGCGTGGCGGTTTCTGGCGGGCGCGTCCCGCCACGCCGCTCACGCTCGAACCGCGTGAAACCTGGCCTGCGGTTGCCGCCGTCGTGCCGGCACGCAATGAGGTCGATGTGATCGCGCAAGCAGTCACAACTCTGCTCGAGCAGGACTATCCGGGCGAGTTCCACGTCATTGTCGTCGACGACCACAGCACCGACGGCACCGCCGACGCCGCCCGCGCGGCCGCGTTGCAACTGCAATGCCCCGATCGCCTGACGGTCCTGAGCGCGAAGCCGCTGCCGCCGGGCTGGTCCGGCAAGGTGTGGGCGCAGTCGCAAGGTATCGAGGCGGTGCGCACGCTCGGCCTGCCGGCCGATTTCCTGCTGCTCACCGACGCGGACATCGGCCATCCCGCCGACGCCGTCGCACAACTCGTCGCCCGTGCGGATGCGGAAAAGCGCGACCTCGTCTCGCTGATGGTCCGTCTGCGCTGCGATTCGTTCTGGGAGAAGGCGCTGATCCCGGCCTTCGTGTTCTTCTTCGCGAAGCTGTACCCGTTTTCGTGGGTCAACAACCCGCGCAACCGCACGGCCGCAGCTGCGGGCGGCTGCATGCTGGTCCGGCGCAGCGCGCTCGAAGAAGCGGGCGGCATCGAGTCGATTCGCGCCGAACTGATCGACGATTGCAGCCTTGCTGCGCGGATCAAGCATCGCGGCACGGGGCGTCACCCGATCCGTCTGGATGTGGCGGCGCGCAGCGTGTCGCTGCGTCCTTACGACAGCTGGCGTGAGATCTGGAACATGATCGCGCGCACGGCCTTTACCCAGTTGCATTACTCGCCGCTGCTGCTGGCAGGCACGCTGTTGGGCATGACGATCATCTACCTGATGCCGCCGGTGGCTGCGCTGGTGCTCGGTCCGCAGGGCTGGCCGGCGTGGCTTGCCTGGGCGCTCATGTGCTGCGCTTATGCGCCGATGCTCGGCTATTACCGCCGCTCGCCGCTGTGGGCGCCGTTTCTGCCGCTGGTGGCTTTGTTCTATGTCGGCGCGACGTTCGCGTCGGCGGTGCGCTACTGGCGCGGCAAGGGCGGCCAATGGAAGGCGCGGGTGCAGGCGCCGGTGCAGGAGCGCTGAGACGCGCATTCAGAGATTTATCAGACGAAAAGAAAAGCGGCGCACTCTAAACTGAACCCCAAAAATTTGGACACCCGTCCACGCTTTTTGGGGTTCAGTTCATTCAGGCGCCGCTTTTTTAAATCGACCTTTATATCAGCCCTTGGTGAGCATCATGTACATCTGGATCACCATGTCGGGCGAGAACGTGAACGGCACCCAGCCGTGGCCGGTGTGGCGCATCACCAGCAGACGGTCGCCATTCGACTGTTTCTGCACGGCCATGACGGGGTTTTTCGTCGAGACGAAGCGCCAGCCCGGCGGGATGCCGGGCGGCGGTTCCGGCTTCATCGAGGCACGTGCGTTCGACAATTCCTCGATCAATTGCCCGATCTGCTCAGCACCCAGCGCGACCGTCTGACCGCCGATGGTCATCGTGATCTCGTTCTGCGCGGGGCGGTTGATTTCGAGCGTCGGCTGCAACTGGGCGGCCGGTTCTTCGCCAGGCGCCGGTGCCGGCTCCGCTGCCTCTACCGCGACCGCCGCTGCTTCAGGCGCAACGTCTTGCGCTTGCGATTCGGATGAGACGTGATTGGCCACCGGCGCTGCCTGCGCTGCGGCCTCTGCGGGTGTCTGGGGGATGTTTTCGGCCTGTGGGGCCACGACAGCCTGGATGAGCTGATCGACGCCCATTTCCAGCGCGCCGAGCTGTTCATGAAGATTCATGCGAGGTTTCTCTGGTAAGACCCACGATTTTAACTGCTGCGCGTAGGCTTTTACCTGTCGCAAACACAGTGACGTTGTAACAAAGTGCGTGCAGGCCACGCCGGAGCGTCCGGCGTGGCCTGCACGACCTGGGTGATGCGGCTTGCGCGGCCCGGCGCGGAGTATCGTGTCCGGGTTAGGACTTGATCAGGGCTTTAAATACCCGGCTTGCCTGAACCATTCGATCGCATCGCTCAAGCCTTCGCGATAAGGTCGCGCGCGATAGCCGAGCTCGCGTTCCGCTTTCGCCGACGTGAAGTACATTTTGTTCTTCGACATTTTCAAACCGTCGACGGTGAGGAACGGTTCGCGCTTCGTGATCTTGGCGACTGCTTCGGCGCCCGCGGCGAGCGGATAAAGCGGCCAGCGCGGCAAACTCAGCGTCGGCGCTTTGCGGCCGGTCAGCGCCGCGATATCCGCCAGCATTTGTTGCAGCGGCAGATTTTCGCCGCCGAGAATGTAGCGTTCGCCGATCTTGCCACGTTCGAGGGCGAGAAAATGGCCGGCGGCCACGTCATCCACATGCACGAGGTTCAGCCCCGTATCGACGAACGCGGGAATCTTGCCGAGCGCCGCCTCGACGATGATGCGACCGGTCGGCGTCGGCTTGACGTCGCGCGGACCGATCGGCGTGGACGGGTTGACGATTACGGCCGGCAGGCCGTCCTCGGCGATCATGCGCTCCACCGCGCGTTCGGCCAGCACCTTGCTGCGCTTGTACACGCCGATCGCCTGGTCGGCTTTGAGCGGCGAGGTCTCGTCCGCGGACTGACCGGAACTGGTGACTTTCAGCGTGGCCACGCTGCTCGTGTAGACGATGCGCTCGACCCCTTCCTTCAACGCCGCGCGCATGGTCGCCTCGGTGCCTTCGAGATTCGAGCGCTCGATTTCGCTCGGGTCTGGCGCCCACAGGCGATAGTCTGCCGCGACGTGCAGCAGATAGCGCACGCCGCGCAGCGCGTTGCGCATCGACGCTTCGTCGCGCATATCGCCGACGACGATTTCCGCATCCAGCGCCTCGACGTTTTTGCGTGGACTGGTAGCGCGCACCAGCACGCGCACCTTGAAACCCTTCTGCTGCGCGATGCGCGCCACCGACGAGCCCACGAAGCCGGATGCGCCGGTCACGAGCACGAGATCGCGATTCTGTTCGGTCATTCTCTTTCATTCCCTGCGTGACAGTCGACGGATTGTACGTGTCGCGCGGGCCGCGTGTCGCGCCGGGCGGCCTGGACGCGCAGGCGAACTGAGACATCGCCGAGCATTCTCGTCGCGACGCGACTAGAATGCCGGCTTGAAAGATTTGCGTTGCATGGGACACAGGAGAGGACGGCATGGCCCCGGATCTGGATCAGCGGATCGAAACGTATTACGTGCGGGTGCGCGGGACCGTACAGGGCGTGGGCTTTCGCCACGCCACTGTGCGGCAGGCCCACGCGCTCGGTATCAAGGGATGGGTGGCGAATCTCGACGACGGCTCCGTCGAAGCCATGTTGCAGGGCTCGGCCAACCAGGTCGACCGGATGCTGTCGTGGCTGCGGCACGGGCCGCCGGCGGCGCGCGTGACCGAAGTGACCGGCGAGGAGCGCGCGACCGAAAAGCGTTACGAGCGCTTCGAGCAGCACTGAGGCCACCGAGGCCACCGAGGCACGACTGAGCGCCTAGCGCGCCACCAGCAAACTCTCAGCGAACCCCCATCCATCTTCGACCCACTGATGGCTGCACACGAAGCCGGCATCGTCGGCGATCGCGGGCATCTCGTCCGCGCGATATTTGTGGCTGCTCTCGGTCCAGATGGTTTCGCCTGCTTTGAGCGAGACCGTCAATTGCGCGGCGCCCACGTGTACGGTGACATTGCGTTTCGCGCGCAGATGCATCTCGATGCTGCGCGCGTCCGGATTGAAGCGCGCGACGTGCTCGAACGCATCGAGCGGAAAATCGCCGTCGAGTTCGCGATTGACGCGCGCCAGCAGATTCAGATTGAACGATGCGGTCACGCCGATCGCATCGTCGTAGGCGGCCACGAGCACCGGCGTCGGCTTGATCAGGTCCGTGCCAAGCAGCAGCGCGTCGCCGGGCGCAAGCATGTTGCGGATATCGCGCAGAAAACGCGTCGCCGCGAGTCGGCCGAAATTGCCGATCGTACTGCCAAGAAACAGCACGAGTAAGCGTTCGTCCGCCGCGCGGTTCTTGCTCACTTCAGCCAGTCCGGCCAGGTAATCGCGTTCATAGCCGACGATCGAGATGCGCTCGATGTCGCCGAGTTCGCGCCTGCACAACTGCAGCGCGCTGCGCGAAATTTCAATCGGGAAGTAAGAAGTGGGGCGCTTTTTACACAGCGCTTCCAGAATGCGCCGCGTTTTACGGCCGCTGCCGCTGCCCAGTTCGGCGACGGTCACGTCGTGCGGCAGGTGCGCGACGATATCCGCCGCGTGCTTCGTGAGCAGCCGCTCCTCGGCGCGTGTCACGCCGTATTCGGGCAGCACGGTGATCACTTCGAACAGCGCGGAGCCTACTTCGTCATACAGATACTTCGACGGCAGCTCTTTCTGCGGCGTGTGCGTGAGTCCGGCGCGTACGTCGGCGGCGAAGGTAGCGCGAAGCAGATCGGGCGATGCGTCGTGCGAGAGGGCTGGCTGGGTCATGCTGGCTCCAGTAGTCACATTCGATGAGCGGGATTGCTGGCCGGGCGGCGGCATGCGCGGCGAAACGCAGTTGATGCATGCCGTGAGGAAGAAGGGCTGGATGCGCGGCGAAACGCAGTTGATGCATGCCGTGAGGAAGAAGGGCTGGCCCGGTCCGCGTGGACTGCCTTTGCCAGCCCGGCTCATTGATGCTGCAGAAGACGGTTGCAAATGACGGTTGCAAATGACGGTTGACGGTTGACGGTTGCGACGGATATCCAGGATCTCCCAGATGACGTTGCAAACGGTGTCGCCAGACTTCGTAGCAAGATTCGCGCTTGAGCAACTGCACGGGAAATGGCCGGCGTTGCAGTTGCGGATTTGCCTGGCGCACGTGAAGTTATGTTCTAGTGCATCGGCGCGCGATGCGCACGGGAAAAATTGCTGCCAATCGCAAGGAATGAGCGAGCATGTTGGCGTGGAACCCGTCTAGAATGCCCGCTTGCATCGCTTATCGAAGATAAAAGCGCAGCGCCTGATACGCACTACCCGCTGCACTGCCAGCTTGTGAGACTTCACTTCTAATGACAACAACTCGAGGCGTGCAGCCGTATGCTGCGCCGCACACACCTGTTTCTGCATCTGCTCGCGCCCCCGCACCGCATGCCAAAGGGATTGAGCCACGAGCCGCGCGATGAACCAGTATGACCCAAAGCGCGGGATCGCGTTGTCACTCGGCGCGTCGGCGATGTTTGCTTTACTGTCCGCTTACGCCAAGTTGCTTGCGCCGCTGAGCGGTCTCGACATCTTCGCGTGGCGTGTCGTGTGGACCGTCCCCGGGGCGCTTCTGCTGATCGTGCTGCGCAAACGCCTGCCTATTCTTCGGCAACTTCTTTACCGTATGGTGACGGAACCGAAGCTCGGCGCCGCGATGGTTGTCAGCGCAGGTTTGCTGGGCGCGCAGCTGTGGGTGTTTCTATGGGCGCCGCTGCATGGGCGCATGCTTGAAGTCTCGCTCGGCTATTTTCTGCTGCCGCTCGTGATGGTGCTGGTGGGGCGCTTCTACTATCACGAGAGTCTCGACGGTCTGCAGTGGCTCGCTGTTATCTGCGCCGCTTTGGGCGTCGCGCATGAACTGTGGATGACGGGTGCCTTTTCGTGGCCCACCTTGCTCGTCGCACTCGGCTATCCACCGTATTTCGTGCTGCGCCGCAAAATCAACCAAAATTCGCTGGCCATGTTCACGGTGGAAATGGCGCTGCTGCTGCCCGCGGCGGCGGTGTTTGTCGTCATCGGCGGGTCGCTTGCGACGATCGGCAACCGTATCGACATGTGGTGCTTGCTGTTGCCAGGGCTCGGCGCGCTCAGCACCATTGCGCTCGCTTCGTATCTGAAGGCGAGCCGGTTATTGCCGATCGCATTGTTCGGCATCCTCGGGTATGTCGAACCGGTGTTGCTCGTGTTTGTCTCGATCACGTTGCTCGGCGAGACGCTCAGTGCCGCACAATTAGTCACGTATATTCCGATCTGGATTGCGGTTGCGCTGACGGCATTGCATAGCGTGCGGCTCGTTCGCTTTGCGACGCGCTGAGCCTCGCTTCAGCGATGCGCCGCCGCGCGATCCGCATTGATGCGCGTCGCGCCGACCTGCGCCTCGATCGCTTCGCGCAGCGCCGGCCGCCAGCCGAAACCGAACAATGCTTCAGCGAGGACGAAGAGCGGCCCGATCAGCAGGCCGATCACATCGTCGACAAATGCCGGCTTGCGATGTTCATATGCGACGTGGCCAATGAACTGAAACACCCAGCCGACCACGAATAGTCCGATGCCCGAGGCGAGCCAGGTGAGCGTAGCTTGCGCAGCGAGCCACTGTCCGCACGCGACGCACAACACCGATACCACGGTCATCATTACCCCGAGCGGCACGTCGAGCACGAGGTAATAGACGCTCGCCGCGGCGAACAACACCCACGCGGGCGATAAGGCAAACGGCAACGAAAACGGCAGCGCACCGAAGCCGAAAGCCGGCCGGCTCAACAACACCGCCAGCGCCAGCACGATCATCGGAATGCCGATGAAATGCGTGGCGATATTGCGCCGGTCACGATGGTAGGCCGCGTATTGCGTAAGCTGTTGCGTCAGCGTTCTCATGGGTGCCGCTCCTCGATCAAAGTCAGCATAATCGCGGGCAGCCGAATTTGAAACCATCGGGTAGCCGACAATCGGGCACGGATGCCGTCCTATGACTGTGAGTTTTTCATCGAATGAGCTTGCCACGCTGCTTGAGCGCAGTGCGTGGTTTCGCTCGGCGCCCGCTGCCATGCAGGCGCAGTTGATCCAGGCGGGGCGTGTCGAGCGCCTCACGGCCGGTGAACGGCTCTTTACGCGCGGCGATTCCGACGACGGCCTCTATTGCGTGCTGGACGGTCTGGTGCGAATTGGCGCGGCGAGTTCGGCCGGCAAGGAAGCGTTGCTTGCGGTCATCGAGCCGGTCAACTGGTTCGGTGAGATCGCGTTGTTCGATAACCGCCCGCGAACCCATGACGCGTATGCCGAACGCGATGCCGAGCTGTTTCATGTGCCGCGCGCCGCGCTTGCCGCGCTGCTCGAACGCGCGCCCGAGTATTGGCATGTCTTCGGTTTGTTGTTGACCCAAAAGCTGCGCCTCGCGTTCGATGCCATTGAAGAAGCCGCCTTGCTTCCGGCTGCGCAGCGCGTGGCGCGCCGCTTGTTGTTGATGGCAGGCGGCTACGGCGAACCCGGCGCACTGCGGCGTGTGCTCAAAGTGCCGCAGGAGGACCTGGCGATGATGCTGGCTTTGTCGCGGCAGACGATCAATCAGGTGCTCAAACAGTTCGAAACGCAGGGTGCGTTGAAGCTGGGCTATGCGGAAATCGAAATCGCCGATGCGCAAAAGCTCAACGCGCTAGCTGAGCTGAACCCAGCGGGGGATTGATCGAACCGAGTTCCCAGCAAGCAGAGCAAAAGATGCGTATAAGTCGCGCCGCGGTCCCGCGCGATGCTGGATCTTTATAAGCATTTTACGGCGCACCCCTATTTCTTTGGCGATTCGCTACACCAAGCCCGGTAAGGTCGAGGCACCCCCGGTCAGGAAGCGAACACATGCATGGAAAGAGCGCTCTGAATGGTGTGAAAACACAACGAGACCTTCGCCCGAAAGTCGGCTTGAAGGTCATGTTCGCGGCGATCGTCTTCTCGCTTGCGGCGGCGGTGCAGGCCGCCGACGCACAATCGGCATTGGCCGCGCCAACTGTCGCGAGCGACGCCGCGCCTGACGCCGGCTTGCCGGCGCTCAGCGATATCACCGCCATGCTGCGCGCGCAGTTTCGCGTTGCGCCATTGGAATCCATGAAGATCGCGCGCGCGGTATTGATCGAAGCCGAGCGCCAAGCCATCTCGCCGGTGTTGCTGCTTGCAGTGATGTCGGTCGAGTCGAGTTTCGATCGCCACGCGGTCAGCATCGCAGGCGCGCGAGGACTTATGCAGGTCTTGCCCGCTGCGCATCCACAATTGATTGCGGGCACAACTGACTTGTCCGATCCGGCGATCAACGTGCGGATCGGCTCGATCATCTTGCGCGGCTACCTCGATGAGAGCGGCGGCGATCTCGACGCCGCGCTGCTTCGCTACAGCGGCGGCGGCCGCGGCTATGCGCAGCGCGTCGTGCTGCGGATGCAGCGCCTGGACGCAAGTTTGCGCCACGAATGATGAACTGATTCGCGGCGCATTCTTCCTCGGACCTTCCTGTTCTTGCTTTAGCCCGTTAGCTCATCACCCCGGCAAACTCGGCGCGCAGGTCTTGCAACCGGTCGCGCGCGGTGCTCAGGCGCTCGACGAGTTGTGCCGAAGCGCGTGTGATCGGCATGCGCGTTTCGTCCGTCATTGAATGATCGAAGGCCAGCAGGGCTTTGATCGCGGACGGATTGGGCGCGGCGAACAGCAGACGCAACACGGGCAGCAAGCAGGCGAACAGACTGCGGGCGTCCGGGGCGCGATCGGCCCGGATCAATTCCTGTACGGCAACCAGAAGATCCGCGCAAACATGTGCGCTTGCCAGAATGCCGCCTGTGCCGCCGTTGTTCAGACAGTCGTCCAATGCTTCGTCGGTGCCGCACAGCACGTTGATCGGCAGGCCGCTCAGCTTGCTGAAGTGCTCCTTCACGCATTCCTTGATCGCGACGATGTTGCCGTGCTCGGTGAGGCGCGCAACTGTATCCGGCGCAATCGTTACGCCGGTCCGATGCGGGACGTTGTACAAAACAATGGGGCGCTCGGTGGCGAGTGCGGCCTGTTCGAAATGCCATTGCACGCCGGCCTGATCCGGACATACATACGATGGGGGTGACACTAGGTAACCCGCACAGTCCCGGCGCTCATAGCGTTGAATATCGTGCAGGACGTCGCGCGTATTGGCGCCGCCGACGCCGATCAGCATCGGCAAACGGGAGCCGATCACATCGGTCAGCGCCTGCAACACGGTGAGGCGTTCCGATTCCTGTAACAAAGCGGCTTCGCCCGTCGTGCTCAAGGCGACAAAACCGCTGATCTCCGTGCGCAGATAGTAGTCCGCGAGGCGCTGCAACGCGTCGACGTCGACTTCGCCATTCCGCAACGGGGTAACGATGGGTAACCAGATCCCTGAAAACATGATTAGTGTGCCTTTGCGACGGCTTGGTGGCGCTTCAATGGTCCGATCAGTGCTGCCGGGAGTGTCGAGACCAGCGTATGCAAGGTGAAATCGAGGTCGTCGAGCGCAATGTCGAGTTGCACCCGTACTTCTTCGCGCACGGCCTCTGTGCTGATCACATACACGCCGAGCGGAGAATGAAGCAGGGTGCGCAGCTGGGTGCCAGGAAGATCGTGCGGAGGGTGGGGCAGGGTCACCTGCAAGCGGGCGCGAGCCGCGGGGAAGGGAATCACATTGTTGCGTTGGGCCGGCGGCGCGCTGAGCGGCTGCATTTCGAAGCCGTCGATTGATTGCGTGAGAGCCATTTGATGCGGCGTTCGTTGACGCCATGGTTGATCAAGACAGTTCGAGATTAGACGTCTACGGGTAAACGCAGTGCAAAAATTGGGGTGTCTGACGAAAAAAAGGCGAGTCATTAGACTCGCCCTCCCTGAACGGCACAGTTCGGCTTCGATTAACTACGCATGCCTGGCCGGTGCGTGCCGAAAACCGATCACGTGTTATTGCGCTTTCGTCGTGTCGGTTTTTGCGCCGTCGGTTTTTACCGGGGCAGTGCTGGCCTCTTTCGTGCTGTCCGTCTTGGTCTTGCTTGCGCTTGTGTCGACCGGAGTCTTCTTGGTGGCTTTGTGCGTCTTCGCCGTGTGTGTGGCGGAAGCCTTTTTCACATGCGCTTTCGTAGCAGCTTTAGTCGGCGCATTCGTCGTCGCCGTGCCATTGTCGGCGGCGCCGGTTTGCGCGGCGGTGCTCGCCTTCAGATTCGCTTGGCCGGCGGGCTGCGTTTGTGCGGGTTGCGCGGCCGCCGGCGCGGCGGTTTGTGCGAATGCGGTCGACACGACGAGAGCGGAAGCGAGAGCAGCGAAAAGCGTCTTCATGATGTAACTCCTGGTTAAACCGGTTGTTCTTTGTGCAGCGGCTGAAATATTTCAGCGCTGCCGGTTTAACGTTGGCCGGAGGACAGCAGTTGACGGTGCTCTGGTGACAAAACGTAACGGCGGATACATATCGGGGTCCTGAATCCGCCGGCGCCGATCAGCCGGCACATCACCAGACCGCCCATCGGCACGTAATTCGACGTCAGACCCTTAGTAATACAGATCATATCTGGTTAGAAGCCGAAGTGCCGATGCGCGAACCACTCGCCGGTGCGCCCGAAACCCCCAATCACTTCGTCCGCGCACAACAGCACGTCGTACTGACGGCAAATGCGCTGGATCTCAGTCCCGCCACGCCGGCGGGGGCGGTCTCGGCCGTTACACCAGCAACAGCCTAACGTCGTGTTCCGTGAGCGCGCTATTGAAACGGATTCTGCACAATGCCCGGTTTCGCATCGGGCTCGTCCTTCACCTGCGCCGGCAGACTGGCCTGCGCCTGCAGCGCAGCCACCACCGCATCGATCGCTTCCTTCAGCGCCAGCGCAGCCTTCAGGCCGCGCTGGTCCCGAGTCAGCTCCAGCGTTCCGTTCAGCACCACGCGCGTGGTGCCGTTGCTGACGGTGAGTGCATCGCCCTGGATGTTGAGCACGTCGTCATCGTTCGAATAGGGTTTAAACACCTTTCAGTCCTCCCGGCCGCTGATCTTTGAGATTCTCCGGAATACCCGGAAAACGGATACCCGAGGCCGCCTCGAGTTCGTGAATCGTCCTCATGTCGTAACGGTTGGTCGAGATGTTGTCCACGATCACCGCGAACGCCATCTGCCGGGACGGTACGTAGACCACCTTGAACAACTGAGTCGGCACGAAGACGCGCGTCGGTCCGATGGTCTGCAATTGCTGGCCGCTGAAAATCGGCCCGGTGACCACATAGGTATCGTCGTACGACATTGCGATCTTACGCACCGACGTTTCGATGCGCGCCCACAAGCGCTGATTGTTCTCGCGGTTCTGTGGCACGACGTTGGCCAGCGAAAACGATTGTGCCATCGCTTCCTGATTCCAGCGATTGCCTGCCGGGCTCATATGCCCGCGATCGAAGCCGCTGCGCTTATAGTCCGCGAGCGTTGCGCCTTCACCGTCGGGCAAACGCGCATCTTCGAAGAATTTGTTGGTACGAACCATGTCTTTGGCGGCTTCGATATGGTCGCGCGTCAGATGCTCGGCGGACCACAGCGGACCATGCGTGATACCCGAATGCAGCACCGCGAAATCGCTATAGCAAAGCATGCGCGTTTTCGGGGCCATCTTCTGATTGGTCAGAACCGGCCATTGCGCATTCGGGGTGAACTGGGTGCAGGAAGGCGCCGCGCTCGCGTGAGCGGCAACGGCGAATAACAGACAGGCAAACCACTTCTTCATGTGTCGGTCAGTCGAGGGATGGGGGCGCAAGTATAGCGTCGCGAACCCATATCGAGCGACGTGAAACACAGGAAAACACGGGGGAAGGAAGAGGCTTTTTGCGCCGCGCCCACAGCGATGAAAATGATGCTAGCGCATGGAGCGCATGGAGCGCATGGAGCGCATGGAGCGCATGGAGCGCATGGAGCGCATGGAGCGCATGGAGCGCATGGAGCGCATGGAGCGGATAACGCCCACACCAAAAAAGCCCACACCAAAAAAGCGGGCCGCTTTGCAGCGACCCTAATGCGTGGACTTAAAACTCTACGCGCGCAAACTTAAGACCGGCTTAAGCGCGCGCGATGCAGCGTATGGCGTGTGTTGAAGGTTGAACTCGCGCACGAAGCTACCCACGCTCAGGCGGCGCGGTATGTGTGAGTAAAAATTTCGACTGGCGAAAAAGCGCCGGAACTTAATTACCGAATACGCTGTGCTCGGCGTGCACGTTCTGGCGGTCGACAGCTTGCAAGCGCCAGAAGCCGCGGGTCGGCGCGCGCGTAGGCAAGGCGGTCCACGCTGCGGCGCCTTGCGCCGCGCTCACGCGCTGCTTGCGATCAACATGCAATCCGCGCAGCGTACACAGCGGCGCGTCCGTGCTCGGCGCACAGAGGGTGGTCACGCCATTGTCGTCGTCGTGTAACTCGCCCCACGGGGGCAGATCGATCCCTTGATGCGCTTCTCTCGACCACCGGTGTTCATCGGTGTCGAGCCATAACACAGCGTAATCGTGGCTGACGGTGGGATCGGAACCGTTGATGAGGATGGTCAGGCGCATAGCAGTTCCATACAAATTGCGAAGCATGGCTTTAACAGTCTATGCCGCAACGCGTGTTATGCAAGGCAAAAAGGTATGACGATCGGGCACGAAAAAACTTACGCACCGCGCATACGGCTGTACGATAGCCGCGTCGATGAGACATTCGCGGAGGCGCGCCATGCTGGGTCGATTTCTGCAACTCACGATGGTGGCGGGATGCCTGGGCGCGGTATCGACGCTCGGTGCGGCGGCGGACAGCATCCCCTTTGCAGCGCCGGCGCCGATCGTCTATGTGTCCGACTTCGAACTCGACGTGGCCAACGTGAAACCTGACAGCGGACCGGGTCAACGTGTGCGCCGCCTGCGCGGTCTGCTGCCGAGCGGTCCGGGACCGTTGGGCCAGGACAAGAATCCCGAGGATCACGCCAGGGACATCGTGAACGAGATGGCGGACGCGCTGACTGCGGATTTGAAAAAAGGTGGCGTCGACGCGCGTCGCATTGCACCCAGTCAGCCACTACCCGCAGCGGGTTGGCAAGTGCGCGGCGTGTTTCTGAGTGTCGACGAAGGCAATCGTCTAAGACGTGCGATGGTCGGTTTTGGTGCGGGTCAGAACGATATTCAGGTAGCGGTATCGTGCGACAGCCTGGGGACGGCTGATTTGCCGCCGCTCTATCAGGCCGTCGAAGAGGCCGACAGCAAGGGAAAGCCTGGTGCGGCGATCAAACTCAATCCGTACGTGATCGCGGCCAAGTTCGTGATGGCGAGCGGCGACGAGAAAAAGACGATCAAGAAGACCGCACAAGAGATTTCGGACTCGGTAATTGCGAAGCTGCACGGGGTGGCGCAGTGATTGACGTGCTGCTGCCCACCCCTGAGATAGTTAGGCGGCTCAGGCCAGATCCAGCGTACCCGTCAAATCCCCAAGCGGCGCCAAGCCATTCTGTGCAAAAGCCCGATCTCGTGCGACAACCCCGTCGAGCGGCGCGAGCCCATGCACGCGGCTAATCAGGCGAAGAATCGAATTGGTGTCGTACACCGTATGATCGACATAGCCCTTCTTCGCCAACGGCGAAATCACCAACGCGGGAATTCGCGATCCCGGCCCCCAACGGTCGCCCTTCGGCGGTGAGACCGGATCCCACCAGCCGCCGTTCTCGTCCACCGTGACGACCACGACCGTATTGGCCCATTGCGGGCCGCGCTGAATATGCTCGATCACATTCGCGATGTGACGATCCCCCGATGCGACGTCGGCATACCCCGCATGCATGTTCAGATCGCCCTGCGGCTTGTAGAACGTGACTGGCGGCAAACGCCCCGCATCGATATCGGCGATCAGGCGGTTGGTGGAGGCGTCGTCGCCGAGGCCCGCATCGCGCAGATACTTGCGCCGCGCGGCAGTGCCCGGTGCGTAATGGATGAAGTAGTTGAACGGCTGATGGTGGTACTGGAAGTCAGGCACTGCGCCCGTGTCCTGATGCTCCAACGCGTACTGCCACGCACCGCTGTACCACGCCCAGTCGATGCCCTTGTCCGTTAGACGGTCGCCGATCGTCGCGAAGTTTTGCGGCGGCAGCACGCGCGGATTCGACGGGTCGGCAAAGGCGGGATTGCCGCCTTCGGCCGGACGCACGTTGCTCGGCTGGTAGGGCGGCGCCATCGTGTTGACGGCGTAGCCGTCAGCGGTAAACGCGCCGTCGTTGACGAACTTCGGCGGACCGTCGAGCGCGGAAGGGGGAGAGTCGGCCGCCAGCTTGAGTCGCGTGCCGGTCGGATCGTCTCCGTCCACCACCGAGACCATCTTCTTCGCCGGACTGTTGTGGATGTCGGGATAGAACGGCGCCTGCGCCGCGATCAGAAAGATGTGGTTCAGCCACGAACCGCCGAAGGCGGCCATAAAGAAGTTGTCGCACAGCGTGTATTGCTGCGCGAGATTCCACAGGCGCAGCGTGTCGGCGGAATTGCGGTAATGCCCCATGACCAGGCCGCCTGAATCGCCCCATGCGGCGAACTGATTGTTGCGCCCGGCGTTGATCTGCATCTGGTTCTGATAGAAGCGATGCACCAGATCGCGCGTGATTACGCCGTTCGGCAGCGGCGCGCCTTGCGCGTCGGCGATGTGGAACGGCCCGTTGCGCAAGTTGCCAATGTCCTTCTGACCGATCATGTAGCGCTTGCCGTCCACCTCCTGCGCTTGCGGCACGAGGCCGCCCCAGATTGCCGGCAGGCGCGGCAGCGGCGTCTTGCCGTCGCGATCGAGTTGCAGATAACGCTCGGCGCTCACCGCGTCGAGTGGATGCTGAACGCCGGGAAAGTTGCCGTACAGGTTCGCGAAGCTGCGGTTCTCGGCGTAGATCACCACGATCTGCTTGACCTGGTCGCGTAGCGCGGCGTCGAGCCGCAAGTCTGCGGCACTGCGCGGCGCCGTGTCGCTCGCGGTACTTTGCTCGGTCTTGCAGCCGGTTAGCGCGAGTCCGATGCCGACCGCCGCAAGCCCGGTCAGGACACGGCGGCGCTCGGGATCGTCGGGGGCGTTGTCGGGGTTCGGCGGCAGGGTGGAGTCGTTGTCTGTCATCGGTAGGTTTCGTGGTTAGCGTGACGGGCGCATAACAGCCAGATAGAGCGAGATAACTGCGGCTCGGGGCGGCGTGCGCGCGGCACCGGGTTCAGAGTCTCGGAGTCGAGGTGGCCGGAAGGTTCCTGCACAGCTAAGGTAATCGTCGCTTCACGCGCCAACTGTTGTGCGTCGAATCGACGGCGAGCAGAAGCCATTGTCGGGCGTCCACAGGATGACGCCTCCGCGTAGCGTAACCGTCAACGGTCAATTCGAGTTCGTCGAAAGTCCGCAGATGGCAGGTGGCATGCGCGCCGGAGCCGTCCGCGAATTCGACTATAGCCTCGGCCTCGCGGGCCGGTTCGGGCAGGTGCGCGATATGCACTGCGCAGCCCGGATAAAGATGTGAGTCGGCAACCTGGATCTGAACGGAATCGGACATGAGCGTGGCCTCCGGACGCCTGGCGGGAGTCAACGCGCGGCAGTGAGACCTTGCGCGATGGACCGCACCAAAGGATAGCACCGAGCGAAACGATGGCGGTGGCGCGGAAGGCCGCATGCTTCGCGCTATCATGTTGACCTGTACCCGATGAACAGCAGAAACGGCAGCCAAGATGGCAAAAGAAGAGCAGACAGGAGCGGGACGCAAGCACGCAAGGCCACGTGGTGCGACAGTCCCGGCTTCGCAGGACGATGCGGCATTGTCTCGCGCGGATGGCGCCGATGCCCCCGATTCCAGCGATGAAGAGAGCACCGGCGGATCGACTTATCTCGTGCCGGGGCTGGAGCGCGGCCTGCGCATCCTCGCGGAATTCAGCGCGCGCGAGCCGATTCTGGGTGCGCCCGAATTGTCGAAGCGCATCGGCATTCCGCGCACCACCACATTTCGTCTATTGCAAACGCTCGAAGCTTTAGGCTTTCTCGAGCGCGTGAACGGCGACCGCTACTTTCGTCTGAGCGTCGCGGTGCTGCGGCTCGGTTTCGAATACTTGAGTTCGCTCGAACTCACCGACGTCGGCACGCCGATTCTCGAACGTTTGCGCGACGCGACCGGCCTCAGCACGCATCTGCTGATCCGCGACCAGCGCGACGTGGTGTTCGTCGCCAAAGCGCAAACCCATGAGCCGATGTTCAGTTCGGTGAAGGTGCATGTCGGGACGCGTCTGCCGGCGCATGCCACAGTCCATGGTCAGGTGCTGATGGGCGATTTGAGCTTCGACGAATTGCGCCAGTTGTACCCCGAGCCGCAACTCGAACGTTTCACCGAACGCACGCCGGCGACTGTCGAAGAACTGTATGGGAAAGTGCGCGAAAGCGCGGCGCTCGGTTATGCATTGAGCGAAGCGTCTTTCGAACGAGGGATTTCGGTCGTGAGCGCGCCGGTGCGCGATCAAAGCGGCAAGATCACGGCCGCGCTGACGGTCACCATTCCACGTTCCGATATCGGCGAAGCGGAAGAACGGGAGCCGCTCATCATCGCGGTTTGCCAGGCGGCGCTCGAGTTGTCCGAGCGGCTCAGCTATCGTCCGCGGCCGGATGATCCGACTGCGGCTCAAGCGCGTCGCAAGCCGGTTGCGGCGAACTGAACCGGCTTCTGTTTTCGCTTATATAAAACGGCCCGGGTGCGTAAGCAGCCGGGCCGTTTGCTTTACGGCGTCGACGTTGGCAGCGACACCGACATGACTGACATCAGAACGAGTGGTGGATACCCGTCAGAATAATCGTCTGGTTCCGGCCGCTCGACACACCCGCCGTAAAGAACGCGGCGTCCGTATTTGAGCCTGCGCGCTCATACAGCGCATTCACATACAACTGCGTCGACTTCGACAGCGCGTAGATATCGCCGATCTCGAACTGCGTCCAGCGATGGCCGGCCAGGGTCGTGGTCGCGGCGCCGCCGGCAACGCTGTTGAACGGCGTGAACTGGTAGTTCGCACCCACGTCACAGCTCTGATACGTGTCCGAATGGCCGGGCGACTCCAGCTTCACACGCGTGTACAAACCATGCACCAGCAGCTTGCCGAATTGATATGACGCGCCCGCGCCCATGTTCTCGACCTTGTCCGCCGTGTAGTTTGCCGCGGCGACACCCTGGAAGTGGGTGATGCCCGTCGTCACGATCGAGGGTGTACGGTCGTGCTCGTTCGCATAGGTCGCGCCGGCTCTGAACGGACCATTCGCATAACTAAGTGCAAAGCTCAGTGTCTTGCCGGTCGAGAAGTTGGTCGTGTTGCCAAGACCCATCATCGCGCCGACCGAGAAGCCGGCGAAACTCGCCGAGCGGAACTTCACCGAATTGTCGAATGGCACCACGCCCGTGTCGGCGAGTTCGTCGATGTTGCCCGGGTGGAACGCGTACCAGCTCGCGGCCTGATAACCCGTGCTAAACGGACCCAGCACGTCGAAGCTGAACGGCGTTTGATGGCCGAGCGTCACAGTGCCGATCTGGTCCGAACTCAAGCCCACGAACGCCTGGCGATTGAACAGCGCGCCGGCTTTGGCGAACGCCCCCGTGTTCGTATAGAAGCCGTTTTCCAGCTGGAAAACCGTCTTCAGACCAGCGCCCAAATCCTCAGCGCCCCTCAGGCCCCAGCGGTCCGGCTGAATGTTGCCTTGCTCCTCGATCCACTTCGAATGGCCGCCTGCATTGCTGATATACGCGATACCGGAATCCAGGCTGCCGTATAACGTCACACTGCTTTGCGCCCATGCGCCAGTCGTTGCGCAGATTGCCGTCAAGCCGGCCGCCGCAATGATGTGCTTCACCGTTGGTTCTCCTGATCACACGACGGATAGCTCGCGCCGATTTCGTCGTCCCTGATCCTTGCTTTGGGTTGAATGCAGCTTCGGGTTTATGCGCCAAAACCGCACCTCTTTATGTTCCACCTATGGGCTTTTGTATCGCCTATGGAAAATTATAGTGAGTCTAGGCGTGGTCAAAGTAAATTTTCGGACCCCGTACAAACCCGTATGCGGGCTTGGCTATTCGTCTGAAAATTATGGCAAAACCGAAGCCCATAAAGGCTTTCAAGCAAATTCGGCCATTCACGTCAGTTCACGGAAAGCTGTCTTGTGGATGCCACAGTCGGTGTTTTCCCCTACCGGCCCAGATTTCTATTTTCTCTAGTCGAAGCCACTCCTATAATTATCCATACACGAACTGATGTTCCGTATATGGAACATATAGCTTCAGGAGAAGGCGAGAAATGACTGAACAATGGCGCTGCGCCGGCCATGCCGGCGACCTGTCCGAAGACGCGCCGCTCGAGTTCAAACTCGACGGCACCGAAATCGGCATCTACAAGGTGGGCGATGCGCTGTACGCGCTGGAAAACGTCTGCCCCCATGCGTACGCGTTGCTGACGCAGGGCTTTGTCGACGGCGACACCGTCGAATGCCCGCTGCACGAAGCCGTGTTCCATATCCCGACCGGCAAGTGCTTGAAAGAGCCCGGTGGCCGCGACCTGAAGATGTACTCGGTACGTCTCGCCGGCGAAGAAATCCAGATCAAGGTGGAATGACATGCGAGAGCAAACCGTGAACTTCAATCCCTTCCTGAAGCCGTGGCTCGCGCCGCAGCCGAACAATGTCGCCGGCAAGGGCGTGATCGAGAAGCCGGGCGAGGCCGAAAACTTCGTCTGGCAAACGCGTAAAGCGGAGCCGACCCAATACGAAAACGATTTCGGCGATGCGCTCGAACAGGTTTTCGAAGCCGGCGCGAATGAGTTGCAAGAAGTCGTCGACGGATTGAACCGCATGGGCTTCCGCACCCCGGAAGGCAACACGTGGGACGCCGACCGCCTCGCCGCCGAATTCCGCCTGCTCGCCGAATAAGCGCGCTTTCCCGAACACGTTTCACCGCTTTCGCATCCGGAGTCTCTTCATGACGTCCCCCAATACAACGACTCAAGCCGCGGCCGACCCGATCCAGTCCTATCTGAACCGTGGCCTGCGCAACTACTGGTATCCCGTTGCACCGAGCTGGCAAGTCGGCGGCGCGCCGGTCGGCATCACGCGCCTCGGCGATCAGATCGTGCTGTGGCGCGGCAAGGAAGGCAAAGTCCGCGCGCTCGAAGACCGCTGCCCGCACCGTGGCGCGCGTCTGTCGCTCGGCTGGAACCTTGGCGGCAGCGTTGCGTGCTGGTATCACGGCATTGAAATCGACGGCGGCGGCACGGTTACCAAGGTCCCGGCCGTCTCGAACTGCCCGCTGGAAGGCCAGAAGTGCGTGAAGTCTTATCCGGTCGAAGAGCATGCTGGCGCGATCTTCCTGTGGTTCGGCGACGACGCCCATCAAGAACCCGCGCCGCTCGTGCTGCCGGAAGAACTGGTCGGCGAGGAATACGCGAACTTCCTGTGCATGTCGAACTGGAAGTGCAATTACCAATACGCGATCGACAACGTGATGGACCCGATGCACGGTGCCTATCTGCACGCGACCTCGCACTCGATGGCCGAAGGCGACAAGCAGGCCGACATGCGCGTGCGCAAGACGGAAACCGGTCTGATGTTCGAAAAGGTCGGCCAGCGCGACGTGAATTTCGACTGGGTCGAACTCGGCGAAACCGGCACGCTGTGGATGCGCCTCGCGATCCCCTACAAGAAGAAGTTCGGCCCGGGCGGCAACTTCGGGATCATCGGCTTCGCGGTGCCTATCGACGAAAACAATTGCCAGGTTTACTTCTGGCGTACCCGCAAGGTGTCGGGCTGGCAGCGCGACGCATGGCGCTTCATGTACCGCAACCGCCTGGAAGGTCTGCATTGGGACGTGCTCGAGCAAGACCGCTACGTGCTGGAAAGCATGGCGCCGAATGCGCGCAATCACGAATTCCTCTATCAGCACGACGTCGGCATGACGCGTGTGCGCCGCATGCTGCGTCAGCGCGCGCAGCAGCATTTTGCCGATCTGGACGCGCATCGCGCTCGGGCTGCTCAGGCCGGCAGCGCTCAAACCGAAGCAGCAGGCCACAGCCATGCATAACGAAGCGTCACCGGCATTGTTAGCACTCAAAGACCGGCGTGTCCTTGTGACCGGCGGCGCGCGCGGTCTCGGCGCAGCGTTTGTTCTGTCGCTGGTGCAAGCCGGTGCGCAAGTCGTATTCGGCGACGTGCTGCATGACGAAGGGCGTGCGCTCGCTGCGTCGCTGGTCGAGCAAGGACACGCGGTGACGTATCTGCCGCTGGATCTCGCTGATCCCGCCAGCATCAAGCAGTTCGCGGGTCAAGCCGCGGCTCGACTCGGCGGCCTCGACGCACTGATCAACAACGCGGCGATCACCAACTCGGGCGGAAAGTTTGCCGACGAGTTGTCGGTCGATACGTGGGACGCCGTGATGAACGTCAACGTGCGCGGCACGTGGCTGATGAGCACCGCCGCATTGCCGTATCTGCGCGACTCGGGCCGCGGCAGCATCGTCAACATTGCGTCGGACACGGCGATGTGGGGCGCGCCGAAGCTGCTCGCGTATGTCGCGAGCAAGGGCGCCGTGATCTCGATGACCCGCTCGCTGGCGCGCGAGTTCGGCGCACATCAAGTGACGGTCAACGCGATCGCGCCGGGCCTCACCGAAGTCGAAGCCACCGCTTACGTGCCCGCCGAGCGTCACGAGTATTACCTGCAAGGCCGAGCGCTGACGCGCGCACAAGTGCCCGACGACGTTACCGGGCCGGTGCTGTTCCTGTTGTCCGATGCCGCGCGCTTCGTGACCGGCCAGTTGCTGCCGGTCAACGGCGGCTTCGTGATGAATTGATCTTGTCGAATCGAAAGGAGAAAGAGATGGCGGATGCCGAACTCGAACGCAATTCCTGGGACCAACCCGCGGACGCGAGCTTCGCACAATGGTTGGACAGCCGCGTCGCGCGCCTGGAAACGCGTCGCTATGACTGGGACGCGCTGAAGTTTCAGGCCGACTACGACCCGAAATATCGCCGTGCGCAAATGCGCTATGTCGGCACGGGCGGCACGGGTGTCGCGAAGGACGTGAACACGGTGCCCGCGGGCGGCTTCACGTTTTCGACGATGGTGATCCCGGCCGGCAACATCGGCCCAAGCCATATTCATATGGATGTCGAAGAAATTTTCTTCGTGCTGCGCGGCAAGATGAAAGTGATCTGCGAGAAAGACGGTGAAACGTGGGAAGCCGTGCTTGGCGAACGCGATCTGATTTCGGTGCCGCCGGGCGTGTATCGCACGGAAGTGAATATCGGTGAGGAAGACGCGTTGATGTGCGTGATGCTCGGCGCAGCCAAACCGATCACGCCGACGTATCCGCCGGATTCACCGCTGGCCAAGCTCAAGCGCTAAGCCCTCAACGTCGCTTTGAAATCACCCGCGAAGGAAATCATGTCCGCAGTCCCGTCCGCTACCGTCGATCAGAACGCTACGCTCGAAGCATGCCTTGCACGCTTTCCCGCGCAGCAAATCCGGCTGGCATCGCAACGTGCGGTGAGCTATCGCGATGTGGATAGCGCCGCAAGCGAAGCACTGCCTTTGGTGCTGCTTCACGGTATCGGCTCGGGCGCGGCTTCCTGGGTTCAGCAGTTTGAAGTGCTGGGTGAGACGCGTCGTGTGCTGGCATGGGATGCGCCAGGGTATGGCGCATCAACACCTGTAGAAGCCGATTCGCCCGCTGCAAGCGATTACGCAACTGTACTAAAGGATTGGCTCGACGCGCTTGGCATTGAACGCTGCGTGCTGCTGGGGCATTCGCTTGGCGCGATCATGGCTGGTGCGTTTGCCGTGACGAATCCGCAGCGTGTGGACGGCTTGCTGCTGTTGTCGCCGGCTCGCGGTTATGGCGCTTCGTCGGCGGAAGTGCGCGAGACGAAACGCGATCAGCGTCTCGCCATGATTAACGAACTCGGCCCGCAAGGTCTCGCCGAACAACGCAGCGCCAACATGTTGTCCGCGCATGCGAGCGACGAAGCGCGCGCATGGGTGCGCTGGAACATGTCGCGCGTGATTCCGCACGGTTATGCGCAGGCAACGCATCTGCTAGCCAATGCCGATCTCGCCAGCGATCTTGCGCGCTACCGAGGCCGCATCAACATCGCGGCCGGTGCAGACGACGCCATTACGCCCCCCGAAGCCTGCGAGCGACTTGCTCTCGCCGCCAGCACCAAACTGCAGGTCGTGCCACGCGCGGGGCATGCAGGTTATATCGAAGCACCCGCCGCGTACACCGCGATCATCGACACGTTCTGCCGCGCGAGCGACGGACAACGGAGCCAATGAATGACGTCCGACACGCATGACATGGTTAGCGCCGAGCGCGACGCGGACGACGACCGCAACGATGCAGACACCAGCAGCGAGATCAGCTATCGCGTGCCGGGTCTGGAGCGCGGTCTGAAGATTCTGACGGAGTTCTCGCCGCGCGAGCCGGTTCTCGGCGCACCGGAATTATCGAAGCGCCTGAAGATTCCCCGCACGACGGTGTTCCGTCTGCTGCAAACGCTCGAATCGCTCGGTTTTCTCGAGCGCGCCGACAAGGACCGCAACTATCGCCTCGGCGTCGCGGTGCTGCGGCTCGGTTTCGAATATCTGAGCTCGCTCGAATTGACCGACCTCGGTTTGCCGATCATCGAAGCGCTGCGTAACGACACCGGCCTCACCAGCCACATCGTGATTCGCGACGGACGCGATGTCGTGTTCGTCGCCAAAGCGCAAAGCCATGCGCCGATCTTCAGCTCGGTGAAGGTGAATGTCGGCACGCGCCTGCCGGCTCACGCGACGACGCACGGCCAGGTACTGATGGGCGACATGACGCTCGACGACTTGAAAAAGCTCTACCCCGAGCCGGAACTCGAACGCTTCACAAAACAAACGCCCGCCACGATCGACGACCTGTACGAACGCGTTCGCGACGACGCACGGCGCGGCTTCGCGATCAGCGAGTCGTCATTCGAACGCGGCATTTCGGTGGTAAGCGCGCCGGTGCGCAACGACGCGGGCCGCATCGTCGCGGTGATCACAACGACGATTCCGCGTCACGAGATCGACGCTTCGCTGCTCGACAGCGGTCTGATCGACAAGGTCCGCCGCGCGGCTGACGAATTGTCGCAGCGGCTCAACTATCGGCCGAAGGGCAGCCCGAACGCGGGCACGAAATACATGAAGGCACTGGGGCTCAAATGATCCAAATCGACTTGACCGGACAGGTGGCGGTGGTGACGGGCGGTTCGTCCGGCATCGGCCTTGCGACTGCCGAACTGTTTCTGCGAGCAGGCGCTTCGGTCGCGATCTGCGGACGCGACAGCGAACGGCTTGCGCAAGCGGAAACCGCTTTGAAGGCGCAGTTTCCCCAAGCGCAGCTGTTGGCGCAAACCTGCGACGTGCTGAACGCGGAAGAAGTGAACGCATTTGCGCAAGCGGTGCAAACACGCTTTGGCCGCACCGACATGCTGGTGAACAACGCAGGCCAGGGTCGCGTGTCGACGTTCGCCGACACCACCGACGACGCCTGGCGCGAAGAACTCGACTTGAAGTACTTCAGCGTGATCCGCCCGACCCGCGCGTTTATGCCGATGCTGCGCGATGCGTCAAACCCCGCCGTGGTCTGCGTGAACTCGCTGCTCGCACTGCAACCCGAGCCGCACATGGTGGCGACTTCGTCGGCACGTGCCGGCGTGCTGAGCCTCATTAAATCGCTCGCGGTCGAACTTGCGCCGCAGCGTATCCGCGTGAATTCGATTTTGATCGGCATCGTCGAATCGGGTCAATGGCGCCGCCGTTACGCGAAAGAAGCGCAGCCGGGCCAGAGCTGGGAAGACTGGACCGCCGAACTGGCACGCAAGAAAAACATTCCGCTAGGCCGCTTCGGTCGCCCCGAAGAAGCCGCACAAGCACTCTTTTACCTGGCTACGACGCTGTCGTCCTATACGACGGGCAGTCACATCGATGTTTCTGGAGGCGTTGCACGACATGTCTAACAAAACCACCGTTGGCGAACTGATCGCCGCTTTTCTCGAGCAATGCGGCGTTCAAACCGCATTCGGCGTGATCTCGATTCACAACATGCCGATCCTCGACGCGATCCACAATCGCGGCAAGATTCGCTATGTCGGCGCACGTGGCGAAGCGGGCGCGGTGAACATGGCCGATGGCCTGGCCCGTGTTTCCGGCGGCCTTGGCGTGGCATTCACGAGCACGGGCACTGCAGCAGGTAATGCTGCCGGCGCGATGGTCGAAGCACTGACCGCGGGCACCGCGTTGCTGCACGTCACCGGCCAGATCGAAACCGAATACCTCGACAAGGACCTCGCTTATATCCACGAAGCGCCGGATCAATTGTCGATGCTGTCGTCGATCTCGAAGGCCGCGTTCCGCGTGCGCTCCGTCGAAACCGCATTGCCGACGATCCGCGAAGCCGTACGTGTTGCGCAAACCGCGCCGAGCGGGCCGGTCAGCGTCGAAATTCCGATCGACATTCAAGCGGCCGAAATCGAATGGCCTGCCGACCTGGCCGCGCCGCATGTCACCACGCTCACACATTGCAGCCAGCGTGTCGTGCAACTCGCGGATCAACTGGCGAATGCAAAGCGTCCGCTGTTGTGGCTCGGCGGCGGCACGCGTCATGCACGTGCTGCGGTTGAACGTCTCGTGGCCTTGGGCTTCGGTGTGGTGACCAGCGTGCAGGGTCGTGGCGTGTTGCCTGAAGATCATCCGGCGACGCTCGGCGCGTTCAACGTGCATGCCGCTGTCGAAAGCTTCTACAAGACGTGCGACGCGTTGGTGGTGGTCGGTTCGCGTCTGCGTGGCAACGAAACGCTGAAGTACAAGCTGGCGTTGCCGCAACCGCTGTATCGCATCGACGCCGACGCGCTCGCCGACAACCGCGGCTATCGCAACGACATGTTCATTCATGGCGACGCATCGTCGGTGCTCGAAGAACTCGCGACGTTGCTCGAAGGCCGCTTGAAGGTCGATCCCACTTTCGCACATGATCTGGCCGCCGCACGCGAAAGCGCAGTCGCCGATGTGGGCAAGGGCCTGGGCCCGTACAAGCGCCTCGTCGACGCGCTGCAACAGGCTGTAGGCCGCGACTACAACTGGGTGCGCGACGTCACGATTTCGAACAGCACGTGGGGTAACCGCCTGCTGAAGATTTTCTCGCCGCGCGCGGGCGTTCATGCACTCGGCGGCGGTATCGGCCAGGGCATGCAAATGGGTATCGG
This sequence comes from Paraburkholderia sp. GAS348, assembly GCF_050434205.1. NCBI lineage: Bacteria > Pseudomonadati > Pseudomonadota > Betaproteobacteria > Burkholderiales > Burkholderiaceae > Paraburkholderia > Paraburkholderia sp. GAS348. The sequence goes on from NZ_JBNPVT010000001.1 coordinate 224,416, forward strand.
CGCGGCACTTGCCGGCAATGCGGCAAAGACCGTGTGCCTGGTCGGCGACGGCGGCCTGATGGTCAACGTCGGTGAACTCGCGACGGCCGTGCAGGAAAACGCCAACGTGATGATCGTGCTGATGAACGACCAGTGCTATGGCGTGATCCGCAATATTCAGGACGCGCAATACGGCGGCCGCCGTTGCTACGTCGATCTGCACCAGCCGGATTTCGCGCAGTTCTGCGAGAGCCTGAAGCTCACGCACTACCGCATCAAGTCGCTCGACCAGGCCGAGGAGATCATCCGCGAAGGCATGGCGAAGACGGGCCCCGTACTGGTCGAAGTGGACATGCTGTCGGTCGGCTCGTTCGCCACCGCGTTCGCAGGGCCACCGGTCAAGGAAAAGGAGCCGGAACATGCGTGAGACCGGCTACGCGGGGCATCACGCGCCCATCGACGTCGCGATGATCGGCTTCGGCGCAATCGGCCAGGCGGTGTATCGCTCGGTCGAGTCGGATCCGACGGTGCACGTGTCGCACGTGATCGTGCCGGAACGCCACATGGCGTCGGTGCGTGAAGTGGTGGGCGAGTCGGTCGATGTGGTGGCGTCGGTGTCCGCGTTGAGCAGCCAGCCGCATTTCGCACTGGAATGCGCGGGGCACAGCGCACTCGTCGATCACGTGGTGCCGTTGCTGAAAGCCGGTACGGATTGCGCGGTGGCCTCGATCGGCGCGCTATCCGACATGATGTTGCTGGACGCGCTCTCCGCGGCGGCCGATGAAGGCGACGCAACGTTGACGCTGCTGTCGGGCGCAATCGGCGGCGTGGATGCGTTGTCGGCCGCCAGGCTCGGCGGTCTCGATGAAGTGCTGTACACGGGCCGCAAGCCGCCTTTGGGTTGGCTCGGCACGCCCGCGGAACAGGTCTGCAATCTGCACACACTGAGCGAAGAGACCGTGATTTTCGAAGGCAGCGCACGTGAAGCGGCGCGCCTGTATCCAAAGAACGCCAACGTCGCCGCGACGATCGCGCTTGCCGGCCTGGGGCTGGACCACACCACGGTGCGCCTGATCGCCGACCCGAACGTGTTGCGCAATGTGCACCGCATTGTGGCGCGCGGCGCATTCGGCGAGATGTCGCTGGAAATGTGCGGCAAGCCGCTGCCGGACAACCCGAAGACGTCCGCATTGACCGCATTCAGCGCGATTCGTGCGCTACGCAATCGCGCGGCCCGTTGCGTGATTTAAGACATTAGCTGATTAGCTGAAGCAAACCGGAACGACCGACATGACTCACTTCGATACCAGCCTCGTGCCCAACGGCAATATTTTCATCGGCGGCGAATGGCGGCAAGGGCGTGGCAAGCCGTATAAAAGCCTGTATCCGGCGGATCAGTCGGTCAACATGGAAATCTCGACGGCCAATGCCGATGACGCCCGCGAAGCCGTGGAAGCCGCGGATATCGCATGGCGCAAGGCGAATTGGTCGGGTCTGAAGCCGCATCAGCGCGCGCTGATTCTGTACCGCATTGCCGATCTGATCATGGTGCGTCACGAAGCGCTCGCGCAATTGCAGCGCCGCGACAACGGTAAGCCGATCGGCGAAACGCGCGTGCTGGTGGCGAGCGCCGCTAACACGTTCCGCTACTTCGCGGCGTGCCTCGAAACGCTCGACGAAGAAGTCACGCCCTCGCGTGGCGACTATCTGACGATGAGTATTTACGAGCCGATCGGTGTGATCGCGGCGATTACGCCATGGAATTCGCCGATTGCTTCGGACGCGCAGAAGCTGGCCCCGGCACTGGCAGGTGGCAACGCTGTGGTACTGAAGCCGGCGGAGGTCACGCCGCTGGTCTCCTTGGCGCTGGCTCGTATCTGCGAAGAAGCCGGTGTGCCGAAGGGCATCCTGAGCGTGGTGCCGGGTAAAGGCTCGGTGATCGGCGACGTGCTGGTGCGCCATCCGTTGGTCAAGAAAGTGTCGTTCACGGGCGGCACCGAAGTCGGTCGCGGTATCGCGCGTATCGCAGCGGACAAGCTGATGCCGGTCTCGCTCGAACTCGGCGGCAAGTCCCCGACCATCGTATTCGACGACGCCGATCTCGACCACGCAGTGAACGGCGTGCTGTACGGCATCTTCAGTTCGTCAGGCGAAGCGTGCATCGCGGGTTCGCGCCTGTTCGTGCAGCGTTCGATCTACGACGCGTTCATGAAGCGTCTCGCGGAAGGCGCACGCAAGCTGCGCGTCGGCGATCCGTCGCGTGCGGAAACACAGATGGGTCCGCTGATTACCGCGGCGCATCGCGAAACAGTCGAACGTTACGTCGCATTGGGTCTGGAAGAGGGCGGCCGCCTGCTGTGCGGCGGCGAGCGCCCGGTCGGCGATGGCCGCGAAGCAGGCACCTACTTCCAGCCGACGATTCTCGAAGGCCTCACGAACGACGCCCGCATCTGCCAGGAAGAAATCTTCGGCCCGGTGCTGGTCGCGATGCCGTTCGACGACGAAGCCTCGCTGCTGAAAGAAGCGAACAATAGTGTGTTCGGCCTTGCCGCCGGCATCTGGACGCGCGACTACAAACGCGCCTACCGGATCGCCCGCGCGCTTGAGACCGGCACCGTGTGGATCAACACCTACAAGCTGTTCTCGATCTCGACGCCGTTCAGCGGCTGGAAGGAGAGTGGCATGGGACGCGAGAAAGGCCGTCTCGGCATCCGCGAATACATGCAGCAGAAGAGCCTCTACTGGGGCTTGAACGACGCGCCGCTGGCGTGGGCGAACTAATACGCAAGAGGCACATTATGACGATTCTCGGCATTGAACAGATTATCTACGGCGTGACGGATCTCGCCACCTGTCGCCGCTTTTTCGCGGACTGGGGCTTGCAGGAAGTGGCGCACGACGAAACCCACGCACGCTTCGAAACGCTGAACGGCTGCACGATTCTCGCCGTCGACGCGAACGACCCGTCGCTGCCGCCCGCGTTCGAAGAAGGTCCGACGCTGCGTGAAGTGACATGGGGTGTCGCAACGAAAGCCGAACTCGACGAATTGCGCGGCCGTTTCGCCGGCCAGCCGGGTCATTTCGAAACTGACGACGCGGTGGGTTGTATCGATCCGAATGGTATGGCGATTCGCGTTGAAGTGACCCGCAAGCGAGCGCTCGATATTCACGGTTCGCCCTCGAACGTATGGGGCCAAACGCTGCGCGTCGATCAACCGTCGCCGATATACGAACGTGCTGAACCGGTTGAAGTGGGTCACGTGGTGTTCTTCACGAATCAACTCGCGGAACAGGAAAAGTTTTACCAGGAACTGCTCGGCTTCGAAATGTCGGACCGTTATCCGGGCCGCGGCGCGTTCATGCGCTGCGCACCGCACGGCGGCCACCACGACATTTTCCTGCTGGCCTTGCCGGGCGGTAAGCGCGGTCTCAATCACGTGGCGTTCACCGTGCGCGATATCCACGAAGTGTTCGGCGGCGGCATGCATATCAGCCGCTGCGGTTGGGATACGCAACTCGGTCCGGGACGTCATCCGGTGTCGTCGGCGTACTTCTGGTACTTCCAGAATCCGGCCGGCGGTTTGATCGAGTACTACGCCGACGAAGACCAGCTCACGCCCGAATGGCAGCCGCGCGATTTCGAACCAGGTCCGACCGTGTTCGCCGAATGGGCGATCGACGGCGGCATCGACGGCAATACGCGTCGCCAGAAAAACGCGAAGGCACCGGAAGGCAAGTTCATGACGGAGCGGAAAAATGACTGACGCTGCTGCTGCAAAGGCTCAAGCCGCGCATGCCGGACTCGAAGCGCCGCGCACGATCGTCGTGATCGGCGGCGGTCAGGCCGCGGGCTGGGTCGTGAAGACGTTGCGCAAGGAAGGCTTCGACGGCCGCCTTGTGATGATTGCCGACGAGATCCATTTACCGTACGAGCGTCCGCCGCTGTCGAAGGCTGTGCTCTCAGGTGAAGCCGATATCGAAACCGTGCGTCTCGTGAAGCCCGACGATTTCGATGCGCTCAATGTCGAGGCATGGCAACCGGAGTACGCGACGTCGATCGATCGTGAACAGCGCATCGTGCGCACGCAGTCGGGTCGCGAAGTGCAATACGACCGGCTGGTGATTGCAACCGGCGGCGCGGCGCGCCGTTTGCCTGACACACTGGTGAAGACCTCGCACGTCACCTATCTGCGTACGCTCGACGAAGCCGTTGCCTTGGGCGAACGCCTGCGTGCAAGCAAACGCGTGCTCGTCGTCGGCGGTGGCTGGATCGGCCTCGAGGTCGCCGCGACCGCGCGCAAGCTGGGCGTGGAAGCGACGGTTGTGGAAGGCGCGCGGCGTCTGTGCGCTCGCTCGTTGCCGCCGATGGTGTCGGATTTCCTGCTGCAACTGCATCGTGAAAATGGCGTGGACGTGCGTTTGAACGCCTCGCTCGTGTCGATTGCAGATCATCCGAACGACGCCAACCGCATTCGCGCAACGTTCGCTAACGGTTCGACATTGGACGCCGATTTCGCGGTCGCCGGCATCGGCCTCACGCCGCACACGGTGCTGGCGGAAGCCGCGGGCATCAAGGTGGAAGACGGCATCGTCGTCGATCATTTCGGCGCGACCGACGACCCGCGCATCTTTGCGTGCGGCGATGTCGCGAACCATCCGAGCGCGTGGTTGAAGCGCCGCGTGCGGCTCGAATCGTGGGCCAACGCGCAGAACCAGGCGATCTCTGCGGCGAAGGCGTTACTCGGTAATTTCGAACCGTATGCGGACATTCCGTGGTTCTGGTCCGACCAATACGACGTCAATCTGCAAATCCTCGGCGATATTCCGAGCGATGCGCAACTCGCTGTACGCGGCGATTTGCCGGGCAAACGCGCCACGCTTTTCCACCTGGAAGACAGCGCGATTCGCGGCGTGATCGCCATCAACACGCCGCGCGAACTGAAATTGTCGCGCAAGTGGATGAACCAGGGTCGAACCATCGACCTTGCCACCCTGACCGACGCCTCGACGGCGCTTGCCTAACCACACTTACGGACGGCACCACGGCATGAGAACCATCGACAACACCATGGGGGACCGCAGCAGCGCCGGTGTCTCAGGCCCCGTGACCCGGGGCTCGATCATCGCGCGTCTTGAGCGCTTGCCGAAGAATGCGATGCAGGTGCGCGCGCGCATACTGATCGGCCTCGCAACGTTCTTCGACGGCTTCGACGTGATCGCGATCGCGGCCACGCTGCCGATCCTGATTGCGAAGTGGCATCTGACGCCGTGGGAAATCGGCTTCCTGATCGGCTCCGGTTCGGTCGGACAGTTGATCGGCGCGTTCGTGTTCCCGTGGTACGCAGAGCGCAAAGGCCGCGTGAAGGCGATTGCGTTGAGTTCGGGGATTATCGGTATTACGAGTATTGCGTGCGGTTTTGCGCCGACCTTTGCAGCGTTTGTCGCGTTGCGGGTGATTCAAGGGCTCGGGCTCGGCGGCGAATTGCCGGTGGCCGCGACCTATATCAACGAGATCAGCCGTGCGCATGGCCGTGGCCGTTTCGTGCTGTTGTATGAAATCGTTTTTCCGGTTGGTTTGCTCGCATCGAACGCGTTGGGTGCATGGATCGTGCCGCGTTTTGGCTGGCAGACGATGTACTTCATCGGCGGCATGCCGTTGATCCTGTTCTTCGTGCTGCGCAAGCTGGTGCCCGAATCGCCGCGCTGGCTCGCCGAACGCGAACGGATGGCCGACGCCGATGCAGCCGTGCATGCGTTCGAACGCGTGGTGAAAGGTCCGCTGCCGCCGGTCGCCAATTCGGCTGAGTTCGAAGCGATGGTCAATCGTCATCCGAAGCGCCGCATGAGCGATCTGTTCGGCCCGGCGTATCTGAAGCGCACGATGGCGGTGGCGATGCTGTGGATGACGTGCGGCTTTATTCAATACGGTCTGTCGACGTGGCTGCCGACGATCTATCGCACGGTTTATCACGCGCCGCTGCAATTGGCGTTGAATCTGGCGGTCGCGGCTTCGGTGCTGGGGGTGGTGGGGTCGCTGACGTGTGCGTTGCTGGTCGATAAGGTGGGCCGCAAGCCGATTATCAATTTTTCGTTCTTGGCGTGTGCATTGTCGTTGCTGCTGGCGGGTGTGTTTCACAACGCGTCGGTGTATGTGGTGGCGACGTGCTGCGCGTTCGCGCTCGGCTTCCTCGCTTGTGGTTTCATCACGGCTTATGTGTACACGCCGGAACTGTATCCGACGAGTATCCGTGCGATGGGCTGCGGTGTGGGCGGTGCGTGGCTGAAGGTGGCGGCGATCTTCGCGCCGGCGATCGTGTCGAAGACGATGATCGGCGGCAATCTGCAGGTGGCGTTTTATATTCTCGCGGCTGTGCCGTTCATGGCGGCGATTGCGGTGCACTTTCTTGGTATTGAGACCAAGGGCAAGGTGCTGGAGCAGCTCGAGGCTTGATGCTTTTTGGCGTGTGATGCGTTTGGCGGGCGGTTGATGTAGTACTGCAATGGCAGGAAGGCGAAGGGCGCACTGGGTGGTGCGCCCTTTGTTTCTGGGTTAGCCGTTTCCCTTTCCGCATGCAAACATGAGCCGCGTGCGGTGTATCACAACGCCTTGCGGTACACCACGAAGCCAGAGCGTTCCGCAACCTTGTCGTACAGCTTCATCGCCGTGTGATTCGTCTCATGCGTCTGCCAGTAGACGCGCTGCAAACCGTCAGCCTTGGCGCGCGCATACACCGCTTCGATCAGTGCACGGCCAACCCCTCTGCCGCGCTCCGCTTCCAGCGTGTAGAGATCTTGCAGATAGCAGGTCGGTGCCACCATGGTGGTGTGACGGTGATACAGGAAGTGCACGAGGCCGAGCAACTGGCCGTTGCGTTCGGCGACCATCGCGTGCATGGGCTCGTAGCCGTCGAAGAAACGCCCCCAGGTGACCTGCGTGATCTCGCGCGGCAATGCCGTTTCGCCTGAGCGGCCATAGAACGCGTTGTAGGCGTCCCACAGCGGCAGCCAGGCGTCGAAGTCGGCGGGGGTGATGGGGCGGATTTGAATCGCTTCGGACATGGATGTGGTTCCTTGTGTGGTGATGGTTGCGGGCGAGTGGATCGCCGCTGCCAAGGCTGGGTCGAGCAGGCGCAGACGGCCGCGCTGTCCGTCAGCATAAGAAATTTGTGGCACCATTGTTAGCTCCACAAAGCGACCAGAATTTGGAGCCACGCATTTGGACTACGGTCTGATGATGTCGAACGCCGAACGCCGAACGTCGAACGCCGAACGCCGAACGCCGAACGCCGAACGCCGAACGCCGAACGCCGAACGCCGAACGCCGAACGCCGAACGCCGAGCGTCGAACGTCGAGCTAGGCCGCTTCCGCTCTGAGCCAACGCGCGAGCCCGGCGTCGTCATCAGTATCTAACGCTTGCGCGACCCGGCGCCCGACTGCCGCGCCGAATTTATAGCCGTGCCCCGAGCATGCCGACACCACGAGCGTATTGCCGATGCGCTTCGAGAAAAAACGGTTGTCCGCAGTGAACGTGTAAGCGCAGGTTTTTACTTCGGTAACCGTATATTCGCCGATGCGTTTAAACGGCGGTGAAAACAGCCGGCGCAGACGGTTGCCTTCTCCGGGTGCCGCGATGCGATTGGCATCAGGATCCGGCGCACGCGATTTGTGCATGCCGGCGCCGAACTTCAGGCCGACACCGTCGATTGGCGGGAGCACGTAACCGCCGTTGTCGCCACCAATATCCCCGATAGCAGGCGCATTCGACCATGCGTCCTCCAAATCCGCGGGCGGCTCCATATAGGCGACCGCGTTGCGGTAAGTCATCAGGTTTTCGGCGAGCGCGGGGAACAGTCGCAGCGTCCACGCGCCGGCGGCGACCACGAGCCGGTCGGCGCGGATGATGGTGTCGTCCTCGATTCGCACCGAGGCCGCATGCGCATCGACTGCGAGCACCTTGGCGTGGGTGCGAATCTCGGCGCCGCGCATCTTGAGCCACGCTTTCATATCGTGTGCGATGCGTTCGCTGAACAACGCGCCACCATCGTGATCGAGGTAAGCGTAGCGAAACGTGGCGGGGTCGAGAAAGGGATAACGCTCGGCCGCTTCGTGCGGGTCGAGCCTTTCATAATCGAATTTCATGCGGTCGAGGCCGGCGCGGAATTGCTCGGCGCCGTCGCCTGCGTGTTGTGAAATGCCGAGCACGCCACAGTTCGCATAGTGGGATACGCCCAGGTCATTCCACAGCAGATCCCAACTATCCAACGCCTCGGCGATGCTGCGTGCGTAGCCGTCGGCATCGCCATAGACGCGACGGATCATGCGATGCCGGTCGCCCGAAGCAGCGAGTGGATTTGGAATCGAGCCCTGCTCGATCAACGTGATGTCGTGTCCCAGCTTCGCGAGCGACCACGCCGTACTCAAGCCGGCAATGCCCGCGCCTACGATTGTCACCCGCATGCCATCTTCCCCCGAGTCGATGTATCCGGGTCAGAGTCTAGCAGTGGGAAAAATAATTCGGTACGTGTTCTGACGAATCGCCACGCGAGTCAGCGGGGGGCGATCCAGCGTGCTGCCAAGCAGGCGGTGGTCTCCGCGCACCGCCGTATCAGTGTTTGTGTTTCGACGTATGGCGCAGTTTGTCGCGAACTTTCTTCGCGGCGAACAGCGGCACGTAATCGAATACACGCGCTTCGTGCCGGTAGTCGGCCAGTGTGTCTGCGTACATCTTCGAGACCGTTTCTGTGGGCGTATCGGTTTCCTCTGCGATGCTTCTCACCACTTCGTCGACGTTAGGCTCGGGCTGGGACATAGAACTCTCCGGGGCAAGCGGGGTGGGCAGGCGGGGTTGCCATGAACAGGCGCGCACGACAGGAGCTTCATTAGAGGATGCGACTGACCGTTATGCCAATTGAATCGGTCTATCGCATAAACCGTTCCACAGAGATTTTTGTCTTGCGCTGCAGCCGCCGCCCGCGCCGTGCGGCGAGGCGAGAAATCAATGCGTATGCCGGTGATGAATATCCGGAAAATGCGCGTGCGCATGCGTGATCGGCGCATGGGAATGCGGATGGGTGTGCGGCTCCACGCCGTCCCACGCGAAATCGTGCTCGTGCTGATGATGCGCGTCGTGCCGATGACGATGCGTGTGGTCCAGCGGGGCGTGCGTGTGCGGATGCTCGTGACGTTCGCGGATATGCAGCCAGACACCCAGCGTCATCAGAGCTGCGGCCACCCAGAACAGCAGCGGCGGCATCTCCGGCCACAGCAGCCACGACAAGGTCACGCCAAATAGCGGCGCGACCGAGAAATAGGCGCCGGTACGCGCGGTGCCGAGATTGCGCAGCGCGACGACGAACAGCACGAGACTCACGCCGTAGCCCGCGAACCCCGTCAGCATGGCGAGCGCGACGGTCGCGGCCTTGGGCCATGCAGCGCCAAGGGTGAGCGCGAGCGTCACGTTGACCGAACCGGCCACGAGCCCTTTTATGCAGGCAATGAACATGGCGTCGTGAGTCGACACCTTGCGCGTGAGATTGTTGTCGACCGCCCAGCACGCGCAGGCGCCAACCAGCAGCAGCGTGCCGGGCGGCAGGCCGGCCGCGCCTGGCTGCCACGACAATGCGACGCCGCCCGCGACAATCGCGGCCATGCCCAGGAACACCTGAATGTCGACGTTCTCGCGAAACACGATCCACGCGATCAGCGCCGTCAATACGCCTTCGAGATTCAATAGCAGTGAACCGGTGGCGGCCGGCGTCGTCTTCAGACCCAGCATTAACAGAGCCGGTCCCGCGACACCGCCCGCCACGATCGCACCGGCGAGCCACGGCACTTCGCGCAATGGGAAGCGGTGGTGACTGACCGGCTGCCCGTCCGCGTGGCCTTTCAGGCGGCGCGCCAGAATCACGGCGGCGAGGCCGGTGCCGCTGCCGAGGTAGAACAGTCCGGCCAGCAGAAACGGTGACAGCGAGCCAAGCAGCGCCTTGGCGAGCGGGGTGGTCGCGCCGAACAAAGCGGCGGCAAGCAGAGCGGTGAAAGCCACGTTGAAACGGGTAGACATAGGCGGAAAATTCGGTGGGTGGAGGCGTTGCCGACACGATACCGCTATCGGGCCGTGGCCGGTCGTCGTGGCGTCGGCTGACTCGCGCATTCTGATCATCGGCCAGGCGCCTGGAGCGCGTGTGCATGCTTCCTCCAGCCATGATTCGCCGCGCGGTCGAAATAATCTGAAACACATCATTAAGCGTCTGGCGGAATAAAACGTCACACTAATGCGTTTGCTTCATATCGGCGGCGCGACCGGACCTGCTTCGGCATGGCCGAATTTTCAAACAGCTTTCGCAGAAGCGCATTTGCAGACGGAACGACCCATGAACACCCACGCCGACCCCTTGGCCGATTCGACCGGCACGCCGCTGCCGTCGCGCTATACCCGCACGGCGATGACGCTGCACTGGCTGATCGCGCTGCTGATGGTCGGCAATGTCGTACTTGGCTTGACCGCCGAATCATGGCCTGACGACTGGGTGCGTCCGGTGGTCGATACCCATAAGTCGATCGGTATCACGGTGCTCGGTCTCGCGCTGCTGCGCATCTTGTGGCGTGTGTCGCACAAGCCGCCGCCATTGCCGCGCGAGTTTCCGTCGTGGGAGAAGAGCGCCGCGCACGTCGCCCATTTTCTGCTGTATCTGTTGATGATCGCGCTGCCGCTGTCCGGCTGGTTGCACGATTCCGCGTGGAAAGACGCGGCCACGCATCCAATGCGTCTGTTCAACCTGTTCCCCTGGCCGCGCATCGGCTATGTGATGAATCTCGACCCGGGGCTCAAGGAGACCTTGCACGACCGCTTCGGCGCCTTGCATACGTGGCTCGGCTACGCGCTGTATGCGTTGCTGGCGATGCATATCGGCGGCGCGCTAAAGCATCAATGGATCGATCGCAAGTCGGTTCTGAAACGCATGGTGCCGTAGGCACCATTACGCTGCTTTCTATCTCGCTGTCTATCTGATAACCGCACCAACGACGGACTCAGCAGTCATTTTGAAGAAAACTCTGGAACAGGCGCTCGCCCTTGCATCCCCGCGTATTTTGCCGCGTCCCGCCACGCTGCTGAGCACGCTGATTCATTTCAGCGTCGTCGTGCTGTGGCTGCTGCTGTTCGCGCGTGCTTTCTTTCTGCAAGGCGTGGTGGCGTGGTCGACGGGTATTGCGTACGTGGTCTATGACACATTGCTGCTTGCGTTCGTCACGTGGAAAACGCTGCCGCTGATGCGGCCCACGCCGCCGCTCGAGCCTGACTTCGATCCGCGCAGCTTGCCGAGCATGGGGGTGATCGTCGCGTCGCATAACGAGGCGACGGTGTTGCCGGTGACGCTCGCCGCGCTGCTGCGCCAGACGCATGGCCCGGCGCAAATCGTGATCGCCGACGACGGTTCCACCGATGCCACCCACGCGCTGCTCACCGAACGCTTCGGCCTCGCTGCCGCTGCCGACGGCGTGCTGAGCGCGCCGAGTTCCGTTTACCCTAATCTGTACTGGCTGCGCGTGCCGCGCGGCGGCAAAGCGCGTGCGCTGAACGCAGCCATCACGGTCATGACCACCGACACCGTCATGACCGTCGACGCCGACACGCTGCTCGACGACGACGCCACCTACGCGATGCGCGCCGCTTTCGCGAACGAGCCGAAGCTGGTCGCGGCGGCCGGCATTCTGGTGCCGGTGTGCGGCAAATCGGTTTCGGGCCGCGTGTTCCAGTGGTTCCAGACCTACGAGTACATGCGCAACTTCATTGCCCGCTTTGCGTGGATGCGCGCCGACAGTCTGCTGCTGATTTCAGGCGCCTTCGCGTCGTTCAAGCGCGACGCGCTGGTCGACGTGGGCGGCTTCGATCCGCAATGTCTGGTCGAAGACTACGAACTGATTCATCGGCTGCGCCGCTATTCGGTCGACCATGGTCTCGGCTGGGACGTGCGCGTGGTTGGCGATGCCCATGCGCATACCGATGCGCCGGGCAACCTCGGCAGTTTCCTGCGGCAGCGCCGCCGCTGGTTTGCTGGCTTCCTGCAAACGCAATACTGGAACCGCGACATGACCGGCAACCCGCGCTACGGCACGATGGGTATGCTGATGCTGCCGGTCAAGGCCATCGATACGATGCAGCCGATCTACGGACTCACCGCCTTCGCGCTGCTGCTCGGCTTTCTGTTCGACGGGCACGGTGCGATCGTCGTGTCGATTTTCAGCGTGATCGGCCTCAAAACGGCGATCGATCTCGCGTTTTATCTCTGGTGCATCCATCTGTACCGCCGCTGGACCGGCGAGCGCACCGGCTCCAGTTTGTGGATGGCGGTCCTTGCGGCGATCGCTGAGCCGTTCACGTTTCAGCTGGTGCGGCATGTCGGCGCGCTGCTCGGCTGGCTGCATTTCCTGCGTGGCGGCCGAGCGTGGGGCGTGCAACGCCGCTCCGGGCTCGTCACACACGACGAAAGTTAGCCGCCGATCGTCTTTTTTGACGCATGCAGGGTGGTAGACAGGCGCGATTGCGTCCGTGGGCTGCGCAGCGGGGCATGGCGTGTCGTCGGCGGAACCATGCCGCTTCAGGTTCGAGTAGACTGTGCAACGATGCCGGCCTGCGAATTGCAGTGCGGCAACCTTCTACCCGCTCGCGCACGGAGGCTCGACTTTATGCATGCTGTTCCCCCGCTCGAACAAGACACCGTCGACGCGCCGGTCGATGCGTCGCCTGCTCACGCAGCCGCGCAAACCAACGCCACAGCAGCAGGGAATTCCCATGCGCCGGATCATGCCGCCAGCGGCGCCCCGGTGCGCGATCTGCGCCGCGTCGGTATTCACCCTGATTACTGGTATCCGCTCGCGTGGTCGCGTGAAGTGAAGCGGGGCAAGACGCATGGTGTGACGTTCGCGGGTGAGCCGATCGTGCTGGCGCGTACGGAGTCCGGCAAGGTATTCGCGCTTGAAGATCGCTGCGCGCATCGTCAGGTGCCGTTGCATCAGGGCGTGGTGGACGGTGAATCGATCCGTTGCGGCTATCACGGCTGGACCTACGACTGCTCGGGCACGTGCATCGACGTGCCGTATCTCGGTCGCGAACGTTTGCCGAACGGCGTGCGTTCTTATCCGTGCCGCGAAGTCGAAGGACTGATTTTCGTATTCCCCGGCGACGCCGCTTTGGCCGAAGCGCGGCCGCTACCCGCGTTCGGCTCCGTATCCGACAAGAAGTACAAGACGCGCCGTTTCGGCCGTCCGGTGAATTGCCACTATTCGTTTATGCACGAGAACCTGATGGACATGAACCATCAGTTCCTGCATCGCCGGCAGATGGGGCAGATGCGCGCGCGTTCGGTGGGGCGGCGGCGCGGCGAAGGCTGGGTCGAAGTCGATTACACGTTTGCGCGCATGGCCGGCCAGCAGCCGATCGGCGAAGCGATCGTGTTCGGCCAGAGCCGCAAGACAGGCGGCGACAACGACAAGGACGTGATGACGATCCGCACCGAGTATCCGTATCAGACGCTGCAGATCCGCACGTCCGATCAGACGCTGGTGATGGATCTGTGGATTGTCTACGTGCCGCTCGATCGCGAGCAGCGCACGAACCGCACGTTCGGCCTGCTGTCGATTCGCAAACCGGGTATTCCCGGCGCGCTGAATCTCGCGTGGCCGCTGCTCGTGTGGTTCACCGAACGTATCTTCAAGGAAGACCGAGCGATCGTCGAAGCCGAACAACGCGCGCACGATTCGCAGGGTTCGGACTGGAATCACGAGGTGTTTCCGGTCATCAACGAACTACGCGCGTTGCTGCGCGAGAGCGGCGCGCCGGATCAGGTGGTGGGCGCCGGCACGGGTGGCGCCGCGGTGATTCGCTTCTGGGATTCACGGCACGGCAACCCTTTGTCGAGTACCTGATATTCGGTTTTTGGCGGCGCGGCCGTTGCCGCGATTGTGAGGGCGGTGTCTGAAGATGCCAGCGAGGTGAGTTTTTCGAAAGCTGGCTTTCCACCCGGTGGGGAATCAATCCATCTCCACCCGGTGGGGAATTCCAGCCGATCGAGCGGCGATAATGGCATCGAACACATGGAGGTTTGCGCCAATCGAGATGCGCCGGCCTCCGACCCGTGTACCATTTCGCTTTTTCCGATCTTTAAGAACACCCCGTGACTACGCAACAACTCCCCACCGTATCCCGCAAATCGCTCACTCTGCTGCAATTGCTGGGCCTTATTGGCGCCGCTGGACTGATCGCAGCCATCGTGCTGAATCAGTTCTTCTAACCCCCGCCGCGAAGCCCTCGCTTCAAACATCCGACTCTATGCCGGCGCTCGCCGCCGGCTTTATCGACATTCCGATTTGCCATGTACAAAAAGGGCGTAGCCGTAGAAATCCAGTTTTCTCCCGAACGGCTCAACGACGGCGCCGGCGATCCGTACTGGATCGATTTGACGCAGGTTGAAGCGCAGCGGCTGCTGGAAAGTCTGCAGGCACGCCTGGCTGAAAGCAGCGTAGCCACTGCCGCACCGTTGGTGGTGAGCCTCGATGAGACGCCGGCGTCGCAAGCGGTCGCTGCGCCGCAGGCGGCGGTAGAAAGCGCGGCCTCGGCGGACGACTTCAAACAGTGGGTCTGCGTGATTTGCGGCTGGATCTACGATGAAGCCGCCGGCTTGCCGGAAGAGGGTATCGCGCCGGGCACCTGCTGGGCAGATGTCCCGGCCGACTGGCGTTGCCCACTGTGCGACGTGGGTAAGGAAGATTTTGCGTTGGTCGAGTTTTAAGCCGGGCTGGGCATTGTGGAAACGTTTTGATGCACTGGGCAGGATCGAATGCGAATGGCTGCGGATCAATCCCGGTTTCGGCCACGGACACAGCAACAAGACCAACACGGGCGGCGAGCATAGCAAGCACGGCATCTGGCTCGATGACGTGCCGCTGGCGATAGCAATGGTGCGCCGTTACGGTCTGAAGTTGGTCGGATTGCACATGCATATTGGCTCCGGCGTCGACTACACGCATTTATCGCGCGTGTGCGATGCGATGGTCGAAGCGGTGCAAGGGTTGGGGCACGATATCGAAGCGATTTCGGCCGGCGGTGGTTTGTCGGTGCCGTATAGCGAAGGTGATCCGCGGATCGACGTCGAGCATTATTTCCGTCTTTGGGACGCTGCGCGTAAGCAGATCGAAGCGCATCTCGGGCATCGCGTGAGACTGGAAATCGAACCAGGGCGCTTTCTGGTCGCGCAAGCCGGTGTGCTGGTCGCCGAGGTGCACGCGCTGAACCGGCGGCCGAACCGGCAGTTCGCCTTGGTCGATGCGGGGTTCAATGATCTGGTGAGACCGTCGTTTTACGGTAGTCATCATGAGATGACGGTGGTGAACGGCAATGGCCTGCCGAGCGAAGCGCTGGTTGGCGCTTTCGCGGTGGCCGGGCCGTTGTGCGAAGCGGGCGATGTGTTCACGCAGGAGGCGGGTGGCGTCGTCACGAGCCGCGCCATGCAGACGCCGGAAGTGGGGGACTTTGTCGTGTTTCATGACGCCGGGGCGTACGGTGCGTCGATGTCATCGAACTACAACAGCCGGCCGCTGGCTGCAGAAGTGTTGATCGAAAATGGCGAGCCGCGTTTGATCCGGCGCAGGCAAACTATCGAGGAGTTGATTGCGCTCGAAACGCTGGGTTGAGCACGCCGATAGCCATGTAGCTGGAATGGCGGCATCAAGCTGACGGTTGCAACCCGGTTTCATCGCGCCCGCACCGTGCGCGTGTACGACTCAATCATCGTCGCGAGTTCCTGCGCGGCGGGCGTCACCGGAATGGCCGCGCGCTGCAACAGGCACACGTTCTGTTCGATTGCACGCTCGCGTACATTAATCGTCGTCAGCGTGCTCGCAAACGGCCCGCGTTTCGCGATGATCGACGCCTCCAGCGAAAGGCAGTCCGTTGCGCTAACCAGATGCAGCGTCTCGTACAGACCTTCCACTGTCGCGATGATTTTCGGCGGCGGTAAGCCGTGACTCTCCAACAGATGACTCAGGCGGTTGATTTGCGGATCGTCGGTGAGATTCGGCGAGCGCGTCGCCACCCACGTGCAATCGGCGAGCTCGGCAAGCGAGGTCGCGCCCGCTTTCGGATGACCGCGACGGCAGACGATCACCGGATCGGACGAATAGAGCGGCGTGACGGACAGATCGGCCGTGTCGGTGTGTTTCGATACCAGCGCGAGCGCGAAATCGAGCGTGCCTTCGCGAATCCACGAAATCATCATCCGCGAGGTGCCGGTGCGCAAATGCACCGCGACCCGCTCAAAGCGGGCACGGAATTCCATCAACACCGGCGCGAAGGCGTCGATGAGCGGCTCGGTCGTCATGCCGAACGTGACCTCGCCCGCGTAGTCGCCGCGCAATTGCTGCACTTCCTGTTCGGCCCGCTCGCATTCGCCGAGAATCGCGCCGGCCCGCTGCAACAAGCGTTGGCCCAGCGCAGTCAACGCGATCCCGCGGTTCGTGCGGGTGAATAAGGTCGCGCCCAGCATCGATTCGAGGTTCTGCAACTGCTGCGTGATGCCGCTCTGAGCGATGCCGAGCGCCCGCGACGCCGCGCGAATGCTGCCGTGCTCGGCCACGGCGGTGAACGCGCGTAGCTGGGAGATCGTCAACGCCATGAGGAGTCTGTGTGATCGGTAAAAGTGATCATGATATTACTTTCGAGACTTCTTTGAGGCGCGGTGGCGGCATAGGATGGCCCCGTACTCCGTAGTAATCCGCCCAACCCACACCCGCCTCCCATGAAAATCTCGCTGATGATCTTGAGCGCCGCGCTGGCTTTCAGCAGTGGTGCGTTTGCCGCCGACACCACCACGCTGCGCCTCGGTATCGATCCGACCTATCCGCCGATGGACGCCAAGGCGCCCGACGGCAGCTTCAAAGGTTTCGACGTCGATCTCGGCAACGAAATCTGCCGGCGCATTCAAGCGCGTTGCCAGTGGGTCGAACTCGAGTTCTCGGGGATGATTCCGGCGCTGCAGGCGCGCAAGATCGACGCGATCCTTTCCTCGATGGCTATCACGGAAAAGCGCGAGCAACAGATCCTGTTTACTTCAAAGCTGTTTCAGTTCAAATCGCGGCTGATCGCGCGTCAGGGGGCGCCGCTCGCGGGCGGTATGAACGCGTTGGCCGGCAAGCAGATCGGCGTGCAATCGGGGACGCAGTTCGAAGGCTATGCGTTGAAGAATTGGGCGCCGCTTGGCGTGCACGTGGTTGCGTACAAGAGTCAGGACGAGGTGTTCGCCGACCTTGAGAACGGTCGTCTCGATGGGGTGCTGCTCGGTACTGTCGAAGCCGACTACGGCTTTTTGCGCACGCCGGCCGGGAAGGGGTTTGCTTTTGTTGGCGAACCGCTTTCGATGGGCGATCGTGGTGTTGGCATCGGTTTGCGCAAGGATGAGACTGCGGTGCAGGCGTCCATTAACGAGGCGATTGCTTCGATGCGCAAGGACGGTACGTACGCGCAGATCGCGAAGAAGTACTTCGACTTCGATCCGTACGGCAACTGATTCTCTTACTCCCTATTCTTCTCCAACCCTTCCGTTCATGAACAAGCAATCGATTCCACTTCTATCGCCGGCTATCGGCACGCACCGCGAACTGGTGTCGTTTCACTTTGGTCCCGCGGATAGCGGACAGAAGATTTACATCCAGTCGTCCCTGCATGCCGATGAAACGCCGGCGATGTTGACGACGGTTTTGCTGAAGCGTCGATTGCTCGAACTGGAGAAACAGGGCGCGCTGAATGCGGAAATCGTGCTGGTGCCGGTGGCGAACCCCGTTGGACTGGGGCAGTACGTGCTGGGGCAGTTTATTGGGCGCTTCGATCTGGGTAGTGGCAAGAACTTCAATCGACACTTCCTGCAGTTTTCGAAGCTGGTGGCGCGGGCGAAGAAGGCGTTGGGTTCGGATGTTTCGGAGAATCGGCGGATTGTTCGCGAACTGATCGCTGCTGAGCTGGCAGAACAGAAGCCATTGACCGAATTCGAGTCGCTGCAATTGGCGTTGCTGAAGCTTTCCTTCGATGCGGATGTGGTGATCGATTTGCATTGCTCGTTGGAAGCGGCGATGCATCTCTATACCAGTGAGGCGGCGTGGCCTGAGTTTGAGCCGCTGTCACGGTATCTGGGGGCGCAGGCTTCGTTGCTGGCGACTAACTCGGGCGGTGAGTCATTTGATGAGACGCATAGCTTGTTGTGGTGGAAGTTGCAGCAGGAAATGCCGGCTGATAAGCCGGTGCCTAATGGGGCGATTGCTGTGACTGTGGAGTGCCGTGGGCAGCGGGATGTGTCTTATGAAGTGGCGCAGGAAGATGCTGACGCATTGATTGATTATCTGGTCTGGCGCAAGGCTATTAAGCTTGATGCGAAGCCTTTGCCCGAATTGCTTGCGCCGGCTACGCCGCTTGCTGGCAGTGAGCAGTTCTATGCGCCTGTTAGTGGGATTCTGATTCATCGCGCGAAGATCGGCGACACGATTCGCGTTGGGCAGGCGCTGTTTGATATCGTCGATCCGCTGACTGATGAGACGACTACGCTGTGTAGCAAAACCGAAGGGGTGTTTTATATGCGGCGCGCGATTCGGTTTGTGACGGCTGGTGCGCCGTTGGGTCGGGTGACTGGGACGCGGGCTTTTAGGACTGGGGTTTTGTTGGGGGCGTAAGGATTGCGGGTTGCCTTCTTCCGCGGCGTTGCATGAACTCTTATCGCGATGACGTTTTCCTGATGCGACTCGTTGGTTGCGTAGCAATCGCGAGCACCAGCGGCCACTACGGCGCAGCAATGCGAAAGGCGCGATCACGCGCCTTTCCATTTGGTTTAGCAAACGAACCTGTTGAAAGCTAGGTTGGCGCGGCGGCTATGGCTCGATGCGGAAGCGCTCCGGGGGCTCGATAAAAAACGGATAGAAACTGCGTGCGCATTCCATGATATCCGCAGGACCGTAAAACACGCCTGTCCCCCACGACCTGTCGCCGAAAATGATCCAGTCACCAGGCAAAGGCAACACCACATAGTGTTCGGAATTGGTTCCGAACGAATCGGCGAGACTTCCGCCCGGGTCCTCTAACAGGAATTGGAAGAATTCGTCATCTGTATTGTTCGCTCGATGAATGAAGCCAGGGTACTTTCCAAAATGAAAATTGAAGTAGCTGAAGGGATCGGGTTTCAAGACCAACGTAGCGAAATCACTTGCACCCTTCAACGCGACCAGGTGTCGAATAAGCTCGAAGAATTTTTGAGTCTGGAGATCAATGGAGTCAAAATAAAGCAGGTCCGTTGACGGTTTTTCCCGAAGCATCCGGACGCCTGCACTCGCACGCTCCCAAAGCGGCGTGAACGTTTCGCGATCGTGGATGAAATCAATGTTGCTCATTTAGCCTACCCACCGCATATTTTTTCCCTCGTCGCGCCCGACAGTCTTTCCGTGGCTGCCCGTGATGTGCGGGCCGACATGCTGCGGCGCGGCAACGCCGAGCGAATATCATCGACTGTGAAATGCGCCACTGCTCGCGAGCGGTGATCGCGCCTTTTTCGGTCGGATCAGAATAGAAACATGTTAGTCAATCGGTTCTATCACGCTGCTACGGTTCGATGCGGAAGCCGTTCGGCGGCGTGCCGAAATACGGATAGATCTTGCGTGCACACGCCATAATGTCGGGTGGTCCGTAGAAGACACCGGTATCCCACGGGTGATCCCCGAAGGCAATCCAGTCACCTTCCATCGGCATTATCACGAAGTGGTCGTAGTTCACGCCAAGTGCATCAGCCGGACTGTCGCCAGGGTCCTGCATCATTAAATCGAAAAATTCGTCGTATGTGTTATCCCGTCCATACACGAAGCCCGGATATTTTCCAAAGTGGTAGTGAAAATACTTGAAGGGGTCCGGTTTCAAAATCACCGTTGCAAAGTCAGTCGTGCCCTTGATGGCAAGTAGCGTCTGTACAAGTCCGAATAGACGTGGCGTAACAATGTCGAACGGATCGAAGTAAAGCAGTTTTTCACGCGGCACATTCGCGAGCAACCGCACGCCCGCGTTCGCGCGATCCCATAGCGGGGTAAACTCCGTCAGATCATATATGTAATCTAATTGGCTCATTACCTATCCGGTCTAACCTTGAACTTCGCCTGATCTTCACCCGCGATGTACCTGGAACAAGCGCCGCCGCCCTAAACGACAAGCGGCGCTGGTCGAAGTTGTAAAGTACTTTGAACCGGGTTCAGGTCGATCGCGGGGGCTGGTCCGGATTTTCGTAGAAGGCGAACGACTCCCTGGCGAACATCATCACGTCAGGCGGACCTGTCAGGACACCAGTGCCTCCATCCCATCCCCGATCGGCATACATAAACCATTCGCCTGATATCGGAAGGACAACATACTGTTCCGAGTAGTAGCCAATCGCGTCGGCTGGACTATCACCAGGGTCCGTCATCAGCATCTCGCTAAAGTCATTGTTGCTGTGGTGCGCCTTAACGATGAATCCTGGATACTTGCCGAAATGGAAATGAAAGTAGCTGAACGGATCTGGGTCCAAAACGATCATAGCGAATTCACCCGTTCCCTTGAAGCTCGCGATATCTCGAATAAGAGCTTTGAAAATCTTCGTGCCGATGTTTGAAGAATCGAAGTGAAGCAGATCCGAGGCTGGAGTCACTGCCACCTTTTGCGCACACACGCACGCACGCTGCCAAAGCGACAAAAACGTTTCACGGTCGTGGATGAAATCAATGTTGCTCATTTAGCCAGCCGGATTTTGAGGGTTGCATCGGCCGCACCTGGAGGATAAAAATCTGCGGTGGGGTTGCCGTGATTCGACTCATCCCGGACGCCATAGCGGCTCCCGTTCTTTGAGAAGATATCCATCTTGCCATCCTTGGTCAGTGTCTGAGTCCAGCCGTTGTTCCGCAAGTTTGCCTCAAATTCTGCCTTGCCAACATCGGTCTCGATATTCCGTGTGCTTCGACCCGTCGTAATGTCTCTGTACTCTGATGCAATCCGCCCCGGCGGAATCCCATCAACCTCCGTCTCCGCGGCGGGCTTGCACATCGCCTTGATGCGCTCCCAGTTTTCAGCAACCTTCTTCGTGCCCTGACCGATGCCATATCTGACTACCGGATTCTGCAGAAGCCGGTAGACCAGCACGATACCGCGCACAGTACCGTCAATCAGTCCCGCCGAGAAATGGCATCCGCTACATACGGTCGACGTGCCCAGGAAGTTATCGCCCAGCAAGCGGCGCGCGCCCTGGAGATTGGCGGGCGGCCCTACCGGTGAATCACCGTAGTTATAGTTATCAATCCACTGGTTGATTTCCTCGTTGGAAATCGCGATGTCCGTGCCGTCATTCAGATCAAGAACGCTGCCGTCCTTTGCAACCGTGCCCGTACGCGACACGATCTGGCCATCTGGTGAATAGCCGCACCTGACCTTGAGTTCGGAGGAGGATGTAAAGGCGTGATATCTCCCGAAATGATGATAAAAATAGTCGTCCGATGTTGAAAGAGGCGCGACAACCGCAACTTTTTCTTGATCAACGACGTTTTGTATCTATAGCACTAGTCAACTATCCGAAAATTTGGACCTGGGTAAAGGAAGAAAGGATAGTGTTCGTGACTGAACTTGAGGACATCTGAGGGCCCAGTTAAGGCGCTCATTTCCTTGCTCCAGTTCCCGTAAACGAACCAACTCCCATTGACCGGAACAATCGCATAACGTTGAGCATTGCTTGCCAACGCATCTGCCAAGCTATCACCTGGGTCAGCGTTTAGAAATGAAAAGTAGTCGTCGACACTGTGCTCTGGGCCCACGAAGAAGGCGGGATATTTTTTGAAATGGTGATGAAAATAAGTAAACGGGTCGGGGCGGAGCGCGAGTACGGCGAAAGTATCTGCACTCTCGAACGCTAGGAGCGCACGGATAAAGAAGAAAACCGTCGGCGTGGAGATATCGATCGAGTCGAAATAGAGCGTCGGCTCGGTGCGTGACGAATCCGCCAATGCTTGCACCGCTGCATTAGCGCGATTCCATAACGGCAGGAAATCTTCTAAATTGTTCACAAAGTTACTTTTTTGTCGATCAATCATTTTCCATCCAAGCGGATTTCTATAGTAGCTTTTCCACCACCCTCGGCGTAAGCGGCGGTAATGGTCCGTTCGTTCGGATCATCCGGAGTGGGCCGATTCGTAACGTAACCCGAACCGGGTTCAGGTCGATCTGAAGGTCTGGTCTGGATTTTCGTAGACCGCGAAAGACTCCCTGGCGAACGACATCACGTCAGGCGGACCTGTCAGGACACCAGTGCCTCCATCCCATCCCCGATCGGCATACATAAACCATTCGCCTCATATCGGCAGCACAACATACTGTTCTGAATAGAAGCCAATCGCGTCGGCTGGACTATCTCCGGGTCCATCATAAGTATGTCGATAGAGTCATCGTTGCTGTGATGCGCCTTGACGATGAATCCAGGATACTTGCCAAAATGGAAATGAAAGTAGCTGAACGGATCTGGATTCAGAACAATCATAGCGAATTCACCCTTTCCCTTGAAGTTCGCGATATCTCGAATAAGGGTTTTGAAAACCTGCGTGCCGATGTTTGAAGAATCAAAGTGAAGTAACGCCGAAGCTGGTGTCGCTGCCACCTTTTCAACGCAGGCACGCGCACGCTGCCAAAGCGACATAAACGTTGCGCGGTCGTAGATGAAATCAATGTTGATCATTTAGCCTGCCGAATTTTGACAGTTGCATCCTTGGAACCAGCACCGAGGTAATCTGCAGTTGCCCAGTCCTGATTCGTCTGCGCTAATTGCAGCTCGTGGCACTACCGCACGGTTCGCATGCTGGAATAACGCATCTTTCGGATATATGGAATGGCGCGATCCGCTACACCTGTTCCGTATCAGGTGGAAGTGTGCTTCCGCTTACTTAGCCAACAATTTTGAAGCCTTCCCTGGGATCAAGAAAAAACGGATAGAAATTGCGTGCAAACGAAATAATGTCCGGAGGGCCCGATAGCACGCCCATCTCCCATTTTCTGTCTGAGTACACGAACCAATCTCCGGGGATCGGCAAGACTGCATATCGTTCTGAGTTCGCCCAAAGACAGTCCGCCGGGCTGTCGCCCGGGTCCTTTTGCCAGGACTCAAAGAAGTCGTCATCGGTGTGTTCAGCACGATGTACAAAACCAGGGTACTTGCCGAAATGAAAATGAAAATAGTTGAACGGGTCCGGCTTCAGAACTAGCGAGGCAAAGTCTGTGGTGCCCTTGAATGCAAGCATGGCTCGAATGAGATCGAAGAATTTTTGAGTCGATATGTCGACGGAATCAAAGTAAAGCAGATCCGTGGACGGAATGTCGGCCAGTGATTTCGCGCCTGCGCTCGCACGCTCCCAAAGCGGTAAGAAAGTCGCGGAATCACCAATAAAGTCAATGTTGTTCATCTTGGAGGTCGTACCCACCACATATCATTCTCGCGCCGCGACCGACAATCCGAACGTTGCTGACCCCGAGGTGCGGGCCGAGATTCTGCGGCGCGGCAACGCCGAACGGAGATCATCGACTGTGAAATGCATCACCGCCCGAGAGCGGTGACCGTGCGGCAATGACGACCACTAGCGGCCACCACCCTGAAGCAATGAAGGAGGAGCGATCACTCGCGCCTTTTTCATTTGGTTCAGCCAATGAACACTGTTAAAAGCCCTGCTTGACGCGGCGGCTATGGCTCGACGCGGAAGTGCTCCGGGGGCTTGATGAAAAACGGGTAGAAACTACGAGCGCGTTCCATAATGTCCGGGGGGCCATAGAACACACCGATCTCCCATGACCTGTCACCAAAAGCGATCTAATCACCGATCACCGGAAAAATCACGTAATGCTCGTGATTCACTCCGAGCGCATCCGCTGGACTGTCTCCAGGAGCCTGCATCATGAAATCGAAGAACTCGACATACGTGTTGTCTCTCTCATGAATGAACCCCGGATATTTTCCGAAATGATAGTGAAAGTATTCGCCTGCAAAAGTTCAAAGAACTTGGGCGTCGCAATATCGAACGGATCGAAGTACAGCAGTTCTTCGCGCGGCACATTCGCAAGCAACCGCACGCCCGCGTTCGCGCGATCCCATAGGCGGGTAAACTCCGCCAGATCATTTATGTAATCTAATTGGCTCATTACCTATCCGGAAAAATTTTGAACTTCGTCTGATCTTCACCTGCGATGTACTCGCAACCAGCGCTACCGTCCTAAACGGCACGCGGCGCTGGCCGAAGTTATAAAGTAACCTGAACCGGGTTCAGATCGATCGGGGAGGCTGGTCTGGATTTTCGTAGAACGCGAACGACTCCCTGGCGAACGTCATCACGTCAGGCGGACCTGTCAGGACACCAGTGCCTCCATCCCATCCCCGATCGGCGTACATGAACCATTCGCCTGATATCGGCAACACAACATACTGTTCTGAATAGAAGCCAATCGCGTCGGCTGGACTATCTCCGGGGTCCATCATCAGTATGTCGATAAAGTCATCGTCACTGTGATGCGCCTTAACGATGAAACCCGGATACTTGCCAAAATGGAAATGAAAGTAGCTAAATGGATCTGGGTTCAGAACGATCACAGCGAATTCACCCGTTCCCTTGAAGTTCGCGATTTCTCGAATAAGGCCTTGGAAAATCTGCGTGGCAATGTTTGAAGAATCAAAGTGAAGCAACTCCGAGGCCGGAGTCGCTGCCACCTTCTGAGTGCAGGCACGCGCACGCTGCCAAAGCGACGTGAACGTTTCGCGGTCGTAGATGAAATCAATGTTACTCATCGTGTTGCTAGCAGGATCTTGAAATTTGCTGACGCGAGCCAGCATGGAGGGAGTCTGCATTGCGCTCGTCTTGGTTCAACTGCACTGATTGCAAGCCATAACACGGCCGTAAAGATTCATACATCGGAATAGAGGGCTCATCGGGTACGCTGAAAGGGCACGATCAGTTGCGCCCATCCAATATCTGCCGGGAGCGTGCCTCAGCTCTAGCCAGCCAACAAACTTGAAGCCATTGACTAGGGCTCAATCCGGAAGCCAATCGGAGGTACGATGAAGAACGGATAGAAATTCCTCGCACATTCCATGAGGTCCGGAGGGCCATAGAACACACCGGTCTCCCACGACCTGTCACCAAAAGCGATCCAGTCGCCATCAACCGGCAATAGCACATAGTGTTCATGATTCACTCCAAGCGCATCGGCTGGACTGTCACCCGGATCCTGCATCATGAAGTGGAAGAACTCTTCGTCGGTGTTCTCTGCGCCGTGAACGAAGCCCGGATATTTGCCAAAGTGATAGTGAAAGTAATTCAACGGATGTGGCTTCAGAATCAATGTCGCGAAGTCGCTCCTGCCTTCGAACGCCAGCAGTGTCTGTATAAGGTCGAAGAATTTTTGCGTCGCGATATCGATCGGATCGAAGTAGAGCAACTCATCGCGCGGCGTGCTCGCAAGCAACTGAATGCCCGCATTCGCGCGATCCCGTAGCGTCGTGAACGACGCCAGGTCGTGGATGTAATCTAGTTGGGTCATTACTTACCACCTTGAGGTTTATCCAATCGAATTTTAACCGTGGCCTTGTCTGCACTGGTTGGAAAGTATTCGGCCGTAGGACCACCGGACCTCGACTCGTCTCGCACCGTGTACTTGAGATCGCCCTTTTTGAAAATATCGGTTTTGCCGTCCTTGCTTAGCGTCTGCGTCCAACCCTCATTACGCAGATTTGCTTCGAACTCAGCTTTCGTCACGTCCGTCTCAATGTTCCGAACGCTAAATCCTTCTGTTGCGTCTGCCCATTCGGAAGTTGTGCGCCCCGGCGGAATCCCATCGACCTCTGTCTCCGCGGCGGGCTTGCACATCTCCTTGATGCGCTCCCAGTTTTCAGCAACCTTCTTCGTGCCCTGACCGATGCCATATCTGACTACCGGGTTCTGCAGAAGCCGGTAGACCAGCACGATACCGCGCACAGTACCGTCAATCAGTCCCGCCGAGAAATGGCATCCGCTACATACGGTCGACGTGCCCAGGAAGTTATCGCCCAGCAAGCGGCGCGCGCCCTGGAGATTGGCGGGCGGCCCTACCGGTGAATCACCGTAGTTATAGTTATCAATCCACTGGTTGATTTCCTCGCTGGAAATCGCGATGTCCGTGCCGTCATTCAGATCAAGAACGCTGCCGTCCTTTGCAACCGTGCCCGTACGCGACACGACCTGGCCATCTGGTGAATAGCCGAACCTGACCTTGAAGACGCGGCGGATACCGCCATTCGCAGGACTCGCATTTTCATTGAATTTGAATAGGTCAATGCGTGCGCGCCTGTCGTAACGAAGATAAAAGTCGCCGGTTGGGTTGTAGCCGTACAGAACACGGTGAGCCGCATCACGCGAGATCATTTCCGTGGCGTCCGGAATCTCGCCGAGCGCGATGATCGCGAAGGCGTTAGCCGTTGCGTCGCGCGTGACTTGCCATTGTCCGGTGACCTTTCCGTTCGCCATCTGCTGAACGAACGCGAGCCGGTTAAATGCGTCATAGGTCATCCCGTACGCCATCGTCACGCCGTCCGCCTTTCCTGCGTCGAAGGCGCTGGCGCCGGTCGCGTCGGTAGTCGGTATCTCGCTAACGCCAGTCGTATTACCGTTCGCGTCGTACACGAAAGACTGGATCAATCTGGGTGACGCAATCATCGACGGACGCAGACTTGTTGCGTCGGCATAACGGATGGTGGATATCGACGTACCGGACGCACTTCTCACTGTCGCCCGAACTGGCCGTCCAGTGTCGTCGTAGCTGTATTCGGAGGTGCCGCCGCCTGCGTCTGCATCTTTCAGGAGATTGCCCGACGCATCCCAGGTCGAACTGCTATTGCCCGCCGTGGACGTGGTCCCGGTTGGTCGGAGCATTCCGCCAATCGACGACATATTCAGCGTGGTGGCGCCTTTGCTACCGGTGATGACCGTCGAGCCAGTGTTATAGGCAAACTGTACGTTTTGCGCGGCGTTGGGATGGCTAACCGCCACGGCCCGTCCCTGAGCATCGTAGCTCCACGTCGCAACGCGGTTGCCCGCCTCATCGATCTCGCCAGTCAGCGCATTCTTGAAACGGGCATCGTCGTAGACATAGCGGTGGGCATAGCCATCAGGCCAGGTGACCGAAACGAGATTGCCATTCGCGTCGTACCCGTACTGCGTCATGCGGCTCAAGGGGTCGTTCAGGCGTGAAAGACGGTTCTTGTCGTCATAGTCAAGGCGAAGCGTGATGTCGTTCTTCGCGTCCGTGCCTGCTGCATGCTGCGTGATCGTGGTCAGCAGCCCTGAGCCACCGTAGGTCAGCGTTCGGACAAATCCTGTCTTCAGGCTCTCCGAAAGCAACATGCCTTGGGCAGAATACGATTCGACGGTATCGGTCTTGAGATCGGTCAGCGTCCATCCGGAGCCGTTCTGTACCAGCGCAAGGCCGGTAAAGCCCGCTGTACGCCAGGTGCCGGCTGACCAGTTGAATGTGACAGGTTCACCGTTCTCGCGATACGCAAGCACTTTGGACGAGCTACCGCTGTTGGCGTTCGCGAGTCCCAGGTTGCGTTGCCAGCTATGGAACCAGACCGGTCCCATCGCCGTGGCGGAATTGCCTAGTGACTTGGATCGGTAGGTCCGTGTGAACCGCATCGGAATGTCGTCGCCGCTGACGAAGTCCGCTTCAGTCAGGGTGACGGCACCATTGCCCGGATACACCGGGTCAGCGACGGGACAGCTCGCTTCTGGTTCTTCCGTAGTGGGTGTCGCGCACCACGCGTCGATAAGCGGCAAACTAACGCAGTTGTAGTACTGCATGCCGCCTGGTACGCCGGCGTATGCATCCCACCGGCAGGTGGGCGAACCCGGTTTTGCGCCGGTTGCTGTCCACACCGCGTTGCAGTCCGCCGCGTTTGCGCCGAACGCGAACATCAGTAATGCGAGTGCCGCCAGTAGACGGGCCAGGTTGCCTGCTGGCCCAAAAAACTGTTTGTTTATTCTCATACGTCTCCCTTTTTGTCTCGCGTCGTTAGAAATGCGTAATAACTCGACACTGCATCGGGGAGTTGGGAGTCAAAATGGGACAACTCTGAAAAACGCCGTCGCGCGATACTTCTTCACAAATCGGCTGAAATTGGCAGCTTCAAAGCAGGGCCGGCGCTAACCTGCGCGCCAACAACGACCACCGTGCGGGCGTCGAGCGGAGGCGAAAACGATGGAAGTTTCGATCTACAACGAAGGGGAACATTCGGTACGCGCCGTCGTTGACCGTGACACCATCAACGATTCGCCGATTGATGCGGGCTTGACCGACAAGTTAGGCACGCCGGGCGGCATCATCGAACTGTGTGAGTTGAAGGCAGGGGCGGACGAAGTACGAGCGTCGTAATTCTTGGACAAAAAAATGGCCCGCTGTCGGCCGGCCCTTAGTAGGCAAAAGAACGCGGCTTACACCAGCTAATGCTGGGTGGACGCGTTGCCCTGAAGGGGGCATGTCTTCGTAGACGCAGAGCTCTCGCAACTTCAGGCGCTAACGTGTAATGACAAGGACGTCATGTTTTCGGGGGCGCTGCGCGCGCCTTAAAATCTGTTGCCGCGACGGCGATCATGGTGCGGCGCTTTACGGCTTCACTCCGCACGCCGACAATTCACGCGCTCCTACTTCCTTCCTACCAGATACGTCACACCATTCGGCCCGTAGCGTTCGGCATGCGGTTTGTTCGCTGGCAAGTGGAAGACGTCGCCGGCTTTATACGTCTGCTCCGTCTCGCCCACGCGGATGTGCAACTCGCCGTCCAGAATCAAGGCCTTCGCCTCGAACGGATGCTCGTGAACATCCATCGAGGTGTTCGCCTCCCGTGTCACAACGACGGTTTCAGCGAAACCTTCTTTCGTCAGGTTTTCAGTAAACGTTTCGCGGTCCATGGCGTCTCCATCGTGAAGCAGTGGCGGACATTCAATGTAACGCTGTCCGTCAGTTCATGCAGAGCGTCTCGCTGGGCGACTTGGCAGCCTCGACCGTGTAGCGCCACGGACATCCGTACGATTCGTCGAGTACACATAGAAATGCGCACCTTGGCTGCCGCTATTGGCAAACACGATTTCAAACGTGTTCTTCTTTTGCGCGACACCGTTATTAACGGTGCTCGGCGATGAAGACACTGACGCCGAGGTGGAGTCATCGGCGCCACAACCGCTCAACGCGAATGTTGCAAGTGCAACGAAAACGGCGCTGGCTAGGCGGGTGTCTGTTCGCATGGCTGCATCACAATTTGTGACGGCGGATGCAGTGTCCATTCCCTTCGAGAAATATTTGTGAAACGTTTGCGAGTGAACAAAGCTTAACAATTCGTGTTGGCCGATCGAAAGGAAACGGAAAGCCGTAGGCAGGACAATGGTCACGCTAACGCCCGCGCCTGAAGTCCAGGCACACCGAAAGATTTGCAGTTTGCATAACCTCGGTAAGTGCATGACACACATCGACCGACCGTTCGACATCACGCGCCTCGAAGACGAATGGCTCGAAGCAGACGGCTTTGGCGGCTTCGCATCGGGAACCGTCGGCACGCTGCGTACGCGCCGCTATCACGCGTTGCTGCTCACGGCCACGCGTGCGCCCGGTGGGCGCGTGGTGCTCGTCAACGGTATCGAAGCTTGGCTCGAAGCGGACGGTAAGCGTTATCCATTGAGCATGCAGCGATACATGCCGGACGTGATCTATCCGGACCTGACGGCGAGTCTTCTCGAGTTCGACACCGAGCCGTGGCCGACATGGCGTTTCCAACTTGATCCGCACCTAACGCTGATAGCGGAAGTGTTCGTGAGCAAGGCGACGCGCGAAACAGTTTTGCGCTGGCGGCTGGAAGGCTCAGACGCCACTTTTGCCACGGCCGCGTTCAGTCTGAAAGTCAGGCCGTTGCTCTCCGGCCGCGACTACCACGCGCTGCACCATGAGAATTCCGCGTTCAACTTCAACGCGCAGACAAGTGGCGGCCAGGCCTGCGTGAGTTGGCAACCCTACGGTGACCTGCCGGTCATCGACGCCGTAACAAACGGCGTCTACACGCACGCGCCTGATTGGTACCGAAACTTCTGCTACGTTCGCGAGCGCGAGCGTGGCCTTGATTTTAGTGAGGACCTTGCCACGCCCGGCGTGTTCAGCTTCAATCTAGCCGATGGTGAAGCGGTGATGATCTTCAGCGCGTCGATCGCATCCTCGACATCGGCGCGGGCAGGCACGAACGCACTCGCCTACGCCACCGAACTCGCGCGCATCGAACAGCAGCGCCGCAGCGCACTCGGCTCACGGCTGCAGCGTTCCGCCGATGCCTACGTCGTAGCGCGCAACGAGGGCCGCACGATTCTCGCCGGCTTTCCATGGTTCACCGATTGGGGCCGCGACACGTTCATCGCCATGCGCGGCCTGCTGATCGCGGCGGGCCGCCTCGACGAAGCCGAAGCGATCCTGCTCGAATGGTCGGGCGCCTTGTCCGAAGGCATGCTGCCGAATCGCTTCCCCGACTATGGCGACACCCCGGAATACAACTCCGTCGATGCATCGTTATGGTTCGTCATCGCCGTCCACGACTATCTGGCGACGAACCACGCGAACGCCGACACCCGAACGCGCCTGCAACAGGCAGTCGAAACCATCCTCGCCGGCTACACGAACGGCACGCGCTTCAACATCAAGGCATCCCCCGACGACGGCCTCCTGAGCGCCGGCGTCCCCGGCGTACAACTCACGTGGATGGATGCAAAGGTCGGCGACTGGGTGGTCACGCCACGGATCGGCAAACCCGTGGAAGTGCAGGCGCTCTGGATCAACGCATTGCGCATTGCAGCAACGTGGAATCCGCAATGGCAGCCGCCTGCGCAGCGAGCACTGCAATCGTTCCATGAACGCTTTACCGATCCGTCGACGCAAGCGCTAGTCGACAACGTCGACGTGGATTTCCTGAAAGGGACAGTCGATCGCTCGATCCGTCCGAACCAGATCTTCGCCGTGGGCGGTCTGCCGTTTCCGTTACTCGAAGGCGCGGCGGCGCGCGCAGTGGTCGATCAGGTCGAAACCCAGTTGCTCACGCCGCTTGGCCTCAGAACGCTCGCGCCGTCCGATCCTGCCTATCGCGGGCACTACGGCGGCGCCCCGCTGCAGCGCGATGGCGCCTATCATCAAGGGACAGTCTGGCCATGGCTGCTAGGCCCGTTCGTCGAAGCATGGCTGCGGGTTCACAGCGCCGAACCGGACGCCCGTGCACAAGCCAAAGCACGCTTTCTCGACCCGCTGTACGCGCATCTCGATCACGCCGGCCTCGACCATCTCTGCGAAATTGCCGACGGCGACGCGCCGCACACACCCGCCGGCACGCCGTTTCAGGCGTGGTCGCTGGGGGAGTTGCTGCGCATCGAAAACCTGCTTGCCCGATTGGAGTCCATCGCCCCTTAAACAGCGCTACGATGTGAGTCCCACCGCCAGGCCCGACGCAAGGACATCGTCATGCCACCGCTGCGCGCTGCCAATCTGTTCGACACGATCGAAGGTGCCCGCCTGCACTCGGCCGACTGTGCCCATTGGCAGCGCTGGGGGCCATATCTCAGCGAGCGTCAATGGGGCACAGTGCGTGAGGATTACAGCCCGGACGGCACCGCCTGGGACCACTTTCCACACGACCACGCGCGCAGCCGCGCCTACCGTTGGGGCGAAGACGGCATTGCCGGTTTCGGCGACGACAAACTCAGCTGGTGTGTGTCGCTCGCGCTGTGGAACCGCAAAGACCCAATCCTGAAGGAACGTCTGTTCGGCCTCACGAACGCGCAGGGCAATCACGGCGAGGACGTCAAGGAGTTGTACTTCTACCTCGATGGCACACCTACGCATTCGTACATGCGGATGCTCTACAAGTACCCGCATGCCGCCTTTCCGTACGACGACCTGATTCAGGAAAACGCGCGACGCGGCGGTGACATGCCGGAATACGAAATCCTCGACACCGGCGTGTTCGACGATTTGCGTTACTTCGACGTGCAGGTCGAATATGCGAAGCACGGGCCCGACGACATCCTGATGCGCGTGACGATCGAGAATCGCGCGGACGAGGCGGCCTCACTCGATGTGCTGCCGCAAATCTGGGCGCGCAACTCGTGGTCGTGGAAGGAGAACAAGGACAAGCCGTCGCTCGTTGCGGGCCACGACCACAACGGCGAAGTGCACGTGGTCGGCCGTCAGCATGGCCATGAGCCGATCGTCGTGACAGCGTGGTCGAAAGACGCGCCGCAGATGACGTGGCTGTTCTGCGAGAACGACACCAACGTCAAGCGCCTATTCAACATGGATGGCACGGGGCCGTTCAAAGACGGCTTCAACGACTACCTCATCCATGGCGACGAACAGGCGGTACGCCGCGACGCCGGCACCAAGGCGGGTGCGCACGCGTCAATTGAGCTCGGCCCGCATGGCCGCGCCGTGGTGACCATGCGCTGGCGTCCGCAGTCGAGTCCCGATGACGCGCAACTCGATGCCGATGCGGTATTCGCTCACCGCATCGCCGAGGCCAATGAGTTCTATGGCGCGCTGCAGCACGAGATCGACGATCCCGACGCGCGCCTCGTGCAGCGCCAGGCGCTTGCCGGCATGTTGTGGTCCAAGCAGTACTACCAGTACGACGTGCAGCGCTGGCTCGAAGGCGATCCACTGCAGCCCAAGCCGCCTGGGTCCCGCAAACGCGGGCGCAATGCGGACTGGCGGCATCTGTGCAACGCGGACATCGTGTCGATGCCTGACAAGTGGGAATATCCGTGGTACGCGTCGTGGGACCTGGCGTTTCACGCGGCCGCCTTCGCGCTGATCGATCCCGCGTTTGCCAAGCGTCAATTGCTGCTGCTGGTGAAGGACCGCTATCAGCATCCAAACGGCCAGATGCCCGCTTACGAATGGGCGCTCGGCGACGCGAATCCCCCTGTGCATGCGTGGGCCGCCTGGCGCGTGTACGAAATCGACCGTGCGCTCACGGGCAAAGCGGATCGCGATTTTCTGGAACTCGTCTTCCACAAGCTGTTGCTGAACTTCACGTGGTGGGTGAACCGCAAGGATGCGGACGGCCACAACGTCTTTCAGGGCGGCTTTCTCGGGCTGGACAACGTCGGCATTTTCGACCGCTCGTCGCCGCTGCCGACCGGCGGCCATATCGATCAGGCCGACGGCACCGCGTGGATGGCCGCGTACGCGCTCGACCTGATGCGTATCGCGCTCGAGCTCGCGTATGCGAACCACGTGTTCGTCGATATCGGCGTGAAATTTTTCGAGCACTTCCTGTATATCGCCGAGGCCGTGAGTTGCGACGACGGTTGCGATACGGGGCTATGGGACAGCGAAGACGAATTCTTCTACGACAAACTGCGACTGCCCGACGGCAGCAATATTCCGATGCGCCTGCGCTCGATTGTCGGCCTGATTCCGCTTTTCGCCGTGCACGTGCTCGAAGAACGTTTGCATGGTCACTTGCCGGGTCTGCGCGAGCGGCTCGTCTGGTTCCTCGAACATCGCCCCGATCTGGCGAAGCTGGTGTCGCGCTGGAACGAGCCCGGCAAGGGCAATGCGTTGCTGCTCTCGCTATTGCGCGGGCATCGGATGAAAGCATTGCTGCGCCGCGCGCTCGACGAGAGCGAATTCCTCTCCGATCACGGCGTGCGGGCGTTGTCGCGATTCCATCGCGACCATCCGTTCGAGTTCAACCACAACGGCACCAGCGTCACCGTCAAGTACCTGCCGGCCGAATCCGACACCCGCGTGTTCGGCGGCAATTCGAATTGGCGCGGACCGGTGTGGATGCCGGTGAACTATCTGCTGATTGAATCGCTGTACGAATTTCATCGCTACTACGGCGACGATTTCCGCGTCGAATATCCGACCGGCTCGGGGCAGAAGTTCTCGCTCTGCGAAATCGGCGACGAACTGGCGCGCCGGGCAACCACCTTGTTCCTGAAGGACAAAAACGGCGAACGTCCGGTGATGGGCGCGTATCCGCTCCTGCAGGCCGACCCGCGTTCGCGCGATCTCGTTCTGTTCCATGAGTATTTCCATGGCGACAATGGGCGTGGTGTGGGCGCTTCGCATCAAACCGGTTGGACCGGGCTGGTGGCGTTGCTTCTGCAACCGAGGGCGATGGCCGCGTCGGGTAATGTGCCGCTGGCAGGCGAGCCGGACCGGGCGCCGATTCCCACGTCGACTACGGCGCCCGCCCCCGCTTGCCCGCCGGAGTCTGCGCCCGAACCTGCGTCTGCGCTGACAACGGCAGTGAGCAAGTAGCAAGTAGCAAGTAGCAAGTAGCAAGTAGCAAGTAGCAAGTGGCGAGTGGCGAGTAGCAAGTAGCGAGTAGCGAGAATCGAGTAGCGACCCAGCCGCGCGCGAGGTTACATAACCCATACAGCGCGCGCCGGGCAGCTTGAGTCGTTGTTTTTGAACTGTGCGGGTTCAAGCGTGGTCTTTCATGTACCGCCACGTCCGTTCCATTGGCTTCCCTTCCTTAAGCGAATCCCATGTCGACTACTCCGAACACCCCAACTTCCGCCCCTCGCGAACCCAGCTGCAAAGTCAGCGCGGGTCCCCATGAGGCGCCGTCGTCGCCGGCCGGCAAGCGGCCTGCGCCGCCTTGCACGCTGGTGATCTTCGGTGCGGGTGGCGACCTGACCAAACGGCTGCTGATGCCCGCGCTGTACAACCTCGCGGTGGACGGCCTGCTCGACGACGGCATGAAGATCGTCGGCGTGAATCACGGCGAGCGCGAGACGAGCGCATGGCGCGAGGACCTGCACACGTCGCTGCAACAGTTCGCCGCCGACAAAGCCAGCACCTTCCATGCCGGCAAGCTCGACGACAAGGCGTGGGAGTGGGTGGCGCAACGGCTCGAATACATGGCCGGCGAATTCGAAACCGATGACACGTTCACGAAGCTCAAGCAAAAGCTCGATCAAACGCCGGGCGGCAACGTGATTTTTTACCTGGCGGTCAGCTCGCGCTTTTTCAAGCCGATCGTCGAGCATCTCGGCAAAGCGGGCTTGCTGAAAGAAGGCGGGGGCGACGCGGGCGGCTTCCGCCGCATCGTGATCGAAAAGCCATTCGGTACCGATCTCGCCTCGGCGCGCGATCTGAACGCGCACATTCTGTCGTACGCGAACGAGTCGCAGGTGTATCGAATCGATCACTTTCTCGGTAAGGACACCGTGCAAAGCATTCTCGCGGTGCGCTTCGCGAACGCCTTGTTCGAACCGAACTGGCGGCGCGAATATATCGACAGCGTGCAAATCACCGCTGCCGAAACAATCGGCGTGGAGGGGCGCGGCAAGTTTTACGAGCAGACCGGTGCGTTCCGCGACATGCTGCCGAACCACCTGTTCCAGTTGCTCGGCATGGTCGCGATGGAGCCGCCGAATTCGTTCGACGCCGAAGCCGTGCGCGACAAGAAGGCTGAAATCTTCGACGCGATCCAGCCGCTGAGTGCCGGCGACGTCGTCTTCGGTCAATACGACAAGGGGCCGGCGGGCGTCGGCTATCGTGAGGAGCCGGACGTCGCGCCGGGCAGCACGACCGAAACCTACGCCGCCGCACGCGTGTACGTCGAGAACTGGCGTTGGGCGGGCGTGCCGTTTTATCTGCGCACCGGTAAGCGGCTTGCCGCGCGCCGTACGGAGATATCGGTGCAACTGAAGCCGGTGCCGTTCCGTCTGTTCCGCGATACGCCGGTCGACGCGCTAACGCCGAACGTGCTGACCTTGCGCATCGATCCCGCGCACGGCACGAGCTTCGACTTCAACGTGAAGACACCGGGGCCGGTGATGCGGGTCGGCGCGGTGCAGTCGTCTTTCGACTATTCAGATTTCTTCGCGGAACGGGCC
Source organism: Paraburkholderia sp. GAS348 (assembly GCF_050434205.1). NCBI lineage: Bacteria > Pseudomonadati > Pseudomonadota > Betaproteobacteria > Burkholderiales > Burkholderiaceae > Paraburkholderia > Paraburkholderia sp. GAS348. The sequence goes on from NZ_JBNPVT010000001.1 coordinate 260,378, forward strand.
AATGTCGGCTACGAGACCTTGTTGTACGACTGCATGCTTGGCGACGAGACGTTATTCCAGCGCGCCGACAGCATCGAAACGAGCTGGTGCGCGGTGGACGACGTGCTGCACCCGAAGATCGGTGGCGCGATACCGGTGCACGGTTATCCGGCTGGCAGCGAGGGGCCCGCTGAGGCAGACGCGCTGCTCGCACGCGACGGCCATGCATGGCGGCCTTTGAAGCGGGATGCAGTCGAAAAGAAGTAGCTTCGTGAGACGCACCAACACAATCGGGGGACCCCGTGGCCACACGTAAGACGACAGTAAAAAGCAGTGCCGAGCGGATTCTGGCGATCGATGTCGGCGGCACAGGCCTGAAAGCCGCGATTATCGATGCCGGCGGCCAGATGAAAACCGAGCGTTTGCGCGTGCCGACGCCGCATCCGTGCACGCCGGATCAACTGGTGGATGCGTTGGTGAAGCTGGTCGAGCCGCTCGTCGAAAAGGAGCGGCCCACGCTGATGTCGATCGGCTTCCCGGGCGTGGTGCGCAACAATCGCATTCTGACGGCGCCGCACTTTGGCGTTGAAGGCTGGCACGACATTCCGTTAGCGGAGTCGCTGGCACAACGCCTGGGCGGTCTGCCGGTGCGGATGATCAACGATGCCGAGATGCAGGGCTTTGCCGCGATCGAAGGTCATGGGCTCGAGTTCGTGCTGACGCTTGGCACGGGCGCGGGCACGGCGCTGTTTCGCGATGGCGAGTTGATGCCTCACCTCGAGCTTGCTCATCATCCGGTTAGTAAGAAGGGCGCGGCGTACGACGAGTACATCGGCGACGCGGCGCGCGAAAAGGCGGGAAATAAGCGCTGGAATCGCCGGGTCCAGAAGGTGATCGGGATTCTCGATTCGCTGGTGAACTTCGACAAGCTGTGGATTGGCGGCGGCAACGCGGCGCGGCTGACGTTCAAGTTGCCCGCAAATGTCGCGACCGTATCGAACGATGCGGGGATCGAAGGCGGCGCGCGGCTGTGGCATCCGAAGTCGCTGCGCGAAACGCGGCAGTTGCCGGAGGCCAATGAGCGGACGGGCCGGTTCACGTGATGCGCGCGTCGGTGGGCGAGCCGTGTTGCGCGCCGTCAAAGGCACCCCACTATCTGGCCGCATCGCCCCATCGATATTCGTGGGTAACTTCATCGAGCTGTGCCTTGACTTGTGCATCGAGCACCAGTTCCGAAGCAGCCAGCGTATCGCTCAACTGCTCAGCGCGACTGGCGCCGATGATCGCCGAGCTAATCAGCGGATTAGCCAACACCCACGCAAGAGAAATCCGAGTCAAAGACTCGCCGGTTGGTGCCGCAATCGCCTTCAACTTTTCGATCGTGTCGAATTCGCGCTTGTGCCAGTACCGCTCCTGGTACATCGCCCCCGCTTGCCCGACGGTTTCGGTAAATCGCCCGGACGTGGGCGCGGCATCCACCCGATGCTTGCCCGTCAGCAACCCACCCGCCAGCGGGTTATAAGGCATCACGGCTAATTGCTCTTCAGCCGCCAAAGGCAGCAGCTCCCTCTCGATCTGCCGGAACAACAGGTTATAGCGGGGCTGCACCGATACAAACCGCGCCGTGCGCAGCACATCAGCGCGGCCCAGAGCCCGCGCCAGCCGATAGGCCAGGAAATTCGACACGCCGATATACCGTGCCTTGCCCGATCATACGATCACGTCCAGCGCCTCGAGCGTCTCATCGAGCGGCGTATTCGCATCGTCGGAGTGGAGCTGGTACAGGTCCACATAGTCCGTGCCGAGCCGCCGCAACGATGCGTCGATCGCATCCAGCAGATGCTTGCGCGACGCGCCTTGATCCCACGCCGACGGCCCCATCTTGCCAACCGCTTTCGTCGCCAGAATGAAGCGGTCGCGTTTGCCCTTCAGCCACCGTCCGACGATTTCCTCCGTGCGCCCGGCAATGCTCTCGCCGCCGCCGAGCGGATAAACGTTGGCGGTATCGATGAAGTTCACGCCGGCATCTGCCGCCGTGTCGAGAATGCGATGCGAGACATCTTCTTCCGTCTGCAGGCCAAAGGTCATTGTGCCGAGGCAGAGGCGCGAAACGGTCAGGCCAGTGCGGCCGAATTTGCGATATTGCATGGTCAACTCCGAAGCAGGACGGAACGGTTGCGGTATGCAGTGTTGCAAAAAGGATAAACGGTGCGGCGATTTCGTGTTCGATCCCCCGTGCATGCAGGCTTGGATGATTGTCAGTATTTAGAAAGTTTTTTGGTGTTGCTCAGTTGCGCAAATCGCCTTGCGGTTGGCTGTCTGATATTACAAATATGTAATGTGCTGCGAGAGATGACGCATTAAAAATTACGAATTCCATACTTCAGTAAAAAATGGAAACAATTTGATTACAGCGAGTAAACTTCAGCGCCATTGATGCGCCACCGCGTATGTGGAATGATATCGATTCTCATTTAACCATCAGCCAGCCATCCCGTCGTCTTTGCTCCAAGCAGGAGACCGGCAGCCAGCCAATTGCGGTTTTGTCATTGATTCCATGTCGAACATGCGGATCTGGCAAACGCACTTCTGACGGGATTTCCCATGTTCAATCACACGCCGCTGGCGACAGCGTTAGCGCTAGCTTTTGCCGTGCCATTCGCCACGCCCGCGGTCGCGCAGACCGCGCCGCAAACCGCATCGCAGCCGTCGGCTCAAAACGCGCCGGCGAATACGGCGGCCGATAACGCGACCTTGCCGGCTATCGGCGTCGCGGCACAAGCCGAACAACAGGACTTCCAGGCAGACCGCGCCAGCGTCGGCGCCAAGACGCCCACTGCGTTGCGCGATATCCCGCAGACCGTCACCGTCATCAACAAAGCCGTCCTCGCGTCACAAGGCGCCACGTCGTTCCAGGATGCGCTGCGCAATGCGCCGGGCGTGACGATCGGCGCGGCCGAAGGCGGTCAGATTGGCAACAACATCAATTTGCGCGGCTTTAGCGCACAGAATGACATCTATCTGGATGGGTTCCGCGATCGCAACCAGTACTATCGCGACACCTTCGACCTCGAGGAACTCGAAGTACTGTACGGCCCGTCGTCGATGTTGTTCGGCCGCGGTTCGACCGGCGGCGTGATCGACCAGGTCAGCAAGAAAGCGAACCTGAAAGACTCAGCGGAAGTCTCGGCAATGGTCGGCACCGACGACCGCTATCGCACCACCGTCGACGTGAACCATAAGCTGACGGATACCGCGGCCATCCGCCTGAACGCATTCGGCCAAAGTCTCGGTTCGACGCGCGACGTGATGAAGAACAAGGACTACGGCATCGCGCCGGAAGTACGCTTCGGCATCGGCACGCCGACCGAAGTGACGATCTCCGCGCTGATCCAGCACAACTACGACATGCCGGATTACGGCGTGCAGGCGTTGAACGGACATCCTTCGCCGGTGCCGAAAAACACGTTCTATGGCCTTACCACCGACCGCACGATTCAGGACGTGCAGACGTTCACCGCCGCGATCAGGCACAAGTTCTCCGACAGTCTCACCCTGAGCAACCAGACGCAGTTCTCGCATTCACTGACCGACGCGCGCGAAACCGCGCCACAAGCCGTGTTGACGGGCCCGCTCGCCAGCAGCACCGCGCTGACTAACGGCAACTACACGACGTTGTCGCCGTCGCAGTTGTTCATCAAGTTGCAGAGCCATGATCGTGTGATCGAAAACCACTCGCTGTACAACGACACGATGCTCGAATACAAGTTCGACACCGGACCGCTCAAACATGATCTGATCGCCGGCTTCGAACTCGGCCACGACAGTTACACGAACCAGGCGTACACGCGCAACAATTTGCCGGTCGTTTCGATGGTGGATCCGGCTTATCTGTCGTCGCCCGCGGGCGTGACCACGACTGTCGGCAACCACGCCGATTCCGGGTCGAATGAAATCGCGGCCTACCTCAACGACACGATATCGCTCGGCCAACACTGGAAGGTGATCGGCGGTTTGCGTTGGGACCGCTTTCAGGCGCAGATCCACAACTCGATCACGGCGCCGCTTTACGCAAGTCAAACCAACTTCTTCACCAGTGTGCGCGCCGGTGTGATTTACCAGCCGACCGACTGGCAGTCGTACTACGTGTCGTATGGCACGTCGTTCGATCCGTCGCTCGAAGCCTTGACGGTGACCAACCTGACGCAGAACCTTGCGCCGGAGTCGACCAGGTCGTATGAAGTGGGCGGCAAGTGGGATCTGCTGGGCGGCAATATTTCGGTAACCTCCGCGTTCTTCCGCGAGGAGATGACTAACGCCCGCACGCAAGTTTCGCCGACTGAATATGAACTCGACGGCGACGTTCGCGTCGATGGTTTCCAGGCCGGCGTTACCGGGCACATCACCGACAAGTGGCAGGTGTTCGGCGGCTACACGTATATGGACGCCGTCATCCTGAAGGCGCTCGACGGCACGCAAGGGCACGTGCCGGCCAACACGCCACGCAATACGCTGACGCTCTGGACCACGTACGCGATCACGCCGCACTGGGAAATCGGCGGCGGCCCGACCTATATGTCGCCGCGCTACGCATCGAATACGAACTACGTGCAGGTCCCGGGCTACACCCGCTGGGACGCGACCGCCGCGTATCACGCGAAGAAATACGACGTGCGTCTGAATCTGCTCAACCTCACCAACAAACAGTACTATGACGCGCTGATTCCATCGGACGGTGGCCGTTCCGTTCCGGGTATCGGACGCACGCTGCTGGCGACGTTCGACTACCGGTTCTGAAGCGTGCCTCATTGATCCGGCGGGCTTGCCGCTCTCGCAAACGGCAGGCCGACTAAACGAGGCCAAGGAAACTCAAGATGCTGCTGCACATTCCGAATGTACTGAACGCCGAGCAATTGCGCTTTGTGCGCGAGCGGCTCGACAGCGCCGGCGATGCATGGGTCGACGGCCGCGCGACGGCCGGTTATCAGGGCGCGCCGGTCAAACGCAACCAGCAGATCGCCGAGCATTCACCGCTTGCGCGTGAGCTCGGCGATGTGATTCTCGCGTCGATCGAGCGCAACCCGCTTTTCATCAGCGCGGTGTTGCCGAATCAGGTGTACCCGCCACTCTTCAATCGTTACGAGGGCGGCATGCAGTTCGGCAGTCATGTGGACGGTGCGGTGCGGGTGCTGCCCAACGGCGTCAAGCTGCGCACGGATGTGTCGGTGACGCTGTTCATCTCCGAACCCGGCGAATACGACGGCGGCGAACTCGTTGTCGAAGACACCTACGGCGTGCAGCAGGTCAAGCTGCCGGCGGGCGACATGATCGTATATCCGGCCACCAGCCTGCATCAGGTCACGCCGGTCACGCGCGGTGCGCGCCTCGCCAGCTTCTTCTGGGTGCAAAGCCTCGTGCGCAGCGACACGCAGCGCGCGTTGCTATTCGATATGGACACGGCGATCCAACGTCTGAACGCCACGCATGCCGACGATGCTGCGCGCCGTAGCCTGGTGGGCTGCTATCACAACCTGTTGCGTACCTGGAGCGAAACGTGAGCGTCCCCGAGGCGATTGAGTTCCAACCGGCCGAGGCCATCAAGGCCATCGAGGCCGTGCCGAGCGAACCGAAGCGGCTTGATCGAGGCGAACTGAAAGCTCGCCAGCATGAAAGTGGGCGCTCGCGCTAGAATCCTCGCAGACCGCCAAAACTGTTGGCGCCTGCCCGGACTCACGCGCAGAACTACCGGCTTCTCGGCGCGCCCAGTCGGCCTGTTCTGACGAGCATCCCCACTTCCAATCGGACCATTATGCAAACCTCACGCCGCCATTTTCTGATGCTGAGTGTGGGCGTGAGCTCATCGCTCATGCTGTCCCGCGTCGCGTTCGCCGACACCGCGAACACACTGAGCGAAGCCGATCCGAAGGCGCAGGCCGTCGGCTATAAAGAGGATGCGTCAAAAGTCGACAGGGCGAAATTCCCGAGCTATGCCGCCGGACAAACCTGCGCCAACTGCTCGCTATTCCAGGGGAAAGCCACAGACGCCTACGGTGGCTGCACGCTGTTCGGCGACAAGCAGGTCGCCGCGCGCGGCTGGTGCAGTTCGTATTCGAATATGTGACCGCGCAGCGGCCCGCGCGCGGGTATGGATGCTATAAGAACGTCTTGGCCTTAGTTCAAGGCGCTCAGTACCAGGTCATGCGAATGACCGATCCATATTGCCGCGTCGCGGTGGTCGCGCAAGGCGTCGCCGGTATTCGGGTGTAGAAAAATATCGAGCGCGCCATGATTCAGCGTGAGCCAGCCGACGAGTTCGGCAAACTGCTCCTGCGCGAACGCGAGCTGATACGACCACATCGGGTGTGGCCCGACCGGGCGTTCGTGAAAGCGGCCCATTTGCAGTTTGCCGTTCCAGTGCGCTTCAATCTGCTCGCGAAAGGTCCACGCGGTGTCGCGGCTGCCTGAATCGAAGTAAACGTGGGCGTGCCAGCTCTCGATGGCTGAGGTGTCGCGAAAGGTCATAGCAGGGTCCGTTGCGGTTCCGTTCTTGTCAGACATTCATTTTGCTTGAGTTTCCGCTGACGCGTGCGGCCCACGCCCCGGTGCCGTTTGTCAGCGCTCCGTCTTGCTACGAATGCACCGTCAAGCTTGACGCGTCAGGCGTAAGCGGCGTTTGGCGGCGTTTGCGATTCGCTAGCCGCGGAGCGCGTTACCAGAGCGCGTTGCGCGCAGATTACGTCTGACGAAAACGCCGCGCTGCGCCGATTCAGCAAACTGGCCTGCCAATTCCCCTCGTTTCGCGCAATTGCGTTCCCGGGCGCTCACATAAACTGTTTTCCATGGAGCGACAAGTCACCGAGCCCATGGACGCGGTCTTCCCCCGCGTTGTTTTGAACCGTACCGTTGATGGCAGTTTGCCGCGGTTGTCTAACGTGGCAGGGCAGTAAAGCAGTTGGAAGTCGAAGCAATGCAAATAGTGCGCAATCGAAACAACAATGCGCGCGGATCATCAGGGGGTTGCAGCGAGGTGATGTTGAAGGCGCTGGACCGAGCTGCAATGCAGTTGCAGCAGTAGTAGCAGTAGCAGTTCAAGTAACAATAGCTTTGTTAGTTTGTGGTGGCTACAGGTCGGCAAGCATCCACGCGCCTGTACGACTCATCCATCCTGTCCGGCCCTGTTCCCTCGCGGGAATAGGGTTTTTTTTCGTCGATGGGGCCAATGCGACTTGTATTTAGCCGGTCCGAACCTATATGCCAACGTTGCATTTCGGCCTCGCCGCAGCGGAAAGTTTGCTCGCGCGCGGCGAGATATCACGCGCAATCCAGACTTGGGTTGTTTAAGTCTGTCTTAATAGTTGCTTGCCATGATGGCTACACAGACTCAAATTAGGGGTCTGTCAAGCCGCCGGCGCATCGGCGGCGTTTGCCACTGAAGAACACAGCATTCGGTGGCAAAGCCGAGAGTTAGCGAAGGAGTTGAATCGATATGTCCAGTAAATCGCGAGTCCGTAAGCACACCCAGCCGGCCATGTCCCCGCTGCTGCGCGCGCTGACCTATAGCCGCACTGCCCACGAGCCAGTCACCGTGGCGATGCTCCTGCAGTGCTACACCGCCCTCGATGCATTCCGGCGCGGCCGAGGCTCGCGGGATTTGCACCTGACGTTGAGCCGGCATTTGCTGGTGTCGCAAGAGTTGGCGCGCCTTGGGCTTGGAGAGGATGTTCTTGCCGATATTCAGAGCGCACATGCGGCGATGGTGCAGCTCGACGCGCGTGAGCATCATGACGGCGCCTGGATTCTCGCGGATGGCGAGTACGCCCGGCTTTGCGCGGCGCTGGCGATTCTGGACGGACAACTGTCCGCCGCATCGTTGAGCGAGATCGCGAACGCGGAAGCGAAGATGGTCGAGGGGCTGATGAGATCGGCTCGTGCGCAGGCTATTGTCGAAGCGACGGTCTAAGCCGCGTCGCCGCTCTGCGGTTGGGTCAATACGCAACGTGCTGCAAGACTTCGGCGTTATTTCCGCAGCGCCGCGATCATCTTGATTTCGACTAACAACTCGGGGCGCGCAAGCGATGCCACACCGAGAATCGTCCATGCAGGGAAGTCGGAGCGGATGTACCGCTCCTTTACGGCCCGGAAATCGCCGAGTTGTGACGCTACGTCCACGTGATATGAAACCAGTTCAACGAGGTCGGTGAAGTCGAGACCGAGGTGCCGAAGAATGACTTCTGCACGCTTGAACGCCAAATCGATTTGCTCTTCAGCCGACGCGGGAATGGTCCCGTCCGCTCGCAGCCCGACCTGCCCTGCAATGAAGACGAGACCGTTCGCCGACACAGCAGGCGAATACTGGAAAAGGTCGAAAATCTTGTTGCCGCCGAACGTTTGATCGTTTTCGGGTATTCGCAGGCGCTCAATCTTGCTCATTTTTAACCTCGGCTCCAAGCAGGTGAATACGCCGCGAGTCAGACACGGTCAATAGCGGTGATAGTAGCCGCCTGCAGGCACAACGATGCAGCCACCCAACGCGCTGCCAAGACATACGGCCATCAGTATTAGCGCAAAAATTCTTTTCATAACGTGCCCCACGTGGAAGTTGTGAACGCACTATATTGAGACGGCAGATTACCGGTGTTTTTGTGTGTAACGAGACGTGTAATTTGAAACACCTACCCCTCCCGCGCTATTCTCCGATAGCCTGCCCACGCGAAATATTCGGTTTCACAACTCACAACTCCACGGTCAACATCGTGGTCGTCCGAGACGTTGAGGAGATGAACGGCCAGAAGCCGTCCCCTCAACTGGATTGGAGAAGAACATGCACAACGTTGCCTATAAACTCGCCGCTATTGCAGCACTGGCCTTGTCATTCGCGGGCACCGCGTCGGCGCAAACGAGCTGGAATGCGACGCACCCACGCCGTGCCGAGGTCAACCATCGCCTCGCGAATCAGGACCGTCGCATTCATCAGGAAGTGAGGGAGGGCGAAATGTCCCACGCCGAGGCGGCGAGACTGCATCGCGATGACCATCAGATTCGCCAGGAGGAGCGTGACATGGCAAGCCAGAACGGCAGCCATATCACCAGGCGCGAGGATTACGCGTTGAACCAGCAGGAGAACCGCGCAAGCCGGCAAATCGGACAATAACGCCTATCGCCAACGCCAACGCCAACGCCAGCGCCAGCGCCAGCGCCAGCGCCAGCGCCAGCGCCAGCGCCAGCGCCAGCGCCAGCGCCAGCGCCAGCGCCAGCGCCAACGCCAACGGTAGCTAGGATACGGCGCTGCCGTTGGCGGGCGACGCGCTCTCTTCAATGTCGGTTGCCCTCAGACTTCTGGTGGCAATCGCCATCGCAACAAATGCCTGCATGCTGCCTCGCCGAAGTCGCCGGATGTGGGCGGATACTATTCAGTAACGCTCAATCTGCTCTCGGGGCGCGTGGCGAACGTCGGTACCCTTAACAATGTAGACGACGAGCTCAGCGATGTTAGTGGCGTGGTCGCCGATACGCTCGATCGCCTTCGCTATAGACAGATAGTCAAACCCCGTCTGGATTGTCCGAGGGTCTTGCGTCATGGACGTGATGAGCCTGCGCACGAACGCCTTGAACTCGTTATCGATGGCTTCGTCGTCCCGGACAATCTGTGCCGCCGCAACGCTATCCATCCGCGCAAATGCATCCAACGCGTGACGAAGAATATCTGCGGCCATTTTGCCGGAGGCTTTGATTTCAGTGATGTTGACGGTCCACGGGTTGGCCTCCATGGCAATGCGGCGTGTTCGCTTCGCGATCTTCCGTGCCTCGTCGCCGGCACGCTCGAGGTTGGTGATGCACTTCGAGGCGGCCATCAGGAGTCGCAGGTCGCGAGCGGTGGGTTGCCGGCGAACGATGATGTTGCTAACTTCTTCGTCGATTTCTATTTCCATCGCGTTGAGCCGGTGTTCGCCCTCGAGGACCTGCTCAACAAGTGTCAAATCGAACGTGTTCAATGCCTCTGTTGCGCATGCAATCTGCGCCTCCACCAAGCCGCCCATTTCGAGCAACCGCGTTAAAAGCAGATCGAGATCGAGGTCAAACCCGCTGGAAAGATGCTTATCCGACATCTTCGCTCCTCAGGCAAACTTGCCTGTGACGCAATGCTCAGTTACACAATTCGCTCGCGTCCATCTTACGACTGGCAAACGATATAAACAGTATATACGGTTGTTGGGCGTTTTCAGAATTGCATTGGCGAAGCCGTCCAACGCGCGGAAACGAAGCAGCGGAAATCAGCGAGGAGGTGAGTCACCCTGTGGGTTGGGACGGGGCGGCGGCTGAACGGCTATCATGCCGTGCGCAATGCCTCGTGTGCGTTGTGCATGTGGTGCTTCTTCAGGTTCTGCAGATACCCAACGGCCTCTTTGACCACCTTTGGCTCACCGAGCTGGAACGAATACTCCCGAAGCAACGTTTCGCTCGTGACGAGGTCATTGAGCTTCCCGAGTTCGTCCTGCACCGACGTCAACCGCTCAATTGCGGCCTGATGACTGCCATCGAGGACCGGTGAAAAGAACTCCAGCAGATATCGCAGCTTCTTACCTGCGATGCGCACTTCATGAAGCGCAACGTACCCCGAACCTTTCTCCGATGCCGCTCGCTTCACCCGCTTCCTCAACGCGTTCTCGGCTGATTCCACCCGGTCCTCGGCAAACCCGGCAAGCGTAGGGCTGCTGGCTCGCGAATCCAGCTGCTGTCGCGCACCTGCCAGTGCGCGCTGGAGTATCTGCTCGACACCGGCGTTCCCGATGGTTCTTCGACTAAACGACAGAGCCTCAGCGCGATGCTCGTCCACAGACTCGAGAAGTGCGGCAAACGTGTGCTGCATCGACTGGTCAGCGCTAAGCAGGCCGCGCAGGATATCCCAGTCGCGAGTTTTGCCTGCGGCGTTGGCGAGAGATTTGAACTCGCCACGCTGCAGCTCCGAGTCTTTCCGGTCGAGTAGTGGCTCGTACGCCCACCAGAGCGAACGCAAACGGCGCAGCGCGACGCGAAGCTTGTGCAGTACTTCAGGGTCCGCTTTCAAATGTAATGCGTGGGCGCGCCGAGCGGCATCTGCAGAAATTGACGTCGCTAGACATACAAACCCGTCTGCCGTCGACATGGACAGGGTGATCGAATCCACTCTCTCACTGCCGTCGCCGGCAATCGAGGTGGACGCTCCTGTTTCTGGTGTTGCCGACACGAGAATCTGGGAGTTCATTTCCGGGACGCCCTCGAATACGACAGGATGAGCAGAGGCAGTAAGCGACGAATACCCGCTCGCTGGGGATTGCGCCACGCGCCGTGATTGCGGACGCTATCTGGCCACTCATTCGAATCGTACAACGACGAAATCCGGAAAGCCAATGCGCCCTCTTGACCGCACCTATGTGTCTCCGGAAAGTCCGCCATGTCTGCAAATGCTTAACGACGATGCGGGCCGTAAGTCAGCGAGGCGGACACCTGCTGGCGCGATATGAGCAGTACACACAACAAACTCCGGGTTTCGGCTTGAGCACTGCTTTGCAATGACCGCGGCCCACCTCGAAATATTCGGTTTCAGAACTCACAACCCCTTGGTCAACATGGCGGGCATCCGAGGCGTTAAGGAAATGAGCGGAGAGAAACCGTCCCGTCACCTGGACGGGAAACGTGCTGGAGCGGAACATGAAAAACACGAACGAGCGGTCCCTGCGTTCGCAGGTCGAAAAGTGGCTCGCACCGGCTCCCGCAACACCCGTTCATGTGACCAGATTTAGTCGCACTGGATGGAGCGGACGACGCTACGTGTGCGTCGAGACGTCGTCACCAGCCGGAGCGCACGCATTGTTTTTCTTCAGGCACGATGACGGCAGTTGGTGCGTCTTTCCGCCTGTTGCCGACAGGCGGAAGCCGACTGCAGCGCATCCTGTGGCACGAGCGGTCCAGACGCACGCAATGAGCAATTTGCCGGAAGGCCCCAGCGCTACGCTGTTCTAATCGTTGTACTGCGTCATATCGTAGTAGGTGATCCCATTCTGCCCGCCACCCAACTGCACGAGCCGCGAACCGCCAGACGTCAATGCCGGGAACGGGCAATTCGTGCAAGTCTGCACGCCTGAGGCATTGACCCCCGCATAGACGGTGGCTTGATACTGACCGACCGTGGTGTTGTTCGGCGCGCCGGTCGAGAAGCCGTCGATTGCAGTCGTCGAGCCGGAGCCCGTTCCAGGGTAGGCCTGGATTTGCACGGACGTCACCGGATAGGTGGGATTCGGTCCGGTTACGATGCTCGACCATGTCGCGCTCATTGCGTACTGCACGCCGGCCAGCGATCCGCCTGGCGTGAGGAACTGGGTCGCGAAGTCGGGCAGCAGCGTCGGCCACGCAACTGTGCTGCCGGCCGCCGCGTTCAACGGACTGCCCGGATTGATGATCGACGACTGGCCAAGCTGCGCGCCGTTCTTGTCGTAGAACGTGACGGTGTAGGTTGCGTAGAGCGGCACAGTGCTCGCGTCGACGGATTGCGCCGAGTAGTAGCCGCTCGAAGCCGCCGGCGTGAAGTTCGCGGTCGACGACAGCGACTGCCATGACCAGCGATACAGCTCCGTATTGCTGTTGGTCGTCGCCGGTGAAACCGGCGACGCGCTCAACGGCAGATCCGACAGACCCAGCGAGCTGATGCCGAGCGCATTGCGCTGCATCAGCCAGACCGGCGCAGCGAGGCCAGGCCCCGTGACGGAAGCCGAATATACCGTCGGATTCGAAGTGGTTGGGATCGCAATCTTGAGACCCGACTCGTAACGGTTCACGTCGTTCAGCTTCGAATCGAGGAAGGTGCGGCGCTGGATTTGCGACATGATCGAAACAGCGAATTGCGACTGATTGCCGATCAGATCCCAGCCAAGCTGGGTGCCGTTGGCGAGCGCGACGGGCGTGGGAAGCTGTTGCGCGATGGTGTAGAGCACGCCGCCTGCAGCGCCGCTCGCCAGTGTGACCGGCAACTGCACGAGCGCAAGCTGCTTGCCGTTGCGCGTGAAGAAGGCGAGTGTCTTTGGCGAACCGAACACTGCGCCACTTAGGATCGCGTCGGTCAGGCCGTGGCCTGCGGCCAGATCGGCCGAGCCGTTCTCGAGGAACGCGGAGCCGATTGCCGGCGAGCATGACGTGTTGAGCGTGCCGTTTGCCGCGCAGGCAGTCAGCAGGGACGCGAGGGGCTCCAGATAGTTCGCCGCCGCCGCCGCCGGCGGCGCTGCCAGCGTGATCGACTGGGCAGTCTGGTTGTTCAGCACGACGGTCGTGCCGGGCGCCGCATTCGACAGCAGCAACAAGCCGCCATTAGCCGCCGGCACCACCGACACCGTGTCGATCACCGCATCGGCGCCGGTGTGATTCGGCGTAAAGGCCGTGCCGATGGGATCGAAGCCCGCCGTCTGGATGCTGTTCTGCGCGAGGATTTTCGCCAGCATCGTATCGAGTGTGATGGTGGCGATCTGCACGGACGGCAGCGTCACCTTGGCCAGCGCCGTGGCGGATGCGAGGTCGATCGGGTTGCCCGAGGCCGTCAGCATGGCGGCAATCGCGGTGGTCAGCGTGGTGACGTTGGCAACAGCCGGCGCCGTACCGTTGGGCAGTTTGGCGAGCACGGAGACGAGCGGGGCGGAGACGCCCGTGGTGTCTGTGGCGACGATCAGGAACGGCGCGGTCATGCCCTTCACCGAGATCGTGTACGCGCCCTGGGTGTTGGTGGTTGCCGTGGCCTGAGCGCCGGTCGCATCGGTGAGCGTGACCGTCGCGCCCACCACGGCGGTGCCGGTGGCGACCGTGCCGCTCACCGAGGTGGCGGTGACCGTCGGCGTGCTCGCTGACGTCGAGCCGGACCCGCCGCCGCCGCAACCGCTCAGCTGGATCAAGGCAAAGGCCACGGCAGCCGCGACGCCGCTACGCACTAACGATCGATGCATGAATTTCCCCGATGCTCTGTTTATATGATTCGTTTGTTATGCCGGCAGACTATGCCGATGAGTTTGACTGTGTTTTTTGCGCGGTGCTGCCGGATTGAATGCGGATTATCTACTGCGATTAATCGATAAACGGCAAATTCATGACGGGCTTTAGCGCGTTCGGAGAATACTTCAAAGTACCGGTCTTGTGTCGTGCGGCGAAGCGGGTTTGCTGGCGTCATCCGCGCTTGCTAGACTGCCTTTCGCAACCCAACTGTAAGCGCGGTTTTGCCGTCGTACGCCTGCCTGGCGTTCACGTCCACGGCGCGATCAATCGGAGACGCCATGTCTTACATGCTGCTTATTGTCGAATCCCCGGATCAACGCATTGAACGCGGCGAGCAGGCGGGGCGGGAAGTCTATGACCAGATGGTGCGGTTTGCCGCCGGCCTCAAAGAGCGCGGCAAGCTGCTCGCAGTCGAATCGCTGACCGCCTCCAGTGACGCCGTGCGCGTGCAGGTGCGCGACGGTCGGCCAAAACTGCTCGACGGCCCATTCGCCGAAGCCAAGGAAATGATCGGCGGCTTCTTCCTGCTCGATTGTGAAACCCGTGAAGAAGCGGTGGCGATCGCGCAAGCCTGCCCGGCGGCCTCGTGGTGCACCGTCGAAGTCCGCAAAGTCGGACCTTGCTTCATCTAAGCGGGTCCGCGTCACTCGCGGCTATTTTTCTGGGGGTTTTCCCTAGGCCTGCAGCAAATATGTCGATCCGGTCGCGCATCGCTCGTCGTGTGAGTAGGGAGCCAGCAAACAGACAGCGGCTCGCCACTTACCACACGCTAGCCAAGGAGCGATTGCGATGCGATTCATGATCATAGTGAAGGCGACTGCCGTCAGCGAAGCCGGCGGCCCACCAGACGACGCCTTGATGGCCGCGATGGGCGCCTACCATGAAGAACTGGCCAAGGCCGGCGTGCTGCTCGACGCAACCGGCCTGCAACCGAGTTCGAAAGGCTGGCGCATCCACTACAGCGCTGGCAAGCGCACGGTCATCGATGGTCCGTTCGCGGAAACCAAAGAACTGATCGCCGGCTATACGCTGATTCAGGTTCGCTCCCGCGAAGAAGCTATGGAATGGGCGCGGCGGTTCCCGGCACCGTTCGGCGAACAGGCCGAAGGCGAAATCGAAGTGCGGCAACTGTATGAGCGCGAAGACTTCGAGCCGAGCCCGGAACTGGAGCGCTTCCGAAAACTTGACGCGACCAAACATTGATCGCCGCGCCGATCCGGCCACGTCGAAAGGATTCGTCATGCATAAGCAGATCTACGTCGATCTCGCCGCTACGGCTTCATGTACGGGCATGGCTTCGAAGATATCGACGGACACATCTGGGAGCTGATCTACATGGACCCGAACGCCAAGGCAGCGGGCTGATTCCGTGACAACGCCGGCCACCCATCGTGCCATCGAGGCAGTCTGGCGGATCGAATCCGCCAAGGTCATCGCCCACGTCGCGCGGATCGTGCGCGACGTGGGGCTTGCCGAAGAGCTCGCGCAGGACGCGCTGGTGGCGGCGCTCGAACATTGGCCTGATGCGGGCGTGCCCGGCAATCCGGGGGCGTGGCTGATGGCGACCGCGAAGAACCGCGCCCTCGACCGCTTGCGCCAGGAATCGCTGCATGCCCGCAAGCGCGAAGAGTTGGGCCACGATCTCGACGCATTGGAGGCGCACCTCGTGCCGGATTTCGTCGATAGCCTCGATGCCGCACGCGCCGACGATATCGGCGACGACCTGCTGCGGCTGGTGTTCACGGCGTGCCACCCGGTGTTGTCCACCGACGCACGCGTCGCGCTGACGCTGCGCCTGCTCGGCGGCCTCACCACGGACGAAATCGCACGTGCGTTCCTCGTGCCCGAGCCGACCATCGCGCAGCGCATCGTGCGGGCGAAGCGCACGCTGTCGGCGGCCAAGGTGCCGTTCGAAGTGCCGCAAGCGGATGCGCGCGCGCCACGGCTCGCCTCGGTGCTGCAGGTGATCTATCTGATTTTCAACGAAGGCTATTCGGCCACAGCCGGCGACGACTGGATGCGTCCGGCGCTGTGCGAGGAAGCGCTGCGGCTGGGGCGCGTGCTGAGCGGGCTCGTGCCGGACGAAAGCGAAGTGCATGGCCTTGTTGCGTTGATGGAAATCCAGGCGTCGCGCACACACGCGCGTATCGATGCCGAGGGCAGGCCGGTGCTGTTGCTCGACCAGGACCGCAGCCGCTGGGACCCGCTGCTGATCCGCCGCGGGCTGGCCGCGCTCGCCACCTCGCACGCGCTGGGCGGCGCGAGCGGTCCGTATGCGTTGCAGGCCGCGCTGGCCGCGTGTCATGCGCGCGCCCGCCGCGCCGAAGAGACCGACTGGGCGCAGATCGTCGCGCTGTACGATGCGCTGGCGCAGGCGGCGCCTTCGCCCGTGGTCGAGTTGAACCGGGCGGTGGCAGTCGGCATGGCGTTCGGACCGGCTGCCGGTCTGGAAATCGTCGATGCGCTCGCAGCCGATGCAGCGCTCGCGAACTATCACTGGTTGCCGAGCGTGCGCGGCGATCTGCTGGAGAAACTTGGCCGCATGGAAGAGGCGCGCGCCGAATTCGAACGCGCTGCCGCCATGACGCGCAATGCGCGCGAGCGCGAGCTGTTACTCGAGCGTGCCGCGCGCGGCATCGCGCATTGAGTGGTGCCGCGCATCGAATCTGCGCCGTTTAGCGCCGTGTCAGCCGGCGCAGGCCCACAACAGATAGAACTCGCGTGGGCCGAATTCTTGCGGTGGATCGAGCAGCGGCTCGACGTAACGCGTGATGCCTATGCGGTCGAAACCCGCGGCCATGCAGGCGGCTTCCAGAGCGGCCGCATTGTCGACGGTGAAGCCGTATTGCGCGAACGGCATCTCTACGGCTGCCTCGGGCGTGATCGCCGCAATCACCAACACGCCACCCGAGCGCAGCACGCGGTGTGTTTCCTTCAGACCGGCGGTCAAGTCAGGCCAGAAATACGTGGTGTTGATCGCGATGGCTTTGTCGAACGAACCGGACGGGAATGGCAAGGACATGACGTCGGCAGTTTCGAGCCAGACCCGGCCATCGCGGATAAAGCTTGCGTTGCGGCGGCGGCCCTCGGCGATCATGGTCGGCGATAGATCGATGCCGGTGAAGAAGAGTTCTGCGGCTTGATCCAGCACAGATGCGATATGACCGCCGTTGCCCAGACCGATCTCGAGAATCCGCTCATTCGCGCGCAGGTCGAGTAGATCAAAGGCCGCGTCGATGACAGCCAGATTGGTGCGCTCCAGCATGTCGCCGACTGCCAGGCCGATCTCGCCTGCCGGGCAGCCGAGTTGCGGAAGCAGAACGCTTTCGTCGAGGTTCGCGACCAGGTCGCCTGCAGCGTTAGGGGATGCGTTCACGGTGAGTCCTCCATGACAGGTGCGCCGAATCCGGCAACGCGGACACGCGATGCAAGATCGTGGCGCCCTGAATTTATGTCATGAAAGTCGGACTACTGAGCATTCAATCCGCGCATCTTTGATTTATGACAAAGACGCGCGCGGCGGGTTTTAGGGCTGACGTCGAGCCGCATGCCGACGCCTGCCCGCTTTGCTCAGGCTAACCCGCGGATGCGTTTCCATTGAGGTACGTCGTTCACGCAATCAAGCCGAAAAGAACGCTACGACCGCAGTGATCACACCCGCAGCCGCAATACCGAACGACAGATTGCGCAGCCAGTTCTTGCGGGTCAGCAACGTGATCGCGCACAGGGCAATCGCCACCTGTATCAAGGTCGTGGCCTGCGCCCAGCGATGATGGCCGTGCAGCAGCGCTTCACTTTTAGCGTCGTTGTCCACGACTTCCTTTTCGATCGCTTCAGCCTTCGCGCGAATCGGCTCTTTCTGCTGCTTGTACTTGTCGACGTCGGCGACGAACTTCGCGTGCGCATCGGCATTGCCGAGCGACAGCGCCGCGCCGAGTTCAGCGAGATTCTCTTTCTCGCCCTTGGCCTGGTAGTAGTTCCATTGGTTCGACGCCTCGGTCTTTTTAATCGCGGCTTCGTTCTTGTAGTACAGCGCCAGATTTTCGCTGTTGCCGCTCTGGTAGGCGCACAGTGCGCCGATCGTCGCGAGGATCGCGGTCATCACGGCCATGCGGCTCGCAAAGGGGTCCTCGTCGTGGTGGCCGGCGTGTTCAACCGCATGGTCGTGCGGACCATGCACTTCATATTCTTCAGACATCTGATTCTCCGAGCGAAGCTTTTCTTGTGATCACCGGGCGGCGCGCATGGCGGCGGCCCATGTGCGGAAGATGCTGCGTGCGCTGCGCGCCGGTCCGGCGGGCTCAATCTTAGCGTGAGGCGCGCGGTGATGGAAAAGGTATCCGCACGAAGCGGCGTCGATGAATGCCGGCGGCCAGCCACGCCCGCCGGTCGCTTCGGCAATTACATCGTGATGACGACCCGGCCGTGCGTGCCGGTGGCTACTGCCTCATAGGCCTCGCGCGCCCGCTCGAGCGGAAATGCCTGCGCGATGGCCGGCCCTTGCAGCTTGCCGCTTTCGAACCCTTCGACCAGCGCGGCCATCAACGGCGCCGATTCGGCGACGCCGAGCTTGGCGCTGTCCACGCCAAGCAATTGCGTTTCGTTGTGATAGAAGTCGATCAGGTCGAATTCCACGCGGCGCTTGCCGGTGCCGCTGATTTCAAGCACCCGGCCGCGGCGCTTGACGAGACTCAGTGCGGTCTCGAACACCACGCCACCGACCGTGTCGTACACCACATCCGCGCCGGCGCCGCCGGTTAGCGCCCTCAGGCGCCCGGCCGTGTGTTCGTCGAGCGGAACGTAGTCGTCGATCAGCCGGCCCGCGGGCGTATCGGCGGAAAGCGGATGACGGTTGACGGCGATCACGCGCGCGCCCCGAGCTTTCGCGATCTGCACCACCGCGCCGCCGACGCCGCCGCCTGCCCCGATCACGGCAATCGTCTCGCCCGCTTGCAGGTTGGCATACTCGACCGTGCCGAGCCACGCGACCACGAAGTTCACGCCGATCGCGGAGGCTTCCGCATGACTGAGCGTGGTGGGCTTGCGCGACAGAGCGGCGAGCGGAATCTTGATGAGCTCGGCATGCGTGCCGTCGCGCGTGAAGCCGATATCGCCGCCGGTGCCCCAGACCTCGGTGCCGAGCCATGCCTGCGGACCGTCCACCACGACACCGCTGAAGTCGCGGCCGGGCGTGCGCGGCAGGGTAGTGTGTTCGAAATGTCCAGAGACGTTCTTGACGTCGCTTGGATTCACCGAGGCCGCCTTGACCTGTACGACGGCGCTGTCCGCGTCGGCTTGGGGCGTCGGCAGATCGACGTATTCGAGCACCTCGGGGTTGCCAAACGTCTTGAACTGAATCGCTTTCATTGCATGTCGCTCCTGTCGGTTCTTGCGCCGCGTCGTGCAGCCGATGAGCGTAGTCTAAGGGACGGATGCAAAGGCCGTGCGACAAGGGCTTTCGAATTTCTGACAAGACGTGCCATTGCGTTCCGCACTGGAAGTCAGTCGAATATTTAATTTCCACATGATGGCGTCGCCCCTTACCCTTTCGACAGGGCTGATGATCCAGCCGGTTTTCAGACCCTCAGGGAGCATCCGAATGACTGATTCCAACACAGCAAGCGCCACCCGCTTGTCGCGCACGGTCGCGGAGTCGCCCGGCGCACTGGTCCTGCTGGCGCTGGTGGTGCTGGTGGGTCTCAACCTGCGGCCCTTTCTGACTTCCGTCGGTCCCGTGCTGGAGATCGTGCGCAACGACACCGGCCTTGGCTTCCGGGCTGCCGCGATGCTGACCACATTGCCCTTCGTCCTGATGGGCGTGGTCGCCGGCGCGGGCGTTGGGCTGGCACGGCGTTTCGGCGAGAAGCCCGCCCTGACCGCCGCGCTGCTGTTGCTCGCCGCCGGCTGCACGTCGCGCTTATGGGCAAGCAGCAGCGCAAGCCTGATTACCGGCGCCGGCATCGCCGGTGCGGGGGTGGCGGTCATCCAGGCGCTGATGCCGGGCCTCGCCAAGCGCTGGTTTCCCGATCGGGTGCCGCTCGCGATGGGACTCTACTCGGCGGCGCTGGTCGGCGGCGGAGCATTCGGCGCGGTGGCAAGCCCTTGGCTCGCCGCGCATGGCGGGTGGCATCTTGCCCTCGCCGTGTGGGCCGTGCCGGCACTCGGCACGCTCGCGCTGTGGTTCACGAGTGCGCCGCCCGGCGCAGCCCCGTCCGGCGCCGCGCGGGTCCCGATCGCGGGCTTTTTCGGCAATCTGCGCGCCTGGCAACTCGCGGTGTATTTCGGTCTCGCCAACAGCGGCTATTCAAGCGTGGTCGCGTGGCTGCCATCGTTTTATCGGCAAATCGGCATGAGTTCTCAGGCGAGCGGCAACCTGCTCGCCTGGATGGCGGTGTTCCAGGCGGCGGGAGCGCTGGTGATGCCGATGCTAGTCCGCCGCGCCGTGGACAAGCGCGGGGCCTTGTGGCTGACCCTCGCGCTTCAGGCCGCAGGCTTCGCCGGCTTTGCACTGGTGCCGGCGCTTGCGCCGTGGTTGCTGGTGGCCTGCGCAGGCGTGGGACTGGGCGGCTTCTTCTCGTTGAGCCTGATCGTGACCCTCGACCATCTGCCCGACGCCCAGCGCGCCGGTGCGTTGGCCGCGTTCGTGCAGGGGGTGGGTTTCCTGATCGTCGCAGCCGGCCCCTGGCTGATCGGCTGGCTGCGCGACGTCGGCGGCAGCTTTGCTACTGCATGGACGATGCACCTTGCGGTGGTCTTGGCGATGGGCGCGCTGACCGCCGCGTTCTCGCCGGCCAGCTACCGGCGCAGCATGGAACGCGTGTGAGGGGTATCCCGTGAAATGAACCTGATTGGGTTCAGGCGGGGGCGAATCCGATGTCGTACCCGCCTCGAGCGCGATCACCGGTTATGCAGCGGGGCCGGCTGCTGACCGGCACCATAACAAGGCCGATTTATCTTTTTCAAAATAAGTATTGCTTATCATTGAGCTGGACGTGTGGCGCATGCCGGCAACGACCGCAACCTGCGACGGACGCTGCGATGATCTTCGCTCGCCGCCGGGATTTCGGCAGCGAACCTGGCGCACAAAAAATCTGCGATCATCCCAGGCACTCTTCAACGCTTCTTAACCCCAAAGCGTCCACGCCAACCACCAGCCCGCCTATGTCCAGCCGCCCCACGCTCCTCACCACCGACCGCCTGATCATGCGCCCGCACACGCGCGACGATTTCCTCGAAAGTTATGCGATGTGGTCCGATCCCGAAGTGATTCGCTATATCGGCGGCAAGCCGTTCACGCGCGAAGAAGTCTGGGCGCGCCTGCTGCGCTACGCCGGGCATTGGGCGATGCTGGGATACGGTTACTGGGTGGTGCGGGAAAGGGATAGCGGCCGCTTCCTGGGTGAAGTCGGCTTTGCCGACTACCACCGCGAGATCGAGCCTTCTTTGATGGGCACACCTGAAATCGGCTGGGCGCTCGACCCCGCTGTGCACAACCGCGGCTACGCGACCGAAGCCGTGCGCGCCGCACTCGCCTGGGCCGATGCGCATTGGCCTGACGGCGAGACCGCCTGCATCATCGCGCCGGAAAACCAGCCGTCGCTGCGCGTCGCTCACAAGTGCGGTTACCGTGAGCAGCTTCGCACGACGTACAAAGGCAAGCCGACCATCGTGCTGCGGCGAACGGCAGGCGTTGCCTGAGTCGTCGCGCGGCACGCCGCCTGAAGTTTCGTCAGTCTCTTCAGTCCATGCATGAAGGCTCGGAATCATCGAGCCGGCGCATGCCGACCACCTGGCCAGCTAGCAACCGGCCCGCAACCCGGCTGCCTTATTGGTCGCTTTGGCTCGCCACCGCCCGCTGCTGTGCGATCAGGTCGGCCAGCCGTTCAACCTGCTTGCCCTGCGCATCGAAGTTGCCGGCATCCAGCCAGTGCGCATAGCTCGGCCGCAGCGCGGGCCATTCGCTGTCGATGATCGAAAACCACGCGGTATCGCGATTGCGTTCGCGATACACGATCGCCTGCCGGAAGATCCCTTCGAACGTAAAACCATAGCGCAACGCCGCCGTGCGCGACGGTCCATTCAGCGAATCGCACTTCCATTCGAAGCGGCGATAGCCGAGCTCGTCGAATACATGATTCATCAGCAGGAACATCGCTTCGGTGGCAATGCGTGTGCGCTTCAGACGCGGTGAATAGGTGACGTGCCCGACTTCGATCACGCCGTTCGCACGGTCGATGCGCATCAGCGCGAGCGTGCCGACTGCGTTGCCGGTCGCCAGATCGATGACCGTGTAGTGCAGCGGATCAGGCGATGCGGCCATGCGCGTCAGATGCTCGCGATACGCGGCCAGGCTCTCGAATGGGCCGACCGCCAGATAGGTCCAGTCGCGGCCATCGGGCGCCGAGTTGTAGGCCTCGTACAGGTCCGTCGCGTGGCGTTCTACGTCCACCGGTTCGATCCGGCAGTATTGGCCCACCAGCGGCCGGCCGGGTGACTGGGCGCCTTTCCAGCCCGGCACAGGGGCGCCGATCGGCTGCTCGAAAGCGTTACGTCTGGGTTCCATGTCTGCTCTCCTGTCGATAGTGGGTGACCCCTGCTTATGGAGAACGATACGGCAAACGTGGTATGTTAAAAAGATCCACGAGAACAGCATTTGATAGGTCCAGCCGAGATGATCGAGATCATTGGCCCGCTCGCCAACCGGGCCGCCGCGCCCCCCGTTGGTAGTGGTGAAAAGTCCGCGCCGCTGCAAAAACAACTGATCGAGCGTTTGCAGCAGGCCATCCTCGCGGGGCGTTTGCCGACGGGGTCGCTGCTGCCGTCGTCGCGCTTGCTGGCAGCGGAGATGGGCGTGTCGCGTAATACCGTGATGATCGCGTACGAGCATTTGGCCGCGGTCGGCTACGTGGTTGCCGACAAAAAGGGCACACGTGTGAGCCCGCTCTCCAGTCCGGCGGCACGCGGTGAACCGCAGACACTGCCGGCCGCACCGGAGATCGCGTACGCGGCGCGTGTCGAGCAATTCGCGGCGACGCGCACCCATGCCGACAACACCTTGCCGCTGACACCCGGCACGCCTGCGCTGGACCGCTTTCCGCTAGCTGCCTGGCGGCGCGCGCTCGAACGTTCGATGGAGCGCGCGTTGCCGCTCGCGCTCGGCTACGGCGACCCGGCGGGCGAACCGGCGCTGCGCGACGCGATCGCGGCGCATTTGCGGATGGCGCGGGGCGTACGCTGCGAGGGTTCGCAGGTGGTCATCACCGAAGGCGCGCAGGAAGCGCTGAACCTGTGCGTACGGCTGTTCACCAATCCGCGCGACATCGCGTGGGTTGAAGATCCGGGCTATCGCGGCGCCAAGGCTGCGTTCAATCTCGGCGATCTGGCCATGCTGCCGATGCCGGTCGATCCCGAGGGCATCGCGGTGCCGCCCGACGCGTGGCGGACGCATCCTCCCAAGCTGATCTATACGTCCCCCGCGCATCAATATCCGACCGGTGCGGTGTTGTCGGTGGCGCGCCGGCTGGAGCTGATCGCGCAGGCGCGCCGCTGCGGCGCCTGGCTGATCGAAGACGACTACGACGGCGAATTCCGCCATACCGGCGAGC
This sequence comes from Paraburkholderia sp. GAS348, assembly GCF_050434205.1. Lineage (NCBI taxonomy): Bacteria > Pseudomonadati > Pseudomonadota > Betaproteobacteria > Burkholderiales > Burkholderiaceae > Paraburkholderia > Paraburkholderia sp. GAS348. The sequence goes on from NZ_JBNPVT010000001.1 coordinate 283,972, forward strand.
CGATCGCCAGCATGCAAGGGCTGGTCGAGGACGCGCCGGTTTTGTACGTCGGCTCGTTCAGCAAAACGATGTTTCCGGCGCTGCGTATCGGCTTCGTGGTGCTGCCGCGCGCCATCGCCGCGCACACGGCTGTCGCGTTGCAGGAGATGCTGCGCGGCGGGCATCGTCTGGAGCAACTGGCGCTGGCGCACTTCATTGACAGCGGGGAATTCGGGCGGCATCTGGGCCGCATGCGGCGTTTGTATCGGGAGCGCCAGCAGGCGCTGCGCGATGCGCTCACTGCGCATTTCGCGCCGTCGCAGATTCTGGGCGGCAATTGTGGCATGCATCTGACGCTTCGCTTGCCGCTGCATATTTCCGATCAAACCCTTGCCGAACGCGCGCTCGCCGAGCGGCTCAATCCGCGTGCGCTGTCGGGTTTTGCGTTGCAGCAGCGTGAGGAGGCAAATGGCCTGGTGATCGGCTATGGCAGCACGCCAGACGGGCAACTGGCGCCCGCTGTGCGCGTGTTGGCCGAGTTGGCGCGCGAGATGGCGCGCGAGTCGGGCAACGGGTCGGGCAACGGGTCGGGCAGCGGGTCGAACCGCGGGTCGATAAGGGGGGCGGTGAGCGGGTCGACAAGCGGGTCGACAAGCGGGGCGGCCACGCGGCGTGCCGTGTAAGTTTTTACGTTTGTCCGCGTGACCCATGTCGCGCTATCGTGTTGTTTATGCGCGGCGATTTCGAAGTGCGCGACGTCGACGAATCGCCCGCAGCTCATGCCCAGCGCACCGCTCCGCAGCATCGGGTGGCATGCGGCGCCCACCTGCCGGGCCGCCAACGGGCGCGGGCATGAAGAATGCCTTTGTTGTGGTTACCTATGACGATCTATCTGACCGGAGACGACATGAAGGAAATCGAACCGACCGCCTGGTTTGAGCTTGCTGCCCATACACCCGTCCGTGAAGGCTGGTACGAGGTGCAGTTGACGAGCGGAGACACGGCATTTGCGAAATATGGCGACGGCGTATGGACCGAGAAGCCGTTGCTGGTGTTTACGCACTGGCGCGGCCTCTCCGCCGACCCGTCGAACGCTGCCGACGGCGAGGCAGAATCGATTGGCGCCGAAGCCACCGTGGCTCAGGGCGTGCGCGCCGCATGGAACGCGTTCTTCCCAGGGCTGGGCGAAGAACAGCACAAACCGCTGGATGCCCTGCCCAACGGCAAAGCTCCGCATTGATTGACGGAATGTCTGGGCGGCGGCTTGCCGGCTGCCGCCTGACGATGTCTGCTCGCCCCGGGATTGGCAGGCTCGGGGTGATAGCGGCGAGGCCTGGGGGTAGCGGCTGTCCCGGATGGTTGTCCTCTTCAGTTCCCAGCGTTCACTTCTGCCTCAGCGCTTCGGCCGCCATTCTGCCGATGTCTATGTCGATGTCCGGCGTCTCACCCGTTTCGAGAATCCACGCCGCGGACAAACCCGACCACGCCATCAGCTGCGCGCCGAATCTCTCTTCGGGATCCTGTGCAACTTTTAGCATCGCGGGGACGCCATGCCGGCGCACGGGCAGCAGACGGCTGCTGTGCGTGCGAATCGGCTCACCGTCCGGCAGCAAGTCCCACTTGATCATGTACTCGGTGAACATCGCGCTTCAGGGGGCGAGTGCGGCTGCGTGGATTGCGGCGGTTCGGCCATGCCGCGCGCTATTTCCACCGCTGAGGGTTGCGCAGGCGGTTCTTGCTGCAGATAGACAAGGCGCGCATCGCTGATTACCTGGCTACGTTTCTGTTCGGGGGCAAGCGTATCTCACGTATTGCCATCGGCGAAGGCCGTGAGTGCATCGCCCGCCAGCCGGTAGCGCACCCATTCGCTTTGCGCGCTCGCGCCGATCGATTCATAGAAGCCGATCGCCGGCTCGTTCCAGTCGAGCACGCTCCATTCGAAGCGCCCACAGCCGGCTTCGCACGCAATTTGTGCGAGGTGGCGAAGCATCTGTTTACCCGCGCCGCTGCCGCGCGATGTCGGCGATATGTATAGGTCTTCAAGATAAAGCCCTTGCTTGCCGAGCCACGTCGAATAGGAAAAGAAGTATACGCAGAAGCCGATCGGCTCGCCGTTCATTTCGCAGATCAAAGCCTTCGCGGTAGACGTGGCGGAGAACAGACTCGCTTCGATGTCTTTAACGGTCGCGACGACTTCGTGCTCCGCTTTCTCATACACCGCGAGTTCGGTGACGAAGCGGAGAATCAAGGCGGCGTCGGACGCGTGAGCGGGGCGGATGTGGATCGTCAAGGTAAGGTGCTCGGTCGGTTGGATAGGGGATTGAAGTTTAGCGAAGCCGCGTCGGCTTCGGATCAAGCATCCATCGTATCGGTTTTTCTGCTTGCCACGCGGCCCGCGATGCGTGCGAGCCATTCGGCACCGCGTTCTGCACGACCGATACCAGGCACGCCAGGCCGGACGTTGATATTCAGATCGTGCAAGGGGATCCAGCCAAACCGGGTGGCGTTGGGGAGCGGTCGAGTCCCTCGGTGGCGCACGCGGTGGCTAGTGCGGTGTTTAAGCTGACGGGACGGAGGTTGCGGGATACGCCTTTTGATTTGGAGAATGTGGGGGGCCAGGCGGGTGTTCACGGCAAGGTCAGCGAGAAGGCGAAGGCTTGACCGGGTGAGCGTACGCCCCCTGTCTCACCGGACTACAATCACTTATATGACCCTAATCATGCGTTGACCATGCACCGGCTTCGACGGCGCATTGGCAAGGCGGTCAGCCAACTTCACGGCAGATCAACGGTTTAAGCAGAGCTGATCGCAGCCAGCCACGAGTGGCGTCCCGGCAAAGGAAGGGCGATGCATTGGCAACCAAGCTCCCGCGTGCACTTCAGACGCACCGCAATCACGGTGGCGGTCGTCGTGGGCTGCCTGATCGTCGCCGGGCGCATCACCGGCGTCGCGGTCGACTGGCTGTGGTTTTCTTCAATCGGTTATGTCGACGTTTTCTGGACGGTTATCTCCGCCAAGGCGATCCTGTTTGCCGCCGTGTTCGCAGCGTCGGCGGCCGTCATAGCCGGATCGGGGTTCCTTGCGCATCGTTATGCGAGGCGTCCCGGCAGCTGGCAAGTAGAAGCGGCCCGTCTGTCCGGTACGCCTGAGTTCATCAGCGAACTGGCAGACCAGCTCGCCCCGCGCATTCCCTGGCGCGCCTGCATTGCCGGTAGCGCTATTGTCCTGGGGCTGATCATCGCCGCCGGCGACATCTCCAACTGGGATCTGGTGCTGCGCTTCCTGCGCCAGGTGCCCTATGGCGACCGCGATCCGATCTTCGGCCAGGACATCAGCTTCTATCTGTTCTCACTGCCCGCCAATATTGCGTTCAAGAACTGGCTGCTGCAGTTGCTCTTTTGCAGTGCGATCATTGCAGCCGCGGTCTATGGGGTACGGGGCGACATCACGTTCGAGCGGCCGCCGTGCCGACTCTCGCCCGCTGCCGCTGCTCATGGTTCGGCGCTGCTCGGTGTGTTCTTCGTCCTGAAGGCCTGGTCTTACGCACTCGACCGCTTTCTGCTGCTCTACGGCGACAACGGCGTCGTGGTCGGCGCCGGCTATACCGACATCCACGTCGAGCTCCCGGTCTTATGGGTACTCATTGGCCTCGCCGCCGCAGCAGCCGTCGCGTCGTGGGTCAATATGCGCCGGCTGGACTATCGAATTTCTGCTGCCTCGGTGCTGCTGGTGTTCGGCACCTCGTTCGTATTCGCCCTGATCTACCCGGCGCTGTTCCAGCGCCTCTATGTCAAGCCGAGCGAACTGCAACTGGAGATGCCCTATATCAAGCACAATATCGCGCTAACGCGGATGGCCTATGGCCTCACCCAGATCGCGGTAAAGCCGTTTCCGGCCGAGCAGGAATTGAATCTCGCCTCGCTCGATGCCAATCGCGCAACCATCGGCAACATTCGCCTGTGGGACGTGCAGCCGCTGATGGACACCTACGCGCAGCTGCAGGAGATCAGGACTTACTACAAATTTCTCTCTGTCGACATCGACCGCTACCGGCTCGACGCCGGTTACCGGCAGGTGATGCTGTCGGCCCGCGAACTGGAGCCGTCGATGCTTCCCGCGAACGCCCAGACCTGGGTGAACCTGCACCTGCTGTTCACGCACGGCAACGGCGTCGTGATGTCGCCCGTCACGGAGAAATCGACGGAAGGCTTACCCTCGTTTTATCTGCAGGATATTCCGCCGGTCGCCCACGGTGGGCCGGACATTCACGAGCCGCGTCTGTATTTCGGGGAGGGAGGTGAAGGTTACGTCATCGTAAAAGGCAGCGTCCCCGAATTCGACTACCCCAAGGGCAAGGACAACGCTTACACCACCTACGGCGGGAGAGACGGTATTGCTATCGGCAGCACCGCGCGCCGCAGCCTGTTCGCCTGGCAGTTCGACGATCCGAACATTCTGCTCACCGACTACATCACGAACGCCAGCCGCATCCTGCTGCACCGTAACGTACAGGACCGGGTGCGTACGATCGCGCCGTTCCTCAGGCTCGACCATGATCCCTATCTCGTCACAAGCAACGGGCGCCTTTTCTGGATGCAGGACGCCTATACGACAAGCCGCTGGTTCCCCTACGCCCAGCCGGGTTTCGGCGATGGCGTGAATTACATCCGTAACGCAGTCAAAGTTGTGGTCGACGCGTATAACGGCACGGTCGATTTCTATGTCAGCGATCCTAACGATCCGATCCTGCGAACTTATCAGCGCATCTTCCCGGGTCTGTTCAAATCTCTCGCGACGATGCCGCAAGACCTGCAGCAACATATTCGCTACCCCGAGGATCTGTTCCTGATCCAGGCGCAACTTTATCGGGCCTACCACATGGATGCGCCGGAGGTCTTCTACAATCGCGAGGATCTCTGGCAGTTCCCCCGGGAATTGATCGGCATTGATGGTGGGAATAGTCCCGGCACACCGATGACGCCTTACTACATGATCATGCGGTTGCCCGAGGAACCGCGCGAGGAGTTCGTCCTGATGCTGCCGATGGTGCCAAGCCAGCGCGACAATATGATCGCGTGGCTCGCGGCGCGTTGCGATCCACCCAACTACGGCAAGCTTATCGTCTACGCGTTCCCGAAGGATAAGCTCGTCTATGGACCCTTCCAGATCGAGGCGCGCATCCAGCAGAACACCGAGATATCGCAGCAGATTTCGCTGTGGAACCAGATGGGGTCGCGTGTCATTCGCGGCCATCTTCTCGTCGTACCGATTGAAAACTCCATCCTCTACGTCTCTCCGCTCTACTTGCGTGCCGAGTCGGGTCAGCTACCCGAGTTGAAGCGGGTAATCGCCGCGTATGGGGACCGGGTGGTGATGCAAGAAACCCTGGGCGAAGCGCTGGCGGCGCTCTTCAAGGAACGCGCCCCAATCGCATCGCCGCCTCAGGGCACGGCGGACGCGCGCGCCCGCGAGGCGCTTGCACATTATGACCGTGCAATGGAGCGATTGAAGGCGGGAGACTGGAGTGGTTTCGGTGCGGAACTGGATGCCTTGCGGCCACTGCTCGAGGCGCTAGGTGGGGGGCGTTCGGAGGGGCAAAAGTGACTTGTGTGCGAAAGGCACGGTATGCCGCGCCTTTCGCTGGTTATCCCAACTTGACGAGATTAAGCACCGGCAGCGGCCCGCCCGGGATTTGAACCAGCCGGCCCCCGCCTTCGAGCGAACCCAGGTCGATGCCGAAGAAGCCGAGCCGCTCGATCAGTCCGCTCACTGCCGCTTTCGCATGCGCGTCGTCTTGCGCTGACGCCCGCCGCGGTCAGCAGGAACGTCGCGCTGCTCGAACGCAACCTGGGCGTGCGACTGTTCCAGCGCTCGACGCGCAAGCTCACGCTGACCGAGGCGGGCGAGCGCTTTCTCGTGGAAATTGGCGACAATCTGGACGCGCTGCAGGCAGCGATCGCGTCCGTCTCGACCGATCGCGGCGATCTTGCGGACCTCGACGGCATCGTGATGCGCTCGAGCCGCACCGGCCGCGTGCACCACCGGACGATGCGCAACGCGGCGGGCGGCAAAATGCCTGCGCAGCTTGGCGAGACCATCATGGTCAACGACCCGGCAGCGATGCGCGAGGCTGCGATTCTCGGGCTGGGTGTTGCGCTGCTGACTGTGTCGGACGTGCTGTCGTCGATCGAACGTGGGGAACTCGTGCGATTGCTGCCGCACTGGTACGCGGACGCCGGGGCAATTTCGATCTATTACGCGACGCGAGCGCTGCTGCCGGCGAAAACACGGGTGTTTGTCGATTTCGTTGTCGAGGCGTTCGAGCGGGAGAAGTTGGCTGAAAGGTTTGCGGGAAGCATCGGATGAGTGGTGCCGGGCAGGCAAACAGGCCGAGATTAGCGGCGTTATACTCTGCGAGCGCCCGCCAACACGTGTCATCGCTTCCTGTTCAATGACTGAGTCTGTCCAATTCCAGCAAGTGTCCGAGATACCCGGCCTGGTGCTGAGTACCGCACGCTTCGCGGCTTTCAGTTTCGACCGCCACTTCCACCTTGATTTGCACGTCGGGCTGGTGACGGATGGGGTTCAGCGCCAGAGGGTCAACGGAAAGACTGTCCTGCACGGACCTGGGTCCATCGTTCTGATGCCGCCAGGCGAGATTCACGACGGAATCACTGTGGACGGCAGCCAATCCACGCTCAAGACATTCCGCCTTTCGCAGGAACTCGTCGCAAGCGTGGCGGAAGAGATCAGCGGCTTGCACCGCGAGCCGGAATTCGCAGGAGCCTTGCTTGAAGACCCGCTGCTCGCCGGCCATCTTCTGCGCCTGCACAATGAGATGCGGTGGTGCAACGCCGCGAGCAGTCTTGCAATGCAGGCTGAGTGGCTCACGTTGCTGGAGCGCTTGTTGAGCCAATCGCGCACGATCGTGCCGGAAACGGTCCCGGGCTCGCTTTCGCGCATTCAATGGCAACGCGTCAGAGACTACTGCTTCAGTCATCTCAGCGACAAGATCACGCTCGACGAACTGGCCGGGTTGTGCTCACTCGGCAGATTCCAGTTCCTCAAGCAATTCAAGCAGACCATCGGGATGACGCCCCACGCGTGGCTGCTCCGTCTTCGTCTCGAGCGGGCTTGTGCGCTCCTGTCGCGAAGCTCGCAAGCGATCGCAGCAGTCGCTCAGGAAGTCGGGTTCTACGATCAAAGCCACTTCAACCGCGCTTTCCGGCAGGCATACGGCGTCGCGCCGTCGTGCTACAGGGCGTAAGCCGCGCGGTCGTCGGCAGAGTACGAGGTTCAGCGCTATCTCGCCCCGTGGCTGGGCGACTGATCAATTTTTTACAAGTCCGGCGGCCTCACTCGACATAGGATGCGCCAATCCGGGGGGAAGTTCTCCTCCCGCCGAGTTGAGGATATGACAATGGACAGCAGTAATCGATCACACGGTGCTAGGGCGCCGGCTTTGGGTTTCACGAGCGATAACATCGCAGGCGCGTCGCCAGAGGTAATTGAAGCCATCGCGGCGAGCAGCGCCGGGCAAGCGAGCCCATACGGAGGAGATGATCTTACTGCCCGCGTCGAACGCAAACTGAGCGAAATCTTCGAGCGCGAAGTCGACGTGTTTCTCGTGCCGACCGGCACCGCCGCCAACTCCTTGTGCCTGAGCGCGATGACGCCGCCCTGGGGCAACATCTATTGCCATCCGGCGAGCCATATCAACAACGACGAATGCGGCGCGCCCGTGTGGTACACGAATGGCGCGAAGCTGGTCGGCGTAGAAGGGCAATCGGCGAAGATAGACCCCGCAAGTCTTCATAGCGCGGCTCGCGTGAAGGTGGGCGACGTACATTCGACGCAACCGTCGTGCGCGAGCATCACGCAGGCGACGGAAGAGGGCGGCGTGTACACACTGGCCGAGATCGAAGCGCTGGGGGAGGTCTGCAAGGCATCCTCCATCAAGCTTCATATGGATGGCTCACGATTCGCCAATGCGCTGGTGTCGCTGGACTGTTCGCCCGCGGAGATGACATGGAAGGCCGGGGTCGATGCACTGTCGTTCGGCGCGACCAAGAACGGTGTGTTCGCAGCGGAAGCGATCGTGCTGTTCGATGCATCCCTTGCGCCCGAAATGGGCTACCGTCGCAAGCGCGCGGGCCATCTGTTCTCGAAGATGCGCTTTCTTTCGGCGCAGATCGACGCGTACTTGACCGACGATCTCTGGTTGCGCAACGCACGCCAGGCCAACGACGCTGCGCAGCGCCTGACCCGAGGACTTGCGGGGTTGAGCGGCGTCGAAGTGCTTGGCGCGACTGAGGCCAACATCGTCTTTTGTCGATTGCCTTCCGCGATGATCGAATCACTACATCAGGCGGGATTCGAGTTTTATCACGATCGTTGGGGACCAAACGTTGTCCGGTTCGTGACTTCCTTCTCTACCACGGTTGAGGATGTCGACAACCTGCTGACACATGTGACGCGCGCCGCCGTCACTCATCGATCCGGCAATTGACGGCAGGAGACGTTGCATGCTCGCGCCGATCGACGTCAGCATGGTCCTGGATGCGCACGGAATCTCGACAACAGGCCTATTTCGGCTTGCTAACTCGTACTCGTCAAAGCGACGATAAAGTCAAGAAATACCCTTGTCCTGGCCGGCACGTGATGCCGCGATGGATGGTACGCATAGAGCGGGAAGCGCTCATCCGGCCAGTCTGGGAACAGGTTGACGAGCTGTCCTTCCCGGATCAGGTGCTCGGCGCCGAGCAGAAGCATCTGCGCGACGCCGGACCCGGCCAGGCACGCGTTGAGGAGTGCGCTCGGATCATTCACCGTAAGCCGTCCATTCGTTTCGACAACAAGCTTTTTGCGCTTGCGATGAAACGCCCACGGATACGGCTTTCCGGTTTCCGGGTTCCGGAACTCGAGACACCTATGCGCACCGCACCCCAGCTCTTGAGGCTCCGCTGGCCGCCCCCGGCGAGCGAGGTACGAGGGCGATGCGACGGTGACAACCGTGGTGTCAAGGAGCTTTCGCGCAACCAGACTGGATGAGCGAGGTTCGCCAAATCGCAGGGCCAGATCGAAGCCGTCCATGATGAGGTCGCCGAGCTGATCTCTCGCAATGAACTCGAGTTCAAGTTCAGGATGCACATCCATGAATTCGTCGAGCTTCGGGCCCAGAATAATTCGCGAAACAACCGGATCAAGATTGATTCGCAGCTTCCCGCGCACCGTCGCGACGCCTCCTGCCGCGGCGACGGCCGCTTCCTCCATTCCCCTTAAGTGCGGCATGACCTGCTCGTAGAACCGTCGGCCCTCTTCAGTGAGGGAAACGGCGCGGGTCGTCCGATTGAAGAGCCGTATTTTCAGCCGCTTTTCGAGTCGAGCGATTGCCCGGCTAACCCCCGGTGGCGACATACCCATCAATTCGGAGGCGGCTGCGAACGTCCCCGCATCGACGACGGCAGCAAATACGCCGATACCGCTGGAGAGATTCTCGCTGGGCGATCTCATAGGGCCTGCACAGTGCGTCAAAAACCGCACTATGACTCATTGGTAACTATCCGTCATTTCACAAGTGTCATTCGTGTCATTTAGTTTCTTGTCGCGTTTACCCACAATGCATCCCAACAGGACGTTTCAACCTCAGTTCGTTCCAATTTCCAAGGAGTAGGAGATGACCGTTCAACTCACTCGCCGTGACCTGTTGAAGCGAGCGTCCGGCTTCCTGGCCGTCGACAACGGCACCGTAGCTGGTGTGGCAGCCGGGGAGTTTGAACGGAGTTTGTATCAGGGCTTGCAGCGAGCCTGAGCGAATAGCGAGCTGTGATGTACCGATGAAATATTGAAAGACGCTTATTTATGCAAGGAGAAGCAAACATGTACGCGATAACAGGAATAACAGGGAAGGTCGGTGGCGCTATGGCCCGCACGCTGCTCGCGGCAGGTCAGTCAGTACGCGCGGTGGTGCGCGATGCCGCTCGGGCACGTTCATGGGCTGAGCGCGGGTGTGAAGTCGTGACAGCCGACATGGACGATGCGGCGTCCCTGACCGCCGCTTTCGAGGGCACGCACGGCGTCTTCATTCTGCCGCCGTCCGAGTTCGATCCGTCGCCGGGCTTTCCCGAGGCACGGGCTGTCATTGACGCCGTGCGCGGGGCGCTTCAGTCGGCAGCACCTGGCAAGGTTGTCTGCCTGTCGACGATCGGCGCGCAGGCCACCGAGACCAATCTGCTCACGCAACGTACGCTGATGGAGCAGGCGCTTCGCGATTTACCGATGCCCGTGACATTCCTGCGTCCCGGCTGGTTCATGGAAAACGCCGCATGGGACGTTGCGCCGGCCCGGGACATGGGAGTGATCCCCAGCTTTCTGCAACCACTCGACAAGGCTGTGCCGATGGTCGCGACCGCGGACGTTGGTCGCATTGCCGCACAACTCCTTCAACAAACCTGGCGCGGCGTGCGTGTCGTCGAGCTCGAGGGGCCGCAACGTGTGAGCCCGAACGATCTGGCCGAGGCATTTGCCCAGGTGCTCGGTCGTCCGGTTCGTGCGGAGGTGGTGCCGCGCGAAACATGGGACGCGCTGTTCCGGTCACAAGGTATGAAGGAACCATTGCCGCGCATCCGCATGCTCGACGGGTTCAATGAAGGCTGGATCGCCTTCGAAGGCGATCCAGCCGACATCGTCAAGGGCGAAGTGGACCTGGAAGCCGTTCTGCGAGGCCTCGTCTCGCAGGCGGCCTAACGCGGGCATACCCGGCGACGCGCACGCCCGACCAACTGACCGCTAAGCCAGAAAACAGCCGATCGAATCCAACCAGGTCCGCTGGCTCAGGTATGCTGAGCGCTTTTGGGTAGGTTCCGCTCAAGGGGAGAACATGCGGCGCGTCGTATTCAATCAGAAAGGTGGTGTAGGCAAATCGACCATTGTTTGTAACCTGGCGGCAATCAGCGCCAGCGAAGGCATCCGCACACTGGTCATCGACCTGGATGCTCAGGCGAATTCAAGCCAGTACCTGCTCGGCTCGCAGGCCGGCGAGGCCAGCCCCACCGTCGCCGGCTTCTTTGAAACCGCGCTAACGTTCAGCTTCAGGCCTGTAGAAGTCACGTCGTTCATTCATCCGACGCCATTTGAGAACCTCGACGTCATGCCCGCTCATCCTGATCTGGACACGTTGCATGGCAAGCTGGAATCCCGTTACAAGATCTACAAGTTGCGTGACGCGCTGAACGAGCTCGACATGTATGACGCGATTTATATCGACACGCCGCCTGCGTTGAACTTCTATACACGCTCCGCGCTGATCGCGGCCGAGCGTTGCCTGATTCCGTTCGACTGCGATGACTTTTCCCGTCGCGCGCTTTACACGTTGATGGAGAACGTGAAGGAGATCCAGCAGGATCATAACGTCGCGCTTGAAGTGGAAGGCATTGTCATCAACCAGTTTCAGCCTCGCGCGAGCCTGCCCCAAAAGCTGGTCGATGAACTTGTCAGTGAGGGCTTGCCGGTGCTGGCTTCAAAGCTGTCTTCGTCCGTGAGGATCCGCGAATCGCATCAGCAGGCAACCCCCCTCATTCATCTCGATCCGGGACACAAACTTTCGCAAGAATATCGAGCCTTGCATCGTGAATTGGCTGAATAAGGGGGCAGCGGACGGCCGCCCTTGGCCGATTGCATTATTCAACAGCTGCGGGTGAATCGTTGAATCTGCGTCTCTGTCGATGCGGTCCCCGTCCGTGCCATGCTGGCGCGAATACGGCACAATGATCAAACCCACGGGTGCCTGCACCGCAAGTGTGAAGGTGCGCATCACTCGCCAGCGTATGGTCGGAAAAATCGCCCGACACAGTGGTGCGAACATAGCAGCCGGAGTAACGTCCGGCCGCCCGTGGCATGCCGCTCTACGAGCAATCGGAACCGAGTGACCATTGCTCGCGGCGGACGGAGCGTCAGTTCACGTCTCGACAACGGACGACGGAGTGCAACTGTTGGCAAGCAACTTATCGCGCACCGGCCGTTCGACATCGGGCCGCGAATCGTCGACAATCCCGTACGCGAAAGTGGACCACACACGACGCGTGCGGTCCGCACTGTAAGATCGAGCCGTTTTATCGTGCGGCGAATTAACTGACCGGGATCGCGCGCGGTCAGGACTGCAAAGCCCGCATCCAGCCCCATCACACTGCCTGCGCCGAATTGGCGTGGATCCGTTTCACTGAGACTGCCAGACGGACCTGAGACTTGCCGTCTCCTCAATCAGGTCAAATCCCAGATATCCGATGACTGCCTTCGGCAGCGGTTCAAAAATCCGAGCGTTCGGATGAAATTTACGTAAGTCCCACTAGATAAAGGCATTACCTCATGCAAACCGAAAGCTTCATTCCTGGCAAGGATGCATCGCTGGAATTTTCCATTGCCACCATGCAGCAGAAGCTGGCGGCGCGCGGCTTTTTCCTCGAAGAAAGCTCGTGGCTCAATCCGGCCGAGAACATCTGGTCATGCCACATGCGCGACAAGGCATGTCCGATGCTGTTCACCAACGGCAAGGGCGCCTCGGAACTGGCTGCCCGTGCCAGCGCGATCGGCGAATTCATCGAGCGTTTGGGTTGCCACTATTTCTGGACGCACTTTTATCTTGGCGAGACCCGGGCCAACCGTCCCTTTGTTCACTATCCGCAGGAACGCTGGTTCGCTCCCACCGAAGATGGTGCTTGGCCGGCGGAATTGCTGAACCCCGAGTTGCACGCGTTCTACAACCCGGACAGCGATATCGACGGATCGGTGATTGTCGATTTGAACTCCGGCAACGTGGATCGTGGCATTTGCGCTTTGCCCTACACCCGTCTGCGAGACGGTACGACGACATGGATCCCGGTGAATATCATCGGCAACCTGTATGTCAGCAACGGCATGTCGGCGGGCAATACCAAACTCGAAGCGCGGACCCAGGCGTTGTCCGAGATTTTCGAGCGCCAGGTCAAGTACCGCATCATCAGCGAAGGCCTGTGCCTTCCCGACGTGCCGGAAGAAGTGATTGCGCGTTACCCGGGGATTGCCGCTGGTGTGAAATCGCTGCGTGACGCGGGCTTCGGCATCCTCGTGAAGGACGCGTCGCTGGGCGGCCGCTATCCGGTGATGAACGTGACCTTGCTGCATCCGAAGGATCAAGGCGTGTTTCCGAGCTTCGGCGCGCATCCGCGTTTCGAAATCGCACTGGAACGCGCGTTGACTGAGTTGCTGCAAGGCCGCTCGCTCGAATCGCTGGAAGATTTTCCGGAGCCCGGCTTCGACATGGACGAGATTTCGGCTGTGGCGAATCTGGAGATTCACTTCGTCGATTCGAGCGGTGTGGTGAGCTGGAATTTCCTGAGCGACAAACCCGACTATGACTTCGCGGACTGGAATTTCAGCTCGACGACGCAGGAAGATTATGACTGGCTGTGTGCGTGCATCGCCGAGGAAGGCAAAGATGTCTACGTCGCCGACTTCGAAGAACTCGACGCCTACGCCTGCCGGATTCTCGTACCGGGTATGTCGGAGATCTACCCGGTCGAAGATCTGCAATGGGAAAACAACAGCGTGGGCAACGACATCCGCCCGGCGTTGGTCCGCCTGAACGATCTTAGCGACGAGGAGTGCCGCACGCTGCTTGACGATCTGCAGACCATGAATCTCGGCGATGAACGCCCTCTCTGGGAAATTCTCGGTCTCGCCGTACCGCTCGGAACAGCGTGGAAAGAACTGCGCATCGGCGAACTCAAGACCTTGTTGGCGCTCGCGATCGGCGACGTGGAGGTGGCGCGCGAAGGCTGCGACTGGATTCACCATTACCGCCAGATGAATCAGGGGCGCTGGCTGGTTTACCGTTGCGTCGAGGCGCTGCTTAATCTCGACGAGCCGGCTAATTTCACCCATTCGCTGACCTTGCTTTATGGCGCGGAAACGCTAAGGCAAGCGCGAGCGCTGGTGGATCGCAAGGAGCGTTTCTTTGGTCTCGCTACGCTCGGCGTGGATTTTGAGGGAAGCGCCATGCACAGCAACCTGCTCGCGGCTTACGACAAGCTTTTTGCTTCGACAGCCGGGGCTTGATCAAGCGCGCCCGTCGCGTCCTCGGGCGTCGAGGACCGGTGTCGTAACCGGTGCCTCCTATCGTCCAAGGACGTGGTATCGACGTCCTCGCCATCCACACACTCGAGGCAAGAACCGATTCCGGCAAATGACCGCGTGCGACTAGGCCAACAATTTCATGGCAGCGTCGATGAGGTCGCCTCTCAGATCGTCCGACTCCGCTATCAAACCGGTGACGTACGCACCGTTGATGAGCAGTGCTAGCTGAGACGCGGTACGGTTGGGATCACTGACGCCCAGCCTGGCAACAATGGTTGCAAGCCTTGCCCGCATTTCCTCCTTGTTGTTTCGGGCGATAAGCCTGCCTGGATAGTTGCCGTCGGGAAACTCCGCCACCAGGTTAAGAAACGGGCAGCCACGAAAGGCGGGGTGAGCAATCCGCTTCGCGATTCCGGATAGCAGCGCGTCCAGCGAAGCGCGCGGGTCCTCAGCGTGCTTCTCTTCAACGTTATCCCACCACGCCCAGAACAACCGATCTTTCTCGGCGGCGAAAGCGGCGATCAAAGCGTCCTTGGAGTCGAATACGCGATAGAGGCTCGTCTTCGATACCCCGGATCGTTCGACGACCGTGTCCACACCGATGGCACGTATGCCCTCGCGGTAGAACAACTCGCTTGCCGTCGCGAGGATACGCTCGCGTGCGCTCACTTCGCCCTTTGGCGGGGCTCCCCGCCGGGGCCGGGCTCCTGCCTTCATAGCCGCAAACTCCTTTGATTCGGATTTTTCAGGTTGACAAAGTAACAGATCGGTACCTAGTATGAAAGTTACGTACAGGTCTGTTACTTTAAAGGATATACCAATGCGCGTGATCGAAGCGGAAACCTTTTTGGGCTATGACAGGTTACGGCAGATTGAATTACCAAAGCCGCAACCGGCGAAGGACCGGGTGCTGGTTCGCGTGACGGCCGCCGGCGTCACGCCGCTCGAATACACGGTCCTGTCGGGTGGGCATCCTCGAGCCAAGGCGCCGCTGGTGCTTGGCAATGAGGGTGTCGGTGTCATCGAGGACGCAGGCGACTCAGGGCTAGAGGTGGGAAGCCGCGTGATGTTTACCGGGCCCTACGGCGTTGGTGAGAATGGCACATGGCAGGAATGGCTGCTGGTGAGGCCGGAACATCTGGCGTCGCCTGACGCGATCGGGGACGTCGTCGCGGCCAGCCTTCCGGTGGCCTATCTGACGGCACAGATCACGCTGACGCAGGCCGGGTTCAAGCCGGGCATGACGGTGCTGGCTCCGGGAATCGGCGGGTCGGTCGGCAACGCGACCTATCAGCTTGCGCGGGCGCAGGGCGCCGGCAAGGTAATCTCCACGGCCGGCAGCGCGGCCAAGGCCGCTAGAGCGCGCGAACTTGGCTTCGAGGACGTGATCGACCTCACCGCGGAAGGTCTTGCCGACGGCGTTCGTCGGATAACGGCCGGCAAGGGCGTCGATATCGTCATCGAGAGCATCGGCGGCACGGTGACGAGTGAGGCATTGAGCAGCCTGGGTCTCGGCGGTGTCCTGATCACGCTGGGCTATTCCGCAGGACGCAAAACCACGATCGATGTCACTGACCTGATCTGGAAGCGTGCGCGGATGGCTGGCTTCTCTTTGTTTGCCCAGTCACCGGCCACAATCGCCACTGCGTGGCAGGACATCGTCCCGTTAGTGCTAAGCGGAAAGGTCAAGCCGATCGTCGAGCGGATCTACCCCCTCGCCGAAGCGGGCGAAGCCTTGCGCCACCTGATAGAGGATCGGCCGTTTGGCAAAGTCATTTTGACGATGTGACCTCTGCCCACTATGCTGCACAAGGGCGCCCGGCCATTTTTTGGCAGCTGACCGGCAGCCCAGAAGCGCTGCCAACCGGAATTAACAATCGACGGAGTAGTCGCTATGGCTAAGTTGCAGGGAAAGGTGGCCGTCATCACCGGCGGCTCGTCGGGGATAGGCCTCGCCGCCGCGAAGCTCTTCGTCGCGGAAGGCGCTTACGTCTTCATCACCGGCCGTCGCCAGAAGGAACTCGACGAAGCCGTGCGGGCCATCGGGAGCAATGTGACCGGCATCCATGGAGACGTCGCCAATCTGGATGACCTTGATCGTCTCTATGAGAACATCAACGCGACAGGGCGAAGAATCGACATCGTCTTCGCCAACGCTGGCACGGCTGAGTTCGCCGCCTTGGGCGATATTACTGAAGCGCATTTCGACAAACTGTTCAATACCAACGTGAAGGGAGTGCTCTTCACCGTCCAAAAGGCTCTGCCGCTCTTGAATGACGGCGGATCGATCATTCTCACGGGCTCCGTCGCGAGCGCCAAAGGGACGCCTGCCTTCTGGGTATACGGCGCGACCAAGGCCGCCATCCGCAATTTCGTACGAGGATGGACTGTGGAACTGAAGGACCGTCGCATCCGTTCAAACGTCTTGAGCCCGGGGCCAATTAATACCCCGGTCATTGGCCAGCAGCCTCCGGACGCCATGGCGAGAATTTTATCTACCATCCCGATGGGACGCATGGGGGAAGCCGACGAAGTTGCCAAGGCTGCCCTGTTTCTCGCTTCGGATGACTCGAGTTTCGTCACGGGCATCGAACTATTCGTGGACGGGGGCAGAGCGCAGATCTGACGCGCACGCTTTTCCCCAGCGGATTGGCTGACGTTCCGCAACCCAATGCCCTATAGGGCATGCCCGGGCGTCGTGTCTACTTAGGCATCCATCGAAGAGGCGTTTCATCACGAAAGGTATGGTGCTCACCGCCTATGGCGACCCCGCAAGGGGACTTGAATTCCATGAGTTGCCCGAACCCGCCAGTCCGGGCGCGGGCCAGGTGATGGTCGCTGTCGAGCATGCCCCAATCAACACATCGCGCGCGATGTCAGGCCCCGTTTGCGGCTTTGCGGGATCATCATCAACGCGGCCAGGCGTTCACCAGATTGGTGACGTTGACCGTGCCGATACCGGTGGCAAAGTTCCAACCCGCACCGGTGCCGTACGCTTTCGAATAGCTGCTATTGCTCGTTGAGAGGACACCGTAATTGCCGCTCGGGCGATAGCAACCATTCGTGCCCGAGCAGTTTACGTCCATGTCGCCGAGCGTGGTCCTGATGTCTCCGCAGGACGCGAGTACAACGGCGGCGCCTGGCGCCGCTGCACTGGCCCATTCCGCGTCCAGCTCAGCACCTGCCTGCACGCCATTCACTGTTAGACCATGCCTTGAAAGCCGGTCAATGACCACGCCCACATCGGCGTCAGCCGGGCCGAAATTCGCACGGAACTGCTCAGCCGTGAGCCACTGGTGGAAATAGGGTGACTTCGAATCGTGGAGCTGGTCGATGAAGCGAACGAGTGCGGCTTCCCTCTCGGCTGGACGCTTCAGGAGGAGCTGCATGTGCTCAAGAACGAGCGTGTCTTCGACGCGTCCGCGATCACCCCCTGCGTTCACTTCGGGTCGGGTATTGCCGGCCAGTTCGACGGTTTGGCGCTCGTCAATGACCTGGGCGACCAGTTGCCGGGCGGTTTGTGCCATTGATTCGGATACCGTACTGCCCAAGGCGACGAGCATCAGAAGAAAGACAGGGACGCCTGATCTGAATCTCGGGAATATGTAGTTTCTCCCCACGCGTCCTCGCAGCATCGGCCACCAGCCTTGTGCATCCGAAACTGAGCAACTAGCCGTATTCGGAGCTTTTTTTGAGCTAGCACTTCAATCATCTGGTCGAGGCGAATTCCGTCGGCCTTCTGGGTGCATACATTGCTTACAGACAAAATCAAGCAGTGCAGAATGACCAGCCGCTGCAATGGCTGTTCACTTTCACTCGGACCTTGCTCCATCGAGAAGAGGAAGAAAGCCCGTGCACCTATCCGGGAACCGGGGCACTTGCCGCTATTTCACCGCGCACCAGGGTGCCCCATCCTAATGCGGTCTTTGCTCAGCGAGCAATATGTGCGATAGAAATTTTTTTGATAAATTCAGCATGGTGATTCCCTGTTTCGTCATATTGCTCGATACAGGAGCGGGAAAGCGTTTGGATCGCTCCGCCGTATTCAAGAGAATGCGTAATAGATTGGGCGATTTCCGGATAGGCATTCTGTTTAAATCGATGGTTTGGATCACCGGGCAACGAGCCACGCAATGCGAGCAGACCGAAAGGACAGGTGTCCGATAAGAGGGCTCGTGCGGTCGCCTGAAGTCGCGCGACGCTAGGGTCAAGAGACATTCATGATGTTTCGCGCACTAACGTGGTGCCTCAAAAGTGGCAGAAATTCCACATATCGCCTTTTATGCGACTGCATTCACTTTTGTTGCACCAACGACAAATGCATGTCGCATGCTCGCGGGCCTGCAGGTCGGACTTAAATTGCGCTTCCAGTTGCAATGGACTCGGGTTTTGCCATTTCCAGCGGAGCTCATTTTTTGTGCATGGTAGAGTGAAATACCTTTTCGCAATTATGTCGCTTGCAATTGGCTTTTTCGGAAAATAGCCTATAGTTTCTGCTTATATATAAATGTACACCGGTCAATGACCAACATGCGAGGACGTACCGGGGGCGGGCGTGGGTATATTGATTGATGACGACATCGCGCACATTGCGCGCGTGATGCGGCCGTCGTTGTGCGGGTTTCTCGGCGGTCCAATTTTGCCGGCCGAATACTGGCGCAAACGACTCCATGAGCTACTCGACTCGTGTCACCTGTCGAAAGGCCAGTTGTGTTCGATCGATAGCCTGCTCCTGCAGCTAGACCAGTTCGACGCAGAACGATCCGCGAAACGGAATAGACTACAACGCACTGCATCCATCCGCCGGCCGAAGACCACGCTTCCCGGCCTTGAGGACAACAGACGCGATACAGAGGGAAAGGGCGGTCGTCGCAATTCAGTTGCAGCTTTGTTTGTGGTGCCCCCTGATCCGGCGATGTGTGATGACGTCAAGGCTCACTGCCGCAAGGTCGTCAGAGGTCCGCGTGCGATAACGCGAAGATCGAGGATCCCGGTAGAGGCTGCTTGTCCTGCGGCTGACGAGATCCGGCCCGGGCAGTCCGCTACCAGAGCTAACATTGACGGGTCTGCTTCGATGCCCGATGGACACGCCGCGAACGAGCATGCGTCGCCCGGCGAAGGGGACGGGCGGAATGCTTCAATTTTGCTCGCGGCGGCCGTGCATGAATTATTCGCGGACGGCCTGGCCGCCACATTGAACGCTGCGGGCGCCGGAAATGTATTGCTCGGAGTTCGAGCGATGACGTTGGCGCAGATTTCAGCTTTTGAGGCATGGCAGGACGGTATAAGGCAGCAGCTGGAAATGGAGCGATTCGATGGCACCATTCGCACCGTCAACGAAGATCGCATGACGCAACCCTAATCCAGGGAATGAAAGGTTGTCCTCAGCATACCCCTGGCCAGGCACTTCTCGGAGCAAGCAATGAATCTGTGGAATCCAGAACAAAACGCTGCGCTGCAACGAGCCAACGCGCAAACATCGTTTGCTTTGCTAAACAAAGCCTTCGAGAGCTTTCAGAAAGTGATCGATCTGAACCTGCAAGCCACCAGGTCGGGTATCGCCGAAGCTGACGAAGTGATGCGCAATGCACTATCGGCAAAAAGTCCGCAAGAGTGGGCCACGCTGCGCAGGGGCGCGGTGGAACGGAACGCTCCGCGAATCCAGTCGTACTATGGCCAACTGTTCGCTATTGCTTTAAATGCACAACTGGACGTTGCAAACGTCGCAAATGAGCATTTCACTGCGCAGCAGCGCAAATTGCGAGAGCTGATCGACGGGGCCGCGCAGCATGCGCCGGCTGCTGCAGAACCGGCCATCACAGCCTTGAAGTCTGCGATCGACGCCACGGGCACCTGGTACGAAACGGCGCGCAAGGCCGCTCAACAGGCGATCCATGTTGCTGAAAGCAACGCCGAAGCAGTGAGCGCGGCCGTGTCGAGAACCACCAGACAGGCGGTCGAGCAGGCTTCTCGCGTCACATCAAAGTAATCGTTCCCGCTGCGCGCACGGCCTGCTGCGCGCATTTCCGCGTGTCGTTTTATTCGGGCGAAACCGATTTGCAGCCGCTGGACACGTTCCGGATGCGCTCACTGTCCCCGTTTCCCCCGCCGCGTCGCGTTGAATGCCGTGTGGGAGTCCATCGCCCACTTTCGAGCGGCGTTCACTCATCCGGAATTCAAGGCGAAACTCACCGCGTATCCTTCGTTGGCGATCGCTTCGCCACACCTGTTCCAGAAGATCGCAGTACCGGGTATTTGTGTCGGTTAGGGGGCCGGTCGGGCGTCATCTTGGGAGCGAACCTTCATGCGATGTGGCCATTGAGTCATCCGTCGACGCGCTTCAGTACGAAAAGCTTGCCTTGTCGGCGTTCAATTTATGCGACCGTGAGCTGTACCAGGTGATTGCGCTTGATGCGAAAGGTGTTCCGCAAAGCCGCATCGCGGCCATTCACTCTTCGCATTTCACGTCCTGCTTTCGCACGACGATAATCACCGGGTAGGTCCCGCGCTCGAGTTCCACGCGCGCGACTACGGCCATCGTCTCGTTGTCGATGTCGTCGTACACGCTGACCTCTTCATGCCGAAGGCTTGTGACGCCGGTACAGGCTGACGCGCGACCCTCATCGGAGATCTTGCATTGGATCGGGTTGTCAGCAAGGTAGCGATATCTGTCTCTGTCGGGGGTCGCAAGGTATTCACGAAAGCTCTGTGCCGATCCACCGATGCCGGTGACGTACCCAATGGCGCACTGCAGTTTGGGTGTGTCGCTGGCCCCGGATGTCTGGGCTGCCGCGGCCGTGCTTGCGGCCGCGATGATTGCCGCGAGTGTCGATGCAAGGAGGTATCTCATGGCGAAAATCACCGTTGTTGGATCGAAGTGCTGGATTGTAATGGCATCTTGCCCGAGGGGTCTGAAAGCGAAGAACGTTACCAACGGCGTGTTGCACTCTCCCGGAACCCTCCGCTGTTGCCCAGTCTTTCATTTGCTACACTTGATCAATGAGCAGACCTGTCTGGGACCTGGCGCGGCGATTGCAAGTCCAAGAGCCGGCTATCGTCACTTCGATTGTGCCGAACGATATCGGAACGAGCGCGAGGTGGGCGAGGCTCTGCGGATAGGGCTTGCTGCCGGAGGGATCGCGCGCGAAGGCATCTTCGTGACCACAAAATTGTGGAAATCCAATCGTCGGCCCGAGCGTGTCGAACCGGCTTTCGAGGCAAGTCTTGAGAGGCTCGGGCTCGACTATCCTGATCTCTATCTGATACACACTCCGTGTGCATTTCGATGTATTCCGCGCAGTACGCAATAGATAGGCGTGAACGATACTTCCGCTGCAAGATCGATCAGCTCTGCTTGCGGCGATCTCCACTTCGACCTCGGGATAAGCCTGGCAGAAGGATACGACGGGCATTTTTACTTAGGGGTATCTGCCGACCCCGGCACCACAGTTTGCTCGACGTGGCGATGGTCATCCTGGCTTGTGTGACCCGTGCTGCAGTAGACTCAGAAATCATGTATGGTCCGCCGCGGCGATACGATGCTGCGGCGTAGGGCATTTGTCAGCCGAACGCACCTGTTAGCGTCACGCGCGGGTGCTGGGGAGTGTTACCACAAAAGCGTGCGTCCAAAGTACTGGAAACCATGAACAAGAGAGACATCAAGTCAGCCGACACAGGTCACAGCGAGCGCCGTAGGAGCGTTGTTTCGGGCCTCGTCTACGTGTTTGAACAGGTCATGCCGGACCCCTTTATCCTTGCGATCGGCTTGACCCTGGTCGTGGCCCTGCTGGCGTTGGCCTTCGCGCCCCATGCTTCGCTGCCGGTCATCCTGACCTCCTGGTACGGTGGCACGTTCAACATTCTCGGCTTTGCGCTGCAGATGATCCTGATCCTGGCGACTGGCTACGCGATCGCCGACGCACCCCTCGTCCAGCGCGGCCTGCGTGCGATGGCTGCCGGCGTGCGCACGCCGACCCGCGCCGCGCTGCTGGTTTTCCCGATCGTCGCGGTGGCCGCGTGGCTCAACTGGGGACTTGGCCTGGTTGTCGGTGCACTCCTGTCGCGCGAAATCGCGAGGCGCGTGAAGGTCGATTTCGCATGGCTCGTCGCAGGCAGCTACTCGGCGTGGTCTGTCTGCAATAGTGGCCTGTCTAGCTCCATCGCGTTGTCGCAGGCATCGCATGGCAACGCGTTAAATCTCGTTGAGAAAGCCACCGGACAGGTGATTCCGCTCAGTGAGACCGTGTTCGCACCGTTCGTCTTCATCCCGACCGTACTGGTTGTTGTTGTCATGACGGCGATCTTCATCTGGATGCACCCGAAGCAAGAAGATGTTGTCGCTTTCAATGAAACGCAGCCCGAGCCCGCCGTCGTTGCAGAGGCAGATCCGCATGCGCGGGACGCGAAGGTATCGTCCTTCGCTGCCCGTGCAGAACGGTCAATGCTCGGCACCCTGTTCTTGCTGGCGTTGGGCGGCGGCTATCTTGCGATGACGTGGACCAGCAAGGGCTTCGAGTTGGACATCAACACCACGATCCTGATCTTTCTGCTGGTGGGGCTCGCGCTGCAGCGCACACCGATCGCCTATGCCGATGCGATTCGCCGCGCCGCGCGGCAAACCGGTTCGATGCTGCTTCAGTATCCGATGTACGGCGGCATCATGGGCATCATGACGGGGACCGGGTTGGCGTCGGCGATCGCCAAGACGTTCGTCGCCATTGCGACTCCGCTCACGCTTCCTGTCTTGAGTTACTTCAGCTCGCTTATCATCACGCTGCTTATTCCAAGCGCAGGCGGACATTGGGCTGTTCAGGGGCCTTTCGTTCTCCCCGCGGCGCTCAGCCTGCATGCTTCGGTTCCGCGCACCGCCATGGGTGTCGCCATGGCCGAAAACGTCTCGAACATGCTGCAACCTTTCTGGGCCGTGCCCGTCGTTGCTATTGCCGGCATTCGCATTCAGCGTGTCATGGGCTATACGGCGATTACGTTTGCCGTATCCCTCGTCATCTATGCGGCGGCGCTTTGGCTGATTCCATGATGACCATTCCTCCGCGACACAGCCACGCGCCGCTGCTGCTCCTGGCCCTCTTGCTGTTCACGGGGCTCTACCTGTTTGTGCTGCCCTACGTCCGGGTGACAGGATCGCGCAATGTCACCTGAGCATAAATACTGGTTTCCGGCGAAACGCTACGGCTGGGGTTGGGGCTTCCCGTCGCGCTGGCAAGGATGGGCCGTGTTGTTCATGTACGTTGCGCTGATTGGTTTCGGTATGCGCTTTCTCCGTCCGGACCTGGAGCCTGTCACTTTTGCCTTGTTTGTCGCGCTTTGAGTGTCGCCCTTGTGGCCGTATGCTGGCTCAAGGGAGAACCGCCGCGCTGGCGGTGGGGCAAAGACTGAGCCGACCCGTCACCGCGGGTTTTGCTGCGCCCGCGATGCCGGCGCGACACCCGCTCAACCCCCGTCATCCCGATCCCATGGCGGCACACCGCCGAACGCATCGACCAGGAAATCGACCATTGCGCGTGTCTTGGCACTCAGGTGCCGACGGCTCGGGTACAGCGCGAGTACGTCGATATCAGGCAAGCGGTACTCGGGCAATACCCGAACGAGCTTGCCGGTGCGCAGATCGTTGCCGACCAGAAACGTGGGTTGCCAGATCACGCCTTGCCCGGCGATCGCGGCGGCGCGCGCCGTATCGCCATTGTTGGTATGCATGTGACAGTTGACCTTCACGGTGTGAGCCTTGCGCTCACTGTCGATCAGTTGCCACTCGTCGCCGGTGGCTGCATACGAGTAGCCGATGCATTGATGCTCCATCAGGTCCGCTGGCGCTGCGGGGTAGCCGCAACGCGCCAGGTAGTCTGGCGACGCACACAGGATGTTTCTCGATGTCGCCAGCTTGCGGGCCGCCTGGTTAGTCGAACCGGCGCGTGAGATGCGAATGGCGAGGTCGTAGCCTTCATCGACGATATCGACCACGCGGTCAATCAGCGCAACGTCGAGTTCCACTTCCGGATACTTCCGCATGAACTCGGGCCATAGCGGCGCCAGGTGCAGAATCCCAAAGCTCACAGGCGCGTTGATGCGCAGTCGTCCGCGCGGTTCGACCGACGCAGACGACACGAGCCCCTCGGTCTCGGCGACGTCGTCGAGGATGGATTTGCAGCGGGCGTAAAAGGTCTCGCCGCCCTCGGTGAGAGAAAGCCTGCGTGAGGTGCGATTCAAGAGGCGTGTGCCGAGATGCGCTTCCAGCTCATTCACGTAGCGGGTCACGTTGGCGGGCGACGTCTCGAGCGCATCGGCCGCGCGCGTGAAGCTGCCGCGGCTCACCACCGTCACGAAGACTTCAAAAGCGCGCAGCCGATCCATGTGCTTCTCCGATCATTCATAAATGCTGAATGATATCCCCATATTTTGTGCCTTTCTGTATATGTGGCTGAAGCCTATATTGCTTCTCACGGACCAAGGCATTGGGCACTGGCCAACAAACTGCAGCAGGAGATTGAACATGCAACGCTTGACAGGAAAAGTCGCCATCGTGACTGGCGCGAGCGCGGGAATTGGCCGTGCCACGGCAAAACTGTTCGCCGCGGAAGGCGCAAAAGTCGTGATCGCAGCGCGCCGCGAAGCTGAACTTGAAACGCTCGCTGCCGAGATCGTCAGCGCAGGCGGCGAGGCGGCGTTTCTGGCGGGCGACGTGCAGTCGGAGGACTTCGCGAAAGCGCTGGTCGCGCTCGCTGTCAGCCGCTTCGGCCGTCTTGACATCGCCTATAACAACGCCGGCACGCTGGGCGAAATGGGCCCGACCACGGGTGTGTCGGAGGCCGGCTGGTCGGCCGCCCTGGCGACCAACCTGACGAGCGCCTTTCTGGGGGCGAAGCACCAGATCCCCGAAATGCTGAAGCAAGGCGGTGGATCGATCATCTTCACGTCGACGTTCGTCGGTTATTCGTTCGCTTTCCCGGGCACCGCGGCATACGCTGCGAGCAAGGCCGGGTTGATTGGGCTGACGCAGGCGCTCGCTGCCGAATATGGACCGCAAGGTGTGCGCGTCAACGCCATTCTGCCCGGCGCCGTGGACACAGAGATGTATCGCGGCATGAACGACACCGCCGAGTCCCAGGCCTTCGTGACCGGCTTGCATGCGCTCAAGCGGGTCGCACGGCCGGAAGAACTCGCCCGCTCGGTGCTTTATCTTGCGTCGGATGACTCGTCCTTCGTGACCGGCACCGCTTCGCTAGTCGACGGCGGCGCATCGATCACGCGTACGTGAGCCAAGGCTTAAGCCGGAGGTGACTGCACGATCACGCCATACCACCCCAAGCCGCGATAGCTCTCGTAGCCTGGGGTGGCGGCGAACGATACGGTGCGGCCATCAGACAGTTGATAAAAGCCTGCTGAACGGCCGTCGGTGTTCAGACGGAACTGTTCGTCGAGCACACCTTTGTCGTCCGAACTCGCAATCACGCGGTGCGACGCGTTGACGATCATGCAGCGCGTGCGCCGCCATTCTTCGTCCGTGAGCCGCACGCCTTCAACGACGGCCGACGCTTGTGGCGCCCAATCGAAAAAGATCACCAGCGCACCGAGCGGCTTGCCGTCGACCGCGCCGTTTTCGCGGATCGCCGTCGCATAGGTCGCGACGTGCGCGTGTTTCAAAAGCGGCAGCGCCTCGATATCGCCGGCCACGAAGTCCGCGCCCGAAGGCGTTTTCATCGCTTCGCGAAACCAGCTGGCTTCACCGACATTACGGTCGTGCACCGCATACATATCCGGGCGGCCATTCGCGACCACATTGCCTGCTGCGTCGATGATCCATAAATCACGGTACACGGTATAGCTGTCGAGAATGACCGACAGACGGCGCGACGCATACGCCCGCGTTTCGGCGCTCTTGTTGGCGAGGCAGTCGACCACCGCGGAGTCGGTGGCCCACCAGCGCACATCGCATGAACGCTCGTACAGATTGCGGTCGATCACGTCGATCATGTTCAGTGCGAGATCGGCGCAGCGCTGACCCTCGTGCGAACGCAGCCGTTCGATCATGCTGTCGCCGAGATCGGTCAGCTTGGTCAGCGAGCCGGCAAGTTCGCGATTGAGCACCGTGGTGATTTCGCCGATCCGCGCGGACACATGCTTGACCTGATTCGCCACGACCGCGAAGCCGCGCCCCGCATTGCCGGCGCGCGCCGCTTCGATCAGGGCGTTGAGTGCGAGGAAAGTGGTCTCGCGATTGATGTCGTTGATATCGGAGATTTTCCCCGTCGCGAGCTTCTTGACGTAATGCGTCAGTTCGACGATTTCGAGCGGATTCGACATGGTCTGGTCCCGGTAGCCTGGAGATGTTGTGCTTGCATAAAAGCAAGCATCGGGCCGGGTCGATTCCGCGGGCATCGTGCGCGCTGTCATGCACCCCGCAAACGTTTAGTGATGCATGTCATGGTGCAGCCAGAAGATGCGATGACCGGCGGCGCACCGGGTGCGTGCATCGCCGGGAAGGACGACATAGGCAGCGGTGCGGTAGGGGTAGACACGCTATCCGCGCTGCGCACACGGTGCTACGCTCAGATTGCTACGCGCACGATGCTATTGCCATACACGCGCCGTTGGCACGGGTGGTTGCTGTAAGCAGACGAATATCCGCGCAGGAGACACCGATGAAGACAGCGGCTTCCACGCCTCTACCGCCGAACCAGGCGAAGAAGCAGGCCTTCTGGCCCCACGGATGGTGGAGGCTGATGGAAACCCGTATCGGCATCATTCCGCTACCGATCTACGTGACAGCCGCAGCGCTGATCGCGGGTCTTGTCTACATGGGTAAGCTGCCGAACGAGATCTCAGTGGTCATCGTGATGTTCGCCTTTTTCGGCTTCACCCTCGCCGAGATCGGCAAGCGCATTCCGATCATCCGCGCAATCGGCGCCGCCGCCATATTTGCCACCTTCGTCCCGTCCGCGCTGGTTTACTACAAGTTGCTGCCGCCACAAATCGTGAAGGTGACGATTGATTTCACCAAGTCCACCAACTTTCTCTACCTGTTTATTGCGTCCATTATCGTGGGCAGCATCCTGGGCATGGACCGGCAGGTTCTCATCAAGGGCTTCCTCAAAATCTTCGTGCCGCTGGCGAGCGGAACGATCGTGGCCGGCGCGGTGGGCACAGCCGTCGGTACGGTATTGGGTCTAGGCGCGTATCACACATTTTTCTTCATCGTCGTGCCGATCATGGCTGGCGGCGTCGGCGAAGGGGCCATTCCGCTTACAGTCGGTTACGCCGGAATTCTGCACCAGGACCCTGGCGTGCTGTTCGCCACCGTGCTGCCGCCGGTCATGCTTGGCAGCCTGTCGGCGATCATCTTCGCGGGGACGTTGAACTTCGTCGGCAAGCGATATCCGCGCTTCACGGGTGAAGGGCGCTTGCAGCCCGGCGAGAACGACGAGATGGACCCTGCACACGAAGAGATATCGGGAAACATGGACGTGACCCATATCGCCGCGGCGGGCATCACCGCCTTGACGCTCTACGTTGTCGGGATCATGTGCCAGCGACTGTTTGGCCTGCCGGCGCCGGTTGCGATGCTTTTCATCGCGGTCCTCCTCAAGCTGACGCAGGCGGTACCGCCGCAACTACAGGAGGGCGCTTATGTTGTGTACAAGTTCTTCTCCACGGCGGTCACCTACCCGTTGCTGTTTGCGATCGGCGTGGCGTTGACGCCATGGGACAAGCTGATGGCTTCCTTCAACCTGCCGACCATCATCACTATCGTGTCGACCGTTGCGACACTGATGGCGACCGGCGCCTTGGTGGGGTATTGGATAAAGATGTATCCGATTGACACGGCTATCGTGAACGCTTGCCACAGCGGCCAGGGCGGCACCGGCGACGTCGCCATCCTGACGGCGGCCAATCGCATGACGCTAATGCCGTTCGCCCAGATCGCGACCCGGATCGGCGGTGCGGTCACCGTGACGACCGTGCTGATAATCCTGTCGCGCTCTGTCTAGATAAAAAAAAGCCGCAGACGATGCTGCGGCGAACAAACACACACGCCGAACGTTGGGAACGCTGACGTGTTTCCTCATGCTATCCAAGCTTGCTGCGGATGCAAATCGGGTATTTCGTATGAAGTGTCCGATCGTCCTGCGGAGGCTTGCAGGACGTGCTTGTTGTCATGCCTGAGCCGAGCGGAAGTCGCGAAAAAACCACACGTGATCGCGCGTCGGCGTCGACCGGGCGATTCGCTGGGTATAGGCACGGCCGCCCTCCTGAAAGTCGCTTCAAACCTTTACGACGGAGGCCCGATAGATCTCGTCGATGCTCTTCGCGAGCGCCGCGTCGAACTCACTGTCGCTCATCGATTCCTTGAGCTCGTTGATCAATGCCCTTGAGAAGCTGGCGATCATGCCGTGATTGGAGGCGAGCCGCTCGCAGGCGTCGGCTCGCGTGTAGCCTCCTGAAAGCGCGACTACCCGCGCGACGCGCGGGTGCTCGATCAGTGGACGATAGAAGTCCGCTACGTCAGGTATGGTCAGCTTGAGCATCACGCGACGGCTATCCGGCAAGGCGTCGAGACCTTTGCTCAGTTCCGCGAGGAGGGTGGCTTCCGCCCCTGGCTTGTCCGGACTCTTGATCGAAATTTCGGGTTCCAGTATCGGCATGAGACCGTGCGCGTCGATCTGCGCTGCCAGCGCGAACTGTTGCTTCACAATCGCAGCGATACCGTTTGCCGAATTCAGGTTGATGACCGACCGCATCTTGGTGCCGCAGATGCCGAGCTTCGTGGCCCGATCGAGCAGCGCGTCCAAGCCGGGTATCGGCTTCATCAGTTGCACACCGTCGGCTTCGGCTTCCAGGCCCTTATCGACCTTCAGGAAGGGTACGACGCCGCGCTCCTCCCACAGGAACGTCGGAACGGGTTTCCCCAGTGCCTGTCCGTCCATGGTTGCTTCGAACAGAATGGCCCCAATGACCTTGTCCCCTGTAAAGGCAGGCGCGGTGATGATGCGCACCCGCATCTCGTGGATCAGTTTGAACATCTCCGCGTCACCGCTGTAGGCACTCTCCGGAATGCCGTAAAGCTTCAAGGCGCCGGGGGTCGATCCGCCGCTCTGGTCCAGGGCCGCGAAAAATCCCTGTTTTTCAAGAACTTGCGCAAGCATCTTCTCGTCTGCCACGATCGTCTCCCTTTTTCAACAAGCGAATATCGGACCCAGCACGTCTGGTCCGGACCCATTGCGTTCAGTACGTTCAGTGCCCGTGCCGCTCGCCAGCCGGTGCGTGTGTTTGCTGGGCTCGCCGACTCAGCATCAACGTCACGACGGCAGACACCGCCAATGTTCCGGCGACGACATACAGCCCGGCCGAATAACTCCCCGTCACATTCTTCAGCCAACCTATCACAAACGGGCCGACGAAGCCGCCCAGGTTGCCCACCGAGTTGATCATGGCGATGCCCGCAGCCGCTCCCGCGCCGGAAAGAAACATGCTCGGCATGGCCCACAGCGGCGCTTTTGCGGCGCTGATGCCGATGTTGACAATGACAAGTGCCAGAATGACCGTTAATGCCGTGGTGGCTTGGCCGACAAGGACAAAACCCAGGCACGCGACGACACACGGAATCACCACGTGCCACGTGCGTTCTTCGGTGCGATCGGAGTGTTTGGCCCACAGGATCATCGCGATAACGGCCAGCACGCTGGGAATGCCTGCGATGAGGCCGGTCTCGAACGAGCCGAATCCATACTGACGGATGATCAGCGGAGCCCACAGGCCGAGTGTGTAGAGGCCCGCCGACGTGCCGAAGTAAATCAGGGAGAGCGCCAGAACACGGGGATCGCGCAAAGCACTCAGCGCCCCGGCAGTATGTCCAGCGTGCGATTCCCGTGCGTTAGCTTCGCCCTTCAGCTTCGCAATCAGCCACTCGCGTTCTTCGGGTTTCATCCAGTGTGCTTTCGACGGCGTGTCCGTCATGTACTTCAGGACCACAAAACCAAGAATGATTGCGGGCACGGCTTCGAGGATGTACAGCATCTGCCAGTCAGCCAGTCCGGCGATTGGCGGGAGCTTCATGATCGCGCCCGAGATCGGTGAGCCGATCGCCGTGGAGATGGGGGCCGCCGCCATGAACCATGCCGCCGCCACCGCTCGCTGGCGGCCCGGGAACCACAAGCTCAGGTACAGGATGATGCCAGGGAAGAAGCCGGCTTCCGCGACGCCAAGCACAAAGCGAAGCGCATAGAAGCTGTTCGGCCCGACCACGAAAGCCGAGGCTGCCGAGACGATGCCCCATGTCACCATGACTCGTGCGATCCACAAGCGCGCGCCGACGCGGTGAAGAATCAGGTTCGACGGCACCTCGAACAGGAAGTAGCCGATAAAGAACAGTCCGCCACCCAGACCAAACGCCGTCGGCGAGAGTCCGATGGCCTTGTTCATTGTCATCGCGGCAAATCCTACGTTGACGCGGTCCAGAAAGCTGACGAAATACAGCAGCATGACAAACGGAATTATCCGCAGCATGAGCTTCCGGGAAACCCGGGCTTCGAGATCGGAAATCATTGTCTCCTCCTTGGAGGCTTGAGCCGTGCTCTATTGGAAATGGGATACGCCTGGGCGTAGTCCGGCAGCCGTTGGTTCGGCTTTTATGGTTTGCTGATGGCCGACGGGAGGGCAGATGCGCCCCGCTACGAGGCCATGTCACCGAGTTCGGCCTCGATGCGTAGAAGCCGGTTGTCCTTCACACCTCACTGGATTTGCGCGATGCGCAGCAGATTGGTCGTGCCGGGTGTGCCAAAAGGCACACCCGCGGAAATCACGACGGTCTGTCCTGTTTCTCCAAACCCTTCCTCGCGCACGGTGTGGCACGCGAGCTCGCTGACTTCGAGCACGTCGATCACTTCGGCACAGAGAACGGGATGCACTCCCCACGCCAGTGCCAGGCGACGGGCAGTGGCTTGTCGCGGGGTCATGCCGATAATCGGCGCACACGGCCGTTCGCGTGCCATCCTGAGCGCCGAATAGCCGGAGCTCGTGTAGGCAACGGTCGCGACCGCGCGACACGATTGATGTCGCCGGGTGTCTCTGCGTCGAGATCGAGGCGAAACCTCGCGCCTTTCTCGAGCCTGATGGGGCCATCGACGAACGTGCCGATCCGCAGCTTCGGACCCTGAAGGTCAAGAAGCACGCCGATGGGCCGGCCTGCGTCCTGCTCGATGGACCGGATGACGTCGAGGCGGCGTTGATGATCCTCGTGAGTTCCGTGGCTGAAGTTCAGCCGGAAGACATCGGCGCCCGCCTTGAACAGCGCTTCAATGGTTTCGCGGCTGGTGCTAGCCGGACCCAGCGTAGCGACAATTTTTGCATTTCGATTGCGGCGCATCTTATCTACCCTCTGAAAGATCAGCCGTGCTGAGCGGCAATGAAAATGGCACGAAAATCGTTGACGCTGGTCAGCGTCGGCCCGCTTCGATCAGCGCACAAACAGCGGCCGTCACCTGTGCGGTCGTTGCCGTGCCGCCGAGGTCACGCGTGTGCAGTGACGTATCGGCGGTGACCGCTTCGACTGCCTGCATGACTCGCTTGGCGGCGTCCACTTCGCCGAGGTGCTCGAGCAACATGACGACTGACCAGAAGGTGCCGACCGGGTTGGCGAGGCCCTTGCCCATGATGTCGAACGCGGAGCCGTGGATCGGCTCGAACATGGAAGGGAAGCGCCGCTCGGGATCGATGTTGCCCGTCGGCGCGATGCCGAGGCTGCCCGCGAGCGCGGCGGCCAGATCGCTGAGAATATCCGCGTGCAGGTTGGTGGCGACGATCGTGTCGAGCGTCGCGGGACGATTGATCATGCGGGCGGTCGACGCGTCCACCAGTTCCTTGTCCCATTTGACGTCCGGGAATTCCTTTGAAATTTCCAGCGCGATCTCATCCCACATCACCATCGCGTGACGTTGAGCGTTGCTCTTGGTGATCACCGTCAGCAACTTGCGGGGGCGGGATTGAGCGAGACGGAACGCGAAACGCATGATCCGCTCGACACCGGCGCGGGTCAGGATCGACACGTCCGTTGCCGCCTCGATCGGATGTCCCTGGTGGACCCGACCGCCCACGCCCGAATATTCGCCTTCTGAATTTTCACGGACGATGACCCAGTTCAGATCTTCCGGTTTGCAGCGCTTCAGCGGCCCGTCGATGCCCGGCAGAATGCGGGTCGGCCGGACGTTGGCATATTGGTCAAAGCCCTGGCAGATCTTTAGGCGCAGGCCCCAGAGCGTGATGTGATCCGGAATGTCCGGGTCGCCTGCCGAGCCGAACAGGATCGCGTCCTTGTCGCGGATGGAGTCGAGGCCGTCTTCGGGCATCATGACGCCATGTTTGCGGTAATAGTCGCCGCCCCAATCAAAGTTTTCAAACTCGAACGCGAACGACTTCGTGGTCTTTGCGAGCGCTTCGAGGACCTGTGCGCCAGCCGGTACGACTTCCTTGCCGATGCCGTCGCCAGGGATGGTTGCGATGCGATAGGTTTTCATGTCTCCGTCCTTCAGGTGTTGTGGGTGTGAGCGAACTCTACCTATCTCCGGACGCAAAAACCGGTGCTAAACTCAAAGCATCCTTAACTTATATTCACAAGTGAAGGCTATGCGCGAAACCGTCCAACCGTCTGATTTAAGCTTCTTTTCGACGCTCGCAGCGTCCGGCAGCCTGAGCGCGGCGGCGCGTGAGCTGGGGCTGACGGCGGCGGCCGTCAGCAAGCATCTGGCGCAGATGGAGAGTCGCGCGGGCGTTCCGCTCGTCAACCGGACCACGCGGCGGATGATGCTCACGCCAGAGGGCGAGTTGTATCTGGAACACGCTCGCCGGATTCTTGATGAGATTGACGAACTGGCCGAGTTGCTTGGCAGCGCGAAGAAAAGCCCCACAGGGTTGCTGCGGGTCAACGCAACGCTAGGCTTCGGTCGCGGGCATATCGCTCCGGCGATTTCGCGTTTCGTAGCGAAATACCCGCAAGTGTCTGTGCAGCTCCAGTTATCCGTGACCCCGCCGCCTTTGACAGACGACGCGTTCGATGTCTGCATCAGATTCGGTGAGCCGCCTGACACGCGCGTGGTCGCACGTCGTCTTGCGGCGAATCGTCGACTGCTGTGTGCTGCGCCTTCCTATATTGCGTCACGCGGGATGCCGCTGACCGCGCACGACTTGACCCGGCACAACTGTATCGGCATCAGACAAGGTGACGAGGCGTACGGTGTCTGGCGTTTGACGTCAGGGCGGGGCGCTTCCCGCAAAACGGAGGCTGTGCGAATTAACGGCAGTCTGACGACGAACGACGGCGAGATCGCCGTGAAGTGGGCGCTCGAGGGGCACGGGATTTTGATGCGGGCCGAGTGGGATATCAAACAGTACGTGGCCGACGGTTCCCTTGTGCCGGTGCTGCCCGATCACGACACGCCGAACGCCGATATCTTCGCGGTCTATTCGCAGCGACATCAGATGTCTAATCGCATCCGTGCGTTCGTTGAGTTCCTGGCATGCGATCTTGGAGGCGGAGCGGGCGAGTTCGCGTAGGCAACTGAAAGTGGACCGTCGCCCTGCCACGTTGGGGAACCGTTGTAGATCGACATGACGAGGGACGGAAGCGTAGTGCTGTTTCGCCGGCGATGGCAAGTGCAGTGAGCATCTGACAAAATCTCTAGAAGAATACGAAGAATGGAGGCAGCTTGCGGACAGTCGAATACCGCTTTTCCACCATTTGGCGCATCGATGCGCCGGTGCAGAAAGTTTGGGCGGCAATCCAGGATTCGGCGCGCTGGCCCGAGTGGTGGAATAGCGTCGAGCGCGTGGACCAGCTAGAGGCCGGTTCTGATCAAGGCGTGGGCGTCGTACAGCGCTATACATGGAAAGGCTGGTTGCCCTATCGGCTGGTGTTCGATATGCGGGTGACACGCGTCGACCCGTTGGTCGCGCTAGAGGGGGAAGCCAGCGGCGACGTCGAAGGCGCCGGCCGGTGGAGCTTCTCGACGGACGGACGCAACCTTACCGTGGTCCGCTATGACTGGTGTGTGCGTACGAACCGCGCATGGATGAATGCACTGGCACCGTTGTTGCGGCCGGTTTTCCAATGGAACCACGATGCGGTGATGCGCGAAGGCGGCGCGGCGCTAGCGCGGCGGCTGGACGCGCGGCTCCTTGGCATAGAGCATGGATGAAGCCAGCGCGGCAATGGATTGAACGCTCTGCGATGTTCCCCCGTTGCCTCGACAGGATGAAGCGCATCGCGAACCCTTGGTTTTCCCTTTGACATGTGCCACGCAGTCAACCGGCCGCCCCCGGAAAACCGCAACGAGCTTTCGCGAAAGAAAGACCCGCCTGTAGTCGCCCCATTAACGGCGTTATCGAAACAGGACCGATAAGCAGCAAGACAACATGCGTCAGCGAATGGCCGTTGGACTTTGAGAACGGCCCTTCGTGTCACCGCTATCCGAATGACGGCAAGGGGTCGAAGCTGTGTGAAAACGCAAAAGTACTCGGTTTTCGGGTGTCGCTTTACCCTTCCCGAGTTGCTGCCAGCCCAATCCTCGGTCGATAGCACGCGTTCGCCGCTAACCGTCGGGCAGAAGGGCACCCCAAATCGCGTGCGGATCTGCCCACGCTGCGCAGCTTCCAGGGCTGGTTCTTTGCTCAGCTCGACGCATGAGCGGCAAAGCATGAAAATTGCTGAACGGTAAGAACGCTGACAAACCGTAATTGCGCAGGCAGCCGGGTGCAATTCGAACGCCACCCGGCTTGTCCAAGCAGTGTGGCCCTGCTATCGAGGCGCCGTTATGGCCTTGACGAAACGAATAGCGCACCTCATGCATGGGCCGCTCTTTCCGAGGGAGGAATCGTGCAAAAGAAAATCGTCATTCGAGCCATCGCAGGAGGCGTTTGCCTGATGGCGCTGTCCGGCGCGGCGTTCGCTCAATCGCTGGCGTATACAAATCAGCCCGTGGACGTTTATGCGGGTCCGTCCGGGGAGTATCCGGTGGTCGCGCAAGTGCCGCCGAGCGCGCAGCTTACGGTGTACGGCTGCGTTACCGATTACAGCTGGTGCGACGTCGGAGCGCCCGGACTGCGCGGCTGGGTCTATGGCGAATATCTCGACTATCCGTACCAGGGTACCGAGGTGCCGATCATGACTTACGGCTTGCAGATCGGGCTGCCGATCGTAGCGTTCTCGTTCGGAACTTACTGGGATCACTACTATCGCGGCCAGCCTTGGTATCACGACCGGGACCGGTGGGCGAATCATCCGCCGCCGATGCGGGGCGGTCCGCCGCCGCATGGTGGTCCGCCGGCGGCGGGCGGTCCGGCTATGAACCCGAGGCCAGTCATGCACGGCGGCCCGCAGCCGCAACCCCAGCCGGGGTACGCGCATGGGCCGATGCAGCCGCAGTCGGGATATGCGCACGGGCCAGCGCAGCCGCCCGGGCAAATGAAGGGTGGTCCTCAGGGACAGGCTGCCGTGCACCCGGGCGGTCCGTCCGATGAGCACGGCGGCGAGGCGCGCGGCGGCAATGAAGACCGCAATCATCCGCCGGATAACCATTAGCGATTGAACGCTTTTCGCCCGCCACCGCTTCGCGATCGCATGGCAACGCGCCTGGCGCCCATGCCGCTCAATTCGACGGATGATCGTCGGCGTGATCGTGAAGCGGGTCCGGGCTCTTTTGCGTCGAGCGCAACACGCCTGCGTCGTCGAATTAGAAGTGAAAGAGCTGGTACCGCGTATTGTCTTCCAGGTACCGGTAGGTCCAGACTTCGCGCTTGACGAGCGGCAGATACATCGTTTCTTCGGGACGGCCGAAATTGACGAGCACGTCCGCGCGGAACCTTCAGTCTTGGCCGATAGCGACCAATCGCGAATGTTTGCTTGCGCTCCAGTCGTGCCTATACTTTTCTTGGGAATAAGACGTACCGGCTTCACAAGGAGTCAGAGAAGTACGCAGTGCACTGTTAACGTCGCGACTCACCACTGCAGCGTCCGCCATTCATGCAACAACGGCGGGTGAGTCGCCCAAGTCATTAAGAACAAAAAGAAAGGGACAGTATGATCCGGCGTGCACGTTTGTTCGGCTATATTTTTGCTTGCTTGCCATTGCTGGCTTTTGCCGGATCGTCTGATGGCAACGCTCTTCCAGATTACTGGAACGGCCTGATCACTACCCAGTCCACCCCGCCGGAAGCCTCCGCGACCGCGAATGTGCTGGCGCTCAACACGAGCATGTTCGAGTTGTATGACGCGGCTGGCCAGACCTTCACCAAAAACATTCTGGGGACCCACCCCGTCATACTCGCGCTGTTCTCCGGGGAGGGTGGCAATTTCACCCTCTATCGTCCCGGCCAGCCGCCGCTGCAAGCGCCAGCAGTGCCGATCGTCTATCAGGTTTTGAAGTCTGTTGGCCATAGCACGATGGCGCTGGCCGAAGTCGTAAGCCCTTATCTGACCAGCCCGCAGAACCAGTCGTGGCGCGGCCCGATCCTCGCATTTCGCAGCCGGATGAAGTCGGCGATCGACAGTCTCGATGGCGTGACGATGCAGCCCGGCTGGCGTGAAAACAGCCGCAAGATCCTGCAGGGCAACCTCGATTTCATCGATCAATGCGTTGCTAACGGAGCGATTACGCCGGCCATGCTGGAGGGGTTCGGCCATCGGCAGGCACCGGCGCTAGCCAAAGAAGTCGCATGGGCGGCTCAGACCCAGGTCGCGCATTGGATGAACGTGATGGACGACTGGAAGGCGATGCTGGGCCCGGACTGGGACAAGACCATTGCGGCCAGCAATACGATTTACGTCGCCCGCCAGAACAACGTCCTGTTTAGCGTGCTGGCGCAATACTTCGGCCCGGACGCGATTAACGACCGCTTGCTGCTGATTGAAACCATGTCTTTCACGACGACCCGGGAAGACATGCTGGCCGCGTTGACCCGGATCATCGCCGATCGCTCGGTGGGCCAGCTCTTCTTCGGCAACTACCATCTGATGGATTACGAACTAATGGGCGGCGATGCGCGCGATGCGATTGTCACCGAAACCGCCAGGCGCAACATGACAGCGTTCTTGCCGCCGCCGGTGCCATTCGGTTCCCACCAGTGGCCCACGCTGATTACGCCGGGCCCCGGCCCGAGCTCGCTGTCGACGCTGCATTGACCACCATTGCCCGAGGGCCTGCATCATGAATCTGAATACGATCACGACTGTCAAGCGCCCTGCGAACGCCGACGAGATCGGCGGGTGGGAGGCGGGCGACGCCTGGCTAGCTGGGGGCACCTGGCTGTTTTCAGAGCCCCAGGCCGCCACGCATACCTTGATCGATCTCGAGCAACTCGACTGGCCTGCGCTGCAGGTGAGCCCCGACGGGATCGAAATTGCCGCGACATGCCGCATCATGGAGATCTATCGCTTGGCGTGTCCGGCTGAGTGGACGGCCGCACCCTTGCTGCGCGAATGCTGCAACGCGTTGCTGGCTTCGTTCAAAATATGGAACGCGGCGACGGTCGGCGGCAATATCTGCATGTCGCTTCCGGCAGGCGCGATGATCTCGCTGGTCACGGCGCTCGATGGCACGCTCAGCTTGTGGCCGCGCAATGGCCAACCCCGCGTGGTTCCTGCGCTGGATTTCGTCACCGGCAATCACCAGAACATCCTGCAAGCCGGTGAATTGCTGCGCAGCATCCACCTGCCGGCCACCGCGCTCGCCAGGCGTTACGCGTTGCGACGCGCCTCTCTCGTCAAGCTCGGACGCTCGGCCGCGCTGTTGATCGGCACAGGCGGGGACGACGGCGATCTTCTGATCACCATCACCGCGTCCACGCAGCGGCCTGTTCAGTTGGCTTTTGCGGCTATCCCCACGGCGGAAGAACTGCGGCGCGCGATCGCCGCGGCCATTCCCGACGATGAATACTTCGACGACGTGAACGGCCTACCGGAATACCGGCGGCACCTTACCTACAACTTCGCGGAACAGATCCGTGTCGAGCTGGCACAGTCAGGGAGCCAAGCATGAAATATACGGTCAATGGCGAGCTTTTCGTAGCCGAGCCGGATCCCGGCCAATGCCTGCGCACCTTGCTGCGTGATTTCGGCATGCTGGGGGTGAAGAAGGGGTGCGACGCTGGCGATTGCGGTGCTTGCACCGTGTGGCTGGACGGTGAGCCTGTGCATAGCTGCCTGATGCCCGCATTTCGCGGCGCAGGCCGTCAGATCACGACGATCGAAGGGCTGGCGAGGCACGGCGAGCTGCACCCGTTGCAGCAGGCGTTTCTCGATGCACAGGCATTCCAGTGCGGCTTCTGCACGGCGGGCATGATAATGACAAGCGCGTCGCTCGACGCGGACCGCCGCCAGGATCTACCGAACGCACTCAAAGGCAATCTGTGCCGATGTACGGGCTATCGCAGCATCGACGACGCACTGCATGGCCGAAAATCCGCGGTGGAAGATGTGGCGGGAGAGGCGTGCGGCGCGAGCCTGCAAAACCCGTTCGGCCACGACATCGTGACAGGCCAGGCACGCTATACGATGGACGTGGTAATCGAAGGCCTGCTGCATCTGAAAGTGGTGCGCTCGCCGCATGCCCATGCCCGCGTCCTCAAGATAGACCGCACGAAGGCGCTGGCCGTGCCCGGCGTGGTCGAGGTCTTTACCTGGGAAGACGTACCACGCCGGTTGTTTAGTACTGCAACTCATGAAGATCACCTGGTCGACCCGGACGACACCTACGTGCTGGACAATGTCGTGCGTTTTGTCGGCCAGCGGGTGGCAGCCGTGGTTGCCGAGACCGAAGCTGCCGCGGACAATGCCTGCCGCCTGATCGAGATCGAGTACGAAACGCTGACGGCGGTGTTCGATCCGGTCCTCGCCATGGCGCCAGACGCGCCGCTCCTTCATGACAAGGGGCAGGCCGCGCAAGGCAATATCTATGTCGATATTCACGGCGAGGTGGGCAGCGTCGAAGAGGGCTTTGCCGCGGCCGATGCAATCCACGAGAAGACCTATTCGACGTCGCGGGTCCAGCACGTCCATCTGGAAACGCATGGTTCGATCGCCTGGCGTGGCGAGGATGGCCGGTTGCATGTGCGTACCAGCTCACAGGCGCCTTTCATCGCGCACCAGAAGCTCTGCCACATCTTCGGGCTCAGGCCGGCTCAGGTGCATGTCTTCACGGAGCGGGTCGGCGGCGGCTTCGGCGGCAAGCAGGAAATGCTGTCGGAAGATCTGTGCGTGCTCGCGACGCTCAAGACCGGGCGGCCGGTCAAGTGGGAATTCACCCGCGAGGAACAGTTCATCGCCGCGTCCACGCGCCATCAGATGACGTCCCACGTCAAGCTCGGCGCGACTCGCGATGGCCTTCTCACCGCGTTGCAGGTCAAGGTGATCTCCAACACCGGCGCGTATGGCGGACACGGCGGCGAGACGCTGGCCGCCGCGCTGGGTAGCCCGCTGGCCGCGTACCGTTGCGCCAACAAGAAAGCCGACGGCTATGCGGTCTACACCAACATGGTGCCGGGCGGCGGCTTTCGTGGTTACGGCGCCTCACAGACGACCTTTGCAATCGAATGTGCGATCGACGAACTGGCCGAGCAGCTTGGTTTGAGCCCGTTCGAGATTCGCCGGCGCAACATGGTTGGCCCCACGGACTGGATCGAGTCGGTCTGGAAGGACGTGGCCGATGTCGAGTTCGGCAGCTATGGGCTCGATCAGTGCATGGATCTGGTCGAATGCGCGCTAGCCGCCGAAGGCGGTTTGCCCAAGCCGGCCGGTGACGAGTGGGTCGAGGGCGTTGGCGTCGCCCTTGCCATGCTCGATTGCGGGCCGCCCACCGAACATCGGTCTGGCGCCGTCATGTCGCTCCTGGCCGACGGTACCTATCACCTCGCCGTGGGCTCGACGGAGATGGGTAACGGTTCCGTGACCTCTCACCGGCAGCTTGCAGCCGCGGTGGTTGGCACGCGAGCTGATGCGATCGCGATCATCAATGCCGATACGGATCGGACACCGTACGATAGTGGCACGTTTGCCAGTACCGGCACCGTAGTGGCGGGTAAGGCGGTGACGCTCGCCGCGGCCGCACTACGCGATAACATCACAGATTACGCGGCCCAACATACCGGTGTGCCCGCCTCGGACTGGCGGCTGGAGGGCACTCACCTGGTAGCAGGCGGACAACGCCTCGCGCTGACTGATCTGCATGCCGCCGGAACACGTGACGGGCATCGTTTCGAGGCCAAACGCAAGGCTTATCTTTCGCCGCGGACCACCGCCTTTAACGTGCAGGGTTTTCGCGTTGCGGTACACCTGATTACCGGAGAGATCCGGATTCTGCGCAGCGTGCATGCGGCGGATATCGGGCGGCCGATCAATCCGATGCAGTGCCGTGGCCAGATCGACGGCGCCCTCGCGATGGGGATCGGCTGGGCCTTAACAGAGAACATGGTGCACGACTCAAGCGGCCATATCGTGAATGCGGCGCTGCGCAATTATCGGATACCGGCTTTTGCCGACATCCCCCGCACCGAGATATTCTTCGCCGACACTTACGACAGAATCGGACCATTGGGCGCCAAATCGCAAGGCGAGTGCGCGATCAACCCGGTGGCACCAGCGCTCTCGAACGCCGTCAAGAATGCAACCGGAGTGCGGTTCACTGCGCTACCCATGACACCCGACCATATCTTCGACCGTCTCGTACCCGTCCTTACACCCTTGTTCGAGCGAGGCTGAGAGGTGAATGAAGATCGCAAGACCGGCAACCGCAGCAACGACAGCATGACCACCGAGGGTGGCGCGACTATCGTCACGCAAACCCGTCCGCTGGCCGGGCACGAAGAGGCCTTTAAGCGTTGGCAGGATGCGATGGGAGCGGTGATCGCCACGTGGGAGGGCTTTATAGAACAGGAGGTCATACTGCCGAGACCGCCTGCCCAGATCGACTGGGTGATCCTCCAGCGCTTTGTATCGTCGGACGCGGCCGCCAGTTGGCTACGCTCGGCGCAACGGCTCAACCTGGTCGACAGCATTCAGCCGATCCTCGCCGGCAACGACGATATTCATCTGGTCAGGGACGGCGCGTCGGGCGTGTTGCCCGCGCCGGTTTCCGTGGTGATCTCGACCCGGGTCAAGCCCGGCGAGGAAATCGCTTATCGGCGCTGGGAACAGCGCATCGCCGCAGTCCAGTCTCGCGCTGCCGGCTTTCAGGGCTACCGGTTGGAGCCGCCCGTCCCGGGCGTGCAGGACGACTGGCTGGCAATCGTTCGGTTCGACTCGGAAGCCAATCTGCAGATCTGGCTGAACTCACCCGAGCGGCTCGAGCTGTTGAGTGACTCGGATTGCTTTACTGAGCACCTGGATACACGCATCGTTCGCAGCGGCTTCGATCAATGGTTTTCGGTGGGCAAGCGGGATGCGGCGCCAGTACCGGTCTGGAAGCAAAACATGATCGTGCTGAGCCTGCTGTATCCAGTAGTGTTCCTGTTCGGATTGCTGGTGCAGACGCCGTTGTTGATCAAGCGTATCGGCATGCCGTTCTGGCTGGCGCTATTTGTGGGAAACGTTGTTAGTGTGGTGTTGCTGAACTGGCTGGTACCGTGGGCCTGCAAGCGCTTGAGCTGGTGGCTGCAGCCGGCCGTGCAGAAATCGATGGGCAATCACGTGCTGGGAGCTGGCATCGTCGTCGGCATCTATGCGGTGTCGCTGCTGGTGTGCTCGTGGCTTTAGCCCCCGCCAACGATCGCCGACTGTCGGCAAAGACCGGCGGCCCGACCGTGGCGATCTTCGCGCAATTGGCAGTTCAACCTTCGGAAGCTGTCTTTTGAATGATGAGCAGCCGTAGGTCCGCAGAGGGTCGGTTATCGTCCCAGGTGGTCGGTGCTCCAATTACACACCATCCACCACCGCGAAAATGCCTTTACTGCTCGAGAGTCGCATGGGCAGGATTTCCTGGTATTCGGAAGAGTTGTACCATGCAATCGCGTCCTGGCGCGTAGGGAACTCGATGATGACGAGCCGCTTGTGCGGCAATTCGCCCTCCATCACTTCGAGGTTGCCGCCACGCGCGAGGAACTTGCCGCCATATGCCTCGATCGTCGCTGGCGCCTTTGCGCGATATTGATTGAAAACAGCTTCGTTTTCTATCGATTCCTGTACGACGACAAATGCTGCCATGTGTTAGCTCCTTAAAGTGAACAGCGCTGCTGCAGTAGAACGGCGCCTGAGCGTTGAATGGGTACAAAGGGTACGCCGCGCGGCTCCTCAGGGCTTGAGTACCAGTGAAGTTGTCCGC
Source organism: Paraburkholderia sp. GAS348 (assembly GCF_050434205.1). Classification (NCBI taxonomy): domain Bacteria; kingdom Pseudomonadati; phylum Pseudomonadota; class Betaproteobacteria; order Burkholderiales; family Burkholderiaceae; genus Paraburkholderia; species Paraburkholderia sp. GAS348. The sequence goes on from NZ_JBNPVT010000001.1 coordinate 326,373, forward strand.
TCCCGAGACTCGAGCTCAGTATGCGCCTGGGCGGCGTCCCGTAGAGAAATCGACTGAATTTGACCGGTCCTGATGATGCCCATCGACAACGCATCAAACAGGCTCGCTGCAGCCTCACGGAACTTTTGAGCGGTGCGGAGATGCTGCATTATGTTGGGGCGAGATAGCGAGTTTGATTTCGGAAAGAGTTGCGAGACCTCGAACTGCTCCACGGCGCCAGAGGCCTGGCCGAAGTTGGCCAGATGGCCACACGGCGCGAGGCACTGTAGTGAGCCGAAGAAGGTGTCCTTCCCTACAGAGTCATAGGCAACCTGAACGCCTTCGCCGGCAGTAATGTCAAGCACCCGCGGCACGAAGTCTTCGTCACGATAGAAGATGACAGATTCACAGCCGGCCCTGGATGCCGCCTCGCCTTTCCGCGGTGTACTTACTGTTCCAATCACGCGAGCACCGAGATGCCGCGCCCACTGGCAAAGAAGCAGGCCGACGCCGCCTGCGGCGGCATGGACCAACACCCAGTCATCTTTTTGCACGCGGTAGACCTGCTGGACCAACACCTGGGCGGTAAGGCCTTTCAGCAAGGTTGCGGCAGCTACCTCGTCAGACACGTTTGGAGGCAGCAGCACCAAGCTCTCCTGGCCGATGACACGCTTCTCCGCGTATGCTCCGTAGGATTGTGAGACATAAGCAACACGGTCACCGGGGCGGAAATCTGTGACATCCGCGCCAATCGCTTCAACAACGCCTGCCGCTTCGATGCCAGGAACGCCAGGCAATGACAGGGTGTTGTAGAGACCGGATCGAACATACGCGTCATGAAAGTTGACACCGATCGCGGTGTGACGAACGACAACTTCGTGCGACTGCGGCTGTGGCACAGTGACTTCTTCAAATTTCAGAACGTCTGGGTCGCCGGGGGCGTGCATCACGACGGCAAAGGGCATTGGATTTTCCTTTTAGGATTTTCATGTTCAGAATGAATGTCTGCTTTCTCTCTGATCGACACAAGAAAATCAGGAAGCCGAATTAGCCAAGGTCTCCAGATTCTCTGCTCAATACGCGTGGCTTTCATGATCGCCTCCAAATGGAGTCGAGTTCAATACGTCAAGCCGACGTGGTTGCCTCTGCGCCAGACGGCATTTTGCAGACGCGTTAGCTATCGCGGCGAACGCTCCACAATGCGCCCGCCATGATGAGGACCCCAACGGTCTGTAGTGCGGTTAGTTGGTGTCCGTATACAACCCGGTCCACGACAATGGCTGTCAGCGGATAGACGAATTGCAACAGCGCCACACGACTGGTGCGCAGCTGGCTCATCCCGGCATAGAGAATGACGTACGCGACGCCACTATGGATGCTTCCTAGCCCGGCTAACCAAAGCCATGCAGTCGTAGTTTGCGGCAGTCCATGCCAGAGCGGCCACCAAGCTGTAAGCAACACGCCGACAGCACTCTGCCACCAGGACAACACAAACGAACTAACTCGTTTCGCCTTGCGCGCGATTAACGGTAAGCCAGCATAGGCGACGGCACCCACGAGGCATAGGGCGACGCCGGTCTGATAAGACGATGTTGCGATCAAGCTCGTCTTGCTTCCAATGAGTCCGGTGGCGAGTACAAGTCCGGCCAGCGCTACAACGCAAGCAATGACCTGCGTTTTGGATACGCGTTCACCCAGCCACCAGGCACCCAGACCGATGACGAAAAAGGGCTGGATGTGAAACAAAACTGTCGCTATTGCAATAGACACCCGTGGAATGGCGGCAAAGAACAAAACCCAATTGAGCACGATTAGCACGCCTGCGCCCAGCGCCACCGTCAGCTCGTGCCATCGCAGTTTGAGTTCATGCAACCGTCCCGTTGCCGCGCCCCACAGCGAAAGGGCCAGCATCCCAAAAAAGCAGCGAAAGAACACCGTGGTCATCGGGTCCTGGCGGGCTTCTTCGACGAAAATGCCGATGGTCCCGAGAATTAGCCCGCCCGCGACCATCAACGCAGTGCCTTGCCGTTCCGAGGTGCTTGATGGGGCTAGCACGGCAGATTCAGGCGGGGAAGAAGTTGCGCTTTTCATGTCCTGAATTGTGGAATGGATTGACCGTCACGAAAAGCGAATTTATCGTTTCGTTATTATTCGATTTTCAAATGACCGACCACCATGTCCCAATCTCCCGATCTACAGCTTGACTGGCTGCGCGCGTTTGTCGCCGTCGCCGACACGGGGTCGCTCACGGCAGCGGCGAAGCAGGTCTATCGCTCGCAGTCCGCTGTGAGCATGCAGTTGAAGAAGCTCGAGGATGCCGTGGGGCAATCGCTGATGTTGCGCGGGCCACGTCATATGCTTTTAACTCCAGCCGGCACTGAGCTTTTGAGCTATGCGCGGAGAATGCTGGATATACACGCCGAGGCCATCACTGCGCTTCGGGGGCCAGAGGTCACAGGCCGTATTAGTTTGGGCGTGCCGGAGGACTATGCGACGGCTTATCTCACACCAGTCCTTCGCACCTTCTTGAGTCGCTACTCAGCGGTGGAAATCACTTTGGTCTGCGAGCAGTCAACTGCACTCATTCCCAAAGTAGAACGGGGCGAACTGGACCTGGCGGTCGTCACGCGGGATCGCGCTGACAGAGGGACGTTGCTGTTTCGAGAAAAGCTTGTCTGGGTCGGAAAAGAACAATATGAGGCCTGGCGTCGTAATCCATTGCCCATCGCCGTCCACGAATCAGGAAGTCGACCGCGCGATGCCGTGCTCAAAGCTATTTCATCCCAGCGACGTCAGTATCGGATCGTCTATCACAGCCCAAACGTCGCTGGACAACTGGCCGCCGCAGAGAGCGGCATGGCGGTGGCGGTGCTAACGCAATGCAGTCTCCCTGCCGGCCTGAAAGTGCTCGACAGCCGCCACGGACTCCCGGATTTGCCTGAAATGGAGGTGGTCGTCATCCGCTCAAAGCAGGCCAAACAATCGGCTGCGGCAGGAGCGATGTTTGACCAACTCATCCGAACTTTGCGCCGCGCGGAGTAAGAACCCACTACGAGTCGCTGCTGGGTTTCGCGCGAAGACAACGGCCCCGCGTTATACGACCGCTTTCGAACGCGAAACGGACGTACGAGCGCGTTGCGCGAGCGACCGAATCGAACAGGATGCGCCGACAACTTACGACCGGAGCGAACGGGATCGCGCTCGCCTTGAACGGCGGCAGATCAACGTCGATCTGTTTGACCATTGATGTGCGCGGTGCAATCAGCGCGGTAACCGCTAGAATTGCGGTTTTAGCTCGGAATACGCCCGTGTCTTTTGCCTCGCTTGGCCTGATCGATCCCTTGTTGCGTAATGTGCAGGACCTCAATTACCAGACACCTACGCCGGTGCAGGCCAAGGCGATTCCTGCTGTGCTCAGTGGCAAGGACGTCATGGCTGCGGCACAGACCGGCACTGGCAAAACGGCGGGGTTTGCGCTTCCGCTGTTGCAACGGCTGGTGCAACACGGCCCGGCGGTGACCAGCAACCGCGCGCGTGTTCTGGTGCTGGTGCCCACGCGTGAACTGGCTGAACAAGTGCTGCAAAGCTTTATCGAATACGGCAAAGGCCTCGATTTACGATTTCTGGCCGCCTACGGCGGTGTGAGTATCAACCCGCAGATGATGAAGTTGCGCAAAGGCGTGGATGTGCTCGTTGCCACGCCGGGTCGTTTGCTGGATCTCCATCGCCAGAACGCAGTGCAGTTTGATCAAGTACAAACGCTGGTGCTGGATGAAGCCGACCGCATGCTGGATCTGGGCTTTGCGCGCGAACTCAACGCCGTCTTTGCTGCCTTGCCCGTTCAGCGCCAGACTCTGCTGTTCTCTGCCACGTTTACCGATGATATCCGCGCCATGGCGGCGGGCATTCTGCGCGGCCCGGTCAATATCAGCGTCAGCCCGCCCAATGCCACGGCCAGCAAGATCAAGCAGTGGGTGGTGACGGTGGATAAAAAGAACAAGCCTGATCTCTTCATGCACCTTGTGGCTGAGAACGACTGGGAGCACGCGCTGGTGTTTGTCAAAACCCGCATTGGCGTGGATTACCTGGCGGCCATGCTGGATGAAGCGGGCTATGCGGTCGACACCATCCACGGCGACAAACCGCAACCCGCGCGCCTGCGTGCGCTGGAACGCTTCAAGACGGGCGAAGTAAGTATGCTGGTAGCCACCGATGTGGCTGCGCGCGGGCTGGATATCGACGACCTGCCGCTGGTGATCAACGTTGATCTGCCGATCGTGGCGCAAGACTATGTGCACCGTATTGGCCGTACCGGCCGCGCGGGCGCCAGCGGCGTGGCGGTGTCCCTTGTGTGTGCCGATGAAGCGCCGCAACTGGCCGCGATTGAAGCGCTGATCCGGCAAACGCTGCGCCGTGAAGAAGAGCCGGGTTTTGAAGCCGAACATCGCGTGCCGCAAACTAGCGCGACGGGCGAGATCATCAAGAAACCCAAAAAGCCCAAGAAGCCCAAAGTGCCGCAAGCTGCGCCGGGCGCCATGCAGGTGCTCAGCAAAAAACCGCGTCCGCAAAGTGGCGAAAGCAAACGCAAGCCTACGACGCAGCGCGCTGTAGCCGCAGGTAAAGGCACAAGTTTGTCCAGCGGTAACCCATTCAGCGTGCAAAAGCCACGCAGCAAACCCGCCAGCAAGCCAGCTGCGGGTTCACGTAAGCCGGCTGGCAAACCCGCTGGTGGCCGTGGCAAACGTCAACCCTGATCCGCGGGAAGAGTAACGCCAGCCTTGGAACAGGCTGGCGGTTTGCGGCCCGCTGGTAGGCAGCGGCGCGGCTTCGACGTGCATCTGGTCGGCAGGTAACGGCGCACTGAATCCAGAATCCATAACAACTTCGGGGCCGAACGGACGTTGAAATCGTGCGTAGCGAGCGTCCGATCAAGGTCGTCTCTGGTGAATGTGTCCGCTTCTCACACGAAAGCCGTCATTTGATCGGCTCATCGCGAACTACCGCTTTGGCTCGGTGCATGACTGCGCGAGCAGAAGAAGTGTTGCATCCCCCGATTAATTCCGCAAAGCCACCCGGCCAGATATGCGAGGTCCTAATGCAACCAGTCCTGGCTGCCCGACGAGGGTGCATGTTCAGGACCGACGGCATCGTCCTCGATTCGCGTATTCCGTCCGAGGTGGACCCGGAAGTGTCACGCCTGCGAGGGCGAACCGTCCGTGCTCGCGAGATAGAGGCGGGTCATGAGTTTCCACTCGCGCAGCAACTCATCGTTTAGGAGATCGTCTCCGTAAAGAATGGCCCTATGTAAAAGGGCTTCTCCGGATGATTCAATGACAAAAGCCGCGAGGCGCAGGTCCGGCCTGGGTACTGGCTCCCCGCATTTGCGAAGTGCGCTTTCGAGAAGGTCAGCAATAGCGAGAGAAATGCGTCTCAGGTGCTGCGTCTTGCTCACCTTGCCCATCTGATCGAGAAGAACGCGATGCAGTGCAAGATCTTTTGCGTACGCGTCCACACTTGTATCGATCCACGCGTCGACCAATGACGCTATCCCCTTGCCCTCCACCTCCTTGAAAGCTCCGGCGTACGTGTCAAGCAGGTTGTCACAATGGCGTTTGATCAGCTTTGCGACAAGGGCTTCCTTGCTGGTGAAGTATTCATAAAGAGAACCAACACTGACACCCGCTGCTTCGGCAATGCGAGTCGTGCTCGTGGCTTCAAATCCATCTCTTATCAAAAGCTGTTGAGCCGCCTCGAGAATGGCGTCAACAGTCATCAGGGACCGTCCTTGCCTCGGCCTGCGGCGCACGGCAATCTGTGCGTTCGTGCCAAATTTCCGACCTTTGACAGGCACCTCTTCCTCCTCGGCAACAACGTTCTCGACGGCCACCACAAGGCGCGACCTACGCCCTATCGATTTTAGCCTTATGCGCGTGCCCTGAAACTTCGGAACATGCGATATCCGAGTAGGCGCCCAGCAAGTCACGCGGGCACCCTAGAAGAAAGGCGTCGTGGCGGACCGAAATCGGGGCGCCGAAATCCGAATAGAAGCACGAAAGTGCGCCGCTTATGATAGGGCCGTAACCAAGTTGCGGCCTCGCGGGCGATATGCTGCACCGAGGAATATTACACTTATCTTACGCCCGGTGCGAAGATAGACGGAGACATAAGTCACATGGAACATGGCGCTTCACAGAATCTGGCGTACTGGCCCGCAGACCAAACCGAGCCGTTCCTGGAGATCAGCATTGGGGACGCGCTCACGAATGCAGCTGAGCGTTGGAAAAACGAAGTCGCGCTGATTGAGGGTGTAAGCGGAACCGGCAGGCGTCGCTGGACCTATGGCGAGCTGCTGGCGCAATCACGTAAAGTGGCGGGCGCACTTCTGAGTTGCTTTCGCCCGGGCGAGCACGTCGCGGTGTGGGCATCGAACCGCCCGGAGTGGGTGCAAATCGAACTGGGTGCAGCGCTCGCGGGTATTACGCTTGTCACTGTGAACCCGGCGTATCTCGCTGCGGAGCTCAAGTATGTCCTCAAGCAGTCACAGGCCTGCGGAATCATCGTGGAACCCGAGTATCGCGGAAGGAAACTCGCAGCGGTCGTGGAGGAAGTCAAACCTGAACTGCCACTCTTGCGGGAAATCATTTCGCTGAAGAGTTGGGGAGATTTTGTTGAGGGTTCGTCAGAGGTCGCCACGTTGCCACGTGTTGAACCTGGCGATATAGCCCAAATTCAATACACATCTGGCACCACAGGATTTCCCAAAGGCGCGCTTCTAACCCATCGGGGGTTGGCAAACAATGGGCGAATCTATGCGCAAGTTATCGGTGCGCGTAAAGGCGACGTATGGGTCAATCCCATGCCCCTGTTTCATACTGCCGGGTGCGGTCTCGTGACTTTGGGAGCATTGCAGACGGGAGGAGCTCATGTGCTTCCGTCGACGTTCGATCCGGCGTTGATATTGAATCTGATTGAAACGGAGCGCGGTACATTGATGTCCGCAGTTCCAACTATGCTAGTTCGTATTCTCGAGTACCCAGAGTTGACCGTCTTCGACTTGAGTTCCTGGAGACTCGCAACGCTCGGCGGCGCGCCGGTCCCGCCGGAGCTTGTACGGAGGATCGAGAATACCCTTCGCATTAGGGTGGGCATTGGATTCGGGCAAACGGAAGCCTCCCCATATATCACTCATACGCGCGAGAACGAGTCTCGATCGGGTTGGGCGTCGACTGTCGGGCGGCCCATGCCACAAATCGAAGTCAAAGTGGCCAATCCGCAAAGCGGCGAAACTGTGCCGATCGGCACATTGGGTGAAATTTGGACTCGGGGAAGTTGCGTAACCACGGGCTACTTCGATAATGCGGAAGCAACGCGACAGGCGCTGACCGACGACGGATGGCTTCGGACGGGCGATTTGGGTTCGATGGCAAACGACGGCTATCTCACCATTCAGGGAAGAATGAAGGAGATGATCATTCGCGGTGGCGAAAACGTATATCCGCGCGAAATCGAGGAGGTTTTGCTCAGCCATCCTGCCGTTTCAGGCGCTTGCGTGGTCGGGTTGCCCGACACCGAATGGGGTGAAATCATCGCTGCCTTCGTCCAGCTCAGAGCCGGACATGCTGAAGGAGAGAGCGAACTCACGAGCTTTTGTCGAACGCGTCTCGCAACATACAAGACGCCACGGGTCTGGCGTTTCGTGGATGAGTTCCCTCAGACTGCATCGGGAAAGGTCCAGAAATATGTTCTACGTGAGCAGCTTCTTAAAGAAGTTCGTGCGGACAAGTCACTGAACGGCGCCCCGTAATTCGTAAGTCACGCCCCGGTGAGGGCAACCTCTTGGGGCGGACTATTTCAAACTCCGCCGGGGTCACAGGATACGGGCAGGACGCTGAATTTTCCCAATGAAACTATGGATTCGATCGCCTTCTATTTTGATTTCGTCTCGCCCTACGCGTACCTCGCATCGAATGAGATTGAGGCCTTGGCAGAGCGTCACGGTATAAAACTTCATTGGCTACCTTTCCGGCTTGGCGTTGCGGTGGTGAAGGTAATGGGGCTGAAGCCGCTGCTTGATACGCCGCTCAAAGGCCCCTATGCTCGTCACGACGCGTCACGAATGGCAAAAGTATTAGGACTGCCGCTTACCGATGATTTCTCCATGTTTGACCCTGTACCCGCTCATCAGTTGATGTACACGCAACCGCTTGAAAAGCGACCGGCGCTGGCGAAGGCGTTGTTGAGTGCACGTTGGGGTGAGGGGCGGAACCTCGGGGACAGGGATATCTTGTTCGATGTTGCTCAGAAGGCTGTGGGTATCGACAAGCAATGCTTTCGAGAAACCATTGAATCGAAAGAATCACGTAGCGCTGTCAACGAGGCGACTCAAGCTGCAGTCTCCCGAGGGGTGTTTGGCTCCCCAACATTCGCAGCAGGAAACGAACTTTTTTGGGGCGGGGACCGCATTTGGCTACTCGATCAGTATCTTGCCGCTGGGGCGCGATATGTGCCGGCCACGGTCACCCCTCTCACCCCCAGATTAACGGTAGAGAAACTCAAAAGGATATGAGGAGCCAGCATGAAGACACGTATAACCGAACTTTTCCAAATTAAATATCCCATCATACAGGGAGGGATGCATTACGTCGGCCTCGCAGAGCTTGCCTCTGCGGTTTCCAACGCGGGCGGCTTGGGCATTATCACTGCCCTGACTCAAAAGACGCCTGAACAACTTGCAAAGGAAATTGCACGGTGCAGGGAAATGACCGATCAACCGTTTGGCGTGAATCTCACATTCCTTCCAACGTTCTCGGCCCCTCCCTATCCTGAGTACATTGATGCTATCAAACAGGGTGGCGTGCGCATCGTCGAGACGGCGGGTCGCAATCCAGAGCCCTACATGGGTCGTCTCAAAGACGCGGGCATCAAGGTTTTTCACAAGTGCACGTCAATACGGCATGCCCTTAAAGCACAGCAGATAGGATGCGATGCTGTCACTGTGGATGGCTTTGAATGCGGTGGCCATCCGGGAGAGGACGACATTCCGAATATGATCTTGCTGCCACGTGCGGCCGACGAGCTAGCTATTCCGACTATCGCTTCGGGTGGCATGGCTAACGGGCGCAGTCTGGTGGCGGCACTCGCGCTGGGCTCTGAAGGCATCAGCATGGGCACTCGGTTCGTTGCTACGCAAGAAGCACCGGTTCATGAGAATGTAAAAAGGGCGATTGTTAACTCAACCGAGTTGGACACGCGACTGATCATGCGCGGCTTGAGAAATACTGAGCGCGTGCTCAACAATGCAGGTGTGGAGCGTCTTCTGGAGATCGAGCGCGAGAAGGGAAATAATCTTCGTATCGAAGACATCATTGACCAGGTGGCCGGTGTTTATCCTAAAGTCATGCGCGACGGCTTGCTGGATTCCGGCGCCTGGAGTTGCGGCATGGTTGCCGGCTTGATTCATGACGTTCCGTCTGTGAAGGCACTTATTGACGATATTATCGACGAGGCCAAGACACTGATCGGGGCAAGGCTCCGATCAATGCTCGATGCGACGAGCGTCGACAAGCCGAACCAGAGCTGTGTTGAGGATGTTTTGCGATAGTACGGTGACACGCAACTATTCGGTCAAAGATGCAGAATTACTCATGTTCGGGGTGGGTCTATTGCAAATCTTGTCGAGAAAACGGAGGTGCTGTTCGCTCACCGTCGCCCTCACCACACTCCTGAGACGATAGTCGCGACGATCGCATCAGCCATTCGCGATTGATGGCCCTTGCTACAGCGCGCAGGCCCGATCGGGCCAAGCGGCAAGCCGCCGGCGTCAGCGAGCGTCCGGTTTGCCGTACAACAGCGGACACTCGTCGACGCTGGGCGAAGGGCAAGAGTGGGTCGTGCGCCGCCGATCAGATATGTGCGCGGTTCAGGTTGCGTATGCCGTTTGCACGAGGCAGTACGCGACCGAGACCAGCCGACCAACCGCGCTCTCAGCGGCACATTCGAACGTCGTCTGCACTCGGGTAACAGACCATGCCAGATCATTCTGTTCGCTGGACCACGTACCAATACAAATTGATACTTTCACCAGTCCTGTAACTGGAGCTATTCTCAATTATTGTCGAGTCCTATACGCGTGCGGGACAGCGCAAAAAATGTCCTCAGACGCAATCTCCTCCCACGACGTATCTCGTCGCCTGGCTAGCCCCGCTCAGCGATATCGCACACCAGTTCAAAGTGAGATATTCGTGAGACCTTTTCTTCTATTGATTGGCGCTCTGGCTGGCGGGTCTTTCGTCGCCACGGCCCAAGCCACCGACATTACTGTGGCGCCGGCAGCACGTTTGCGCCTCCCCCAGTTGAATTCGCAGATCAAACTGCCTGACACCCCCATTGCCGCAGTGCTTCGCCAGGATGGCTCTGGTACAACCCTCATCTGGACGCACTATCTTGCGCAAGTTAGTCCCGAGTGGAAGCGCAAGGTTGGTGAGGGCACCATGATGGGTTCGGATCGCTCAATCAATTCCTGACCAATCAAGCGGGCAAGGATGCGTGGCCAATTATTGGTGCCACCTACGTGTTGTTGCATGCAACGCAGGACTAGCCAGACCACGGCGAGGCAACGCAGAAGTTCTTCGACTGGGCGTTCAGGAATGGGGGGCAGGCTGCGGAAGACCTAGACTACATCTCACTGCAGGACTCGGTTGCAACGGAAATCCGCTTGCGATGGCACACGGGGGGGAGGGCTGATCCTTCGGCTCAAGCCAGTCGCCGGGCAATGATTCGACAACCCTCGTGCGGGGGATGCCACGACAAACCGACGCACGTGTGCAATGTGACGCGCGACGAGAGATGAGTCTTCCATGATGGCGATGCGCAGGGCGGCATCGAAGCCTTCCCCAATCAGATCGGCATGGACATCCGTGAGATGAAGATCCACGGAAATATCCGGGTAGGTCCGGAAAAATTCGGGTAGCAGTGGTGCAACCCACCGAGCGCCAAACGTGAGCGGCGCAGCGAGCTTGACGAGACCACGTGGTCGGCTTGAGGTCTCACGGGCGAAATCCTCGGCCTCCTCGGCGTCGGCATAGATTTTCGCCGCTCGTTCGGCGAGTGTGCGGCCATAGTCCGTGAGTGCAAGTCGTCGGGAAGTCCGGTTGAACAGTCAGCCTCCCAGCCGCTCTTCAAGGCGGGTAACGGCCCGAGAGATCGTGGCGACCGAAACACCCATGGCCGTGGACGCCGCAGCGAACGAACCCTCTTCGGCGACCTTCGCGAACATCGCGAGCCCTTCGAAATCCGGGAGCTTCGACATCGACAATCCTGCAACGATGGGGCGGGCGATGGCGGACGGATCCAATGGGTATCCGGCCGTCCAGGTGAGGCTCCAGCTTACGCTGGAACTGATTTCATCGTTGCCCGGGAAGGCCGCATAGCCGCCGTTTATCTCTTCTTCGACAAGCTGCCCTGAACGTGTCGCTAAGTTTTTTGAATTGACGAACACTGTATGCCGCACCTCGGATTTACTCGAACATGTCCGGCTGCTGCACCACTAGCTGATCGTAAATCGTTTGGAAACGCAGCCAGCCGATGAACGGGCTACCCACGTGCTCGCGACTGTAGCGCGCGCGCTCCGGCGTCACCATCGTCGGGGTGATGCCTGTCGCTTCAACCAGCAACTGTTGCTGGCACGCGCGTTCGAGGGCAATAAACCAGAACGCCGCTTCGTCGATGCTATGCCTGCTGGCCGTCAGCAACCCGTGATTCTTGTGTATCGCCGCGCGCACATCCTTGAACCACCCCGCTACCGAACAGCCCGCCTCCTCTTCGACGGCGACTTGTCCCGCCTCGTCGTCGATCACGACGTGGTCTTCGAAAAAGACGGCTGCATCCTGCGAGATTGGATCGAGCTTCGAACGGCGAACTCGTTATCGTAGGGGAGGGGCTATACAGGCCCATCGAACGAGAGACTCATTTCTTCTGTTATCGCGCTGCTGACCGTTCGTCCCGAAAGATACAACAGTTCCACGACTGGCTCGTGCGTGAATCTCGCAGGCTATCCAGCGATGAGTAGTGCGGAAGTCCCGTGCTGTCGGCAACTGTCGAACTGCAATCGACGTATCCTGCCGAAAAGCCAGCCCCTTGGAACGAGCGACACACACCGTTGAATTGTTGACAATCGCTATTCCGAGCGAGAGCAACTGCTGGCTAAACTACGGTTTCCACGCAGTGGCGTGACAGACGCTGAATGACCCAAGCCGCACGAACGCGGCGACCCGGAAGATCCTATGACCATGAAAGGAAAGGATAGACCTCATGCCGAGCCTTGAACGAGTGCGACCGGCTACGCTTATCGACTCTGTCTGGCGCATGGCGCTTCGCCTCGGATTCCGGCTTGCTCGCGCCTGGTGGTACCTTCGACGGCCTCGCCATGAGGGGGCGCTAGTAGCAATCTACGTCGGGCGGGCGCTGTTGCTTGTGAAGTCGTCGTACCGGGCCGAGTGGAATTTTCCGGGCGGCAGTGTCCGGCCCGGTGAGACGCCTGATGCAGCGGCGCAGCGCGAAATGGAGGAGGAGATTGGTCTCTCGTCGTACCCATTACTCCCCGCGGGCAGCGCCTGCGGCATTTGGGACGGGCGAAGAGACCGGGTGCATTTCTTTGAGCTGCACCTCGACCGCATACCCGAGTTGCGGCTTGATAATCGCGAGATTGTCGCCGCGCGCCTGGCATCGCCGGAAGAATTGCACGGCATCGCGCTGACAAAGGCGGTCGCTGCATATCTCGGCAGAGATCTCTGCTGTTAGTTAGTTGCCCTTTTCCTTTCGGGACACCTCAATGGGGCCGGGGCCGGGGCCGGGCGTCGCGAGTAGGCGCAACTTGCCTGTGCAAACTAGTTCGATGGTCAAGCCTCGCAAACCGGAAACGCCCTCGCGGTTCGGGGTAAACGCGCATGCAAGATCCTAAACATCGGTCGTAAACAAGAGGCGCCGGGCAAACGCCTACAGTGGGTCTCGAAATGCCAGGCTCTGCGCATGCCGATTTGAAGGCTGGTTAGTTCAATGCCCGCATTTCGGTAAAACGGGCTCCCGCGACAGCACTTCGAAACGAGTCTGGCTGTGTCGTAGTCCCATACCTGGCGTTAATCTTCATGGCGCAGTCGCGTCGTCACTCACGAAGGAAACGAAGTGCAGAAATTTGTTTTCACGATCAGACTCAAGTTGATGCTTGCGTTCGGCACCTGGGCAACACTGATGTTCGTCGTCGGACTGATGGCGATCGTCGCACTATGCGGCCTCGACGCGAACGCGGCTTCGTCATACCGTTCGTTGCTGACGAGCCTGATTGCGGTGGCGTCAATAGGATGTGCCGTCGCGCTCTATTGTGGCCTCCATCTGAACGGTGTCGTCTGCGGTGGACTGAACCGCATGGGCAGAAAATTTGAGGATATTGCGACAACCCTTGACTTGTCAAAGCGGTCTTCGAGTCCGCGCATGGACGAGTTCGGCCGTTCAGCAGTCGCGTTCGACAAGCTGATGCGTCGTGTGGAAGAGACCATGTCTGCTGTGAATTTGTCGACTGATTCTGTTACCACCTCTACGCGCGAAATCGCCGCCGGAAACCTTGACCTTTCCGCACGCACAGAAGAACAAGCTGCGTCGCTGGAGCAGACTGCATCCAGCATGACGCAACTGACCGAGACGGTGAAGCAGAACGCAGACAATGCGCGTCGTGCGAATGCACTGGCCACGAATGCCACGGACATCGCCGGTACAGGCAGCGATGTCGTTCAAACCATGGTTGCCACAATTGAGAGAATCAACGGCAGCTCGAACAAGATATCCGAAATCACGAGCGTGATTGAAGGGATTGCGTTCCAGACAAATATTCTTGCGCTCAATGCCGCTGTGGAAGCGGCTCGAGCTGGCGAACAAGGAAGAGGCTTCGCGGTCGTGGCCAGTGAGGTTCGTAGTCTGGCTCAGCGATCTGCGTCTGCGGCAAAGGAAATCAAGGAACTGATTGCCTCATCTGTAGCCACGATTCAGGATGGCTCGCAACAGGCCATTGAAGTTAGCACTGCGATGGGCGAGATTAAAAGTGCTATCAAGCGTGTTTCCGAAATCGTCGGTGAAATCGCTGGTGCGTCGGACGAGCAAAGTCGTGGCATAGAACAGGTCAACCAGGCCGTCAATCAGATGGACCAGGTGACGCAGCAGAATGCGGCGCTGGTCGAGCAGGCGGCAGCAGCGGCCCAGTCGCTCGAGGACCAGGCGGCCAAACTAAAAATCGCGGTTTCGTCATTCAAGCTTGCTGAGACAACGGGATCCGCGCTACCTATCGTTAGGCGTATGCGCCCTTCGTAGCATTGATTTCTGAAAGATTTTCATGGATCCACTGGATCGCCCACTTGTTCGAGAACGCGATGGCTTCAGCCTCGGTGGCGAAATGTGGAAGGTTGATGATAAGTAGCGGTAGCTATGGCGCTGCCTCTCTGTCGCCAGCAATGTTCGCGAGTGCTCTACTGAGGCCAACGGCAGCAGTGATAGACGTCCAGCGGAGACACGCTGCCCACGCTTACGAGCTGACGAATTTGAAGGCGAGCACTGCCAAGGCGGCGTCCCCTTCGCCTCGACGTTGCAGATCCTCTGCAAGCAGTTTCTGAAAGAGTGTTTCTTCCCGTTCGCCGTACAGTTTGCGAAATTCGCCGAGAACCTCAGCGATAGCGCTGTTCCGCGTGTCCGGACTCAGAGTACTGCTGATGTATGAACAACCTCGTGCCAGTTCAAGCACGTAGGCTGTGCGAGCATTCGCCATGGCGGCGCCACCGGTTTTTCCTCGTGGCATGAGGTCTCTCAATTTTTTTGCGCGCGCACATCCACTGCCGAGCGTACAGCCGGGCTGAGTTGCAATGAGCGCCCCACGATAGTGTGGAACTAATTTACCGCAGGGTGCTGAAGGAAAACTTAAGAAGCGCGATCTCGTGACCTGAGACACGAAGTCGATGCCGGATGGCGCCACCTCCCTCACTACTGACTCGACGAAACCTTCGATGCTCCATTTCGCAGCGTGATAGCCCGATTGTGTTGAATGGTTCATGCTGGGTCTCTTTGGCCGCGCCAGGAAGTCCGCTTGTGCCGGTCGCGACAACCACGAGGGCTCGGACACGAGCAAGATGGATGTTACCTATTTGCGGCATGTCGACGGCTAACCTATCTTGAATGAGTGGACGGCATTGACCCCGTGGGTTATCCAAAAGGGCAGGGGCGTGGCTCTCCGCCGGCCGGTTCCAACGCGCGTAGTCAGAGGTTCACGATGAATAGCGACGCAGCTTCGCCACCGGGCGGGCCAGAAAACCAGACAGAAGCCGGCACGAGCGGCGCCGATCGTTTTGCCGTGGCGGATGCGCAGACCCCATATAGCACCCCGCGCTGGCATCAGATATTTCCGGTACTGACTGACGCCGAGATTGATCGGATCAATCGCTTTGGTGCGATACACAGCTACGCCGCCGGCGAATTCTTATATCGCGCGGGTGGCATGAGTCCAGGCATGTTCGTCCTGTTGTCGGGCACGATTCGATACACGGCACGCGACGGACTGGGCCATCGACGTTTGCTGCGCTCTCAGGCGAAACGGGGCGAATTCACCTCCGACGTTGGCATGCTTTCAGGCAAGCCCGGCCTTGTCGATGCCGAGGTTATCGAAGATGTCGTGGCGCTCGTGATTTCGCCGGAAAAGCTGCGTGCCCTGATGATCGGCGAGGCGGAGCTCGGTGAAAGGATCATGCGCGCGCTGATCCTGAGGCGCGTCGCCGCGATCGAGCGCGGGCAAGGGGCGGTGCTCGTTGGCCCGCCCGACAACGAGCGGCTTCTCGCGCTGCAACATTTCCTGCAGCGCAATGCTTACCCGCATATGACGCTTGACGAAAGCGGTGCCGATGCCGTCGCGTTGCTCGAGCGCATGACGCCTCGGCGCGATGACATGCCGCTCGTTGTCTGCCCGGATGGCACCGTGCTGCGCAATCCGGACGACGGGCAGCTCGCCTCATGCCTGGGACTCGTGCCGGAATTCGATCCTGGGCATGTTTACGACGTCGCGATCGTCGGCGCCGGGCCTGCTGGCCTGGCGGCAGCCGTCTATGCGGCATCCGAAGGCTTGTCAGTGGCAGTCTTCGATTGCCGCGCGCCCGGCGGCCAGGCAGGCACGAGTGCCCGCATCGAGAATTATCTGGGCTTTCCGACCGGCATTTCGGGGCAAGCGCTAGCCGGCAGGGCATTTAACCAGGCGCAGAAATTCGGCGCGCACATCGCGATTCCCGTCGAGGTGAAAGGCTTGCATTGCAGCGCATACCCGCTCGAGGTGGGACTGGCCGGTTCGCAGCGCGTTGCGGCACGCACGGTAGTCGTCGCGAGCGGCGCGGAATATCGGCGTCCGGCAGTGAACGGGCTTGGGCGCTTCGAAGGTCACGGCGTCTATTACTGGGCGACATCGATCGAGGCCCGGCTTTGCCGCAGCGAAACCGTGCTGCTGGTCGGTGGCGGGAATTCAGCAGGACAGGCCATTGTGTTTCTTGCATCGCATGCTGCCCATGTTCATGTCCTCGTCAGGGGGCAGGATCTCGAACACAGCATGTCGCGCTATCTGATCGAGCGAATTGCCTCGTTGCCGAACGTGACGATCCATATGGGTTCCGAAATCACGGCCCTCGAAGGTGACGAACGGCTGGAGTCCGTCCACTATCGGCGACGCGAGGGGGGTATAGAAAGTCTGAAGACGCATCACTTGTTCCTTTTTATCGGTGCCGACCCAAACACGAAGTGGCTGCGTACGAGCGGAGTGTCGCTGGATCCGAGAGGATTTGTGTTGACCGATACCGACCTGGGAACACGAGCCAGCGGGCCCACGCTCCCGCTGCATACAAGTGTCGACGGCGTGTTTGCAATCGGCGATGTTCGATCGGGTTCCACCAAGCGCGTTGCAGGGGCCGTGGGCGAAGGGGCAGCCGTGGTCGCGCAGATTCACCGCTTTTTAGCCATGAAGCGCGCCGACACAGCCACGCGTTCCATGCATGTGTAAGCCGCCTGTCGCATCACCCCGGCGTCCCGTGTCTACTGCGCAACTGCGTGAATCTCGGCGATATAGCCACCAGGGAACTGCACGAGCGCGGCTTCGCGCTTATCCGAAGTGAACGGCGGGACCAGTACCGTGACGCCTGCCGCCTTCGCCTTCTGCAGCGTGTCGGCGAGATTCGTCACTTCATAGCCCGTCATCTCCCGGCCGAACGGCCAGGGCAAGTGGCCGTCGGTTACCAGCACCGTCATCTTGCCGAAGCCCGAGTCGATCCGCACGCGTCGGTACGTATCGCCCGGCCGGCCATTTCGACGCCAGGCGCGTTGTGATCATCGGAGACAACCTTGCCATGCGAAAAAGCCACGAAGTTGCGAATCAGTAAGCAACTCCCCCTGCCGGCTGGCGGCGTCACGCCGCACGGCCGGAGTCGGGACATCAAACGAGATGGCGGGCGGCTGATTATCCGGCGGGAACCGCAGGCACGATTTCGTGGGGACCATCGGTGCGCTGCGGTGCCTTGTGCACCATCGTGTACGCGTAGTCCACGCCCATCCCGTACGCACCAGAGTGTTCCCTGACGACCTTCATGACGGCGTCGTACGTTTCGCGACGCGCCCAGTCGCGCTGCCATTCGAGCATCACCTGTTGCCACGTCACAGGCACGACGCCTGCCTGGATCATGCGCTGCATGGCATAGTCGTGCCCGTCCTTCGACGTGCCACCCGAGGCATCTTCAACCATGTAGATCTCGTAGCCGCCTTCCAGCATGGCGCTGAGTGCGAAGGTGTTGTTGCAAACCTCCGTCCACAGGCCGGAAACCACGATCTTCTTGCGTCCATTCGCAGCCAGCGCGTCACGAACCTTCTGGTCATCCCAGGAGTTCATCGACGTGCGTTCGAGCACCGGCTGGCCGGGAAATACGTCGAGCAGTTCGGGGTAGGTAAAGCCCGAGAAACTTTGCGATTCGACCGAGGTGATGGTGGTCGGAATGTTGAATATCTTCGCTGCCTTGGCGAGGCCCACCACATTGTTCTTCAGCACCTGCCGGTCAATGGATTGGACGCCAAATGCCATCTGCGGCTGTTGGTCGATGAAAAGCAGCTGGGAGTTTTGCGGTGTCAGTACTTCAAGTTTTGGATTGCTCATGATCGGTTCCTTTCAGCGTGTTTGGGTAATCAGGCTTGCTTCAGCGTTTCGATGGCATCCAGCACGTGCGTGCTGTAGGTGATGGCAGCGCCGGCGTTCAGGTTGATGGCAACGCCGAGCGCTTCTGCGATTTCCGCGTCCGGGACGCCGAGCTTGACGGCCTCCGCTGCATGAAAGGCGATGCAACCATCGCAGCGCGTGGTGACTGCGACGGCCAGCGCGATGAGTTCACGCGTCTTCGCGCCAAGATGGTTGGTGTTGGCGCCCGCACCGGCGACAAGGGCAAAACCGCGAAGGGTGTCCGGCGTGCGTGTGGACAGTTCCTTGAGGCGAGAATTGATGTCGTGAATCGTCTCTTTCCACTCGACCATGAGATAGCTCCAATAGGATTACATAGGATGTAGGCGTGCGAACCGACCGCTCTGCCGCTCTGCTGCTTGCCAGCTTCGGGTCAATGTGGTTCATCGACTCCGGGCGTCAACGGATTGACTGAGATGAATGCTAATTGGGCGTCCGGCATGCGTCATTTGGAAACGTGAAAAGAATTTAGAATCTCGCCTATCTCATTGATTTGTATAGATTTTTGCTGTACTATTCAACCGAACGAATCGGCGTGCAGCGACCGTCACCTTCCCGGATCGGTTGGAGAAAATGAACCTTATCGAGATGCTCCAGGCGGCCGGCATCGACGGAAACAAGGCCGACTTCTATCTGGCTTCGCTCGAACTCGGCGAGGCGACGGTCGCTTCCATCGCCCAGAAGGCGGGTATCGGCCGCACCAATGCATACGAAGTGCTCGACCGGCTGCTCGCCGATGGACTCGTCGCGACCGTGCAGAAAGGCGCGCGCAGCTACGTGATTCCGCAGGATCCAATTGCTCTGCTGAGGCGTATCGAGGCGCAACGTCAGCTCGTTCAGGAAGTGCTCCCGCGACTGCGCTCGATTCACAACTCAGCCGGTGGAAAACCGAAGGTGCGCTATTTCTCGGGCATCGAAGGGATCAAGACCGTGCTCAACGAAACGCTCGAATGTCAGAGCAAGGAGTTGCGCGCCGTGATGTCGAACAGCGAGCTGTTTCAGATGCCCGGCGTCGAGGTCATCAGGGGTATCGTCGCGCAACGCGTCCGTGCGGGCATCAACCTGCGCGTGATCCGCTCGGGTCCAAGCGATACGCGCGATCTGTGGCGATCGTCGACGCGCGATCGCCGCGAACTCCGCTTTGCGCCCGCCGATTTCGAAGTGGGCATCACGACCTATCTGTACGACGACACCGTGGCCTTCATTTCATCGCGGGCCGAGCACTACGCGCTGTCCATTCAAAGCGCGGAGTTCTTTGCGTTCGAGTGCAGTCTGTTCGAAGTGCTGTGGAGCGCGAGCACGCCCGATCGGTTCGACAAACCCGCCTGAACCGCTTTCGTCCACTCCGAGACAGTACGGGGTGCTAATCCAAACACGCAGGCCGGAAAGATAAGTGAGCCCGCGTGCCAGTGTGTCCGATGTCTCCAGATGGCGGTGCAGCCGCTCTTGGCGACCGTACTGGCGCAACTGCCAGTTGACGCCGATGTGATTTTCTTCCTTGCGGGTCCTAAGAAGCCTTCAACGGCAGCCAGATCTCGAGCCCACCCATGCCGCTGACCGGATCGAACTTCTCGTCATAGCGTTCGAAGTTCGGCGCATCGGCGGGAGTATGTCCCGAAGCAGGCAGCCACTGATTCCAGATCGTGTTCCAGGTGCGCCGCACGGTCGAGATATGCTCGCGGTGGCTGAACACCGCGTAGCGCTGCGGGGAAATGCGCAAGCGGCCCAGCTCGGCGGGCAATGCCGAGAAGTCGCTGACTTCGACACCGCACAGATAATCGACATTGCCGGCGTCGTCGGCGTTGTAGCAGACGCCATACGCCACGTTGCCGACCTGGCCCGGCACTTTGCCGAAGTAGTCGCCAAAGCGCTGCCACTGCGAAGGAATCGCGGCGCAGGTTTCGCTGGTATAGCGCTCGCTTAAGCCCGCGACGAGAAACGGTTTGCCGTCTTCGAAACGCGGCGGTTCGAGATGCGTGAGAAGGGTTTCGTCCATTTTGATCGGCTCCACGATGGCAATGTTGTCGAGGTGGCCACGCGCGCGCAGCGCTTCGGGTGTGAGTCCGAATTGCTCGCGAAACGCGCGCGTGAATGCTTCGTGAGAACCGTAACCGGCGTCGACGGCGACCGTCAGGATGTCGGGGGCGCCGTCGGCGAGGTGCCGTGCCGCTTCGCTCAAACGGCGCGCGCGAACGTAGCGCATCACCGAAAACCCAGTGGCCGCTTCGAAAGCACGCGTCAGGTGAAAGCGCGACACGCATCCACAGTTGGCGATGTCGTCGAGCGTCAGCTCGCGGGCAAAATGGCTCTCGATAAACCAGAGCGCTTTTCCAACGGGGTTCATATCGGCTCTCATGTCAGCATGAAGCCAGCATAGCCAGGCGCGACGCGGCGCATTTGATCGCGCTTGCGGTTTTGCCGTTGGGCTGGATTGACCGCGATCGGCCTGGTTTCAGGTGGGAGCCGGTCAGTAGTTTTCTGTTGTCGCCGCATTCCCTGCGCCATGCGGTTGTGCCGGCGTGGACCCGCCGTGACCGTGTGCTTCCGCTTCGGCTTCGGCTACCGCTTTGGCGCCGCCTGGCTGCCCAGGACGCAACAGCAAACCGCCCAGCACACCCGCCGCCGCCGCGAAGATCGCACCGAACAGAAACGCCACGTGGTAGCCGCTATTGAGCGCCGCCGTAGCGCTTTCGGAAACCTGCATCGCGCCGCTGCGCGCGGCAGCGAGACTCGCGAGCACGGCGAGGCCGAGTGCGCCACCCATCATGAACGACGTATTGACGATACCGGACGCGAGGCCCGAATCGCTCGGATCGACATCACTCATGGCAGCCAGCAGCAAGGGATTGAACGCGATGCCCGCGCCGAAACCGAGCATGATCATGCCAGGCAGCACGTCGAGCACGAAGCTGCCGTTGACCGGTGCCCGTGCGAACAGCGCGAGGCCACACGCCGCGACGAGCAGCCCGACGGCAAGCGGAAGGCGCAGGCCGAAGCGCATCACCACGCGCGCCGAGAGGCCCAACGAAAAGAACGCCATGATCAGATTGGCCGGCAAAAACGCGAGCCCGACCTGCAAGGGCCGGTAACCTAGCACGCGCTGCAGATACAGCGCGGAGATGAAGAACCACGCGAACATCGCCGCCGCCCACAGTACGCCGACCACGTTGGCGGTCGCGACATTGCGCAAGCGGAACAGACCGAGCGGCATCAACGGATGCTGCACGCGCGCTTCAATAACGAGAAACACGGCCAGAAGCGCGAGCGCGGCGAACAGCAGGCCCAGCGTCTGCGCCGAGGTCCAGCCGGCCTCATTGCCGTTCACGACTGCGTACACGGCGAGCATCAGCGAAGCCGTCACCGTCACCGCGCCGGCCACGTCGAGCCGTTCGCCGTGAGCATGACCGCGTGCCGACGGCAAGAGCGCGACGCACAGCGCGTAGACGGCGATGCCAATCGGCAGGTTGACGAGAAAGATCCAGTGCCAGCTCAGCAGGTTGGTCAGCAGACCGCCGAGCAATACGCCGATGCTGCCGCCCCCCGCGCAGACAAAGCCGTACACGCCCATCGCTTTGGCCCGTTCGCCGGTCTCGGTGAACAGATTCATGATCAGCGACAGCGAAACCGCGGAGACGACCGCGCCGCCCAAACCCTGCACGGCACGCGCGCATATCAGCAGGATCTGCGAATTCGCCATGCCGCATGCGAGCGACGCCAGCGTGAACAGCGTGATGCCGCCGAGGAACAGCTTGCGGTGGCCGTACAGATCGCCCAGCCGCCCGCCCAGCAGGAGGCAGCCGCCGAAGGTAAGCATGTACGCATTGACCACCCACACCAGCGAGGTCTCGGTAAAGCCGAGGTCCGCGGCGATCGACGGCAAGGCAACGTTCACGATCGTCGTATCGAGCACGATCATGAGCACACCGAGGCACAGGACGATCAGCGCCAGCCAGCGTTTGTTGCCGTGGATGGAATGGGTCATGCAGGGACTCCTTTTACCTTGATCAAGCAGATGCAATCGCATGCAAGCGGGCACAAGCGGGCACAAGCGGTTCAACCGGGTGCCAAATGTGCCGCCGCACGGCACGAAGCCGGAAATCCGGTCGGCAACCCGTTGAGCGCAATAGGAAATTTTAGTCTAGCACCCGCGACTTTTGACCCACAACTACGAATTCCCAGGCGGCGTTTGCCGTTAATCGCCACCCAGTAGTTCGTACTTGCCGCCGCGCTCCAGCGCCCGTTGATAAGCCGGCCGCGCGTGAATGCGCTTCAGGAAATCGACTACGGCGGGAATCTGCCCTTCCATGCCGCCGCGTGCGGTGGCGGCTTCGAGCGGAAAGCTCATCTGCACATCGGCCGCCGTGAAATCGTTGCCGACGAACCAGCCCGTCGCGCTCAATTCCTTATTGATGTAGCCGAGATGGAGCTTCAACTGCGGATCGATGAAGCTCGATTGCAGCGTCGAGGCGATCTTGCGGGCGATCGGTTTGGCGAAGAACGGCATGGGTGCGCTGGCGATGCGCAGCGCCACCAGCTTGAGCAGCAGCGGCGGCATTGCCGAGCCTTCCGCATAGTGCATCCAGTAGGTGTAACGCAGCCGATCAGGCGTGCCCGCTGCGGGCGCGAAACGGCCTTGACCGTACTTGTCGACCAGATACTCGATGATTGCGCCGGATTCGGCGAGGGTCTGACCGTCGTCGGTAATCACGGGCGACTTGCCTAGCGGATGGACCGCGCGCAGCTCGGGCGGCGCCAGCATCGTTTTCGGGTCGCGCTCGTAGCGCTTGATCTCGTACGGCACGCCGAGTTCTTCGAGCAGCCACAACACGCGTTGCGAGCGGGAGTTGTTCAGATGATGGACGATCAGCATGGGTCGAGTGACGTTGGCCTGTGAAGTGTCACATCATAAGGATGTTGTGCCGAGGTGGGGCTCTAGTTGCTCGCCTCTTCGACGAAAGCAGCAGCCATGCGGTGGGTCCCATGCAAGATGGTTGCCGTGGAAAGAGGCGCTGGTTGACGGGCTACTTGAGCGTACGCAATTCAAAGCGTTTGAGCTTGCCCGTTTCGGTGCGCGGCAGCGAGTCGATGAAACTGATGACGCGTGGGTATTTATACGGCGCCACGCTGTTTTTCACGAAATCCTGCAGTTGCGCGACCAGTTTGTCATCCGGCTTATAACCTGGGTTCAGCACCACGAAGGCCTTGACGATTTGCCCGCGCGTCTCGTCGGCCACGCCGATCACACCGCATTCGGCCACCGCGTCGTGTTGCAGCAGCACGCTTTCCACTTCCGGGCCGGAGATGTTGTAGCCGGCGGAGACGATCATGTCGTCGGCGCGGGCCTGATAGAACACGTAACCGTCTTCGTCGAGATAGACCGAGTCGCCGGGGAGGTTCCAGCCGTCGCGGACGAACTTCATTTGGCGGTCGTCGGCGAGATAGCGGCAGCCGGTCGGCCCGCGTACCGCGAGTTTGCCGATTGTGCCCGCCGGGACCGGCTGCATGGCGTCATCCACGGCTTGGATGACGTAGCCCGGCACCGCGCGACCGATAGCATTCGGGCGGATCGCGTCGCCTTGCGCCGAGATGAAAATATGGATCAGTTCCGTGCCGCCGATCCCATCGATCATGTCGATGCCGGTAGCGTCGTGCCATAGACGTCGCGTCGAATCCGGCAACGCCTCTCCCGCGGAGACCGTTTTCGCCAGGCTCGAAACGTCATGATGCGCAACAAGCGGTGCCATTTGCCGATAGAAGGTCGGCGCGGTGAACATGATCGTCGCGTGGAAGCGTTCGACGATTTGCAGCAAGGTCTCGGGCGTGAGCCGCTCGATCAGCACCGTCGACGCACCCACTCGCAGCGGAAAGCACAGCAAGCCGCCCAGGCCGAATGTGAAGGCGAGCGGCGGCGTGCCGCAAAACACATCGCTCGATGAAGGCTTCAAAACATGACGCGGAAACAGATCGCACATCGCCAATACGTCGCGATGAAAATGCATGCAGCCTTTCGGTGCGCCAGTTGTGCCGCTGGTGAAGGCGATCAGGCAGACGTCGTCGGCCGCGGTGTCGCACGCGGTGAAGTGGTCCGGTTTGTTGATCGCGAGGGTGTCGAGCGAATCGGCGGAATCGTCATGAAACCAGCGTATCTGTTTCAGGCCCGCGCAATAGAACTCATCCTGAGGGTCGTTGCAGCGTGCGAGTTCATCGGTCAGGCGTGCGTCGCATAGCGCGGCGCTGACTTGCGCCTTCTCGATGATCTGCTTGAGTTCTTTCGCACGCAGCAGCGGCATGGTGGGCACCACGACGAGGCCGGCCTTCAGCGCGGCGAGCGCCGTCACCGCCATGTGCAACGTGTTCGGTCCGCGCAGCAGCACGCGGTTGCCCGGCTGCAAGCCCATTTCGTCGACCAGCACATGCGCGCTGCGGTTCACCAAGGCAAGCAGCTCACCGTAAGTGGTCGCCTGCGGTTTTCCATCTACGTCCGACCAGATCGCCGGACGGTCGCGATGTCCCGCTTCGATCGTTCTGTCGAGCAATTCCGTCGCGCAATTGAAGCGCGCCGGGTAAGCAACGTCCGGGTTGTCGAGCAGAAAGACAGGCCATTGATCTTGCGGCGGAAGATTGTCGCGCGCGAAGGTGTCGACGTGTGCTGACGGTTCCATCATTGTCTCCCCGGCCGTTGAGCCGGCTGAATGCGTTTCGGTTGGCTTGGTGGGTTTCGTGTTTCGCGTGCTTACTGAGGGATCACTGCCGTCGCTTCGATTTCGACCTTGGCTTCGTCTTCGATCAGTGCGACGACCTGGACCGCGCTCATTGCGATGTCGTAGTCGCCGATCAGTTCGCGAAATGCACGGCCGATATCTTTCAGCGAAGCGAGGTATTCGCGCTTGTCCGTGACGTACCACGTCAAGCGGACCAGATGCTCCGGTGCGCCGCCCGCTTCGTGCAGGACGGCCACGACGTTCTTGAGCGCCTGAATCGCTTGCTGTGCGAAGTCGGTGGTCTGAAAACGCGCCTGTTCGTCCCAGCCGATCTGGCCGGCGATGAACACTTGCGTGCCGGTTGCTGCAACGCCGTTCGCGTAGCCGCGCGGTTTGATCCAACTGGCAGGAAGGAGAGCTTTTTTCATGAGCGATGTGCCTCGATGGGTTCGGGCTGTGGGGCGAACGTCGCGAGTGCGCTCGCGATGTCGGTGGGAATGTCGATGGACGTACCGCTTTCGAGCGATGTCGTGACCAGCACCTGTTTCGCGCGGAAGCGGGTTTCGTCGCCGTGCTGGCCGACGATCTCGATGCTGATCGAGCGGCGCCCGACCTTTGTGAGGTTGAGTGCCAGCGTGATCGTTTCGCCCATCTGGCTCGGCCGCGAAAACTCGCAATCGAGTTTGACGATCGGCAAGCCGACGCGGCGTTGCGCGATCATTTGCGCATAATCGATCTGCAGGCCTTCGTTGAACCAGTCTTCGACCAACGCGTTGGTCATCACCAGATATTGCGGAAAGAACACGATGCCCGCCGGATCGCAATGCGAGAAACGGATGCGGACTGGTCTTTCGAAGGTCGTGTTCATTTCGCTGCGTCCTTGATGGCTTCCGCGGCGTGGGCCTTCAGGAGGTCGCGGCCGACAATCAACTGCTGCACCTCAGTCGCACCTTCATAGATACGCAGCGCACGAATTTCGCGGTACAGCATCTCGACCGCTGTGCCGCTTTGCACACCCATGCCGCCATAGAGTTGCACGGCGGCGTCGATCACCTGTTGCGCGCCTTCGCTGGCGTGCCACTTGGCCATCGCGGCTTCACGCGTGACGTTTTCGCCCTGATCGCGCAGCCAGGCCGCGCGATAGACCAGCAACGCGCTGCTGTCGATAGTCAACGCCATCTGGGCGAGCTTGGCTTGCGTCAGCTGAAAATCGCCGAGCGTCTGTCCGAACATCTTGCGCGACGATGCGCGCGAGAGACCCTCAGCCATGGCATGACGCGCGAAACCCAACGACGCAGCCGCCACCGACGTGCGGAAAATATCCAGCGTACGCATGGCGAGCTTGAAACCTTCGCCGGGTGCGCCGAGCATCTGGCTGCGCGGCACGCGTGCGCCGGCAAAGTGCAAACGCGCTAGCGGATGCGGTGCGATCACGTCGATGCGTTCGGCGATTTCCAGTCCCGGTGTGTCGGCTTCGACGATAAAGGCGGTAATGCCGCGTGCGCCCGGCGCTTCGCCGGTTCTGGCGAACACCACGTAGAAATCGGCGATGCCGCCGTTCGAGATCCACGTCTTGTCGCCGTCGAGTACGTAGAAGTCGCCGTCTTCGCGCGCCGAGAGGGACATCGCGGCGACGTCCGATCCCGCTTCAGGTTCCGACAAGGCGAAGGCGGCGATGGCCGACCCGTTCGCCACGCGCGGCAAATAGCGCGTCTTTTGCTCATGCGTGCCGCCGAGCGAGATCGCGCCCGAGCCGAGTCCTTGCATCGCCAGCGCGAAATCCGCGAGACCGGAATGCCTGGCGAGCGTTTCGCGCAACAGGCAGACGGCGCGTGTGTCGATGGTGTCGCCATTCCCGCCATAGGCCACGCCGCCGACACCGTATTTCAGCCAGCCTGCCGCGCCGAGTTCACGGACCAAACGGCGGCAGGTCGTATCGACGTCATCGTGCTCTACGTGCGAGAGATTCGCGCGGCACCATGCTTCAATACCCTTAGCCAGTTCGCGATGGCGCGATTCAAAAAACGGCCAGGCCAGTGCGCTGTGCAGATCCATATCGCTGTGAGTGCTCAATTCAATCTCCTTCGAACACAGGGCGCGACTTCGCGGCAAACGCGCTATACGCACGTTCGAAATCGCGTGTGCTCATGCAGATTGCCTGGGCTTGCGCTTCCGACTCGATCGCTTCGTCGATGCTCATGCTCCATTCCTGGTGCAGCATCGTCTTCGTGATGCCGTGCGCGAAAGTCGGACCGGCGACGAGATCGGCGGCGAGCTTTTGCGCGTCCGCGAGGAGCGCTGCCGGTTCGCACAGGCGGTTATAGAAGCCCCATGCGTGGCCTTCGTCGCCACTCGCCGAGCGGCCGGTGAACAACAACTCGGCGGCGCGTCCCTGACCGATGATGCGCGGCAGGATCGCGCAGGCGCCCATATCGCAACCCGCGAGGCCGACGCGTGAGAACAGAAACGCGAGTTTGCTGCGCGCGGTGCCGAGCCGCATATCCGACGACATTGCCAGAATCGCGCCGGCGCCGGCGCATACGCCGTCGACCGCGGCGATGATGGGTTGCGGGCAATGGCGCATCGCTTTGACCAGGTCGCCGGTCATGCGCGTGAACAGAAGCAGTTCCGGCATCGGCAGATCGATTAGCGGCGCGATGATGTCGTGGACGTCGCCGCCGGAGCAGAAGTTCTCGCCTGCACCGTGAATCACCACTGCCTTCACGTCGGTTGCATAGGCGAGTTGCCGGAACAGATCGCGCAATTCCGCATACGATTCGAAGGTCAGCGGGTTCTTGCGTTCGGGGCGGTTTAGCGTGATCGTCGCGACTTTGTCGGCGACCGACCAGCCGAAATGTTGCGCCTCGTAGCCGGCGAGCGTCAGGCGGTTGCCGGCAAGTAGCGCGTCGGTATTGGATCGTGTCATGAATGTCTCCGTGTCGACCAGAGTTCGCGCTTTAGCGCGTTACTCTGGTCCCATGCAAAAGCGGTCGACCAGAGTTCGCGCTTTAGCGCGCTACTCTGGTCCCATGCAAAGCGGTCGACCAGAATTGACGCAAAGCCCGTACTCCGGCCCCATGCAAAATAGTTTCTCGGTTCGGTGCGGGTCAGTCTTTCAGACTGTCGAGCAGATGCTTCTTAAGTTTGCCGAGGTGCTGATGGGTACGTGATTTTTCGTCGAGGCTCAAGCCGCCGAACAGTTCGACGACCCACTGCTCATGCGCCACGGCCATCTTGTCGAACGCCTTGCGGCCAGTGGGCGTAAGGCACACGCTGATCGAACGGCGGTCGTTCGGATCGGTGTCGCGCGAAACCAGGCCGTCTTTTTCGAGCTGATCGGTAATGCCGGTCACGTTGCCGCCCGTCACCATCAAACGGCGCGACAGTTCGGTCATCTTCAGACCTTCCGGATGCCGTTCGAGCTGCGCCATCAAATCGAAGCGCGGCAGCGTGGTGTCGAATTCGTTGCGCAGGCGTTTGCGCAGTTCGGCTTGCACGAGATTGGTGGTGGTCAGCATGCGCAGCCACAAACGCAAGCCCATGTGACTATCGGCGCCGGTGCTCATTTCCAGATCCACGACGTTCTCCGCTGGTTTGGCGACGCCTTTGCGCGGCGGCTTGACGTCCACCGGCGAGGGCTTTTTGATGCTTGATGACTTGGTCACATTACCTCTCCCCCGGAGATGGAAATGGACTGGCCCGTAATCGCGTCCGAGCCGGGTTGGCAGAGCCAAAGCACGGCGTTGGCGACTTGCTCCGGGCTGACGAAGCGACGTTGCGGATTCGAGCGAAGCAAGGTTTCGCGCGCCTGCTGTTCGGTGCGCGAGGTCTTGCTGGTGATCTGTTCGAGCGACGCGTGCAGCAGCTCGGTCTCCGTGTAGCCGGGACATACTGCATTGACGGTGACGCCTTTCGTCGCGACTTCCAGTGCGAGCGAGCGTGTCAGGCCGATTACACCGTGTTTAGCCGCGCAGTACGCCGCGACGTAGGCGTAGCCGATTTGCCCCGCGGTGCTCGCGACATTGACGATGCGGCCGTGGCCGCGTTCGAGCATGCCGGGTAACACGGCGCGCGTGCCGAGGAACACCCCGGTGAGGTTCACGTCGAGCATGCGCTGCCAGAGCGCCATGTCGGTGTGAGCGAAGGGCGCGGCTTGCGCCTGGCCGGCGTTATTGACGAGGATGTCGATTGCGCCGGCTTGTGCGAATGCCTTCTCGACCGACTCTTCGCTTGTGACGTCGACGCTGATGCAGGCGACCTCGCCGAGCCCGTTGAATTTTTCCCGCTGCGCATCGAGACGTTGTGCGTTGCGCCCCATCAAGGTGACTCGGGCACCGGTGCGCAACAGCGCTTCGGCCACCGCTGCGCCGATGCCGCTGCCGCCGCCTGTGACGACAGCGTGCTGTCCTGCGAGCGTTCTAGTGGATGTATTCACGTGGTTCCTTCTGCGCGTTGCGCGCGTTCTTGTGGTGATAGGCCGGCGTTCGCCGCAGCTTGAGCGCGTTCACGTTCCAGATTGCGTTCGAGTTGCGACTTCGCTGCCGTGTAAGGCTTCGGCCACGTCACGTCGAAATAGCCGATTTTTGCGGCTTCATTCAATGTCCACGCCGGATTGGCCAGATGCGGGCGCGCAATCGCGCAGAGATCGGCACGGCCCGCCGCGATGATGCTGTTCACGTGGTCCGCTTCCGAGATCGCGCCAACAGCGATCGTTGCGATACCGGCTTCGTTGCGCACACGGTCGGCGAATGGCGTCTGGAACATGCGGCCAAACACGGGCTTTTCCTGCTTGCTGACCTGGCCCGACGAGACGTCGATCATGTCGGCGCCGGCCGCTTTGAACGCACGGGCAATTTGCACGGCGTCGTCAGGCGTGGTGCCGCCTTCGACCCAATCGTTAGCGGAAATACGCACGGAAATCGGTTTGTTTTGCGGCCAGACTGCGCGGATTGCCTTGAAGATCTGCAATGGGTAGCGCAGACGGTTTTCGAGCGAGCCGCCGTATTCGTCCGTGCGTTGGTTGGTCAACGGCGAGAGGAAGCTGGAGAGAAAATAGCCATGTGCGCAGTGCAGTTCGAGCCAATCGAAGCCCGCCTCTGCGGACATTTGCGTGGCGCGCACGAACTGCACTTCGATTTCGCGCAGTTCGTCCCGAGTGGCTTCGTGCGAAACCTGACTGACGCCGCTCAAGTATTGTTGTGGCGAAGCGGACACGAGCGGCCAGTTGCCTTCGTCAAGCGGCTGGTCGATGCCTTCCCACGAGACACGTGTCGAGCCTTTCGCGCCGGAGTGCCCCAGCTGAATGCCGATCTTCGCGTCCGACTGACGGTGCACGAGATCGACGATACGCTTCCACGCCGTGAGATGTTCCGGCGCGTACATGCCGGGACAGGCGGGCGTGATGCGCGCTTCGGGCGATACGCAGGTCATTTCCGTCATGACCAGCGCGGCCCCGCCCATGGCGCGGGCACCGAGATGCATCAGGTGATAGTCACCGGCGATCCCGTCGACAGCGGAGTATTGCGCCATCGGCGAGACCACCACGCGGTTTTTCAGCGTGACGCCACGCAACGTGAAGGGCGTGAACATCGGCGGAACGGAGTGCTTTTCAGGCGCGCGGTCAATGCCTGAACGGTGTGCGAGCCAGTCTTCGAATGTTGAGAGATAGGTTGCGTCACGCTCCCGCAAATTCTCATGCGAAATGCGCTGCGAGCGAGTCAGCAGCGAATACGCGAACTGTTCCGGTTCGAACGACGTATAGCGATCGACATGCTCGAACCACTCCGTCGAATTGCGCGCGGCGTTCTGGATGCGCAATACGTCGATGCTGCGGACGTCCGTGTAGTGCTTCAACGCAGCGGGTAAGTCACCGGGATGCGCGCCGATGCTGTTGGCGAGTTCGATCGAATCTTCGAGCGCCAGCTTGGTGCCCGAGCCGATCGAAAAGTGTGCGGTGTGCGCCGCGTCACCCATCAGTACGATCGGTGTTTGCGTGCCATCGGCGTTGCCGCGCCAATGCACCCATTCCTCGTTGATGACGCGCGGGAAGCGAATCCACTGCGAGGACCCGCGCAAATGCGCGGCGTTCGATAGCAGCGGGTTGCCGTCCAGGTACTTGGCGAACAGCTTCTCGCAGAACGCGATGCTGTCCTCCTTGCTCATTTCGTCGAGACCGGCGGCGCGCCACACGCGCTCCGGTGTTTCCACAATGAACGTGGAAGTCTGATCGTCGAAGCGATAAGCGTGGGCCTGGAACCAGCCGAACTCGGTTTCTTCGAAGGCGAACGTGAAGGCGTCGAAGAGCTTCTTGGTGCCGAGCCAGACGAAGCGGCAATCGCGCATGTCGATCGCGGGCTTGTAGGTGGCGGCGTGCTTCTGACGGATTGCGCTGTTGGCGCCGTCACAGGCGACGATCAGGTCGGCTTCGTAGGTGGTGTCTTCCGTGACCTGGGTTTCGAACACCAGCTTGACGCCCAACTCTTCGCAGCGCGCCTGCAGGATATTCAGCAGACGTTTTCTGCCGATGCCGCAGAAGCCGTGGCCCGACGAACGAATCTGCCTGCCGCGGAAATTGATCTCGATGTCGTCCCAGTGATTGAAGGCGTCGAGGATCGCGTCCGCGCTCGGCGCGTCGGCGGCGCGCAGGTTGCCGAGCGTCTGGTCGGAGAAGACCACGCCCCAGCCGAAGGTGTCATACGGGCGATTGCGCTCGACCACCGTGACGTCATACGCCGGGTTCCGGCCCTTCATTAACAAGCCGAAGTACAACCCGGCTGGGCCGCCGCCGATACAGACGATGCGCATGTTGACTCCATGGGTGGACGTTGCTGTGGAATGTAATTTAGGTCTATATAATTTAGATGTCAAGTAAATGGTGGAGGAAATCGGCGTGCAGGCGTGTTGCCTTGTGACCTGAAAGAATAAAGGCCGTCAACGGCGCGATGCTCAGTTAGGCGATTGCATCGACGAAGGCGCTCGGCGGCAGCTATCGCGCCGATCCGCCCATCGAACCGAAGCCGCGTTGAGCGACCCGCGGACAGCGTTCATTCGGCATCGATATGGCAAAACTGCCCGGATACGGTCCGGGCAGTCCTCGGGGATCCAACTCAGATGTCGGCGTAGTCGATACCGGTCAGCACACCCAGATGAGCAACGGTGGTGAAGTGCGACTCCTGCTTCGTATCGATGTCCAGCTCGCGCACGTTGCCGCCCAGATCGGTCACAAATGCGCGGCGCCCCTGTGGGTCCAGAGACACGCCAATTCCCTCTTTCAGCTCGCGGGCAAGCACCTGGCGATCAACCAGTCCGGACGCCGTGATTCTGGCGCGATTCAGTGTATTTCCGTCATGCGTATCGTCGCCACGATCCGTCCAGTAAAGCATGGCGTCCTGGTGATCGATATCGAGATCGATCGGCTCGGGCAGATCGGCCAGCAAGCATTCGACGTCTGGGCGCCGCTCGGGTGTCGCACCAGGCGGCAGCTCGATGCCCGCCCTGAAGATGCGGCCCTCTCCGGCATCCGGCGGTCCCTTTTGCGTCCAGTAGACATGCCCGTTTGCCTTATCCAATGCGATGCCTACGCAATGGCGGGTCGCGTCGCCCGTATCCTCGGGGAAATTTCCGGTGCGGACGAGTTCCGTCACCTCCGTGCCGTCCAGCCGCGCGCGCATGACTCGCATGCCTTCGCGATCGCACCAATACAGGTGACCGCCCTCCGTGTCCAGCACGAGCTCCTTGGGTGTTCCGGCCCTGCCGGAAGGCACCAGCACACGATGCTCGCTTCCGTCGAGCTTCGCGCTTTCGATCGTGCCGTCGTTCGGGGGAATTGCGCCGGAAGCCGGATCGCCGTCGACCAGATGGATGCCGGTTCCCATGTTGGTCCAGTAGACCACCTGGTTTTCAGCATCGACCTTGATGCCGTCGGGCGTGCGCGTAAGGTTCGCGAGAACGACCTCGTGTGAACCGTCCGGTGATAGAGCGATGATCGCCGGTGGACGTGCCTGCAGGACATACAGCGTACCGCCATTCTTCGTAGCCACAGTAAGTACCCTCCATCAGGTTTCTAAAACCGTCGTCGTACTGGCGGAGTCGATCCATAGACCCGCCGCTGCTGAACAGCTCCAGACAGACTACCTTAGGTTGTGCGAGAACTTCGTGAATATCGGTCAAGAGGCTGGGCGCGCCGCCGCGAACCGCTCAAACAGCATGCGGGGCAGGATCAGTTGCATCGGCAGGGTACGGCAATGGACGAAGCGCGACTCGCCGATGCGTCTGTCGTGCTGCGCTCGCCCGCACTAACTCAACCCAAATTATCCCGTCGAGTTCCGACGCCCAGACGATGGTGGGAATCAGCATCGCGCCTATTTTCTAGTCGTTGCGCCGTGCTGCAATTGCTGGCCGTTTCGATGCGGAAAAGGAGCGATTGGTCGACGTCCGTGTCGCCAACAAATAAACCCAAAAATCAAATCAATACAGTAACAAAAACTGGCTTGAGCTAGATACGATAGTGGAAAAAGCTGTCTGTCAGCGATAACACGGGTCCTCAATAACGGGCCTCCATTCCCTTTCCAAACCAGCCCTCAACGCCTCCTATGCCACGCCCCATCGTTGCACAGATTCATCCTGACGCAGTCAGCCACAACCTCTCCCTCGTCAAGCAGAGAGCGCCCCGATCACGGGTCTGGGCCGTGGTCAAAGCCAACGCATACGGACACGGAATCGATCGCGTTTTCCCGGCACTCGCGAAGGCCGACGGTATCGCGCTGCTCGATCTCGACGAAGCGGTCCGTGTGCGTGAGTTGGGTTGGACCAAGCCGATTCTGCTTCTGGAAGGTATTTTCAGGCCAGGCGATGTGCCAATCGCCCAGCAGTTCGATCTGTCCATGGCCGTGCATTGCCGTGAGCAACTCGATCTGTTGCGTCTGTCGTCGTCGCATGAACGCGTCAATGTGCAGCTGAAGATGAACTCCGGGATGAATCGTCTTGGATTCCGGCCCGACGCATATCGGGCCGCGTGGGAACAGGCGAGGGCGATTCCGGCCATTGCAGACATCACATTGATGAGCCATTTCGCAAATGCTGACGATGGCGACGTGGCATGGCAGATGGATCGCTTCGATGCGGTGACTCACGACTTACCGGGCCAACGAAGTCTCGCGAACTCAGCGGCCGTTCTATGGCATCCCCAGGCGCATCGCGACTGGGTGCGCCCGGGTGTCGTGCTCTATGGCGGTTCACCCACCGGTCAGTCGCGCCACATTGACGACGTGGGCTTGCGCGCGTCGATGACGCTCAGGAGCGAAGTGATCGGTATGCAGTCGTTGTCGGCGCAGGAAACAGTCGGTTATGGCCGCGCCTTCGCCGCAAATCGTGAAATGCGCATTGGCGTGGTCGCATGTGGCTATGCGGACGGCTATCCCCGGCACGCATCGACGGGTACGCCAATCGCGATCGACGGCGTCATGACGCAAGTGGTGGGCCGTGTTTCGATGGACATGCTCACCGTCGACCTGTCGCCGTGCCCGCATGCGCGGATCGGTTCAAAAGTCGAGCTATGGGGCGACCAGGTCAAGATCGATGACGTCGCTCACGCTTCGGGGACGATCGGGTACGAACTGATGTGCGCATTGGCAAAACGGGTGCCGGTAGAAGTCGCCTGAACGACCTTCTTTCTCGCCGGAGCGCGAGTTAATCCGCAAGGAGTAGTCGCGTCTTCGGCCGAGTTGTGGCGCAACATTTTTGCTGCATAGACGTCGGGGCGTTTAAAGCAGCACTATAACGTTGCACCGGACATGTTGTGTTTACGTAATAATCGCGAGGCGCGTCCTATTCGACCCCCTAACCATTAAAAATGCGTAGGTCATGGCTTTCAGCGAACCAAGGTCTCCATTTTTCAAATGGCTGGTGTCCTCCGCTCAGAATCTGAGCGCCGACAACCGGCAAATATTGCTTGCCAACCTGTTCACTCGAACCGCATCGATTGTATTTGCGTCGATCTGCGAAATCAGTGTGTGCGCGACCGCCTACTATCTGTATCCAAGAGCCCTTTACGCGTGGTGGGGCAGCGCCGTGGCCGCGCTGCTGATTACGCGTCTCACGTTGATCCGGCAGTGCTGCCGGCGCAGCGCTCGCAACCTGCCGACTCCTACCTCAGCCTTTCTCTTCGCTAGCCTTCTCTGGGCCGCCTTATTTGGCTTCGGCACCTTTTTATGCAATACCAGCGGAAACCAGACGCTTTTTCTTCTCGGCAACGTTTGCGCGGTGGGTGTAATCGGTGGGCTAGCCGGACGTAATGCAGGCACACCCCGGCTGGTGCTTCTCCAGATTTCGTTCATTCTCGCGCTGTTGGGTTGGGGGGCGGCGCTTTCTCCCGGTTCCGGCAAGCTCGTGCTGCTATTTCAGGCGCCCTTTTGTGCGGCGGGTTTCTTTACCGTGGCATTGCGCAGCAATCGCGACACCGTTGCGTTACTGTTGGCGCGCGAAAGCAGTCATCGGCTCGCTCACCAGGACAGTCTCACTGGCCTGCCCAACCGTGCGCGCATTACAGAGCTTCTGCTGGAGCGCACCGCGGCAGGCTCGTTACGGCAAGATTATCGATTCGCGGTGCTACTGATCGACCTCGACGGTTTCAAGGCGATCAATGACAGCCTGGGCCATGCCGCCGGTGATCAGATCCTTGAGGAGGCCGCGATGCGCTTGCGTGAAATCCTGCCGGCCGGCGATCTGGTCGGACGCCTGGCCGGCGACGAGTTCGTCGCCATGACCGACTGCACGGCGTTGGCCCGCGACGTCCATGTGTTGGCAGACCGTATCGTCAAAACGCTGGCGCGTCCTTTCGCATTGAGCGAGGCGTTGGTGCATATCGGCGCGAGCGTGGGCGTCTCGCTCTATCCGGAGCATGCAAAGACCGGGCCGCAATTGCTGATCTGCGCGGACCGCGCGTTGTACGCGGTCAAGCGCAGTGGCAAAAGCGCCTTCGCTATCTTCGATGCCGTCAGGCACGCATCCGACGAAAGTTTGAGCCTCCTGCGAAGCGATCTGGAAGGCGCGATGCAGTCTTATAGCGATTTGCGCATGGAGTACCAGCCCATTGTCGATCTCGGCAACGACACGATTTCCGGCCGCGAGGCACTGCTTCGCTGGACGCACCCGACTCGCGGCGAGCTTTCTCCGTCCGCCTTTATTCCCACCGCCGAACGTACGGGCCTGATCCTCGCACTCGGCGAGTGGGCCTTGCTGCAATCATGCACGGAAGCTGCCACCTGGCGTGATGCAGTGAGCGTCGCTGTGAATGTTTCGCCGGTGCAATTGCGGGAGGAATCGTTCGCCTCGACGGTCGCATTGATTCTTGCCAGGACGGGTTTGCCGCCGGCGCGTCTGAATATCGAAGTCACAGAAACGGTGTTGTTGCGCGACGATACCGTCACCCGGCGCAACGTCGAGAAGCTTCGCGCGTTGGGAATCGGTCTCGCGCTCGACGACTTCGGCACTGGCTTTTCAACCATGTCGACGCTCGTGCGCTTCTCATTCGACAAGCTCAAGATCGACAGTTCGTTCGTGAAGGAGTCCGTGCATCGGCGCGAATCCGCGGCCGTGGTTCGCGGGATTGTGGCTTTGGCACGGGAAATCGGCATACCAACCACGGCGGAAGGCATCGAAACGCAGGAACAGCTGAATTTTGTGCGCGTCTGCGGATGCACGCATGCCCAGGGTTTTCTTCTGGGCAAGCCAGTCCGGGGTGAGGAGATTCCGCACGTGGAGAAAAGGCTTGCCGCGCATTGCGCGGATAAGGTGTGAGAGGTAGCAGTTGCTGATGATGTCATTTCGGATCGGCGGCAAACTGGTAAGTCAATTTTACATTTGGCGACAAGGCATGGAGTTCGTGAGAGGATGGCATTTCACTTTTTCTCGCGGAGGGCGAAATGGGACTCTTGGATGAAGTAGGCAAGATCGCTGGGGCAGTAGCAGCCGTTGAAGCGGCAGAAAAAGTCGATCCGGAAGCAGGTCTGCTAACGAAAGGCGTTGCAGCGGTGGCGGGCTTTGAAGGCGCCGGTGCACTGGAGTCGCTGGTCGAGAAGAAAGACGGCGAGAAGCAGGACGACGCCGACAATGCTCAAGCCACAGACGATACGAATCCTCAAGCGTGATTTCGCGCGGTGAGCGGGCCAGTCCTTCGCAGGACTGGCCCGTTTTTTTATGGCGAGGAAACCAATGACTATGCAATCCTGCGCCCACACGCGACGTGTTCCGCTTTTCATTGCGGCCTATTACGATGCGCTGGCGCTTGGCATGCCCACTCGGGAGGCTGTCTTGCGGGAGGTCGGTGCTGTATTTGTGAAGTGGACTTTGGATCGGACGTGAAAGCGGTGCAAACCGGCGGATTGTTTTTGGCCGGCTTGTGATGGCTCAGGGCTTCGACTGATCTGCCCCCGCGCTAACGGGGTTTGCCTCGGGCACTCTTCCTGGTGCTCGCAGTACGAGGCGCATCTTTTGCCGGCGAGGCGCTGCCGCCGTTCATCTGCTCCATCCACGACAAGGCGTCGACGTACGACAGGAACTGCTGGAGATACCCGGGCGACAGCTCGCGCATTAGCGAGAGCGACCGATGCACAAGGCTGCTCGAATTGAGCGGACCGGCGTTACCCGGCGCTTTCTTGAGCGACTGCCGCAACTGTTTCTCGGACCGGACCTTGGACCAGGTCTCCCTGAAGTACTCGAGCGCTTCCAGTTCCGGATAAGCGGGGCGCCGGGGCGCGGCGTCACCCGTTGCAGGGCCGGTTCCATCTGCCGACGCGTGGCTGGCGATGTAGCCGATCAGTGCGGCCAGCGCTCCGCGTGCGGGTTCGCTGGATGATGCCGCGGTGCCGGTGCCGGTGCCAGTGCCAGTGCCAGTGCCACCATCGGCAACCTTGGATGCCGTACGCGCGAGATCACCCGCATAGGCCTCGATCAGTTTGGACAGCCTGTCGTCCAGCAGACGCCGCACTTCGCCGTTGTGGCTCGCTGCACGCCGATCCAGCGCCTCGATGAAATGAAAGCGGATGGGATCCAGACGATCGGCGCCGCGCTCGCGCCATGCGTCGAGCGTTGCCCGGGCGCTGCTTGCCACGCGGCTAGCGCCACCGTTCTCACTAGTCTCGCTACTCAAGGGACTTCACCGTTGCGCTCGAAGGCCTCGGAACCGGCGCTATTTCCACTCGCCGGTTCTTGGCCCGGCCCTGGTCGTCGGCATTCGAGCTGACGGGCTGCTGGGCGCCGAACGCAGCCGCAAATACGGACGAAGCGGGAACCCCTTCATCGATCAACGCGCGGGTCACCGTCAACGCGCGCTGGGCCGACAGCTCCCAGTTGTCGGCAAAGCGGCGGTTAGCCTCGCGCACTTGCCGGTCGTCGGTAAAGCCGCTCACCATCAGGATCTCGTCATTGGCCCGGAGATAAGCGGACAGCGGCCCCGCCAGGCTCTTCAGGACGTCCCGGCCTGCGGGCTGCAATTGATCGGAGTTCAACGCGAACAACACGCTGCCGTTGATGCCGATGCGCCCGTTGACCAGCGTCACCCGGCCCGCTGCCAGCGGCCCTGCCAGTGCCTGTTCCAGAGTCTTGCGGCGCTGCGTTTCCAGCTGACGCTGCTTGACCTCCTGCTCCAGCCGGGTCGAGAGTTCCAGTTGAACGCCGATGACGCCCACCAAAATCAGCACGAAAGCGCCCAGCAGCACCGACATCAGATCGCCGAACACGGGCCAGATGGGCGCCGTGGCCTCCATGCCGCCGTCGATTTCCTCGCTCATGCCGCTTCAGCTCCCGCGGACGCCCGCTTGCCCGCGAGGTGCTGCAGGTCTTCGACGATCTGCCTCTGCGACATCATGCTCAGGTCGATGACTTCTCTCGCCTGGGCCACGTAATAAGCCAATTGCTCGTCACTGCGCGCGAGGGACTTGTCCAGCGCGGCTTCGATACGCTGCAGATGCGCGACCAGCGTGGTGTTCGACTCGCCGAACAACTGGACGGCCGCGCCGAATGCTTCGCCGAGGCTTGCCACTTCGACGGCGCTGCCGGTGACTTGCGCGGCCACCGCGCCCAGCTTCCCGGTCTCGAGTTCGACCTTATCGGTGAAACGGGTGCCGACACGATCCAGCAGATCCGCCGATGTGGCGACCAGCGCGTCGACGGCTGTGCGCTGCTCGGTGGAGGCATGGTTCACGGCATCGAGCAGGGTTTCCAGCGTTGCCAGCAGTCGGCTGCGCTCTTCCAGCATCGCGGTATCGCGGACCATGCTGTCGGAGAGCTTCTGACGCAGTTCGGCGACGACTTCCGCTGCGGCCCTGGGTGCTTCCGACGCGGCTTGCACGAGTTGGGCGATCTCGGCGATCGTGCTGCTTGCGTGCGCCTGCGTCTGAGCTGAGATGTCGTGTGCCGTTTGTGCCAGCGTGTCGCAGATCTGCTGCTGCCGGCTTGCGGTGTGCGCGCCGACCTGCTCCCATTCCTTGCTCAACGTCGTGGCCATGGAACCGAGCGTCTCGGTCCATGCGGCCAACCGCTGCTGGTCCCGGGCGGCGAGTTCTGCCTGCAGGTCGGCCGCGGCCTTGGGGGCTTCCGCCGCCGCTTGCACGAGCCGGTCGATCTCGGCGATCGTGCTGCTCGCGTGCGCCTGTGTCTGGGCCGAGATGTCGCGCGCGGTCTGTGCGAGGACGTCGCAGATTTCCTGCTGCCGGCTCGCGGTGTGCGCGCCGGCCTGCTCCCATTCCTTGCTCAAGGTCGTGGCCATCGAACCGAGCGTCTCGGTCCAGACCGCCAATCGTTGCTGGTCTCGCGAGGCCAATTCCGTCTGCAAGTCCGTATGCGATTGGCCCACTGTGCGTAGCAGCGACGCCGAGTGCTGTTCGAAGGCCGCAGCGGCCGCCGCCAGGGCTTGCTGGTTGTGGCCCGCCAGCTTCTCGCTGACCTGTTCTTGCCGTGACAGCGCCTCGTGCCATGCTGCCGACACGCTGCCAGCCGTTGCGTCGAGGCGTGCGGCGACGCCATCCAGCAGGCCGGCCGAGCGTTGCTCGAAGGTCTCGGTGAAGCGATCCAGCGACGTGCCCAGATGTTGGGCGAGCGCCTCGCTCGAGCGCTGCTGCCCCTCCAGGGCTTTGTTCCAGATGTCCGCGACGGTGGTGGTGGTGGCCTCGAAGCCGGTCGAGAGCCCGTCCAACTGCCGCTGCACGGCGTGCGTGACGGTATCGTGCAGTGCGGTTGTCTCACGCGCGAGACCCGCCATCGTGGCCTCCATGACCGGCTGCAGCGCCGCGCTGGCGGCGCGGGTGCTTTCGGCGACGCTCTCCTTCAACGACTGCTCCACGGAGGCAGCAAGGCGCGTGTAGGCCGCCTCGGCCTTGCTATGGAAGACGTTCTGGCTGGCGATCTGCCGCTCGTTCAAGGCGAGGCTCTGTTGCTCGATGGCCGCCATCATCGTCTGCAGACGATCGACGAGGGTGGGCATCACCTCGGCCTGCCGCTGCAGAAGCTTGAAGCTTTCCTCGCGCTGATGGGTCTGCGAGTAGATGCGCAAGGTTGTCGCAATCTTCACGTCGAGCATCTGCGCGGCATCGATCCTCTCGCGCCGGCACAACGCCGACAGCAGCCCCAGCATCGCGGAGGTGGCCACGCCCGCAATCGAGGTGCCGAACGCGAAGCCCAGCCCCTTGACCGGTGCGGCGAGCGAATCGCGGATAGCCTGCAGGTCCGTCGCGCTTTCCAGCGCCATGCCGGTGCCCCGCAGGGTCGCCACCATGCCGAGGAGCGTGCCGAGCATGCCCAGCAGCACGAGCAAGCCGACCAGATACGGCGTCAGCGGCGGGCCCGGCAAGGCCACACGCTCACCCTCGACGCGCAGGCGTACTGCGTTGCGCAGGCTGGGATGCAGCGGCTCAAGCCAGGCGCCCAGGCTGGGCGGCGGCCCGGACATGTCCGCGGCCGCACGCGCCAATGTGGAAGTGGCCTCGCCGTAGCGCCGCAGTTCGAGCGCGCCCGCCAGGTAGCAAACGCCGATCAACATCGTGACCGCCAATGCCAGCGCGTTCGAGCCGACGTAGCCGGCACCGATCCAGCACACAGCGGCCAGACCTACCAGAAAAACAACGAGATTGAGATATCTGGACATAGTGTCCCAGTTAGCGGGTGCGAAGGGCCGCGAGCAACCCTTCGACCGGTTGTAAACGAACATCCAGTTCGGCAAGCAACACGCTCTGCATATCCTTGCGGAACGCGTCCAGCCAGGCGCCGGGCGTGGCGGGTTTGGTGGTTGCGGCGTCCCCCGAGGCTTCAGCGTCGGCCAGCGCCTGTTGCTCCGCTTGGCGCAAACGCTCGAAGTGTCCTGCGAGCAAGCCGGGCACGGCGGCCAGCAGACTCCGTTCACGCTCGCTGAGCGCGCGTTCCATCACGGCGTCCACCACCGCGAGCCGGGCCATGGCGGGCGTTTTGGCAGCCAACATGGCCCGCAGACGGCCGCGCAGGTTGCCGATGCCCGTCTCCATCGTCTGCTGCATGGAGTGGTAGCGCTGACGAAAAACCGCGTAATCGACCGGCGCATCCACCGGGGCTCCTTGCGGGAGCGCTTGCGCCGCAGACCCGCGACGCCTCGCGCCGGCCAACACGCTATCGCCGACGATGGCATTCGCCAACGACGTGCGCACGCGGGCGCACTCGCTCTCTTCAGCGTCGCCGAACGCGCGCGCGCCGGCGGCGCCGGCAGGCGGAGGATTGTTCAGCGCCGCGGACAACGCGATCGCGTCGGTCCAGCCGAGCCATTGGCTTAGCCGGTCCGAGAGCGATTGGCTGGATTCGGGAACATCGACGTCCGTCAGGCGAGCAAGTAAGCGAATGAGCGCCGGGCCACTGAAAGCTGTGCGCTGTGGGGCTTGCACCATACCACCAGAGTCAAAAAAGACAGCAGTTTACACGCCGGCGGGGTGAGGGATGCAGCCCCTTAATGAATCGGGCTGCCGGGCGCGGCATTTCAGCGTGGCCGACAGGCCACTCGCGATGCCTGGATTATTTCAGCCGTCGTGACTTGGAGCCCGGCAGCATTCGGGCGTCGGGGCTCCGCGCAAGGTGGACAGACTGCTCGACGGCTGCCTTGAACTGCGATTCGGTCGTCCACATGCTAGGCTGTCAGTGCTGGTGACTCTATTTGGCTATGCTGGTTTTAAACGACAACGTGGAGCCTGCACATGGACGTGAGCACGGAAACGCTGGTTGAACTGCTGCGGGAAGTGGAAGCCGACGACCCGATCGACTACGCGGACCTTCCATTTGGAGAGCAGGAACTCAGGCGCCTCGTCATGAGTTCACTGGTTGAGCGTCACCACCTGGTCGAAGCAGGCAACATGTCGATCTCCGACATCCACGCGCTTTATCTGCTAAGCACCGCCAAGCTTGTTCTCGAGAATACGGTGCTTCACGCGAGGCTGCTTCTGCTCCAGGGGCAGCAGGTCGATGTCCAGTCACTGTTGGCTCCGTTTACCCTCAAAGGCAAACCTTAAAGGCCGGCTGGCGGCTCTGCCCGCGGCAGCGCATCGGCGCCGGCCTGGGCAGACCGCGGTGGCCTGCCCGGCATTGTTTGCGAATGACCGGATCAGCGCCGCGCGCGCGTCACTTCTCAAGTTCCGCAAATAGCCAATCCTGAAAGCTGTGCAGCTTCGGCAATTCGGCGCGAGATTTCAGCAGGTTGAGCGTATAGCCGCGCACGGTGAGCCCTTCGACGCCGAACGGTGCCACCAGCCGGCCCGTTTCCAGTTCGCGTTGCGCCAGAAGCAGGCTTTCAAGGCAGACGCCCAGGCCGTCCACCGCCGCGCTGATCGCCATGAACGAGCGATCGAAGCGCGGACCGCGTCCGATGTCGAGCCGCGTTTTGCGATACAAACGCATCCAGTCACGCCAGCTCACCAGACACCCCTCGCTATGAATCAGCGGATGCTGCTGCAAATCCGCCACGCTGCGCAGCGGATGCTCGCCCGCCATGAGCACCGGCGAACACAGCGGCACGATCGTCTCGGGCGGCAATTCGAGCACCATCGTACCGGCCGGCTGGAGCTTTCTCGGGCCGTAGCGAATGTCGATATCGACCGCTTCCGAGATCAGATTCACCGCCTCTGACGACGCATTCAAACGCACATCGATATCCGGATGCGCCGCGCTGAAGCGCGCGATGCGCGGCATCAGCCATTGAGTCGCAAAGCTGGGCGTGCAATGGATTGTGAGGATGTCGCTCTTGGCGGCCCGCCCGATCTCGCGGGTGGCTGAGTCGATCCGCGCGAACGCCGCGGTGATTTCCTCAGCGTATTGCCTTCCATTGTCCGTCAGGATCACGGTGCGGTGCAGCCGATGGAACAGACGAATGC
The DNA here is from genome assembly GCF_050434205.1 of Paraburkholderia sp. GAS348. Taxonomy (NCBI): domain Bacteria; kingdom Pseudomonadati; phylum Pseudomonadota; class Betaproteobacteria; order Burkholderiales; family Burkholderiaceae; genus Paraburkholderia; species Paraburkholderia sp. GAS348. The sequence continues at coordinate 369,716 of NZ_JBNPVT010000001.1, forward strand.
TCAATTGCTCTTCGAGCAGCTTGATTTGGTGGCTGACGGCGGAGGGCGTGACAAACAGTTCGTCTGCTGCGAGCGCAAACGACGAGAGCCGTGCGGCGGCTTCGAATGCCTGTATCGACTTGAAGGTGAAGCGATTGTGCATGGCAGCATCAACGTGAATTGAATTCATCCATTGACCCATCTTAATTCGTTTGAGCGCGTGTGAGCGCGAGATTACGCTTGACTCACTGGGATCGGCATCACAGCGGCCCCTGCAAAGCGATCCTCAAGGAGACAATCAGTGACCACTAGCGAAACCGCGCCGTACCCCCAGCTCGCGGAGCACGCCTATCAGATTCGCCGCAACGCGCTGCGCATGGGTGAAGTGCAGGGGCAGGGCTATATCGGCCAGGCGCTCGATATCGCCGATGTCCTGGCCGTCGCCTACTTCCGCGCCATGCGCTATCACGCCGACGACCCCGAATGGGAAGGCCGCGACCGCTTTCTGCTATCGAACGGCCACTACGCCATCGCGCTGTACGCCGCGCTGATCGAGGCCCGCATCATCGCCGACGAAGAACTGGAAACCTACGGCAGCGACGACAGCCGTCTGCCGATGTCCGGCATGGCCAGTTATACGCCCGGCATGGAAATGTCCGGCGGCTCGCTCGGGCAAGGGCTGACGATTGCGGTCGGCCGCTGCCTGGGTCTGAAGCGCAAGGGCTCGGATGCCCGCGTCTACACCCTGTTCTCCGACGGCGAACTCGATGAAGGCGCAATCTGGGAAGGCCTGATGTCCGCGGCCCACTGGAAGCTCGACAATCTGATCGCGATGGTCGACGTCAATAACCAGCAGGCCGACGGCCCGTCGTCGAGCGTCATGGCGTTCGAGCCGCTGGTCGAGAAGCTCCAGGCGTTCGGCTGGTTTGTGCAGCGCGTGGACGGCAACGATCTCGCGGCCGTCGTCGCCGCGTTCGATGCGGCGCTGGCGCATCCAGAAGCGCAACCGCGAATCATCGTCTGCGATACGCGGATGGGTTGCGGCGTGCCGTTCCTCGAAGCGCGTGAGAAAAATCACTTTATCCGCGTCGATGCGCACGAGTGGCAACTCGCGCTGCAGGCGCTGGAAGCCGGGAGAAAAGCATGAGCGCCGCCGCACCGAAACCGCGTTTGAAGACGTCGGCGATGATCGCATCGATCGCCGGAGAAGGGCAGATCACGCGTTCCGCGCCATTCGGCCACGCATTGGTCGAACTGGCACGCAACCGGCCCGAAGTGGTCGGCATGACTGCCGACCTCGGCAAGTACACCGACTTGCATCTGTTCGCGAAGGAATATCCCGGGCGCTACTACCAGATGGGCATGGCCGAACAACTATTGATGGGTGCCGCGGCCGGCATGGCGCACGAAGGCGCGCAGCCGTTCGTCACCACGTACGCCGTGTTCGCCGCGCGCCGTGCTTATGACTTCATCCATCAGGCGATTGCCGAGGACAACCTCGACGTCAAGATCGTCTGCGCCCTGCCTGGCCTCACCACCGGCTACGGCCCGAGTCATCAGGCGGCGGAAGACCTCGCCCTGTTCCGCGCGATGCCGAACCTCACGGTGATCGACCCGTGCGACGCCATCGAAATCGAGCAGATGGTGCCGGCCGTCGCCGAGCATCGCGGCCCGGTATATGCGCGGCTGTTGCGCGGCAACGTGCCGGTCGTGCTCGACGAATACGATTATCAGTTCGAGCTCGGCAAAGCGAAGCTGCTGCGCGATGGCGCCGAGGTGCTGATCATTTCGTCCGGGATCATGACGATGCGTGCGCTGGAAACGGCCAAGGCGTTGGCTGCGGATCGCGTCGACGTGGGCGTGCTGCACGTGCCGACCATCAAGCCGCTCGACACCGTCACGCTGCTGCGCGAAGCGCGCCGCTCAGGCCGCCTTGTGGTGTTGGCGGAGAACCATACAGTGATCGGCGGTCTGGGCGAAGCGGTGGCGGCGGTGCTGCTGACCCATGGCGTCACGCCGCCGTTCCGTCAGATCGGCTTGCCCGACGCGTTTCTCGACGCGGGTGCGCTGCCGACCTTGCACGACCGCTACGGCATTTCCACCGAGGCGATGTGCGACACGATCAGAGGCTGGCTGCGGTAAAGGCCGACAAGCGCCCATCAGGCGTGGCAAACACGAGTAGTAGCCGATAGCAAACAACCTGGCAAACCATAAGCTTCATATTCAGGAGATACGCATCATGTCAGAGTCACGTCTACTCGACGGCAAGGTCGCCGTCATTTCCGGCGGCGCGTCGCCGCGCGGCATCGGCATGGCGACCGCCCGGATGTTCGCGGCGCATGGCGCACGCATCGCCATCTTCGATCTGGACGAAGCCGCCGCGGTCGAAGCCGCTGCGTCGATCGGGCCCGAACATCGTGGCTATGTGTGCAACGTGACCGACCGTGGCGCCTGCCAGGCCGCTGTCGAACGCACGGTTGCCGATTTCGGATCGATCGATATCCTGATCAACAACGCCGGCATTACTCAGGCCGCCAAGCTGCTCGAGATCGATCCGGAAAGCTGGGACCGTATCCTCGACGTCAATCTGCGCGGTGTGCTGTATCTGTCGCAAGCGGTCGTCCCGCAGATGAAGAAGCAGAAGAGCGGCTCGATCGGCTGCATGTCGTCGGTCTCGGCGCAGCGCGGCGGCGGCATTCTCGGCGGCCCGCATTATTCGGCGGCGAAGGCGGGCGTGCTGGGCCTCGCCAAGGCGATGGCCCGCGAACTCGGCAACGACGGCATCCGCGTGAACTGCGTGACACCCGGTCTGATCCAGACCGACATCAACGCAGGCAAGATCAGCGACGACAAGCGCGGCGAAATTCTCGCCGGCATTCCGCTCAATCGCCTGGGTGTACCCGACGATGTGGCCGGCGCATTCCTGTTCCTCGCGTCGAACCTGTCGTCGTATATTACCGGCGCGGTGATCGACGTGAATGGCGGCATGCTGATTCACGGCTAATCCTGGTCCGGCAGGACGGGCCGTCCGACGGGAGCCCGGCGGCGGCGATGGAGACCTTGTAGTAGAGAACAGACGACCGCGGCGAGCGACACGTGCAGCCGCCGCGGTTCAGATACGAAAAAAAACCATAACGACGCGCGATCCAGGATTGGAGGAAGACACCATGACAACCCGTTCGAACGCCCCGCAGGGCATCAGCCGCCGCACCTTTCTGAAGGCCGGTGCGGCCATGTCAGCCGCCGCGCCGCTATGGAGCATCTCGCGAAGCGCGATGGCGGCCCCCGAGTTTTCGTACAAGCTCGCGACCGGCCAGGACCCGACGCATCCGGTCAACATCCGTGCGCAAGAGGCGATCAATCACATTCGCGAAGCGACCAAGGGCCGCCTCGACATCAAACTCTTTCCGCAGAATCAGCTCGGCTCCGACACCGATCTGCTCTCGCAGGTGCGCAACGGCGGCGTCGAGTTCTTCAACCAGGCCTCGTCGATTCTGGCGACACTGACGCCCGCCGCGGGCATCGTCAACACCGGCTTCGCATTCAAGGACTACGACGCGGTCTGGAAGGCGATGGACGGCGATCTCGGCAACTACATTCGCGCGCAGATCGGCAAGTCGGGCATCGTGTCGGTGAGCAAGGTGTGGGACAACGGCTTCCGGCAGATTAGCTCGTCCACCAAGGCGTTGCGCGCGCCGGCCGATCTGAAAGGCTTCAAGATTCGCGTGCCGCAAGCGCCGATGCTGACCTCACTGTTCAAGGCGCTCGACGCCGGCCCTGCGCCAATCAATTTCAACGAGCTGTATTCGGCGTTGCAAACCGGCGTGGTGGAGGGTCAGGAAAACCCGCTGCCGATCATCGCGACGGCCAAGCTCTATGAAGTGCAGAAGTACATCAGCCTCACGTCGCACGTGTGGGACGGTTACTGGATTCTTGGCAATCGCGCCGCGTGGGAGCGCCTGCCGGCCGACATCCGTGCGATCGTCACGCGTGAATTCGAAAACGCCGCGATGCTGCAACGCGCGGATATCGCCAAGCTCAGCCTCTCGTTGCGCGACGACCTGAAAAAGAAGGGCATTACCTTTATCGATGTCGACCGCGACGCTTTCCGTGGCGCGCTGGCCAAGACGAGCTTCTATCACGACTGGAAAGCCAAATACGGCGACGAGGCGTGGGGGCTGCTGGAGAAGTCCGTCGGAAAACTGGGGTAATGCGATGATCTCGATCTCCTATTCGCACGAGCGGCAGCATCGGTTCGCCTGTGCGCTCGACTCCGCCCTCGGCCATCTGGTCGAGATTCCCGCTGCCTTGCTGGTACTCGCGGAAATCGCCGTGCTGCTGGCTGGTGTGACGAGCCGCTATCTGCTGCACGCGCCGCTCGTCTGGTCCGATGAACTCGCATCCATGCTGTTCCTGTGGCTCGCCATGCTTGGCGCCGTGATCGCCTTGCGGCGCGGCGAGCATATGCGGATGACGGCGCTGGTCGGCATGGCGCCGCCGGGTGTGCGGGCCTTTCTCGACGTGGTCGCGATCGCCGCGCCGATCGCGTTCCTTGCGATGGTGATCGGCCCGGCGATCAGCTTCGCGCAGGACGAATCGTTCATCACCACGCCGGCACTCGAATTGTCGAACTCGTGGCGCGCGGCGGCATTGCCGGTCGGCTCGGCGCTGATGCTGCTGGTGGCAGTGGTACGGCTCGCACGCATGGGCAATTGGCGGCTGACGCTTGGCGCGATCGTGACGGTCGGCGCGCTGGTCGGCATCTTCATTGCGCTGGGACCGCTGTTCCGAGATCTCGGCAATATCAACTTGCTGATCTTCTTTGTCGGCCTGGTGGCGTTGGGTGTGCTGAGCGGCGTGCCGATTGCCTTCTCGTTCGGACTCGCCACCTTCGGCTACCTTGCGTTGACCACGAATACACCGATGCCGGTGGTGGTTGGCCGGATGGATGAGGGCATGTCGCACCTGATCCTGCTCTCGGTGCCGCTCTTCGTGTTTCTCGGGCAATTGATCGAGATGACCGGCATGGCCGCGGCGATGATCGCGTTCCTCGCGAGCTTGCTGGGGCATGTGCGTGGCGGCCTGTCGTATGTGCTGGTCGGCGCGATGTATCTGGTGTCGGGCATCTCGGGCTCGAAAGCCGCGGATATGGCGGCGGTTGCGCCCGTGTTGTTTCCGGAGATGAAAGCGCGCGGTGCGAAGCCGGGCGATCTGGTGGCGCTGCTCGCCGCGACCGGCGCGCAGACCGAGACGATTCCACCGAGCCTCGTACTGATCACGCTCGGCTCGGTGACCGGCGTGTCGATCTCGGCACTCTTCACGGGCGGCATGCTGCCGGGCATCGTGCTGGCGATTACCTTGTGCATCGTGGTGCAGTGGCGCTATCGGCGCGAAGACATGTCGGGCGTCAAGCGTGCAACGGGTGTCGAGATTCTGCGCAAGTTCGTGATCGCGTTCCCTGCGATCGCCTTGCCGTTCGTGATCCGCGCAGCGGTGGTCGAAGGGATCGCGACGGCAACCGAAGTCTCGACGATCGGTATCGCCTACGCGGTGCTGGCCGGCCTGCTGATCTATCGCCGTTTCGAATGGGCGCGGTTAAAGCCGATGCTGATCGATACCGCGACATTGTCCGGCGCGATTCTGCTGATTATCGGCGCGGCGACGAGCATGGCGTGGGCGTTGACTCAATCGGGTTTCTCGGGACAGCTTGCGCAGACGCTCGGCGGCTTGCCGGGCGGCGCGGCGATGTTCATGGCCGCTTCCATCTGCGTGTTCGTGATTCTCGGCAGCGTGCTCGAGGGCATACCGGCGATCGTGCTGTTCGGCCCGCTCATGTTCCCGATCGCGCGGCAGATGGGCATTCACGATGTGCACTACGCCATGGTGGTGATCCTGTCGATGGGTGTGGGCCTGTTCGCGCCGCCGTTTGGGGTGGGCTATTACTCGGCATGTGCGGTGAGCCGCATCCATCCGGACGAAGGGATGAAGCCGATTCTCGGCTACATCGCCGCGTTGATGGTCGGCCTGATCATCGTCGCTGCGGTGCCCTGGATTTCGACCGGCTTCCTGCATTGATCCGCTGACGGACGAGGCTGCGCCGCGCAGCCTCGTATGAAGTTCTTTCGCCCAATCCGATTCAATCCGCTTTGATTGCCGCCGCCCTGCATGCCAGGGCGGCGTAGAGGAGCCTTTTGTCATGTCCACTACTGAAGCTCAGCCTGCTTCACCGATTGCTTCGCTGGCAGCATCGCCATTGCTGTCAGTTGCGGCGGCGCAAACGCGACCCCAGGAGCCAGCACTCCGATTACCGCTCGCCGACGCGATCCGCTTCCTCTCCATCGATGCGATCCTGCAAGCCGGCGAGGGCCATCAGGGTGTGCCGCTCGGCATGGCTGAAATCGCGACCGCGCTGTTCACCCGGCACCTGAAATTCAATCCCGCCGATCCAACGTGGCCCGACCGCGACCGCTTCGTGCTGTCCAACGGCCACGGTTCGCTGCTGCTGTATTCGCTGCTGTATCTGACCGGCTATGCGGCGATCGACCTCGACCAGCTCAAGACCTTCCGCGAACTCGGCTCGCACTGCGCGGGACATCCGGAGTACGAACCGGCACATGGTATCGAAGCGACCACCGGTCCGCTCGGGCAGGGTATCGCCAACGCGTTCGGCATGGCCATTGCCGAAGCGTATCTCGCGGCGAAGTTCGGCAGCGAGCTCGTCGACCACTACACGTATGCGTTTGTCGGCGATGGTTGTCTGCAGGAAGGCATTGGTCAGGAAATGATTTCGCTGGCCGGGCATCTGCGGTTGGGCAAACTGATTCTCTGCTGGGACGACAACCAGATCACCGACGACGGCAGCACCTCGCTTTCGATCAGCGAAGACGTCTGTGCACGATTTCGCGTGGGCGGGTGGCAGGTGATCGAAGTCGACGGACATGATCTTGAAGCGGTATCCGCGGCGTTGACAATCGCGCGCCTGGACCCGCGCCCGTCGATGATTGCTTGCAAGACGGTCATCGGCCGCGGTATTGCGCGCTTGCAAGGGCAGCGCGGCGGGCATAGCGGCAAGCTGTTTCAGGCAGACGCCGACGCGGCGCGCGCACAACTAGGCTGGCCGCACGCACCGTTCGACGTGCCCGCGGACGTACTGAACGCATGGCGCGAAGCGGGCCGGCGCAGTAGTGAGGAATACAACGCGTGGCACGCGCGCCTCGCGGCTTTGCCAGACGTGCAGTGCGCCGAGTTCGAGCGGGTCCAGGCGGGCGGTTTGCCGGAAGGCTGGCGTGATGTGCTCGACGCTTACCGCAAGCGCGCCGTTGAACGCGACGAGCCGCAACCGGGCATCACAGTGTCGGGCGAGATCAGCGATCTGTTCGCGCGGCTGCTGCCCGAGCGCATGATCGGCTGCGCCGATCTCGAAGCGCCCACGGGCCACAAGCGCCAGTTGCACGCATTCACCGCCGACGACCGCAGCGGTGCATACGTCCACTGCGGCGTACGCGAACATCTAATGGGTGCGATGGCCAACGGCATGGCCGCGCATGGCGGTATCGTCGCGACCAGCGTGACCTATCTGGCGTTCTCCGATTATCAGCGTCCGGCGATGCGCATGGCCGCGTTGATGGGCTTGCCGGTGCACTTCGTGTTCAGTCACGACTCGATCGGGGTCGGCAAGAACGGGCCGACGCATCAACCCGTCGAGATACTCGCCTCATTGCGCGCGATGCCGAACATGCGCGTGCTGCGTCCCGCCGATGCGGTGGAAGCCGCCGAGTGCTGGGCCCTCGCGCTCGAACACCGCGGTGGCCCGAGCACGCTGGTATTTGCGCGCCAGGCATTGCCGCTAGTGCGTCGCGAACATAGCGCCGAGTCCTTGTCGCGGCGCGGTGCTTACGTGCTGGCTGAGGCGGAGGGCGGGCCGCGTGCGGTGACCTTGCTCGCCACCGGTTCCGAGGTCGTGCTGGCGTTGCAGGCACGCAACCAACTGCAGAATGAAGGCCTCGCGACTGCAGTGGTGTCGATGCCGTGTTGGGAAATCTTCGACGAACAGGACGCCGACTATCGCGCCGCGGTGTTGGGTTTAAATACCGTGCGCGTCGGTGTCGAGGCAGCGCTGCGTTTCGGCTGGGACCGCTATCTGGGCGAGCGGGGCGGCTTTGTCGGGATGACGGGCTTCGGTGCTTCCGCCTCTGCGGAGACCTTATACGAGCATTTCGGTATCACAGCGCAGCATATTGTCGCCGAAGCCAAGCGGCATCTGTAAATCATCGAGGAGATGAGCATGCAAAGAATCGTTTTTCTCGACCGCGCCACGCTTGCGCCGCAGATTGTGTTGCGCGAGCCGCGCTTCGATCATCAACTGACCGAGCACGATCGCACGACACCGGATCAATTGCTGAAGCGGCTGGACGGCGCATCGATCGCGATCACTAACAAGGTGCCGTTGACGAAAGAAGTATTGGCGCAACTGCCCGACCTGAAACTCGTCGCGGTCGCTGCCACCGGCACCGATTGCGTCGACAAGGCGGCCTGCCAGCAGCTCGGCATCGCGGTGTGCAATATTCGCGGCTATGCGATCAACACCGTGCCCGAGCATACCTTTGCACTGATCCTCGCGCTGCGACGCAATCTGATCGCTTACCGCGACGACGTGCTCGCCGGCGAGTGGCAGAAGTCGGGGCAATTCTGCTTTTTCACGCATGCGATTCACGATCTGGCCGGCGCGCGCCTTGGCATCATCGGCGAAGGAGTGCTTGGGCAACGCGTTGCGGAAATCGGCAAAGCCTTCGGCATGCTGCCGATGTTCGCCGCTCACAAGGGGAGGGAGGGTCTCGGCCCGCTTTACACGCCGTGGGACGAGGTGCTCGCCACCAGCGATATCATCACCGTGCACAGTCCGCTCACACCGAATACGCGGAACATGCTGGCCATGCCCGAGTTCCAGGCAATGAAGCGCAAGCCTTTGATCATCAACACGGCGCGCGGCGGCCTGGTCGACGAAGACGCATTGGTGCAGGCGCTTGACGAAGGTTTGATCAGCGGTGCGGGTTTCGATGTGACCGCGAGCGAACCGCCCTCTGAGGACAATCCGCTGATGCGTGCGGCCGGCCGCCCGAACGTCATTCTGACGCCGCATGTCGCATGGGCGTCGGACGAGGCACAACAGCGTCTTGCCGATCAATTGATGGACAACATCGAGAACTTCGTCGACGGCGCACCGACCAACCTGGTGCGAGGGGCGTATTGATCGGCGGGGGACGCTGCGTCACACTGTAGTCCCCTATGGCCGCGGGCGCACAAAATGCCCGCGGTTTTGGCACTATTTCGCGTGGACCTCGCGTCCGTTCAGCACAGATTGTTTTTTCGCATTAGCATACGAAGTGTCCCGTGCCGTTCGGTCGAGTGGATCACCGGACCATTGCCGCTGGACCATCAACGTGTGCGGGTCACGCGAATCATCCCCACATCAACCCATCGCCGGCTCACGCTGGGAACCTGCTGTCCGACGTGTTTTTCGAACGGGCGGCCGTCATCAATCCAATCGCATTGATTGAACGAATCGTTGGTTAATATGAGGAATGTACGTACATCATTGATCGTCGGAGTGCTTCTCGTCGAGTTGGTGTTCGGCGCTTTCTTATTGTTACAAAAAAGCCAGCGCTCGACGGCCGACACCGACACCGACGTCGCGACAAATAGCTCAGCGGAATTGGCCGCGACTTCCTCCCAATTGGCTGACACTCATGTGACCGCGGGAAGCGTGGTCGTTGCAGCGCCTCTCTCCGGCAACACAGTAACTGACCCTAAACAGCCTGCGAGCCAGTCTGCGAACGGGACAGTGGTGACGGAAGCCAGCTTGCCGGTTAGCAGTGCCGTGCAAGCGCCGCGACTGGACACGCATACGCGCGAACCGGTCGTGGTTCATGCCGTCGTCGTGCCGAAGGCCGACCCGGTGCCGCGAACCGATAGCAGGCGTGACAGTCTGCACCGTCATGGTTCGAATCCGGCCGCGTCCGCGATCACGGATGAGCTGGTCAAAGAGTCGGCTAAACTCGATCCGGCCCTGCCGCCGCCGGCCCTGCCTAGTCGTAACGACCCGTATCGTCCCGGCTCGAACCCGGTTGCGGCTGCCATGACCGATCAGCTAGTGAGAGAGTCCGCGAAACTCGATCCGGCCCTTCCGCCGCCGAACTAGCCCGACCTGAAGTAAGCGCGCGACGCGAAGAAACGCGGGCGGCTATCTGCGTGTGCGGACGGTTGGCAGCTCGTTCGCGCAGCTATTGCTCCCTTGCTACACGGGAAATTCGATCCCGCACTACGCCAATCGCCTGCTTGAGTGCATAAACGTCATGGAAATAACGCTGCGGCATCTTAATCTGGTTGGCATGCGCATCGATGTGCTCGATCTCATCCCGCCATTGCGCAATCTGGTCCAGCGTTGGATGGCTGTTCTTCCATATTTCATCTTCGAGCGCTTTGATCTCGCGATACCAGACAATCAGGCGTTTCTTTATGCGTGCCTCCGCCATGCGCGGCAACGCCTGCAGCAGGCCCAGCAATACAGCCATGAAGGGGAGCAGGATCAATAGACGTCGTTCGATAAAGCTGGCCAGCCAGAACGGCAGGTAGCGCTGCAGGAAGGGGCGCCCCGTTTTGAAGTAACGCTCGCTCTCTTCGGAAACAGGAAATTCCTCGGTGTTCAGATTGGGAAACACGCCGAGCGGCGTGAAGTAATCTTCGCCGCCGTGGACGGTTTTAGCCGCGTCCAACAACAGGTAGGCGAGCGCGGGATGCAGCGTGTCCTTGGAGACGAGCAAAGCCGTGGCGGCGAGCAGCGTGACGTCGGCTTGCGGCAGATCGTTGACGATGCTGGTCGCGGCGCGCGGAAAGACAACCTTGGATAGCGACGGGAATTTCTGCACCAGTGCATCGGCCTGCGCAAAACTCATCAGCTTGAGATCGCTGTTCAAGAGGGTTGTCTGCATGGGCGCATCGGGCCTGCCGATAAAGAAAGCCGCATCCAGTTGACCGTTTTCGAGGGCTTGATAGGCTTTGGCTGCGTCCATTTCGAGCAGCGTTGTATTGTCCCGCGTGATGCCGCTGTACCTGAGCAATACCTGGGAGACGTTCAGCAGACCACTGCCAGGCACACCGATTGAAACCCTCTTGCCGCGCAGTTGTGCCAGCCGGTTGATGGTGGACTCGCCACGGTAGAACACCCAGATCGGTTCATAGGAGACGGCGGCGATGGTCTGCAGGTGGTCGGTTTCTTTGGGGCTGGTGGTGCCGGACTGGATAAAGCCCACCTCATATTCGCTGTCAGGATCCTTCAACCGCTCATAGTTTTCGCTCGAACCCGAGGAACTGCGGATATCGAGCTTAATGCCATCGCGTTTCAGGATGGGCGCATAGCGATCTGCAAAGCCGCGATAGATCCCGTTGTCTGCTCCGGTTGTAATGACGATCGTATGGCGGAAGGCGGGTTCGAGTATGACCGAGAGTCCCCAACCTAGTGCGGCCGTCACCAGGATCACGCCGGCGACGAGCAGCCGCCGGCGACCTGGTGTCATGGGAATTTTTTCATTGCGATGAAGCGCTGGGTGGTGCCTGGGCATTGTTCGCCTCTCTCGTTCGGCGCTGCTCGCCAGGTCTCTGCCGCGCGCGGGTGGTGTCCAACAGACAGCATGGATAATGCAGCGCCTTGAACGCCTTGTCCACATCCGCACTCAAGGTGGCGATCGTCGCGATGCGTGATAAATCAGTGCTGCAAGGACTGTTGCGCGCCGTCCGGCACGAACACATAACCATGCATGATCTGGTCTCTTTAACGGAGCAGCCAGCGGGAATCCGTCGCCGAATGTTGATTTTTTTGTTTTGGCGGAGCGCATGGTTTGCGCGGCATCACGCGACCTGTGCAGCAACGGTATTTAGCCTTTACGACTTGCCTGATACAGCCGATACTCGGGCGGTTTTCGCATTCGCGAAGACCACCAGGTCGAAACCGGGATCGAGCCTGGACGATATGCAAAACGAATTGTTTTTGTCTGCGCGTGCAGACCGGTGTGCCGCTTCAGACAGTACTTCGCCGCCATTGGGATGTTGACGGCTCTATTCCAACAGAAAAAAGGCTATTCATGAAAACGACACTGATCGCCACCTGCGTTACAGGCATAGTCCTCGCAGCCGTTGGCACTACTCAGGCGCAAACCGCCGCGGCGCCGTCAGCGGGAGCGGCGGTTCCCGTTACCGTCGACAATTTTGTTCGCGCGGAATCAGACATGTATGTCGTTGCGTTGGCAAAGCAAGGGGGGCTGGGGAAACTGCTCCATCGCCGGGAGCCGGCATCGATCGACCATCAAACCGTCATCCGGCTGAATCGCGACACGCTCTATTCATCGGGTGTCTTCGACCTCGACGCCGGGCCTGTCACGATCAGCATGCCTGATCCGGGAAAGCGTTTCATGGCGATGCAGGTCATTAACGAGGACCACTACGTACCGAACGTATTCTACGGCGGGGGTACGCATACCTTGACGCGAGAGAATGTCGGTACGCGTTACGTGGTCGTCGCGATACGAACGCTGGTCGACCCGAATAGCCCGGACGACATCAAGCAGGTCCACAGCCTGCAGGACGAGATCACCGTCAGCCAGAAGGCACCCGGCACGCTCGACATGCCCAACTGGGATGCAGTGAGCCAGAAGAAGGATCGCGATGCGCTCCTGGTTCTCGGTTCCACGATTCCGGATTTCAAGCATGCGTTCGGCACCAAAGAGGAGGTCGACCCGGTACGGCGCCTGGTCGGCGCCGCGGCAGCGTGGGGCGGCAATCCTGACAAGGACGCAACCTACCTCAATTTCACGCCGGCGAAGAACGACGGAAAGACCGTCTATCGGCTCTCGGTCAAGGACGTCCCCGTGGATGCGTTCTGGTCAGTGAGCGTCTACAACGCCCAAGGGTATTTTGAGAAGAACCCGTCAAACGCGTACTCGATCAATAACCTCACCGCGAAGAAGGGAGGTGACGGCTCAATTACCATGCAGTTTGGCGGTTGCGATGGACAGGTGCCCAATTGCCTGCCTGTTGTTGCTGGCTGGAACTATACCGTGCGGCTGTACCGCCCGCGCGCCGAAATTCTCAGCGGCGCCTGGACTTTTCCGGCGCCTGAGCCAGTCAACTGAGCTGACGTTTTCTATCCCGCTCGCCGCCGGCATTCGTCGACATGCGATCGGCGATCCCCGGCGCGACGGTTCTGGATCAGGATCAACCGTTACATGCTGGCGTTTTCGACGACGCGGCCTTCTGCACGCCAGCGAAGCATGCCGCCGGCAAGGTTGGCAACCCGCTCGAATCCGGCCTGTCGCAGCATGATCGTGGCTTGTGCCGACCGTCCGCCGGCCCGGCAGACCGTCACGATCGGGCGTTCCTTCGTGAGCTCGGCGGCGCGCCCGGCCAGCTCACCCAATGAAATGAGCGTGGCTGAGGGGATACGCCCCAGCGGTCCGTCGAACTCGTCGGGCTCGCGCACGTCGACGATCTCGACGGCACGCAGATTTTCCTCGAGCCACTGGGCATTGATTTCCCAGATGCCCGCAAAGCTGCATGTCAGTGGCGCCCAATCGGGCTCCGTCATCTGCGCGGGGTAGCTCGCCGCCAGGCCGCATTTCAGGTTCGCGGGCACCGCTACGTCGATCTGCTTTGGATGCGGCAGGTGCAGGTTCTTCATGTATCCGGCGAAATCGTCTTCACACAGTTCACCGCCAAGGCGTGGATTGAAGCGCCGCTCCTCGCCCACGCTCGTGACCGTCAAGCCGCGATAGTCGTGGGCCGGATAAAGCAGGCACGCGGCGGGCAGCGTAAAAATGTGGTTGTGGACCGCCCGAAACATGGCGTGCGCGTCACCGCGCTGGAAGTCCGTGCGGCCCGTACCTCTGATCAACAGGCAATCGCCGGTAAACGCCATGGTCTCGTTGTCGAGTACGAGCGTGATGCATCCATCGGTATGACCCGGTGTCGCACGTACTACCAGGTACCTCGCGCCGAACTCGACCTTGTCTCCATGGCTCAGATAGCGGTCCGCGCCTTCGGCGCCGCTCGCAGCCGATATCGCAATCCGGCTGCCTGTGCGGCGATTCAGCATCCATGCGCCGGTCACGTGATCGGCGTGGACGTGGGTGTCGATCGTGTAAAGCAGGTGAAATCCAAGTTCTTCGATCAGGGCAGCATCCCGGCGCACCTGTTCAAATACCGGGTCGATCAGCACAGCCTCTCGCGTAGTGCTATCGGCGAGAAGATACGTGTAGGTTGACGATTGCTGATCGAATAGCTGCCTGAAGGTCAACACGATTTCGCTCCGCGGGCCGCTTTTTGCAAGCGCTTTACTTTGGTTGCGCAACGTACCGCAGGTAAGGCTTCACGGTTTTGAAACCCTGCGGATATTTTTGCATCGCGGCATCGTTGGAAACGGATGTTGGAATGATCACGTCTTCACCTGGTTTCCAGTTCACCGGCGTGGCCACCGTGTGCTTCGCGTTGAGCTGCAGCGCATCGAGCAGCCGCAGCACTTCGTCGAAATTGCGGCCTGCACTCATCGGATAGACGAGCGTGGCTTTGACCTTCTTGTCCGGCCCGATGAGAAATACCGAGCGTACGGTCGCGTTGTCTGCCGCGGTGCGTGGGCCGCTGCCGCTCGCCTCGGGATGAATCATGTCATAGAGCTTCGCGACCGTCAGGTCCTCGTCGCCGATCAGCGGGTAGCCGACCTCGTGGCCCTGCGTCTCCGCGATATCCTTGACCCACTCCTTGTGGTCGCTGACGGGATCGATGCTGAGCCCGATAATTTTTGTGTTGCGCTTATCGAATTCTGGCTTGAGGCCCGCCAGGTATCCGAGTTCCGTGGTGCAAACGGGGGTGAAATCCTTCGGATGCGAAAACAGGACCACCCAGTGGTCGCCGATCCACTCGTGAAAACGGATCGTTCCTTCGGTGGTTTCGGCGGTGAAATCGGGAGCGTCTTCTCCTAGTCGAATCGACATCATCAGTCTCCATAGGGCGGGTGCACCTGGATACCAGTGCCGCGGGCGGAGTGCCGTCCCCGGGGCTGTCTGGGTGTTTAGTCAGGCGATTGGTCTGACTTGAGATCACCCGCCGGCTGGTTGCACCGTTTCGCGCTGGCGGGCCATCTGCGGGCGCGCAGCGGATTCAGAGGCTCTCCCCAATAGTCGTGATGCGGGAAAGAGATCGGGACGCGCTGCAGGTCGCCCATATAGGGTAGAACAAAAAAGACTATCGCTGTAGGCCGGAGGTAGGGCGCTCTTGTGATGACAAGTTGTGGTTCCCGGCACTGCGTCGGGGTGACTATACTCAAAGAGGCCGCCTCTGGTTCAGGTTCACCCGGGTCAGGTGAGAGAGGCGCCGGGCAGGATTTCAGCGCGAACCGGCCGAGTCGCGGGGGAGACAGGTATGTTCAAGCATCTGCTGGTGCCGACCGACGGCTCGGCGCTTTCTGAGGCCGCCATTCAGATGACGGTAACGCTCGCCGTGGAGAACGGAGCCAAAGTCACGGGACTCCATGTCATCCCGGAGTTTCATATCCTCGCCTATGGCACGGAGATGATCGCGGACAACGAGGACCGAATCATCGAGGCCGCGCGAAAGCGTGCGGATGACTACCTCGCGGTTATCAAAAGGGCCGCTGCGCAAGCCGGTGTCGAGTGCAATACGGTTGCCGTGAATCGCGCCCATCCTTATGAAGCGATTATCAGCGTTGCGGCACAACAGGACTGTGATCTCATTGTTATGGCGTCCCACGGTCGAAGCGGCATGCGGGCGTTTTTGCTCGGCAGCGAGACCCAGAAGGTTCTGACGCACAGTCAGATCCCGATCCTCGTCGTCCGGCAGTCGACGCCAGCGGGTTCTAGAACCGCTCCACCCTGAACGGCCGCGTGTCCACGAGCGTTTCCTCGCCGGTCATCATCTCGGCGATCAGCCGGCCCGTGACGGGGCCTAACGTCAGCCCGTGGTGTGCATGGCCGAACGCGAACCACAAGTCTTTGTGATTTCGCGCGGGTCCGATGATCGGCATCATGTCGGAGGTGCAGGGACGCCGTCCCATCCAGGCTTCGTTGTCGAGACGCTCGCCCAATGGAAACAGCGTGCGCGCAATCGGCTCGACCGCGGCGAGTTGCGTGGGCGTCCTGGGCGCATCGCAGTGCGCGATTTCCGCCCCCGTGGTCAGGCGGATGCCCTTTGCCATGGGCGCCAGCAGGTAGCCGTTCTCGACGTCCAGAACCGGATGATTCAGACAGGCGGCGGCCTGCGGCGCATAGTGCATGTGGTACCCGCGTTTGACGGCGAGCGGCAAGCGGTAGCCGAGTCGCGTACTCACGCGATCCGACCACGGCCCCAATGCGACGACCGCCGATGGAGCGCTGATCGTTCCGGCTTGTGTGTCGACCGCCCAACCCTCACGAAACGAGTCCGCATCGCCGATGAAGAACCGTCCACCCAGCGCTTCGAAATACTTCGCGTAGGCGGTGACAAGCGCGTTGGGATCGTTCACGGAATAGGATGCCGTATAGCGCAAGCCGCCTAACAAGGCCTTGTCGAGATCGGGTTCTTTCTGTTGCAGGTGGGCTGCATCCAGCGATTCGAATTCGACGCCATATTCCCGATGCCACTGTTCAGCGTGCTGGATTTCCGCGTCCCGTACTTCTTCGGTGCGAAACACCTTTATCCAGCCGGTTGGGCGCAATAACGCGCTCGCGCCGGCCTCGGCCGCCAGCGCGCGGTGCTCGTCCACGCAATGCTCGATCAGAGTCGAGTACGACCTGGCGATGGCGGCGTGCCTTGCCGGGTGAGAATTGCGCCAGTATTGCCACAGGAAGGGGGCCGTCTTGAGGATGGCATCGGCATGGTAGCGAACGTCCGGCGACTGGTTGCGCGCGTACCGAAGCAAGGTGCCGAGGTCACGTGGAAACGCATAGGGATACACACCTTCGCGCTGGATCAGCCCGGCGTTACCGAACGAAGTTTCGTTGCCAGGCTGCTTGCGGTCGACCAGTGCGACCTGACGGCCACGTTTCTGAAGATGCACCGCCACGCTTACGCCGACAATGCCCGCGCCGAGCACGACGGCATCGAATTTCATTGTTGTCATCAACTCACCTGTTGCCGGTTACGCGACATCTTCACGTAACGATGACGGGTTGGCAAGCTGACGCCCGCATTCGAAGCATGCGCCTACCTACGTCACATGCTTCAAGAAGTCCCTCAAGCGTTGCTTAGTCGGGTTGTCGATCAGCATCGCCAGTTCGCTCTCCTTCGCAATTCTCCTGTTGGTCATAAACAGCAAGCGTGTCCCCACCCGCCTCGCTTATTCGCTCGCAGACTCGACGGGAAGCTCGGCGCCTCGCTCGGGCCGGCGGACGGCTCGCACCTTCCCGCTGTTTCCGCCGCCGCAGAAGAACTGATCGCCGCCATCGGCTTCCAGCCCTGATACGACTAAGCCGGGCGGCATTTCGAGGCTTTCCAGCACTTCTCCCGTACCAGGATCGACTCGCCGCAACTCGCTCGCGTCATCTTCCCAGGTGCCGTGCCAGAGTTCTCCGTTGCTCCAGGTGACGCCGGTGACGAAGCGGTTGGACTCGATGGTGCGAAGAATCGCCCCTGTTTCGGGATCGACCTGATGAATCTTCCGGTCGCTATAGCGCCCCACCCAGAGCGTCCCTTCGGCCCACGCAAGCCCCGAGTTACCCCCACCGCCGGGCGCCGGAATCGTACCCAGCACACGGCCGGTATCCGGATCGATCTTCTGGATGCGATCATCGGCGATCTGAAACAGATGCTGGCCGTCAAAGGCCGTTCCTGCTCGCGCGACGACGTCGATCGAGCGCACCGTTTCTCCGCTTGCCGGATCGAAGGCTGTCAGCTTGTCTCCGGTAGCAATCCACACGCGCTGACCGTCATACGTGACCCCACCCACGTTGTCGACGCCCGGAAAGGGTCCATATTCACGCACGATTTTGGCGGCTGATCGATTCATGGTTTCCATCCTAATCACTCGGTAGGGGGGCGGGGAGTAACAAAGTCGTCGTGAATCCGGGCATGGGCGGCGTCATCCAGCGTCGCGCCCGTCCGCGGCCGAACGATTGCACCTTGCCGGCTGCGGCTAGCGAGTCGAGTGCCCGCTGCATGGTGCGCTGGCTGGCGTCCAGCGCAATCGCGAGCGCCGAGCTCGACCACGACTCGCCGTCGGCGAGGAAGGCGAGCACCGTTGCATGCGGCTCTTCGACCGGCCGCGCGAGCACGACGACCTCGTGCGCGCCATGCGGCACCAGCGCAAAGCCCCGCTTCGTCGCGCTCACGCCTGCCAGCGTCCCAAGCAACGCGCGAAGCCGCCCGACTTCGACGCGCAGCCGCGCGCGATGCGATTCATCGGCGTGCTTCGTCCGGAATGCTCGCGCGATGAGTGCGTCCCTCGACACATCTTCGGGCCACGCTTCGGCTAGTGCGCGTGCGAGCGTGAACAACACCGGGCGCCTGGCGAGTGGAACCACGATGTTTGCTTCACGTACGACATAACGGCAAGCGTCCACAACGAGCGCCTTCGACGCCAGTAACGCCTCGACCTCCTCGAGCAGGAGGGGCCGCTCCTCGCCATGCGCGAGCAAGCGCGCCGCTGGCGTGTTCAGCAGAAGGAGTGCGCTTTCGACCTCTGCGATCAGCGACGGGATACCTGCATGGCGCGCGGCGCGCTCGGCCCTCGCGAGCGCAGCGCGCGCTATCTTCGTCTGGAGGCGGCGCATCGCGATCCCCGCGACGACCAGCTCGTGGGCGGCTCGCGGCGCGGGTGGGAAGGGTGCGGGATCGAGTCGGGCGAGCAGGCGCTCGGCTTCGTCGAGGCGCCCGATCAATAGCAGGCGCCGCACTTCGAGATACCGCGCATGCGCGGCGTTCAGCCTGTCACCGTGGGCTTCGAGCGTCGCCCGCGCGGCGTCGAGCGCCTTTGCGGGCCAGCCCAGATCGCGCGAGGCGAGCGCGATTTCGGCTTCGGCGACCACACATCTCGCGCGGGCCACCGGCTCCTTAGGACCGAAGGCGCGCGCCGCACTTCGCACGAGCGCTTTCGCTCGAACGAGATCGCCGAGCTGCGCCATCGCAATGCCTCGCAGCGCGAGGGCGGGCGCGTCGTCGCGCAAGGCGACCCGGTTCAGTGCGCCGAGCGGATCACCCGCCGCCAGCGCCCGTGCCGCGGCCGTTACAAGCGAGTCCATGGTCTATTCGAATCCCGCCACACTTGTCACTCCCACCGTTCGGGTGCCTGTGACTAATCTAGCACGACCACCAACCAGTACGTCGTATCGACAACTGAACGAACGACGAAGGACGCCCAAGGAGGCAAGCATGACCACGACACATACGACCGCGACACGTGAAGAGTGGCTGGCGGCGCGGCTCGAACTGCTCAAGACGGAGAAGGCGCTCACGCAGCAGAGCGACGCGGTGGCGCAGCAGCGGCAGGCACTGCCCTGGGTGCGAATCGATAAGACGTACCGATTCGAAACCGATGCGGGAAGTGCCTCGCTGGCCGACCTCTTCAAAGGACGCTCGCAACTCCTCGTGTACCACTTCATGTTCGGGCCCGACTACAAGGCGGGGTGCCCGTCGTGCTCGTCGATTGCGGATGGGTTCGACGGCACCGTAGTTCATCTGGCGAATCATGACGTCACGCTGACGGCGGTGTCGCGGGCGCCGTTCGAGAAGCTGCAGACGTACCAGCGCCGGATGGGGTGGACGTTCCCTTGGGCGTCCTCGTACGGAAGCGACTTCAACTTCGACTTCAACATCGCGTTTACCGAGGCGCAGCAGCGTGAAGGGAGCATCGAATACAACTACGAGCGTGGCGGACACGCGATGGACGAAGCCCAGGTTCCGGAGCCGGTCGCGCAGTTCGCGGCCACCTGCGGAACCGACCCGGCGACGTACACGCGAGATAGACCGGGCTTGAGCGCGTTCGTACTCGAGGACGGCGTCGTCTATCACACGTATTCCACCTATGCGCGTGGGGTGGACGGCATCTGGGGCATGTATCAGTGGCTCGACCGCGCCCCGAAGGGCCGCAACGAGACGGGCGTCTGGTGGAAGCGTCACGACGAGTACGAGACGCGCTGAGCCAGGTGATGGAACACGTTAGCGCAACCGGGGGACGGGAAATGCCGGGACGTCCGATCAACATGCTGGTTTCGCAGCGGGCGTTCCTCAGCGTCTCGGCGCTGCTCTTCGCCGTCAGCGCGGCGGTGACGATCGTTAGCGCCGCGTCCATGTCGGCGATGGGCGAGATGCCGATGCCCGGCGGCTGGACGATGTCGACGGCATGGATGCGGATGTGCGGACAGACGTGGCCCGGCCTCGCGGCGTCGTTCCTCGGCATGTGGATCGTGATGATGGTCGCGATGATGCTGCCATCTCTGGTTCCCATGCTGTGGCGCTATCGCGTGGCCGTCGGCGGGACTGGCGAGACGCGCCTTGGCGGGCTGACGGTGCTAGTGGGCGTGGGGTACTTCCTAGTGTGGACCGCGTTCGGCATGGCCGTATTTCCGCTGGGCGTTGCGCTGGCGGCGCTCGAGATGGCGCTGCCGGCGCTGGCGCGCGCCGTTCCGCTCGCCGCAGGTGTCATTGTGTTGATGGCCGGGGCGCTGCAGTTCACGGAATGGAAGGCACGGCACCTTGCCTGCTGCCGCGAGGCGCCGGGGCGTTGCCTCATGTTGCCAGGGTTGCCCGCCGACGCTGCCACGGCATGGCGGCACGGCCTGCGCCTCGGCGCCCACTGCAGCTATTGCTGTGCCGGCCCGACCATGGTCCTTCTCGTCGTCGGCGCCATGGATTTGCGTGTGATGGCTGTAGTGACGGCGGCTATCACCGTCGAACGTCTTGCCCCACGTGGTGAACGGGCAGCGCGGGTGATTGGGGCCGGTATCGCCGGCGGAGGGGTGTTGCTGATCGCGCGCGCAGTGGGATTGGGATGAGGCCGCCGCCATCGCTAATCGCTCGTTTTCGCTGGACGGCTTTCGAGGTGGCAGCCGGGGCTTCAGTCGCTGTCTGCGACTTGACGAGCGGGTAGCGGTGAGAGCCGCACCCGCCCCATGGCGATGGCAGATCAGTCTGTCACACCGCCGTAATTGCGTTGTCCCCGCAGACGCAGGGCGATGCGGCCAAACGCGCGCCATTGCTGGGCGATCATACCGTCACCATAGGAGCGCCCTGCGCCGTGCGGTACGGGCAACTGGTCACGAATGCCGGTCGGCTCGACGGTAGGGTTCCACGACGCGGTCCTGAACATCATGTCCCACCACGGAAACAGCACGCCGAAGTTACAGCCGTAGCGTGTGCCTTCATGGCCGTAACCGACCGCGTGATGACGCCGATGAAAAATCGGGCTCACGATCACGCGTTCGAGCAGCCATCCATACAGCAAGCGCGCGTTCACGTGCTGCACGCTCTGCATGAAGTTGCCGACCGCGACCAGCACGACGAACTGCGTCGGCTGCACGCCGATGAACAGCGAAATTGCAGCGAAGAACGCGGCCTGAATGATGTCGTCGAGAAAGTGATTGCGGTCGTCGGCCCACAACGACATCTGCTGTTGGCTGTGGTGCACTGCGTGCAGTTCCCACCACACGCCGAAGCGGTGCTGCCAGCGGTGATACCAGTATCCGAAGAAATCGAGCACGATCAGATAGATGAGGAACGACACTACCGGTTGATCGGTGACCCCGGGCCACAGCCCGTCGATATCGATGTTCGGCACGTCGTAGATCGCCATCAGGCTCTGCCAGTGATCGAACAGCGGCTGCAGCATGAAGAAGAACGCGATATTGATGATGCCGAGCTTGGCGATCCACGTGTAGATCACATCGGCTCGCAGCGCTTTTCGATCGGACCACGCTTCGATGGGACGCAGCGCTTCCAGCGGCCGCAAGGCGATATAAGTGATCAGTATTTCCAGCACGCCGATGATCACCCAATAGAGCGCATCGTAGGTGTCCTCGTCGTATCCCATCAGGCCGAAGCGGTAGAAAAACGGCTGTACCACGTCGACGTACAGGAGTGTCTGTAACGCCGAGATGCCATTGTCGAGTTGCGCGACGATTTCGTGAATCATCGAAAACCTCTTGAAATTGCGGGTGCTGTTATCAAAACGAAAGTCTGGTCAGTCTGGATTGGGCGCATACACGGGTGCACGGTTGGCAAAATACAAACCGTGCGGTGAGCGTCCGACCGCGATTGTGTCGATAAGTTTATGGGTTGTCAGATCAATGATGCCGACATGCCGCGAAAAACGGAATGTGACCCACAGGTAGCGGTGATCCGCGGACAGTTCCATGTCGTCAGGGCCAGGCATGAGTCCGGTGATGTCGGCTGCCTGCGCCGGCATCGCCATGGTTAGCGTGCAGTAAGTTAGCGCGGCAAGTGCGCAGGCCTTTGTAATCGAAGCGATAGAAATTGGCATCTGAACGATAGACTGGCGGGAAAACAAATTGGGGGAACATCGTGGTGGCGGGCGCAGGCGGATTCAGCGTGCGTTGACCGCGCTCAAACCGTTGGCGGCTTAACGCGCCAGTTCGCTCTGCCGATGACACGCGACACTTTGTTATTTATATGAAGGGTTCGGCGATGGCTGGGGCCAGTAAGATACGGCTCGCCGAATTTTTCCGAATAGAAGGAGTGTTTTCAGTGATTCAACCGAGCAACGTGTTCAAGGATAACCTCGCCCAACTGCCTGCCATTGACGGTATCGCACGTATCGATCTGCTCGACGGCAAGGGCGCCGTGGTGGCAAGCATCGAGAACAAGCCGGGCAAGCAGGGCTCGCTGGCGGTGTACCACTATCTGCAGCAGACCTTTGGCACGCTGGACGCCAAGGCGGCCGAACACGGCCTTGCGGTGTTCGCCGAGCATACGGCCGACGCGCGCAACCGTCCGGGTGCACACCCGAACGTCGACCATCTGCTCGCGATTGCGGCCGGTGCGGAAGCGTTGCGCATCGACGTCGTCGCAGCCGGCTAGGCGCACCACTGTTGCGCGGCGCGGCGTGGATCGCGTGACACCGGGCCGCGCCATAACCCGTATCGATTCACGCTAGCGTTCCGGTCTACGAATGAGTGCCTGAATCGTTGGCGGCAAGAATAAAATCAACGAATGCCCGGAGCGGAGCCGGCATGTGCGTTCGGCTCGGGTAGTACAGAAACGGTCCGGTGAAGGATTGACGCCACTCATCGAGCACCGGCGCGAGCGCGCCTTGCTCTATGGCCGGCCGCAGAAACGCGGCGCAACTTCCGAGGCACATCATGAAACAACTTCAACTAGGTAAGACGGGTCCGCTAAGCTCTGCGATCGGTCTTGGCTGCATGGGTATGTCAGGCATGTACGGTCCCTCCGACCGCGCCGAAAGCATCGCAACGATTCACGCCGCGCTCGAAGCCGGCATCACGCTGCTCGATACGGGCGATTTCTATGGCTCCGGCCACAACGAAATCCTGATTGGCGAGGCCCTCAAGAGCGCGCCGCCGTCACGTCGCGATGCGGCGATCGTCAGCGTGAAATTCGGGGCCATGCGCGACCCGGCAGGGGGCTGGTCGCTCTACGATGCACGTCCCGCGGCGGTCAAAAATTTTCTCGCCTATTCGCTACAGCGGCTGGGCGTCGATCATATCGACATCTACCGTTCCGCGCGGCTCGATCCCAACGTGCCGGTCGAAGAAACGGTTGGAGCGATTGCCGACATGATCAAGGCCGGCTATGTGCGGCACGTCGGTTTGTCCGAAGTGGGCGCCACGACCATTCGCCGTGCGGCAGCGGTGCATCCCGTGAGCGATCTGCAGATCGAGTACTCGCTGATTTCGCGCGGCATTGAAGACGAGATCCTGCCGACGTGCCGCGAGCTCGGGATCGGCGTGACGGCGTATGGCGTATTGTCCCGCGGCCTGATTAGCGGCCACTGGAGCAAGGATTCTGCGGGGAAAGGCGATTTTCGCGCTATGAGTCCGCGGTTCCAGGGGGACAATGTCGATCACAATCTCGCGCTCGTGGATGCGCTGCGCAAGGTGGCAGATGCAAAAGGCGTCTCGGTTGCGCAGATTGCGATTGCGTGGGTTGCAGCGCAGGGCAGCGATATCGTGCCGCTCGTTGGGGCGCGCCGGCGCGATCGTCTTGCGGAAGCGCTCGGTGCGGTTGACGTGACGCTCACCGCGGAAGATCTCGCTGCGATCGCACAGGCAGTACCGATCGGGGCTGCCGCGGGTGAGCGTTACGCGGCGGCGCAGATGGTGCATCTCGACAGCGAACAGGGTAGCCGCGGATACACTGCCTGACGCGCTGACGCCGCGAACGTCATTCGCTCCGATTCAAGAAGCCACGCTATCTAGCAGCGGGCGGCGGATGCGAAACCGTTCGAAGGGCCGTCGCTCACGAGCGCGGCAGCACAACGATCGAGACTACATCGCATCATAATTTTTATATATCATCATGTGATGTATATGCGCTTTACTCCGGCACCCTGCATGGTTTGACCCCGATGTGTTCGCGTCAAAGGAGGGGCTTCGAGACTCATGGGGACTCAGAAATCAATCTGAGGGACGTTAAAGGCGCCTTTGAGCGACTTCAGTTCGGCGCGGTGCATCTCGGCGAGACGGGCAAGCACCAGTTCGCCCGCTTTCAACAAATGAACCTCGACCTGGCGGCGGTCGGTCTCACTGACCTTTCTGCGGACCAGATCGAGTGCCTCACAGCGGGATACGAGCGCAACCACACCGTGATGCTGCGCCTGGAGCCTTTCCGCAAGCTCGCCGACGGTGGCCCAGTCGCGCTCCGGATAGCCCTTGATGTGCAGGAGCAGCAGATACTGCAATGGTGTAATGCCTTCGCCCTGGGCAGCCTGCTCAGAAAAACGCTCGAAGCGCCGCATCTGGTAGCGAAACTCGGACAGCTGCTCGAAGTCCGTCTTGGTCAAGCCGCGAGCGAGTGTTTTCATCGGAGTTCTGTGGAGAAAAAGGTCGGGTGCAAACTATATCATGTCGTGATATTTATGCCTGTATTCAACTCTGGTGACGGGGGCAGCGGCTATGCAGCGGTGTGTCGGTGCTGGGCGTAAGCCTGGCGATACAGCCCCGCGATGAGGTCGGCTTGCGTGATCATTCCGGCAAGCCGCTGATTCGAATCCAGAACCGGGATATGGTGGTGCCCGTAGTTCGCGAACACGGGCACCAGCTCGACGATCGGTGTCGTCGCGTCGACCGTATGAACGTCGACGTTCATCAAGGCGCCGACCAGCGGCGCCGGGGTGATGCTGCGCCGGAACCAGCGTCGCATGGGAGACGACAGAGCGGCCCCTTTGCTGAACGCGCGTTTGTCGACGAGGTCGGCGCGGGTCACGATGCCGATAACGTGCTGCCTCTCGTCAGTGACCGGGAGTGCCTTGATACGGCGTTGTTTCAGCAGACTCCATGCGGCGGAAGCTCTCGTGGCTGCCGATACGGCGACCAGGGAGCACGACATGATGTCCGCGCAGGTCAGTTCGTTGAATATGCGGGCATAGGCCTGCAACTGAACATCGCGCAGCAGGGATTCCAGATCGTCCGTGTCGATATCGAGCAATTCGCCGCGCCGGTTCAGCACCGACTCGAGGTCCGCGCGCGTGAAGCCTTCGTTCGCCGCCGCGCCTTTGCCCGAAATCTGGGCGACGTGCGGGTATCGATGCCCGGTAGCCGCGTGGTAGGCGATGGCAGCGCATAGCAGCGCTACGGACTGGATCGCAATCGGTTCGGCCACAAAGCGGTAGCCCAGCGCGTGCACCGCCGGACCGCCAAGGACCGCGGTCAGCGCAACCGCGCCCGACGGGGGGTGAACACATCGCAGCGCGAACATCGCACAGATCGCCAGCGCCACGGCCAGAGCGGCGGCGCCCACCGGATCGGCGATCCAGCTTGCACAGGCAACGCCGACCGTGGCGGAGACGATATTGCCGCCGATGATGGACCACGGTTGCGCAAGCGGACTGGCCGGAACCGCGAATAGCAGCACGGCCGAAGCACCCATTGGAGCCACAAGGAGCGGAATGTTTGCCGCCGGTCCGAGAAGGACGTGCATTGTCCCGCCGGTGAACGCAATCCCCAGCAATGCGCCGAGACACGATCTGAAGCGTTCTGGCCACCGGACGGCAATGGGGTGGGGAGTAAAGCTGGAAAGCCAGCGAATAAGAGCGTAGCGGGACAAGGTTCAGGTAGGAAAGGGGGGTATCCCGTGGGACGCCACCGCACCTTGCGGGAAAATCCTCACGAAGCGAAAGAACGTGTCGTCATGATTATAGTTCATTGTGATATAAAATACGTTTCGGATCGTCGCGATCCGAAACGTACTGATCACAGGGTCAGACTGATTCTGCGTCTGGTGCAGAAATACAGCACCCGCGAAGGATGCCCTATCCGCAGACCCGAGCAACCACGCGGGCCCGCGGCGCGACACCGCGATACCGTTAAACCGCTTTGACTTCGCGCAGGTTGAAGATGTCCTGCTTGGTGTAGCCAAGGCTCGCCAGCACTTCGTCCGTATGTTCGCCGAGCAGCGGCGACGCGGTGACTTCCGGCTTCATATCCGAGAACTTGATCGGGCTGCCCACCGTCAGATACGAGCCGCGCTTCTTGTGCGGCACTTCGACTATCGTGCCGCTCGCGCGCAACGACGGATCGTTGGCCAGTTCCTTCATCGTCAGCACTGGCGCGCACGGAATGTCGAATTTACGCAAGATGTCGACCGCTTCGAATTTGGTCTTGTCGGCGAGCCACGCTTCGATGGTTTTGAATATCCCGAAGATATGCGGTTGACGCGCTTCGGCAGTCTTGTAGGCTGGGTCGTCGATCCACTCGGGTTTGCCCAGTGCCTTGCAGATCGGCTCCCACGCATGGCCCTGGATCGTGAAGTAGATGTAGGCGTTCGGATCCGTTTCCCAACCCTTGCACTTGAGCACCCAGCCCGGCTGGCCGCCGCCGCCCGCATTGCCGCCGCGCGGCACCACATCGCTGAATTCGCCGTGCGGATATTGCGGATATTCCTCGAGGTAACCCACGCGCTCCAGCCGCTGCTGGTCCCGCAGCTTCACGCGGCACAGGTTCAGCACGCTGTCCTGCATCGATACGGCGACCTTCTGGCCTTTGCCGGTTTTGTCGCGCCCAAGCAGTGCGGTCAGAATGCCGATCGCCAGATGCATGCCGGTGTTGCTGTCGCCGAGCGCTGCGGCGCTGATGGTCGGCGGACCGTCCCAGAAGCCGGTGGTGGACGCCGCGCCCCCTGCGCATTGCGCGACGTTTTCGTAGACCTTGAGGTCGTCGTAGTGATGGCCGTCGCTGAAGCCCTTCACCGAAGCGACGATCATCTTCGGATTGAGTTCGTTGAGGCGTTCCCACGAAAAGCCCATCCGATCCAACGCGCCTGGGCCAAAATTCTCGACCAGCACGTCCGATTCGCGGATCAGTTTTTCGAGTACTTCCTTGCCTTCGGGCTTTTTCGTGTCCAGTGTCAGCGACTTCTTGTTGCTGTTGAGCATGGTGAAGTAAAGCGCGTCGGCGTCGGGGATGTCGCGCAACTGGTTGCGCGTGACGTCGCCCGAACCCGGTCGTTCAACCTTGATTACGTCGGCGCCGAACCAGGCGAGCAACTGGGTGCAGGCGGGGCCGGCCTGAACGTGGGTGAAGTCGATGATCTTGATGCCTTCGAGAGGTTTGGTCACTTTGATATCTCCTTGGTTACGCTGGATCACTTTTTCATTGCCGCGCTTTGCGGATTCAGATTGGTCAGGCGGCCGCTTTCGGTGCCGGCCGCTTCGTCGATCACGGCATTGATCAAGGTCGGCTTGCCCGATGCGAGCGCTTCGACGAGCGCCTTCGTCAGTTCTTCCGGTGTGGTCGCGTGGTAGCCGACACCGCCGAATGCTTCGATCATCTTGTCGTAGCGCGCACCCTTCACGAACACGGTCGGCGCGACGTCCTTGCCGCCCGTCGGGTTCACGTCGGTGCCGCGATACACGCCGTTGTTGTTGAAGACGATCGTGCAAACCGGCAAGTCGTACCGGCAGATGGTTTCGAGTTCCATGCCGCTGAAACCGAACGCGCTGTCACCTTCGATCGCGACAACCGGTTTGCCGCTTGTCACCGCCGCGCCGATCGCGAAGCCCATGCCGATGCCCATGATTCCCCACGTGCCCGAATCGAAGCGTTTGCGCGGCTCGTACATGTCGATGATGCTGCGCGCGTAGTCGAGTGTGTTCGCACCTTCGTTGACGACGTTGATGTCCGGGCGCGTCTTCAGAACATCGCGGATTGCGCGCAATGCGCTGTGGAAATTCATCGGCGACGGGTTCTTGTCGAGCGTGGCGGCCATCTTTGCGAGGTTCTTGCTCTTGCGCTCGGCGATCGCGCCGGTCCACTCAGCGCCCGGCTTCGCGAATCCCGCATCGAGGCCAGCACGCAATGCCGCCACGCACGAGCCGATATCGCCGATCACCGGCGCGGCAATCGCGACGTTGCTGTCGATTTCGGTCGGCGAAATATCGACCTGGACGAACCGCTTGGGCTCCGCGCCCCACGTTTTGCCCTTGCCATGCGAGAGCAGCCAGTTCAGACGCGCGCCGATCAGCACGACGACGTCGGCTTCCTGCAGCACGAACGAGCGCGCCGCCGACGCCGATTGCTCGTGGGTATCGGGCAACAGGCCCTTGGCCATCGACATCGGCAGATACGGAATGCCGCTTTGCTCGACGAACGCGCGGATCTCCGCGTCGGCCTGCGCATACGCGGCGCCCTTGCCGAGCAGGATCAGTGGACGCTTGGCGCTCTTCAGCACATCGATCGCACGCTTGACCGATTCCGGCGCCGGCAACTGACGCGGCGCGGCGTCGACGACTTTGACCAGCGACTGTTGTGCCTTCACGGCGTCAAGCGTTTGCGCGAGCAACTTGGCCGGCAAGTCCAGATACACGCCACCCGGACGGCCCGACACCGCGGCACGGATCGCACGCGCCACGCCGATGCCGATGTCTTCCGCATGCAGCACGCGGTACGCGGCCTTCGCATACGGCTTGGCGGCATTCAACTGATCCATCTCTTCGTAATCGCCCTGCTGCAGATCCACGATCTCGCGCTCGCTCGAGCCGCTGATCAGGATCATGGGGAAGCAGTTGGTGGTCGCGTTGGCGAGCGCGGTCAAGCCGTTCAGAAAGCCCGGCGCCGACACCGTCAGGCAGATGCCAGGCTTCTGCGTCATGAAACCGGTAATGGCCGCTGCGTTGCCCGCGTGCTGTTCATGACGAAACCCGATGAAACGCATCCCTTCCGCTTGTGCGAGCCGCGCGAGGTCGGTGATCGGGATGCCGACAAGACCAAAGATGGTGCTGATGTCGTTCAGTTTCAGCGCGTCGATGACGAGATGAAATCCGTCGGTCGTCTCGGCTGCCTGTTGCTTCGGGGTCGCTTCTTCTGCGGGCCTATCGGCTTCTGCCATGATGTCTCTCCTTGGTCACGGGGCGTTGTGGGATTCGTCGCGAGTTGCGCGCTCACGTTGTTGTTTATTCAGGCGAGCCGCCGGACGACGGTTGCAGCCGCGCTTCGGCGATGACCATGCCAGCCGGCGCGCCCGAGTTCTCGATCCAGCGTTTTCTCATGGGGGCGAGGATGAACTTCGCGGACACCGCTGCCGCGATCGAGATCGCCGCCGCCGAGATGAACACGGTGCTCCACCCGCCGTTCGCCGACAGCACCGATGCGATCGGCACCAGCATCGACGCGGTCCCCTTCGCGGTATAAAGCGTCCCCGCATTGGCCGCGGCGTATTTGCTGCCGAACGTGTCCGCGCAGGTGGCCGGGAAGATCGAGAAGATCTCGCCCCAGCACAGGAACACGGTGGCTGCGAAGAACATGAATGCGTAGGGGTTGTGGCCGAACTGCATGAGTCCCAGCAGCGCGACGCCTTCGCCGAGAAAGATCATGAACATCGTGTTTTCACGGCCGATGCGGTCCGACAGAAAACCGCACAACGGACGCGTGAAGCCGTTGCACAGATTGTCGATCGACAGCGTCATCGTGAGCAGCGGCAGCGTGACGCCCAGCAGATTCACCGGCAGTTTGGCAAAGCCGAATTCCTTCGCGATCGGCCCAAGCTGGGCGGTTGCAATGATGCCGCCGGCCGCGACGAACACGAACATCAGGTACAGCACCCAGAAGAGCGGCGAACGGATCATCTCGCCGGGCGTGTAGTCGATCTTGCTTGCCACCACGCGTTTGGCCGTGGCTGCGGTTGCGGGCGGTTTCGGCCGTATCAGCATGGTGCCGAGCAGCAGCATGCAGGCGCCCTGGAAAATGCCGAAGAACATGAACGTGTGTTCGTAGCCCGAGCGCTGAATCATGTTGGCGATCGGGATTACGGTGACGGCCGCGCCGGCGCCGAACCCTGCCGCGGTCAAACCGGCCGCGAGACCGCGCTTGTCCGGAAACCATTTGAGCGCCGTGCCGACGCAGGTGCCATACACGCAACCCGCGCCGATGCCGGCGATCACTGCCGCGACGTAGAGCTCGGCGAGACTGCTCGCATGCGCGTCGATGATCCAGCCGAGCGCCGCACACAGCGAACCGCCAATCACGACCGGGCGCGGCCCGAACTTGTCGACCAGCCAGCCTTCGACAGGCACGAGCCAGGTTTCAGTGACGATGAAGACGGTGAACGCGGTCTGGATTGCCGCCTGGCCCCAATGGTGGGCGTTATCCATAGGTACGACGAAAAGCGTCCACGCATATTGCAGATTCGCGACAAGCCCCATGCACACAATGCCGATCGCCAGTTGCACCCAGCGGTGATGCCAGAACGCCGTACTGCCGCTCCGGGATACGTTGGAATGTCCCATGTCTTTCGTCTCCTGTAGATTCCGTCGCGCTCGGGTGGCGCGTTGGACTTACGTGATCGAATCGCTTCATTGCCGGTTTGTCGGTGGGCAATGGCGCGCCAATGGTCGGCCAGCGGGAACTGCACTAACGAAAACCCTTACCCGTCGATCGCACGACAACTGGGTGAAAGGTGTTTGGCGTGGAGCGCGTCTGAGGAGATGCTGCGCGAGAACGGCGATAAGTGAAAGTTAAAACATTTTATGGTTTGCATTAGGCATACCTAATAGATAGGCGTGCTGCTACTGACTATTGGGCTGTGAGCAACGCGATGCAGCTGTCCGGACATCCGGATTGGGTCGCTGCCGTACTGGAGGGGAATCGAATGTATAAACAAAACACTATTGTTTTTCGAAATAACTTTAATTGTTGTTTATCTACGTGTGCTCCTATTGTTGGTCATGCCATTTGCCTGAAGGAGACGAACATGAACCAGTCCCAGTTCGACGCTTGCGACAGCACGCATGATCCGGAAGTCGAGGCGCAACTGTGCGCCTATAACAGTGCGTTCGATGAACTCGGCCTGCGCTTCCGTTGGAATGCGAGCACGCTGGCGCTAGTCGCCATGATCGACGGTGAGGAGGCGCAGATTGCTGCGTATATCGAAGCGCACCATGCGCACTTGCTGAAAGCGTATAGCGCCGGGTTTCTGAGCCGGGCCATTCTCGAGAAGAAAAACGCCCGCTATCCCGCGCGCTTACCGAGGCGCGTCGAGAGCGCGGCGCAACTGAGCGACGTGGCACATCAGCCACCGACAAGCAGCCGGCGCGTGCGCGTGTCGTACGAGGTCGAGTTGCCGGCGCTGGCTGGTGTTTAGACGCGGCGGCGGATGAGGTCGAAGCGGCGATCGCGGCGTGCACTGCCTCATCAGCGGCGCATTCCGCTAATCAGTGCTCATTCATTGATCTCGCTTCACAGCATGCGCGCGCGATTCGTTTCTATCTTGCCTGCGATCAGGCTTACCGTTGCGCGCCGAATAGGAAAGCTCCGCGCGTGATCCCGAAACCGGCCGGCCACCCCCGCAGTGCGTTCAATGACCGCCTCCGCGGCACGGGCCGGTAGGCCCGTCAGGCTGGCAAGCTGCAACAGATGCTTACGCGCCGGCGCGCGGCTCTCGCCGCACACGTCCATTTGATGCTCACTGCCCGGCCCTTCGTTGAAGGTCAAGTCGTAAGCCGGTGAGAATTGCCACTGCCCCTGCGCCGACAGTCGGAAAGAGAAGTTTTTCGTGTGGTCGTCCCGATTGTTGAACACCACATTGAACACACAGCGCTCAAAGGCCCGCAACACTTCACGCTCGTCCCGCGTGATGAAGCGAGTCAATTTCAGAAGCGAACCATAGTCGATCGACGGATATCGGAAGTTGGCGTTCAGCGCGCCGGCAGCGGTGTGCATTGGCACGCGCTGAGCGCCAGACCGGTCGAAACGCTCGATGCCGAATGCTGAAAGAGACGGACCGAGATCAAAGTACCTTGTTAACGGCACGGGAATCTCACATGCTTCGGCAAGCACGGCATACAGCGCCTCGACTGCGCACACCTCCTTGTGGTCGTACTGGGCGGGAAACTTGACCAGCCAGGGCGTGCCGGCACGCTGCTCCGAGTTCGACATGCGGCCACTGTGCGGGTCGAAGTTGACCAGCACTTTAGGCCGGGCGCCGTGCGGCGAGCCGCCCATCAGGACGAGTTCGCGCAGCAACTCGGTACTGCCGTCCGTCATCACTTCGCGGACCTCCCGGGCAAGCTCGATAAGCTGCACATCGGAAGGTTGAAGATCGTCTCCCTGAGCCGGCTCAAAAACAAGGGCACCCATTGCCTTCTCGCCAATGAACGCAAGACGGTCGAGCGGGGACATCCGCGCAGGCTCCCAGCCTCGCTGCCGAAAGAGACGGTCCATTAGCAGCATGCCCCAGCCGTCGGGCAGCGCATCGGAAACGAGCCCTGGCAAGCGAAACTGGTGGTCCGGAAAGCTATCGTAGGCCTGCTGACGCAATGCCAGATGCAAGGGCGAAAGCTCGAGACCGCGTTGCAGCGCTTCGGAGGAGTACTCAAATATCAGGTTTGTCCCGTCGTCCCCGAGCTTGCCCAGTTCGAAACGCTCGCTCCAGCCGGCGTAGACGACGCTCAGTTTTTTCATCGTCACCTCCGGGAAGCCCGCTCACGCGCGGCGCTCGCCTTTTCCATCGCGCGAATGGAGTTCGGTTTGTATTCGAACAGAGGCGACAGCGAGCCGGTCAGCCCAAGCGCCATCGCTACCCGGAGAAGACTCTCAAGCGTTGCCTTCCCGGTACGTTCGAGGTTGCGTACCGCGCGCTCGGACACCCCGGCGCGGGCGGCCAGTTCGCTTTGCTGAAGATTCTGAGCGAGGCGCTGCACGCGTAGCCGTTGACCCAGTTCAAGCGCGATTTCGTCCGCAGTAGCGAGATCAAAGAGCAACATTTTGCCGGTTATCCATCAAATTTGCCGATAAACGTTAATATTTTACCGGTTAATGTTCATTGGAACAATGCGATCCTATTTAACAGGTAAATATGTGCCGTTTATACTATATTTTTCGAGTTAACCAGCCAGAAAATGATGATTACTCGAAGTCGCTCACGATCGCGCGGTTGCACAGCATGCCTGCACGGCCGGCGATGAGTTTTCCGCCAGCAAGGCCTTGATCTTCGCTTCGGTCTGTTCGTAGTCGCCTTCGCCGAAGTGCGTGTAGACCACGTGCCCTCAAAACGGCGATCAAACGCTTCGACATTACGTTCCCGGTGGCGCAGGACAACGACTATGCAACGTGGCGCGCCTGCGACAACCAGTATTGGCCTGCGTTTTATCTGGTCGCCAGCCGGAGACCATCACGCGTGCATCGGCCGGCTGCGCACAACCTGACCCAGCACGGCACAAGCAATCAACAGCGAGCCTGTGACGAAGAACACGGCGTGCAGGCCAAGATGAACGCCGATCACTCCACCGATCAACGGCCCGATAACCTGGCCGGCGAATTGCGCCGACTGAAGATACCCGAGCATCGTTCCCGACTGCTGTTCACTGGCCGCGTGCCGGACCAGTTTCGCAATCGACGGCAGCAGGCCAGCCAATGTCATGCCCATCAAACCGCGCAGAAGCGCCAGTTGCCACCACTGCGTGACGAACGCTTGCGGCACCATGACGAGTCCGGTCAACACGAGGCATCCGATAATCACGTTCCAACTGCCGATCCGATCCGCCAGTGCGCCAAGCCGCGCCGCAGTCAGCATGCTGCCGAACGCCGAGCACGCCATCACGATGCCGGCCGTGCGGGCCAGGTGGTCGGTCGGCACATTGAGGTGTGCGATATACACGGTGATGATCGGTTCGATCGACATGTTGGCGAGCAGCACCATCATCGCGGTCAGCAGCAGCGCGACCATCACGGTGCGGTTGGTCAGCTTCGGCGCCGCCGCGCTTGTTGGGGCGCGCGCCTTGGCATCGGCGTCGGGGTGAAAGTCTTCCCGTACGAACAGGATCGTCAGCACGGCGGCGACCGCGATCATGGCGCCGCCGGCGAAGAACGTACTGCGAATGCTGATCAACGAGGGCAGCAGACCGCCGACCAGCGGACCCGCGAGACTGCCGGCCAGCGAGCCGGTCGAGAGGATGCCGAGTGCCCATCCCGCGCGTTCGCGAGGCGCCTGGGTGCCGATCATCACAATCGACGCCGATGCATATCCCCCGATCAATCCGGCCAGCAGCCGCAACACCACCAGCTCGGTCACGTTGTGCGCCATGCCGATCAACGACATCACGATCGCCATGCCGACTGCTGCTCTTACGAGCATCGGCTTGCGCCCATAACGATCGGCCAGACGCCCCCAGAGCGGCGCCGTGACGGCCGTGCCGAGAAAGGTCGCGCCGAACGCCACGCCTGACCACTGCACGATCGCGGCCTGCGAAGTTACACCGAGTTGCTGCACATAGAGGGGCAGAAACGGCAGCAACATGCTCAGACTGACCAGTGTGGTAAACGAGCCGAACACGCAAATGAAAAGGTTGCGGCGCCAGTAGCGTGTATTCCGTTCGGCGTAGCTGGTGGCGTTCGTGAACCCGGCCCCAAGGGGCGCCACATTGGCTGCCTGATTCATATCGCCCCCCGTGATTCCGCGCGCATCTGCGCACCGGCGACGAGTACCACGTTCTGTTCCGAGTCCATTGCCTGCTCCATGCGTTTGGCGTTGCAACCAGGTTTGGCCGCAGCTGTTACCCATGGAAAGCAGTTTAGGGACGAACGCGTGGCGAGAGAATCGCCGCCGCGCGGCAGACATTCTTCCGCGTGACGGTTTAATCCGCGTCGGTGATCGCTTTGAGCGTGCTGAAATGGGTGCGTAGACGCGGTACCGCGAAGTCGACGAAGGCCCGGACTTTCGGCACCGAGAGACGGCCTTGCGGCGTGAGCAGATGAACAGGGAGCGGCGCTTGCTCGTAACCGGCCAGCACGATCTTCAACGAAGCTTCGCGGACCTGCTCGGCGATGTGATACGAAAAGAGCCGCGTGACCCCGTAGCCGTCGACGGCGGAGGCCACCGCGCCTTGCACGCTGTTGACGATCAGCCGCGGCGTGAAGTGCACCGTTTGTGGAGCCGCCGAATTGTTCGATGACGGAAAGCTCCACGAATCGACGCCGAAATGCGTCATCGAAATGATCCGGTGTTGGGCGAGATCGCCGGGTTCCTCGAGACGCGGATGGTTGGCGAGATAGCGCGGCGCGGCGGCGACCACCCGGCGGACTTCGCCGACCGGCGTCGCGATCAGCGTCGAATCGGCCAGGTGGGCAATGCGCAGCGCGACGTCGATCCCTTCGTCGATCAGGTTGGCAGGGCGGTCGAGCAGATAGAGGCGCGCGGTGACATCCGGATACAGGTCCACAAACTCGTCGAGCAGCGGGCGCAGAAAGTCCTGACCGGCGGCCACGGGCGCGGTCAGCGTCAGCGTGCCGCGTGGCGCCGCGCGTTCGCCGGCGATCATCAGATCGGCTTCTTCGAGGTCGGTCAGGATTCGCCGGCACGAGGCAGCGTAGCGCTCGCCGGCTTCGCTCAGCTTGATCGTGCGCGTGGTGCGATGCAGCAGCGCCATGCCGGCATGCGCTTCGAGAAACGCAATGGCCCGGCTCACGGCGGCGGGCGAGCGGCCGAGGCGCCGGCCTGCCGCGGCAAGGCTGCCCTCGTCGAGGGCGGCGACGAATACCTTCATCGCGTCGATTCGATCCATTGCCGTTCAGCCGTCAAGGAGGGAAGAGGCGAGCTGATTGCCCGGAGCGGAGCCGAGCGTCGCGACGAGAAAATCGACGAAGCGCCGCACCCGCAACGACAGATGGCGTTTGTGGGGATACAGCAGCACGAACGGCCGGGAGGCGCCGCCGAGCGCCGGCAACACTTCCACCAGAGCGCCTGTCGCCAGGTCCTGCTCGACGACGAAACGATACGTCTGGAACAGCCCGGCGCCGCTGCGCGCCAACGTCACGCCGCCAAGTACATCGCCCGCGCTCGAATAGCCGCCATCGGTGAAATGCTCCTGCACGTCCGCCCCGCTTTTGAACAGCCAGGGAATCTTGCGGCCACTGCTTGGCAGGTCGAACTGAATGCAATCGTGGCGCGCGAGGTCCTCCAGCGACGACGGCGTTCCGGCTCGCGACAGATAAGCGCGGCTGGCCACCACGACCAGTTCCGCGTCTTCGAGCTTGCGGGCGATCAGATTCGATTCGCCCGGCGCGCTGCCGCGAATGGCCAGATCGAAGCCTTCTTCGGCGAAGTCGATGTTGCGATTGCTGATGTGCACGTCGACCCGCACCTGCGGATGCCGTTCGCGAAAGGCCGGCAGGATGGGCAGCACGCGATAGTGCGCATAGGGCGTCGGCATGCTGATGCGCAACACGCCGGCGGCGGCGGACTGCTGGCCCGTGGCTTCGCGCTCTGCGTCGACGAGTTGTCCGAGCGCCTCGCGACAACGCTCGTAGTACGTCCTGCCCGCGTCGGTCAGCCGGATACGGCGTGTGGTTCTGACGAAGAGCCGCACCTCCATGCGCTCCTCCAGCCGCGACACCGAGCGGCTCACTGCCGCCGGCGTGACGCCGGCTGCGGTGGCGGCGTCCGTAAAGCTCTCCAGTTCCGCCGCGAGACAGAACAGCTCGATGCTGCCGAGCATCAAGTCGTCGAACTGGCGCTTGCTGTTTCGTTCGATGATCCGTGAGCTATTCATTACCTGATGTATCAAATGAATTCGACTTGGGCGTATTTATCGACGCGAGTGGCATAAGTATAGTCAGTTACATGGGAGCCGGACAGCCATCGCGACTCCCAGCGATGCCCGCCGATGCGTGGCTCGGAGCCGTTTTCCTTTACCCATGGAGCCGAGCGTCATGAACAGGCAAAACAAGACTGTCGTCGTCACCGGTGCATCTAGCGGTGTCGGCTTTGCGCTGGCCGAGGCCTATGTGGAGCGTGGCTACAACGTCGTCGGCAATGCCCGCACGCGCCTGGATGGCGGGACGGCTGCCGGTAAGTGGTAATACGTCCCGTCGAACCCGGGGCAACTGAAAGGAGTGCATGATGCCGTACATCAATATTCAGGTGACGCGCGAAGGCGTTACCCGCGAGCAGAAGGCCGAGTTGATCAAGGGCGCGACCGATCTTGTGGTGCGCGTGTTGCACAAGGACCCCGCGGCCACTTTTGTCGTGATCGAGGAAATCGACACGGACAATTGGGGCTGGGGGGGTGAATCCATCACAGACATACGCGCACGGGAACGCTGAGCGCGTAGCGATTGCAAGGAGCTGAGGACATGAAGGACTCTCCGAATCTGCTCGCCCGGTTGGGCGTTGCCTTGCCGATCATCCAGGCGCCGATGGCGGGCGTGGGCACGCCGGCGCTTGCCGCGGCGGTGTCGAACGCGGGCGCATTGGGCTCGCTCGGTGTCGGTGCGATGAATGCGCAGAGCGCGCGGGCGGCGATCCACGAAATTCGCGCATTGAGCGGCAAGCCGTTTAACGTCAATGTGTTTGTGCATGCGCCGGCCGTTGCCGATCCCGTTCGGGAGGCGCGTTGGCTCGACTATCTGGCGCCGCACTTCGCGCGCTTCGGTGCTCAACCACCCACGGCGCTGCGCGAGATCTATACGAGTTTTGTCGAAGACGAT
This sequence comes from Paraburkholderia sp. GAS348, assembly GCF_050434205.1. NCBI lineage: Bacteria > Pseudomonadati > Pseudomonadota > Betaproteobacteria > Burkholderiales > Burkholderiaceae > Paraburkholderia > Paraburkholderia sp. GAS348. The sequence continues at coordinate 407,839 of NZ_JBNPVT010000001.1, forward strand.
GCGATGCTCGAGATGTTGCTCGACGAGCGTCCGGCTGTGGTCAGCTTTCACTTCGGGTTGCCGTCGGCCAGGAAAATCGCTGCGTTACGCGAAGCCGGGATCATGCTGCTTGGGAGTGCCACCAGTCTTGACGAGGCAGCTCGGATCCATGCAGCAGGACTGGATGGCATCGTTGCGCAGGGCGCCGAGGCCGGCGGTCATCGAGGGAATTTCGACCCGTCGGCCCCGGACGAGTTGCTCGGCACAATGGCGCTCGTGCGGCTGATTGTTCGCGAGATTCCACTGCCGGTGATCGCGGCCGGCGGCATCATGGACGGCGCGGGCATCGCGGCTGCGTCGGCGCTGGGCGCACAGGCGGCGCAACTCGGCACCGCATTCGTTGCCTCGCCCGAATCCGCCGCCGACGCAGCCTATCGGGCCGCACTGCTGAGTCCGCACAGTCGCACGACATTTATTAGCGCGATCTCTGGACGTGCGGCGCGCGGCATCGAGAACCAGTTCAGCGAGTTGGGCGATGATCCAACGCGCCCCGCGCTGCCTGATTATCCGATTGCTTACGACACCGGAAAGGCGTTGCACGCGGCCGCCAAAGCGCAGGGAAGCGCTGCCTATGCAGCTCAATGGGCAGGGCAGGCCGTGCGGCTTTCGCGTGCGATGCCGGCGGCGGAACTGGTTCAGACGCTGGTTCGCGAAGTCCGTGAAGCGCAAACTGGAACGGCTAGGTGAACGCTTGAAGTGTGCCGTACGCGGAAACCGACCGCGCACGACGCGTGCAGTCTGCACTGTTAGATCGAGCCGTTTTGTCGTACGGTGAAGTAACTGACCTGGATTGCGCGCCGGCGCACCGTTCGCTGGCGGAGGGCCCCCACCCACTGAGAAGGAGCCATTCATGGAATCGTCTTCAGGCCCGCAATCGGGCGCCCAGGCCGACCACGGCGCGCAAGGCAGCCACGGCTCGATGGTCAAGCTGGCGCTGGCCGCCATCGGCATCGTGTTCGGCGACATCGGCACCAGTCCGCTCTACACCATGAGCACGGTATTCGATTCGGGTCACGGGCTGGTGCTCAACCGCTTCAATGTACTGGGCGTGGTGTCGCTCATCATCTGGTCGCTGATCATCGTGGTGACGCTAAAGTACGTGACGCTGATCATGCGCGCCCACAACCACGGCGAGGGCGGCATCATGGCGCTGCTGGCGCTGGCCTCCAGTTCGGTGGTGGACCGGCCCCGCCTGCGCAACGGGCTGCTGCTCGCCGGCGTGTTCGGTGCGGCGCTGTTCTACGGCGACGGCGTCATCACGCCGGCCATCTCGGTGCTCAGCGCGGTGGAAGGGCTGGAAGTGGCGGAGCCGCAGCTCAAGCCCTTCGTGGTGTCGATCGCGCTGGTCGTGCTGATCGCCTTGTTCCTGGTGCAGCGGCGCGGCACGGCCGGCATCGGCGCGGTGTTCGGGCCGGTGATGGTGCTGTGGTTCGGTGTGATTGCGGTGGCGGGACTGCTCAGCATCGGTCGCGCGCCGGGCATCCTCGACGCGTTCAACCCGTTCGTGGGCCTCGAATTCCTGATGCGTAACGGCTGGCGGGCCTTTGTCTCGCTCGGCGCGGTGGTGCTGGCGCTGACCGGCGCCGAGGCGCTGTATGCCGACATGGGCCACTTCGGCGCGCCGCCGATCCGCCTGTCGTGGTTCGCTCTGGTGCTACCCGCGCTGGGGCTCAACTACCTGGGCCAGGGCGCGCTGCTGTTGTCGGACGCCAAGGCCGTGGACAACCCCTTCTTCCACCTGTTCCCTTCGGTGACCCTGTTTCCGATGGTGCTGCTGGCCACGGTGGCGACTGTGATTGCGTCGCAGGCGGTGATCAGCGGCGCGTTTTCCATGACCAAGCAGGCCATGCAACTGGGCTTCATGCCGCGCATGGGCATCGTCTACACCTCCGAGCGCGAGGTCGGCCAGATCTATGTGCCTGCCATCAACTGGCTGCTGCTGATCGCGGTGGTGGGGGCGGTGCTGGGCTTCGGCTCCTCTACGGCACTGGGTTCCGCCTACGGTATCGCCGTAACGGGCACCATGATGATCACCACCTTCCTCACGTTCTACGTGGTGCGCTACGCCTGGCACTACAACTGGTTGCTGTGCGTGCTGGCCACCGGCTTCTTCTTTGTCATCGACTTCGCGTTCTTCTCGGCCAACCTGCTCAAGTTCGTGGATGGCGGATGGTTCCCGCTGCTGCTGGGCGCGATCATGTTCACCGTCATGTCCACCTGGCACCGCGGCCGTGCGCTGATGGTCGAAGAGGCCAGCATCCATGCCGGCGCGCTGCCGCTGACCAGGTACCTGGACAGCCTGTTCGCGAAGGAAACGATACGCGTGCCCGGCACCGCCGCGTTCCTGACCATCGACCCCAGCACCGTGCCGCATGCGCTGATCAACAACCTGGCGCACAACCACGTGCTGCACGAGCGTGTGCTGTTCGTGCACGTGACCAACCTGGATGTGCCCTATGTGACACGCGAGCAGCGCGTGGCGATCACGCCGCTGGGCCACAACTGCCACAGCATCCTCGTGACCTACGGCTTCAAGGACGAGGCCAGCCTGCCGCAAGCGCTGCGCGACTGCGAGCCGAAGGGCCTCGTGGTCGATCCGGCGCAGGTGTCCTTTTTCCTCAGTCATGCCACGGTGGTGGCGACCGGAGGCAAGGGCATGCCGGTGTGGCGCGAACGAGTGTTCAGCGTGATGGCGCACAATATCGGCAACCCTGCGGCTTATTTCAAGCTGAGTTCAAGCCGGGTGATCGAACTGGGCTCGCGCGTCGAAATATGAGGTGAAACTTCCGCCGGGCTTCGAACTCTTCGAGTCGATGACCCCGACGAGTGGCCGCGTCGGGATGTCAATCGGTGAATCGTGGGTGTCGAGGACGCCGTTGCTCCATTGCGCGATGACAATCTCGCAGGACGAGAAGGACCGCGAACATGAAGAGGCTTTTCGTTTGCTGTGACGGCACATGGAACTCGGATAGCGACGAGTTTCAGGGGGTGCCCGTTCCAACCAATGTCGTTCGCTTTTTCTTTCAGGCTCCCTATCGACCGAACATAGACCCTGCGGTGGCGGTCCAGGTGCGGGTTTTCGCCAGCCCGTTGTGGAATTGGACTGGTATTTTCATGAAGGAGGGCGTGCGCTACCGGTTCAAGGTGCCTGAAGGTCAAACGTGGCTGGACGGGGACAGCGCATCTGGAGCGGAGGGGACGCCAGGCAACTGGATGCAACGCCTGTTTGCGTGGTGCAAGCGGGTCAGGGGGGCGAACTGGTTCGAACTCTGCGGTGCAATCTCATATCCAGGGCAACCGGGCGAGGCAGGCGTGCCACCTCAACCCTTCTACTTCAGAATCGGCAGGGAGATAGAGATCGAGGCTCCATACTCGGGTTACCTGTATTGCTTTGCCAACGATGCCAGCTGGGCGTATTGGAATAATCAAGGAAGTCTGCGGGTTGAAATCGCCGAATCAGCCGGCATGCCGGCGGGCAAGGGGGCGGCATACGCGCCTTCAGACGATGACCTGACCGCGCCCGCAACAGCACCCGGAGGTTCTGGCGCAGGCCAACCATCATGACGCGTCAGGCAGATGGTCAGGCCGGCCCTGGATCCGGGCAACCAGATCGTGTCTCAGCCTGGAGCCTGATCAGACCGTACTGGGTCTCCGAGGAACGCAGAACCGCGTGGGGTCTGCTGATCACGATCATCGCCATGGACCTGATCCTGGTTGGCATCAACGCCCGCTTGAACACGTGGAACCGTGACTTCTACAACGCACTGGAAGGCAGGAAGGTGCATGAATTCCCGCAGCTGATGCTGTTTTTCAGCGCGCTCGCGTTCGCGTTCGTCGGGATTTCCGTCTATAACCGCTATCTGCGTCAGATGCTTGGCTTCCGCTGGCGCCAGTGGCTGACCACGCGTTATCTGCAGGAATGGCTGGGCGACGGCACCTTCTACCGCATCGAGCGCGATCGCCTCACCGACAACCCTGACCAGCGGATCGCCGTCGATCTCGAGTCATTCGCCAACACCACACTTTCGCTCACACTCGACCTGCTCTCGACGCTCGAAACACTCATCTGGTTTTCGACGGTTCTATGGAGCACGGCGGGCGCGCTGGCAGTCATGATTGGCGGCACGCCCGTCCAGATTCCTGGCTACATGCTCTGGGCAGCCATCGTCTATGCGATTGCCGGCTCGCTCCTGACAAACAAGGTCGGTCATCCGCTTGTGTCGATCAACTACCAGTTGCAGCGCGTCGAGGCGGATTTCCGGTTCGGCCTGATCCGTCTGCGCGAGAATGCCGAGCAGATTGCGTTCTACGACGGTATGCGGGCCGAGGAATCGACCGCTCAGGACCTGTTCGGCCGGATTCGTGAAAACTGGTGGCGCGTGATGAAGTACACGCGGCGCTACAGCTTCGTGCTCAATTTCTACGGTCAGATCGCCGAAATCTTTCCGATCGTCGTGGCGTCGCCCCGTTATTTCGCCGGTGCGCTCAGTTTCGGCACGCTGATGCAAATCGCCGACGCATTCGGTTCGGTTAGCGAATCGCTTTCGTGGTTCATCAACAATTACGACACGCTTGTTCAATGGCGCGCAACGGTCAATCGTCTGCGCGAGTTCAGGCGCGTCATGCAGCTGCCTCATCTGAAGGAGTCCGTGTCGCCCGCAACCGAGCATGGCGGCATCAATCTGCACTACGTCGACGAGAGCCAGCTCGTCACGCACAACCTCACGCTTGCGCTGCCCAACGGCGAGACGCTCGCGAGCGTGCGCGACATCGCCGTCAAGCCTGGTTCGCGCTGGCTCGTGCGCGGACCGTCCGGCTCGGGCAAGAGCACGCTGTTGCGCGCGCTGGCTGGTCTCTGGCCGTTCGGAAACGGCTCGATCGACGCACCTGTGAACGCGCGCATGATGTTCATCCCGCAGCAGAGCTACCTGCCGGTCGGCACCCTGAAGGCTGGGCTCACCTATCCCGCAGCGGCCGCCGATTTCAGCGACGAGGCATGTTGCGAGGCGCTGCGTCTGTGCCGGCTTGAGGGCTATGCTGACCGGTTGCACGAATCTCACCATTGGTGGCGCATTCTTTCTCCGGGCGAGCAGCAGCGGCTAGCGGCCGCACGCGTGCTGATGCACAAGCCTGACTACGTGTTTCTCGACGAAGCAACGAGTGCGCTCGACACCGAGAACGAAGCGCATCTGTATCGCCTGTTGATCGAACGGCTGCCGAAAGCGGCGATTGTCAGTGTCACGCACCGCAAGTCGCTTGCGAAGTTCCACCAGGAGACCCTCGATATTGCGCATGCGCGCGAGCACACGGTGGCAGATACACGGCCGCCGCCGACGTGATCGTTTGACTGCGGAGGGGATGCCGCAAACGCTTTCATTTCCACGCATTCCCTGCCACTTCGGGGCATCCGGGAGGGCGCATCCAACACAACCAGGGCGACAAGCATCATCCGTCATAATGTCGATCGTCGATAAACATGGCTGTTACCGGTCTCCAATTCGAACGCACCGCTCAAACTTGCGATCCTTTCATCGGAGGTGTGGCCGGATGGAGTACCGTATTGGGGACTCAATTTTTCGTCAGGTCAAAATGAGCTTTGAGGCGCTTATGTCTACGGACGCAGACACAATCACGGACGAACTCGTCGCGGGAATCGCAGATCGAATGGTCGACGAAGGCCGGAAAGTTTCCCCAGTGACCATTTGGCCCGAGATCCCTGGCGGGTCGATTGTTGCCATTGCGGCGGCCTTGCAACGCTGGCGCGAAGCGCGGCAGCCCCTCATGCCCCATGTGCAGGTCCAGGCCGGGTTGCCGGAGCACATTGCCGAAACCATGATGAGCGCCGCGGATCGGCTCTGGATGGCCGCCCAGGGCGAAGCTGACCGGGCCGTCAGTCAGCACCTGAGCGCCGTGAACCAGCACCTCGACATGGCCCGCGCGGAACGGGACGAGGTTCTTGTCGAGTATCAGAAGTCGACGGAAGAAGTCGCAACCGGGCGTGAGCGGCACGTTGCGCTGACGGGCGCGCTGAGTGCCTCGGAGGAGACGTCCGCACGCCTCGCGGCGGAACTTGCGACAGCGTCTGGCCGCGCGGAAGCTGCGGAGGCGCGTGTGGAGGAACTGGCACAGCGGGTGTCCGTGGAAGAGGCCGCGCTGGAACATACCAAGGCGGAACTCGACGAGGAGCGTAAGGCGCGTGGAGAGTTGGGCGCTGTTGTTTCCAGCCAAAACGATCAGATCGCACAGATGAAGCAGGAGCTTGACGAGGCGCGGCAGGAGATCACCTCGTTGGGTTATGACTGTCAGGCGAAGTCCGCGGAGGCGGATAGAGCGTTGCAGGAGGCCAGCGCGGCATCATCGCGCGCGGAAGCCGCCACGGCGCAGACGAACGAAAGCCTCGCGCGGGCTGCCGCGCTGGAGGCTGAACGGGATGAGACGCGCTTCGCGCTCGAGGCAGAGCGCCAGACTAGCGCAGCGCGCCGCGAAGAAGCAGCGATTCAGTTTGATGAATTGCAGCGCGTTAGTCGTGAACTTGAGGCGGCGCGGGAGCAGGTCGCCGCCATCTCTGAAGCGAAAGCGGCTGTGAGCGCTGAGTTGGCTCAGGTTTCGCAGGACGCCTCTGTCGCGAGCGCTGAATTGGCCCGGGTCTCGCAAGAGGCGTCTGCCGTGAGCGCTGAACTGGCACAGGTCTCGCAGGATGCTTCTGCCGCGAAGGAGCGGGCAGAGGCCGCGGAACAGCATGCGGCGACGTTGGCGCAGCGCCTCGCAGAAGTCGAGCAGGCGAAGGCGGCCGAAGCGGAACGATGGGCGCAGGAATCCAGCGCGGCTTCGTCGCGTGCTGAAGCCGCTGCGGCGCAGATGAGCGAGAGTCTGGCGCGGGTCGCCGCGCTTGAGGCTGAACTGGACGAGGCGCGCAACGCGCTTGCTGTAGAGCGTCAGACGAGCGCAGCGCGGAGCGAGGAAGCGGCGGTTCAGCTTGGCGAACTGCAGCGCGTTGGGCGGGAATTTGAGGCGGCGCGGGAGCAGGTCAGTGCTATGACTGAAGCGAAAGCGACTGCGGATGCCGAGCTGGCCCGGGTTGCGCAGGATGCGTCTGCCGCGAGCACTGAACTGGCCCGGGTTTCACAAGATGCTGCAGCGGCAAAGGAGCGGGCAGAGGCCGCCGAGCAGCATGCGGCGACTTTGGGGCAGCGCCTCGCGGAAGTCGAGCAGGCGAAGGCGGCCGAAGCGGAACGATGGTCGCAGGAATCGAGCGCGGCTTCATCGCGTGCTGAATCTGATGCGGCGCAGGTGAGCGAGAGCCTGGCGCGGGTAGCTGCGATTGAGGCTGAACTGAATGAGGCGCGCACCGCGCTTGCTACGGAGCGCCAGACAGTCGCAGCGCGAAGCGAGGAAGCTGCGGTTCACCTTAACGAACTGCAGCGCGTCGGTCGGGAACTTGAGGAGACGCGCGTCGCGCTCGAAGCCGAGCGTCAGACAGGCGCAGCGCGGAGTGAGGAAGCGTCGATTCAGCGCAACGAGCTGCAAGGCGTTGCCCGTGAGCTTGAAGAGGCGAGGAAACAGGTCAGCGCGATGACTGAGGCGCAAGCGGCTATGAGCGCTGAACTAGCCCAGGTTTCGCAGGGTGCGTCTGCCGCGAGCGCTGAGCTGGCCCGGGTTGCACAGGATGCGTCGGCTGTGAGCGCAGAACTGGCCCGGGTCTCGCAAGACGCGTCTGCGGCAAAGGAGCGGGCAGAGGCCGCCGAACAACGTGCGGCGACATTGGCGCAGCGCCTCGCAGAAGTTGAGAAGGCTCGCGCCGAAGAAGCGCGACGCAGCCATCAACTTGCCGCTCAAGCGGGCGAATCTGCGACGGCGGAAGAAGTCGCCGAGTTACAACGCCAGATCTCGGCTCAGGCCAAAGCGCATGAGAAGGCCTTTAATGAGCTTCGTTCGATTGCTGAACAATGGGTGGCGCATGCCAAGGACCTCAAGGGACGGCTCGGTTCGGCAAACGAGAAACTATTGTTCATCGACTCACGCAGCACAGGAGAAGTGGCGCTCATCCGGAAACTCTCGTCCGAACTCGAGCGGCTTAAGCCAGATAGTGAGTTGATATCGCGGGACATTCAGCAAAAGCTTATCGGAGCGACGATGGCCGAGCGACTTTCGCAGAAGGGTTATCGGTATGACCCGGCGACGGCGGTTATGTCGAAAGTGGAGCGTTGAGGTGGGTATAGCAGTTCGAGGGAGGGCGTCGCCACCGCGTTGTCCGGAGGCGACGTACTGCCCGCCTCATGCTGCGACCTCGCTGGTACTTCTTGGACCGCCTGACACTCGCTTGAGGTAGTGGGTGCACGGGCACATAGAAGCGTATAGCAGACCGGGGTTTCGCAAAAACCGGCGAGCCTTGTGGCTCCCCCCATACCACCCGCCCGTTTTTTGCGTCCGCGATTGAACTTCCGCTAGCGGCAACGCCACTCCGATCAGGGTTTCTGTTTCGAGACTTTCCACAGGCCGGTCATGTGGCTCGGATCAAAGTTGACACCCCGATTCGAGAGAACAGACGTGAATACCTGATACCTGGTGTTAGGGTGGGTTGAGTTTTCACAGCTGTCGAGAAATCCACCGCGGGTGTTGTCATAGTCGTTGAGCAAGCGGACTACGTTATCTTCACGGAGTTTCCCGTCGTAGCCCTCTGTCGACTCAACGAAGAGGCGCCAGGTGAGTACGTCGTTGGGGCGTTCACTCTTGTTTGCAGTGACGACGCGGTATAGTTCGGGCGGGTTCGCAATGTTATTGGTGCCGAGGTATCCGCCGTCGCCCTGGTGTAGGTTGAACAGGTAGACAGAATCACAGCTCTTCACTTCGCTGCCGAAAGCTTTCCCTTCTGCCGATTCGATTCGCCACGTGCCGCTGTTTCCGTCGCGGTTCGGTGTGGTTGCGGTCACCACATTCAATTTTGATGCTGGGAGATCGGCGAGACCGCAGCTGTCCAGATAGCCACCGTCGAAATTCTGAAAGCCGTTGAGAAAGTGAAGCAGATCACCGTATAGAACAACGCTTGCCATGTTGCCTCCAAAAGGTAGGTGTGTGGTCGATGGAGAGATTAGTCTCCAGCCACGCCAGACTCTAAACGTACCGTCTTAGGCTCAGCAACTACCAAAATTGGAGGTTCCTTTGTATGGCCGGCACTGATCCGCAAACTCGACCGTATTGACGACAGTTACCGTTCGTAGAGAAGCGGTCCTGGATGGACACGACCGACTAGTCGTTTCGAGAAAGGGGGGGGCCTCCTTTTCTCGTTTCCAGGCCCTAACGTAACAAAATGTGCCTGGAACAGGCGATTCCACTAAAGCTGATTGTCGGTCCGGCAGACCCCATCTCTGGCAGCCATAGGGTCAGCCGTTATCGCGAACTGGTGCCACACCCGGACGTCTCGGAATTGGCATGTATCCTGGCTAAGCGGGCGCGGCAAGTTCACCCTTGCCGCAGATCACACCACACCTACTTCACCGCCCCCAACGCCAACCCCTTCACCAGGAACCGCTGCAGCCACGCGAACACAATCGAAACCGGCAGCGTTGCACAGAGGGTAGCGGCCATCACCAGATGCCATTCGACGACGTACTTCCCGGCGACCATGTCAGTCACTTGAACGGTCAAAGTCTTATTCTCCGGCGACCGAATCAACGTATAAACGACAGCAAACTCATTCCACGCATTGATAAAAGTAAAGATCGCCGTCACAACAATCGCTGGCACGGCCAACGGCAGGAACACCTTAAAAACAGCCCTGGTCCTCCCGCACCCCTCAAGCCATGCCGACTCTTCAAGATCACGCGGAACAGTCTGAAAATAAGAAGACAACATCCAAACTGCGAATGCGATATTAAAGGCCGCATAAGAAACGATGACTCCGATCTTTGAGTCGACCAGATTCCCATCCCCATAAGGAATCATCGCCGCCAGTCGGAACAGGCCGACAACCAGCAAGATAGGCGACAACATCTGCGTCACCAGCAGAAACTGCGAATACCACCCCTTCCCGCGAAACGGAAACCTGGCCAACGCATAAGCCGCCGGCAAACTCACTGCCAACGCCAACGCAGTCGACAAGAAACTGATCACGCAACTATTCCTCAGCGCCACGCCGAAATTAGCCGCGACCCACATGTCCGAAAAATTGCTCCACTGCCAATGCACCGGCAGCCACCTCGCCGGATAAACAAAGATCTCCGTAGCCGGCTTCAACGCAGTAAACAACATCACCGCAAACGGGAACAGCACGGCCACAATCAGCGGCGAAAGTGCCAACCAGCACCACAGCGAGCGCTTCATCCTGACGCTGAGACTCATGACGTCTCTCCTTCTTTCGCGGGCTGCAGGCGCAGATAGGCGATCGAGAAAACGAACAGCATGACGAGCATGATCAGCGACACCGCCGCGGCTTCGCCGGGACGTCCCAGCCTGAAACCAAGCTCGTAGAGATACGTGACGAGAATATGCGTGCCGTTGTCCGGCCCGCCTTGCGTCATCACCCAGATGATCGGGAAAGAATTGAACACGTAGATCACGTTCAACAGAATCGTCATGTTGATGAACGGCCGCAAGAGCGGCATTGTCAGCTTGCGAAACTGCTGCCAGGCGCTGGCGCCATCCATCCGCGCCGCTTCATAAATATCGCCCGGCACCGACGACAACCCGCCCAGCAGAATCGTCACCGTAAATGGAATCGACACCAGAATGCCAACCGCGATCTCCACCGGAAATGCGAGTTCCGGCGTCGCGAGCCAATGTATCGGGCCGTTGATCAAGCCAAGCCGCTGCAACGTGACGTTGACCATGCCGTAGTCGTCGTTGAAGGCCCAGCGCCACACCACGGCGGTCATCGTCAGCGAGACGGACCACGGCAGCATCACAATCGTGCGCGCCACGCCGCGCCCATAGAAATCCTGATTCAGAATCAGTGCAACTGGTACCGAAATCAGCACCGTGCCGCCCACCACGCACACGGTCCAGACAATCGTCCGTTTGGCGGCGGCGAGAAACGCGGGGTCCGTGAAAATCGTAATGAAGTTCTGCAGACCGGTGAAATCGCGAATCGCGCCGAAGCGCGACACCTCGTGCAGCGATTGCCACACGATGTTGAAAATCGGATAGCTGATGATAAAAAGCGCCAACACCAGACTCGGCGCAATCAGCAACCAGGGCGCTTGCAGGCGCGAAGAAGCGGAACGGCTCATGCGTGCTCGATCGTAAGACGTGCCCACATTGAAAAGGCGGGCGCGACGGGATGGGCCGGATAGTGCATTACGTGCATTACGTGCATTGCGACCGGAACGCGCGCTGCCTTCACAACAGCCGCGCGCGTTCCGTATTCAACAAATCGCTCCGAGACTGCGCAATCACTTACCGAGCGACTTGTTCGCTTGCGCCGCCGCGGCATTCAACGCGTCAGTAGGCGTTGCCTTGCCCAGGTAAACCGATTGCATTGCATCGGTCACAGCCTTCGCGGTGTCCTCCCAACCGGTCACGGTCGGCGCGAAGTGAGCCGTCGGCAGTAGTGCGACGAAAGCTTTGGTATCCGGGTCGTTGAATGCCGGGTCGGTCGCCTCAGCCTTGGTGGTCGGCAGGAAGCCTTCGGTCGTCGTGAACTCGACGCGCGGTTCCTTCGTGAACAGATAGTCGAGGAACTTCCATGCCGACTTCTTCACCTTCGAGTTCTTGAACATCACGATCGAGTCCGTTACGGCATAGGTGGCGTGCGTCGTACCCATCGGGATCGGAACGATGCCGTACTTCAGGTTCGGCGCTTCCTTCTTGATCTGCTTCGCGAGGAACGGTGCGGAGATGTCCATCGCGACGCGGCCCTGCTTGAACAGGTTCTGCACGTCTTCACGGCTGTAACCGGTCACGCCAGGTTGCGTCAGGCCCTGGTCGATCATCATCTTGTACATCGTGGCCGCCTTGATGCCGGCGGGCGAATTGAAGGCCGCCTTGCCGTCCTTGCCGACCACGTCGCCGCCGTTGGTCCACAGCGCGTAGTAATAGTAGACGTCGGTTTCGATTTCCTTGCCCTGGATGCCGAAACCGGCAATGCCCTGCGCCTTCAGTTTCTTCGACGCGTCGATCACGTCATTCCACGTCTTCGGGCCGTCGGGATAACCGACCTTCGCGAGCAGATCCTTGTTGTAGTAGAGCGCCCGCGCGGAGGCGGCGATCGGCAGGCCGTACACCTTGCCGTTGATTTCGCCCGGTGCGAGGAACGGGCCGATGAAGCGGCCCTTGAAGCTGGCGTCCATGTAACCGTCGAGCGGTTCGGCGACGTCGTCTTTCACGAAGTCGAGCAGCCAGCGCGTGCCGACGATCGCGAGGTCGGCGTTGGCGTTGCCGGTAATGTCCGTCTGCAGTTTCTGTTGCAGCGTGTCCCAGCTCACGTCTTCGATCTTGATCGTCGTGCCGGGATTGGCCTTTTCGAAGTTGCGGGCCATCTTTTCGAAGTACGGCGCGGTCGCATCGCTGTAATGCGCGACTGTCACGCGGACCGTGTCGGCGTGAGCCGCGACGGCAATACCTGCAAACGCGAGCGCCACGGCGACTTTGCCGAGCGCGAGGGAAGCACGGGCATGCAACGACATTTCTCTCTCCTGTGTCGATCGGAGTTAGCGCTTTAGCTGTCGACCAGAGTTAGCGCGTCAGCGCGTTACTCTGGTCCCGTGCACAGCACTTACTCCGGTCCCATCCAACGATGGTGGGGTTGGTCTGCTGCCGTCGCCGGCCGCTTGGGTTGAATTGTTTGAAAAAATCCTACATGACGCAAAATAGCTTGTCACGTAGGGTCTGCCATATTTTTTCTCAGCCGGTTTTGTGCATAAGATGCTGTAAAGAAGGGATATTCTCGCATAGCGAGAAGCTGCGGATACCCAATCTTTGGGATGGCCGGGCAGCTGTGCGACGCCGGATTTGTAGGAAATTTACAAGCCAGATTGGTGCTGCAGCAGGGTTGAGGAGCGAGGGCGGACATGAATCGTGTGGTGTTGGTGACGGGCGCTTGCGGCGGTATCGGCAGCGTGTTGTGCAAGCGCTTTGTGGAGCAGGGAGATGCCGTGCTGGCGCTCGATATCGACGCGGTCGCGCTTCACGGACTGGTTGCGCAGTTCGGCGAGGCGCATGTCACGCCGATCGCGGTCGACCTCGGTGACGCTGCCGCAGTGCGGCAAGCGGTTGCCGAAGCCGTGATGGAGCGCGGTCCGGTGGACGTGCTGGTCGCCAACGCGGGTGCCGCCAAAGGCCTGACGCTTGCCACGACCGATGCCGCCAGCTGGCAGCGCGACATCCATCTGAATCTGAACGGCACGTATCACACGGTGGAAGCGGTGCGCGCGTCCATGATCGAACGGCAGAACGGTGTGCTGGTCCTGATCGGATCGGTGAACGGCATGGCCGCGCTTGGGCATCCGGCGTATAGCGCGGCGAAGGCGGGGCTCATCAGCTACACCAAAGCGCTGGCGATCGAGCTTGGCCGTTATGGGATTCGCGCGAACATCGTCTGTCCGGGCACGGTGAAGACGCAGGCGTGGCAGGCGCGCGTCGACAAGAATCCGCAGGTTTTCGAGGATCTGAAGAAGTGGTACCCGTTGCGCGACTTTGCGACGCCGGACGACATCGCCGATGCGGTGCTGTTCCTCGCATCGCCGATGGCACGTGTGATTACCGGCGTCGCGTTGCCGGTCGACGGTGGACTGATGGCCGGCAACCGTTTGATGGCGGAAGAACTGACGCTCGAATCGCTTTGAACGGATTGGATTCGCTTTGAACTGCATTGACCCGATGGCGTGGCGTGTTCCTTGCTCGATGAAGCAAGGCAACGCGTCCGCATGACAGCACGACGATGAGGACAGCATGGCAGCAGTGCAACTGAGCGGCATCTTCAAACGCTATGGCGACACGCAAGTGGTGCACGGCATCGATCTCCACATCGACGACGGCGAGTTCGTCGTGCTGGTCGGCCCGTCGGGTTGTGGCAAGAGCACGCTGATGCGCATGGTGGCGGGCCTCGAGGAAATCAGCGGCGGCGATCTGATGATCGGCGGCACGCGCGCGAACACGCTTGCGCCGCAGCAGCGCAATATCTCGATGGTGTTCCAGAGCTACGCGCTCTATCCGCATCTGTCGGTCTACGAAAACATCGCGTTCGGGCCGCGGATTCGCAAGGAATCGTCGGCGAGTTTCAAGCCGCGGATCGAAGCCGCCGCGAAGATGCTGAACCTCGGCGGTTATCTGGACCGCTTGCCGCGTGCGCTGTCGGGCGGTCAACGTCAGCGGGTAGCGATGGGCCGTGCAGTGGTGCGCGAGCCGTCGTTATTTCTGTTCGACGAACCGCTGTCCAATCTCGACGCCAAACTGCGCGTGCAGATGCGCACGGAAATCAAGGCGCTGCATCAGCGTCTGAAGAATACGGTGATCTACGTCACGCACGATCAGATCGAAGCGATGACAATGGCAGACCGCATCGTCGTGATGAACGCGGGGCGGATCGAGCAGGTCGGTCGTCCGCTCGACCTGTACGACCGCCCGGCGAATCTCTTCGTCGCCAGCTTCCTCGGTTCGCCGTCGATGAATTTTGCGGAAGGCGTGTTGACGAATCGCGCAGATGGGCAGGGCTTCGCGTTGAAACTCGCGGACGGTGGCGAGATCGTGCTGGAGGGCGCGCCTGCTTCCGCCATTGCCGGCGCAAAGGTCACGCTCGGTGTACGTCCCGAACACATTGAAACGATGGCCGACAAGCCGGACGCCACGATGGAAGTCGAAGTGGTCGAGCCGACTGGCGCCGAGACCCACTTGTACGGGAAAATAGGCGGCAGCACGTGGTGTGTGACGACTCGCCAGCGCTCGAAGGTCGAGCCCGGTCAGCGCGTCACGCTGCGCCTGCCGGCCGAGCATATTCATCTGTTCGATACGGAGAGTGGGCGCAGGCTGGTCTGAACCGCGTGTTGCCGCTTGAGGCTGATTCAAGCTGTTTGAAGCTGCGACGCAACGCGGATTCATTTAACCCTTAAGGAACACCGGGTGTCCGCACCGAACTTGATTCCCCACATCCGCGGCGCACTGGCCAATTTGCGGCCTGCGGAGCGCAAAGTCGCCGAGATGGTGCTGAGCGACGTCGACTTTGCGATGCGCGCGAGCATCACCGAACTCGCGCAGCGCGCGGACGTGTCCGAGCCTTCCGTCACGCGCTTTTGCCGCGCGATCGGTGCGCATGGTCTGCGCGACTTCAAGATGCAATTGGCGCAAAGCGTGGCGGGCGGAGTGCCGTATGCGTCGACGGCGGTTGCGCGTGATGATGATGCTCAGACGTTGATGGACAAGGTGGGGGAGGCCGCTGTCGATGGGATTACGCATGCGTGTGGTGCGTTGGATCCGGCAGTGTTTGAGAGTGCGGTTGGGGCGTTGTCGAGCGCGGGGCGGGTTTTCTTCTTTGGCGTTGGGTCGGGCTCGGGACTCGTTGCGCAAGATGCGGCTTTAAGGTTTTTGCGGCTGGATATCGCAGCTACTGCGTTTACCGATGGTCATTTGCAACGGCTTTACGCGGGTCTCATGGAGCCGGGTGATGTGGCGTTTGCGATTTCGCATTCGGGACGCAGCGTCGAAGTGAATGAAAGCATTCAGATCGCCAAGGAGCGTGGCGCGACTACGATTGCGCTGACTAATGTGGGCTCGCGGCTCGCGTGGCTTGTTGATATTCCGCTGCTGCTGCGCGTGCCGAGCCCGATCGATCCGAATACGCCAGGGGTGTCGCGGCTCGTGCATCTGTGCATCATGGATGCGCTGGCGATCGGCGTCGCGTTGAAGGCGAGGCCCAAGACGCTTGAAAAGATGCGGCACGCGAAAGCGCGCTTGTCGTCACATGAGCCGGAGGCGGCGGGCGACTGAAGCGAGCGTGATGCGCGTGCGGATGCCTGTGCGCCACGCAGATCCAAGCTCGCCGCGGAGGCCTTGACGGCGGGGCCTAGCGGTCGTTCTCGTCTGAAAATGCTTCGGTGACAGCCTGCACGATTTGCGCGCTCAGCTCCGGCCGCTCGTCAAACAGCGGATAGCGCTTGCGCAAGCTGTTCGATACGCTGTTGCCGTTCTGCCGGACGCTGCGAATGATGCCGTCCAGATCGTTGTCCGGTGCTTCGAGAAATTCCTTGATGGCGCGCCGTGCTGTGTCGTTGGCGTGCAGAAAGCGCGCTTCGGTACGCATTTCGTGCGTTAGCGTCACGTCGATCACGTTGGCAAGATAGATGACGTGTGCAGTCAGATCGGGGTAGCGCCACGCGGGCAGCGCGTCGTCATAGGCCTGAAAATGCAGATTGTATTCGACGCCGTCTTCCGCGATCTCGGTCTTGCCGAACGTGTACCGGTCCGCATAGTGTTTCATCAGCGGGCGCGAAAAACGTTCGAGCACCTTGTCGTAAGCGGCGCGATCGCGCGTGCTGTGAGTGATCGTAGCGGACACCGGCAAGATGATAGGCGCAGATACTGCGCCGTCGCGACGCAGAATGTCGTTGATCAGGAAGCGCGATATGCGGCCGTTACCGTCGGCCATAGGGTGCACATAGACAAAGCCGAACGATGCCGCGGCTGCGCGCACGATCGACGCCCCCCCTTCGGTGCGTTCCAGAAAGCGGCTCAGCCCCGCCAGCATCGTTTCGATGTGTTCCCAATGCGGTGCGATGTAATCGACCACCGGTTGATAGCGTGCGACATGTCCCACATACACCGGTGAGCGGCGGATGCCATAACGCAGCGCCGACTGCCCGAGGATGCCGCGTTGCAAGACGTCGAGCGTTTCAGCGTCGAACGGATTCGCATGCTGTCCGCATTCGCTTTCCATGACCGCAGCGAAACGGCGGATTCGGTCCTCTTTGTCCTGCTCATGTTCGATCAGAAAGCTCGCGCGGCTCTCTTTGACCGTCAGCCAGACGGCGCTGCGCATGATCAGATCGATGCCATAGTCTGCTTCCAGTTCGGCGAGCGGTGCGGCAAGGTCGTAAGCTTCGGCGCGGCGAACCGCTTCGACACGTCGAATCACCGGGCAGAAGTCCCGATTGCCCGGCAGGTTGTCGCGCACGCGCCAACGCGGGTTGTTGACCGGGGTGCCTACGATGAAGTCCTCGGGATTCAACGCATCGACATAATTTCCTCGGGAGACGCCCGGCGCGTCCAAGGGCTCCGGCATCAGCCATTCATAGAAGAAGCAGGCACGGCGCGCATAGGCGCCCGTGGGCTCGCGGGCGATCCATGCCTCCAGTTCGCCGCGTACCGACTGCAGTGCATAGAGCCGCGCGAGGAATTCCAGATGAATGCCCTCGTGCCGGAAGGCGAACGTCAGGTTATCGGTCAGGCTGGCGGTGGGGCGATAGGGCTCGGGATATACCTCCCGACGAATATCGCCGTCGGTGGACGTTGAGCGAACCCGTCCGATTTCGCTCTGAACGGCGAACGGGTGGACCGGTACGACGCCGTACGTGTTGGATAGCCATTGATAACCGATATGCGGCATGATTTTCGATCCGGGTGGCGGGGACGCGCGCGAGGACAGGTTGTTTCGCTCAGTTTCGCGCAGCTTCGATTACTTGGCTCGCAAAACGATTACAAAATACATATTTTATAAAAAAACGATTATACGGCGTCCGGGCATCGTTTCGATTACTGGGCTCGCAAAACGGTTACAAAGCGGCCATTTTCAGAAAAAACGATTACTTTGCCCTCGTCGAGGCATTTTTCAGGCCTCGCCCGCCACCGCCATCCACCCAAACCGCCGCGACAACCTCAGGGTTGCGGTGCGCAAAGTCTGCGCGGGGCCCCCCGCGATCTCGCTATCGAAGCTGCCGCTCGGCCCCATCAACGCGAGCACCAGACAGATGCTGCCGGTATGGTCCAGCACCGGCGCGGCCAAGGTGTCGATGCCAGGCACCGGCCGGCTCAATGCGGTATCGATGCCGTCCGCGCGGATTTGCGTGAGCCGTTGCGCATAGGTTTTTGTCAGCTGCGGTAGCGATGGCGCGGTGTCTTTGCGACCTGAGGCCGTGCCTGGATTTTCAGCCCCCGCCCCCGCCCCCGCCCCCGCAAAAATCTCCTCCGCTCCAGCCCCTGCCAGCCGCAAATGATCCTGCGCCAACAGCCCATTGCGCACATCGTCCGCGACATACGCAGCAAACACCCGGCCGATTGCCGTATTCACCAGCGACATCACCGTGCCGACCCGCAGGCTCACATGCAGCGGCCGCGCCGATTCTTCCAGGCGCACGACGGTCGGCCCGAGCGGGCCGAGCACCGCCATCGCGACACTCATTCCCGTCGACGCCGCCAGTTCGACCACCTCCGGCTCGGCTTCCCGCGTCGGCGACAAACGCTGCAAGCCGATCAACCCAAGCTCGAGTGCGAGCGGCCCGGCTTCGAAACAACCGGCAGCATCCCGATTGAGCAAGCCGATCTTGAGCAGACTCACCAGATGCGGAAACGCTTTGGCCGGCGGCATGCCCGCAGCCGCGGCAAGGTCGCGCAAGCTCAACGGCCGCGCAGCGGCAACCAGCGCACCAAGCAACTCGCCGGTGCTATCGAGCGACTGGATACCGCGCTGCGGTTTCGCCTCGGCGGATGCGGCGGAAGTGGGGGAACTGGCAGAAGCGCTAAAGCCCGCGGAAGAGGTGTCGAGAGAGGTGGTCACGATGCAGAAGAAGCTACCAAGGAAGGCTCTGCCGAAAGTTCAGCGCCGATATCACGAGCAGCGGCAAGCAGCGCGCGGGCCGTCGGGCCATCGGCGGCGACCTCGATCGCGCCGGTCGAGCCGATCACCGTCAGCGCCAGGCACAAGCGGCCGCCCGCATCGAGCACCGGCGCGCTCAAACTGCTGATGCCTGGACTCGGCGCATCGACGCTGCATTCCAGGCGGCGTGCGCGGATTGCGTCTAAAGCAGCTTCGAACGCGGCGCTTGCGTCAGGTGGCGTCATCGCGCTACCCAACGAGCCCGACTGATTCGCCCACATCCCCTCCAACGTTTCGTGGGGCAGATAAGCGCAAAACACGCGCCCCGTCGACGTGGCCGGCAGCGACATCACCGTGCCCACATGCAGATTCACGTGCAATGGAAAGCCCGCATGCTCATAGCGGACGATGGTCGGCCCTTGCGGCCCGGCAATACAGATCGCGACGCTGAACCCAATCGCTTCGGCCAACGCCGCGACGCGCGGCACCGCGGCGCGAAACGCCGGTTGGTTCTGCAGATGCATCAATCCAAGCCGCAACGACAGTGGGCCGGGTTCATAGCGGCCCGACAGTTCGTCACGTTTGATCAGACCTAAGCGGCTCAAGCTCACCAGATAAGCATGCGCCTGCCCCGGCGCAATCTGCGCGGCGGTGGCGAGATCGGACAACGCGAGCGGACTGCGCGCCTGCGCAAGCGCCAGAAGCACGCGGCCGCCGACCTCGACGCTCTGAATCCCGCGCTGCGTCTTGCCGCCATCTGCCGTCTCGCTGCCGCCCGCGCCTTTGCCGGTGGCTGGTTTTGCTGCTTTGCTCACACCCGCGCTCGTTCGTAAAAAGGGTCCATGTTAGCCGAAGCCTGCGCTGCCGCCCGCGCCTTCCTGTCGTTATCTTAGACGTTCTGAAGTTTGCATATAGCGATACATTTCGCTATTGACAAATAAACTCGCCCGGCCATAAGATGCATTCACCCCGACATACCGGTGCAGTCACAGAGTCAAAACGGGGCGAGACAAGCTCCACTACAGTCAGCCCGCGCATCTGAAATCTGAACGCGCGTAGCCGGCCGTCTCGCCTCACGTCCAACTTTTGAGGGAGACAAACATGGCAAAGGCATTCGCATCCCAGGCCGACCTGGAAGTCAAGAAAGTCACATGGACCAAGCTGTCCGAGAACGCTTACGCGTACACCGCTGAAGGCGATCCGAACTCGGGCGTGATCATCGGCGACGACGGCGTGCTGATCGTCGACACTACCGCCACGCCGGCCATGGCACAGGACCTCATCGCGAAGATTCGCAGCGTCACCGACAAACCGATCAAGTACGTCGTGCTGTCGCACTACCACGCGGTGCGCGTGCTCGGCGCGTCGGCGTATTTCGAAGAAGGCGCGCAGGAAGTGATTGCGAGCCGCGGCACGTACGAGATGATCGTCGAGCGTGGCGAAGCGGACATGAAGTCGGAAATCGAACGCTTTCCGCGCCTGTTCGCCGGTGTCGAGACAGTGCCGGGCCTGACGTGGCCGACGCTCGTGTTCGAAAAAGAAATGACACTGTTCCTCGGCAAGCTCGAAGTGCGTATCGCGCATCTGGGCGCGGGTCACACGAAGGGCGATACGGTGGTGTGGCTGCCGTCGCAGAAGGTGTTGTTCTCCGGCGACCTGGTCGAATACGACGCAGCCTGCTATTGCGGCGATGCTCAACTCGAACAATGGCCCGCCACGCTCGAAGCACTGCGCGCGCTGAAGGCCGAGAAGCTGGTGCCGGGCCGCGGTCCCGCCTTGACCACGCCGGAAGACGTCAACAAGGGCCTCGATTACACGAAGGACTTCGTCACCACGCTGCTGCAGCAAGGCCGCGAAGCCGTCGAACAGAAACTCGATCTGAAGGCCGCAATGACACACACGCGCAAGGCGATGGACCCGAAGTTCGGCCACGTGTTCATCTACGAGCATTGCCTGCCGTTCGACGTCTCGCGTGCCTTCGACGAAGCGAGCGGCATCACGCATCCACGCATCTGGACCGCGCAGCGCGACAAGGAAATGTGGGACGCGCTGCAAGCCTGATAAGCGCATAGAAACGCCGGAACGCGTCAAGCAGAGCAGAGAAGGACGGAGACACAAGATGAGCATCAACTACCAGACGCTGTCGTTCGAGTATCAGCCGTGCCGCGAACAAAGCAGGCAAAGCGATGCGGAGCAGACGACTTATCCCGTGATCGTGGTCGGCGCGGGACCGGTGGGCCTCGCTACCGCGATCGATATCGCGCAGCAGGGCGTGCCGGTTGTGCTGGTCGACGACGATGGTTCGTTATCCACCGGTTCGCGGGCGATCTGCTTCTCGAAGCGTTCGCTCGATATCTTCGATCGGCTCGGCTGCGGGCAGCGGATGGTGGACAAGGGCATCAGCTGGAATGTCGGCAAGGTGTTCCTGAAAGATGAACTGGTGTACACGTTCAATCTGCAGCCGGAGGCGGGCCACCACCGGCCCGCGTTCATCAACCTGCAGCAGTACTACGTCGAAGGCTTTCTGCTCGAACGCGCGCAGGAGATGCCGAATCTCGAGATCCGGTGGAAGAGCAAAGTGGTTGGCGTGCAACAGAACGGCACGCCAGGTACGCAAGACGCCAGCGTGACGCTGACCGTCGACACGCCCAACGGCCAGTACCCGTTATGCGGCCGCTATGTGGTGGCCGCCGACGGCTCGCGCAGTCCGATGCGTAATCTGATGGGGCTCGACAGCAAGGGCGTCACATTTAAAGACCGCTTCCTGATCGCCGACGTGAAGATGGAAGCGGAGTTTCCGACCGAGCGGTGGTTCTGGTTCGATCCGCCGTTCCATCCGAATCAATCGGTGCTGTTGCATCGTCAGCCGGATAACGTGTGGCGGATCGATTTCCAGTTGGGCTGGGACGCCGATCCGGTGCTGGAAAAAACGCCGGACCGTGTGATCCCGCGCGTGCGTGCGTTGCTTGGACCGGACGCGAAGTTTGAACTGGAATGGGTCAGCGTCTATACGTTTTCGTGTTTGCGCATGGAACGCTTCCGGCATGGCAACGTGTTGTTCGCGGGCGATTCCGCGCATGGCGTGTCGCCGTTCGGCGCGCGTGGTGCGAATAGCGGCGTGCAGGACGCGGAAAACCTCGCATGGAAACTGGCGATGGTCCTCGAAGGCAAAGCCTCCGACGCGTTGCTCGACACGTATGCAAGCGAGCGCGAATTCGCCGCCGACGAAAACATTCGCAACTCCACGCGCTCGACCGATTTCATTACGCCGAAGAGCCCGGTTAGCCGCGTGTTCCGCGATGCTGTGTTGAAGCTCGCACGGCATCACCCGTTCGCGCGACAGTTGACGAATAGCGGCCGCCTCTCGGTGCCGGCGGTGTTGCGTGATTCCCCGCTGAATACATCGGACAGCGACAGCTTCGAAGGTCTGATGGTGCCGGGGGCATCGTGCGTCGATGCGCCGGTTCATGCGGCGGGGCAACCGGCATGGCTGTTACAGCAACTCGGCCAGCAATTCACGGGCGTGTTGTTCTGCGGCTCGCAAGCTATCGATCAGGCGACGCAAGCTGCGTTCGATGCATTGCGAAGCGGGCCGATTCCGCTGAAGCTCGTTGTGGTGACGAGTGGTGATGCACAGGTCGCGGCGGTTTCGGGTGCAACGGTGGTGCGCGACATGGACAGTCTTGCAGCCGCTCGTTATGACGGCAAAGCTGGCACGTTCTATTTGATCCGCCCGGACCAGCATGTCTGCGCGCGCTGGCGGCAACTCGACGTGAGCTTTGTGGAAGGTGCGTTGAAGCGAGCGTTATGCGTGGAAGGCGCGGCCTGAGGGCGAGGCAAACGCAGCGAAGATGGCACAGGGCCAAAACGTGGTGAGCGCGGCAGGCGCACGATTTGCGGTGCATGCAGCCTGGCCGACACACGCAGCCCAGCAGCCCATCGGCAAAAGCAAATAGGAGGAGACAGTCATGGCATTGAACACGCAACCCAACCTTGCCCGCCCCGACGATTTCTACGAGGCGCTGATCGATATGCATCGCGATCTCGATGATGCGCAGAGTCAGTCGGCCAATGCGCAACTGATCCTGTTGCTCGCCAACCATATCGGCGATCACGCGACGCTGCTCGAAGCGATGCGGCACGCACGCGAAGGCGTGACCGACGCTTCGGTGCAGGGCGCACAGGCGCATCTGTGCGGCCGCATGCCGTTCTAGTAGAAACCAGAAACGCGGCGCATCAAGACGCCGGACCCAGCGGGTCCGTTGGACCCTCACGTTTGGAGATAACCGATGAGCCAATCCCTCGCCCCCACGCACGCGCCGGGTGCATCCGCTGCTGTGCAAGACGACCTGTTATATCGCAAGGTCTCGATGCGGATCATTCCGTTTCTGTTCCTGTGTTACGTGGTGTCGTTTCTCGACCGCATCAACATCGGCTTCGCGCAGTTGCAGATGAAGCACGACCTTGGTTTCAGCGACGCCATGTACGGTTTAGGCGCAGCGGTCTTTTATATCGGCTATGTGTTGTGTGAAGTGCCGAGCAACATGCTGCTGGCGCGCTTCGGCGCACGCCGCACCTTCACGCGGATCATGCTGCTATGGGGCATTGCATCGGTCGGCATGATGCTGGTGTCGAAGCCCCCGCATTTCTACGTGCTGCGGTTCATGCTCGGTGTGTTCGAAGCGGGGTTCTTCCCCGGCATCGTGCTGTATCTGACCTATTGGTACCCGGCGCGGCGGCGCGCCGCCGTGCTGTCGATTTTCTTCGCGGGCGTCGCGGTGGCAGGGGTGCTCGGCGGCCTGGTGTCCGGCTGGATCATGCGCGATATGGGCGGCGTGATGGGGCTGTTCGGCTGGCAGTGGATGTTCGTGATCGAAGGCGCGCCAGCCATCGTACTCGGTCTGCTCGCCGCGTTTTATCTGGTCGACGGTCCGCAACATGCAACGTGGCTCAACGCCGCCGAGAAGGCGCAACTGATTGCGCAACGCGATGAGGATCGCCGTGTTTCATCGGACGCACATTCATCGCGCTCCGTCATGCAGGCGCTGCGCAATCCGCGGGTCTATCTGTTCGCGTTCATCTATTTCTCGCTCACCTGCGCGTCGTTGACGCTGAACTTCTGGATGCCGTTGATGATTCGCGACTTCGGTGTTCACGATGTGCTGGCGATCAGCCTGTACACCGTCATTCCGAATGCAGTCGGCGCAGTGGGCCTGATTCTGATTGCGCGCAACTCGGATCGCCGTGGCGAACGGCGCCGGCACTTTGCGGTTTGCACGGTCGGCGGCGGCATCGCGCTTTCCCTGCTAACGCTGCATTTGAGCAGCTTCCCGGCGATGCTCGCGATTCTCTCGCTGGCAGCCGTGCTGATCTTCGCCGCGTTGCCGATTTTCTGGACCGTGCCGTCGGGCTATCTGTCCGGCACCGCGGCGGCGGCCGGCATTGCGCTGATCAGCAGTATCGGCATTACGAGCGGGATTGTCAGCCCGTGGGTGATCGGTTTGATCAAGACGCACACCGGCAGCATGGACAATGCGTTGTATGTGCTGACCGCGCTGCTGTTTGTCAGCGGTGTGGCGTTGCTGATTGGCGTGCCGAAAGAAGCGAAGCGCATCTAAAGATCGAACGGGGTCGAACGTCATATCGGGTAGAGTCGCGCGTATTCCCTTGCGACCACGCGTCTAACGTCCGAACCTTCGCGATGTATTCGATCGAACTTATTGCGTTATCCCATGACGGTCCGCCCGACATTTCGTTGTGGCGGGTCGATTTCGCTTTCGACACCTCACTGGACAACGCCGTCTTCGCGGCGCTCAGCGATGATGAGCGCGCGAGAGCCGGCAACTTTCGCCGCCACGAAGATGCGCTTCGTTTCGCGTCCGTGCGCGTGGCGCTGCGCGAGCAACTCGCAAGTTATCTCGGCATTGCGGCGCACGCTGTCCGCTTCACGCTCGATGCGAACAACCGTCCCTGTCTCGCCGATTCCAATGCATGCGACTTCAACGTCTCGCATGCGGGCGCGCATGGACTCATCGCGATGTCGTCGTGCCGACGCGTCGGCGTCGATATCGAGCAATACAGCGATACCTTCGATTGGCGTTCGATCGCATCGTCGACGCTTGATTCAAGCGAAGCGGCGTGGCTCGAGCGGCTAGACATCACGCAGCAGATCGGTGCGTTTTACGACGCATGGGTCGCGAAAGAGGCGTTCGTCAAAACGACGGGCGTGGGCATCACGCGCGGCTTACAGCATCTGACGGTGCTGCCGCGCGACAGCACGCTGGTGACGCTACGCAATGAGACTTCGGATGACATGCGCGAGATCGCTGCGCGCTGGATCTCGGCGCCGGAAGGTTATTCCGCATGCGTGGCGTGGTCGACGAAAACGTTCTGCACTAGTTGAAAACGCAAGGTTTCGGCAGCGCCGCCGCAGGCCATGAGCGCCTGTTCCGCAACTAACGGTCAGCCGCGCAAGGCGCCCCCGGATATGATGGCGAAATGCCGCAGCAAGCTTGCCGCACCCTTATCTACCCACGCTAGCCAATGCCGACAAAAACTCTCGACGCCGCATCGACCGACACGTCCACCGAAGCGGCGCAGCGCCTGCCCACCTTGATGCTGGCCGCCGGTCTGTCCTTAGGCAGCGCGATCGCACTGGGCCTTGCCCGCTTCGCGTACGCGCTGCTGTTACCGTCGATGAAACTCGACCTCGGCTGGAGCTTCGCTCAAGCTGGCGCGATGAATACCGCCAATGCGCTGGGCTATCTGCTGGGCGCGCTCGCTTTTCCGCGGCTCGCGCGCCGCTGGTCGGCCGGTGTGCTGTTCGGCGCTGGCTGCGTGACCACTGCGCTTCTGATGGCGATCAGCGGCCTGTTTGCCGACACGCATTCGCTGCTCGCGTTGCGCGTGATCACCGGCGCAAGCAGCGCGGCGATTTTCATCAGTGGCGGCGTGCTGGCGGCGCGGCTTGCGTCGGCGAGACCGCACGATGCGGGATTGGTGCTCGGTTTGTATTACGGCGGGACCGGTTGGGGCATCGTGGTCTCGTCGGTGCTGGTGCCGTTGACGATTTTCAACGTCGCGCATGGCTGGCAGTTTGCGTGGTTCGCGCTGGCGGTGGCATGCGTGGTGTTCGCCGCGATCGCCATCGGCGCCGCGAGGAAAGTCGAAAGCGCGCATGTCGCCGGGTCTTCTGCCGCGCATGTTTCCGGTATCGCCGACGCGCCACGTTGGCCGCGTTTCAGCCCCGCGCTGGCAGGCTACGGTTTGTTCGGCGTTGGCTATATCGGCTACATGACGTTCATCGTCGCGCTCCTGCGCAACGCGGGCATCAGCGCGGCGGTGGTGACGGGCTTTTACCTGTTGCTCGGCGTGGCGACCGTGGTATCGGCGCGCGTGTGGTCCGGTCTGCTCGACCGCATGCGCGGTGGTCACGCGCTCGCGATACTCAACGCATTGCTCGCGGTGGCGACGCTGCTGCCCGCGTTGTTCACGCAACCGTGGGTGGCGTTTGTCTCCGGCGTGCTGTTTGGCGCGACGTTTCTCTCAGCCGTCGCGTCGACCACAGCTTTCGTGCGCCACAATTTGCCGGTGAGTCACTGGGCCAAGGGCATCAGCGCATTCACGATCGTGTTTGCGTTCGGACAGATCGTCGGGCCGATGGTGATCGGCTGGGTCTCGGATGGCGCCGGTCTCGCGCGCGGGCTGGTTTATTCCGCGTTGCTGCTGGCGGCGGGCGCGGTGCTGGCGGTTTGCCAGAAGCCGTTACGCGGAGTCTGACATGATGTCTGGATGCGCGACAGCAACTCCGTATCGCTGCGCGCACGCGCAGACGGTTTGCGCCCGAGCCATGCGTAGAAGCCGCTGGTGGAGACCTTCAGCAGCCGCGCCATCGTGGCGATGGACCAGGTGGCCTGATTCTGTTGATTTGCCTTGAATTCCAACCCAACCAGCCGGAACGAGATGTTTGGCTGGTCGGGTGCACAGGAGAGATAGTCGAGTGGACTAACGCATTCCCCCGCTGGCGAGAAGTTGCTCGCCGGTCAGCCAACGTGCGTCGTCTGATGCCAGAAAGACCGCTATGGCCGCGATGTCATCAGGCTGGCCCAGACGGCCGAGTGGTGTCTGGCTGAGCACGGCCGCGTCGAAAGCGGATCCGATAATCCCCGCGCTGTGCGTGCCTTCGGTCACGATAACGCCCGGATTGACAGCGTTCACACGGATCTTTTTCGGACCCAGTTCACGCGCCAACACCCCGGTAATGGCGTCGACCGCGCCTTTGGTGCCGCTGTACACGGCACTGGCCACCGGGGTAATGCGGCTGACGACCGAGCTTATGTTGATGATGCTCGCGCCCTCGCCGAGGTGCTTTATCGCGGCCTGTGTCGTGAGCAGCAATCCAAGTACGTTGATGTTGAACTGCCTATGGAAGTGCTCTTCGGTGATCTCTTCGAGTGGAGCGAACTCGTAGACTCCCGAATTGTTCACGAGGATATCGAGACGGCCATAAGTCTCGATGGCAGCATCGATAATGCTTTGCGCATCTGCCGCCTTCGAGACATCACCGCCCACGGCGATCGCCTTACCATTGGCAGCTGTGATGGCCGCGACGACGGTCTCGGCACCGGCTTTGCTGGTGGCATAGTTGACCACCACCGACGCACCTTCTGCAGCGAGTGCCTTGGCAATGGCGGCGCCAATGCCCTTGGACGCGCCCGTTACGACGGCCACCTTACCTATGAGCTTATTCATGATCGTGTCCATTTGAAGAGGGTTTATGCGGGACTGAACGTCGAACATTATGCGGATCCATCTGCATTGCGACAAGGCGAACTGCAACGAGCAGTGTGTTGTCAAGTGCCGACCAGCCTTGTGTGGACGTTCAGGTCATCAGTGATTCTTCGAATCTGGAGTCGCACGGTCCAGACTCATCATGTTAGGTCGGAGCGGGTTGATGCAATCATCTATTGAACTCGACCCAATCAGACACCAACGGGTGAGGCGGGTTTGAATACGCCGACAAAACGGTAGATCAGAAAACTGACTGCACCAAAAGCCAGTGTGAGACCGACAAACGCCAGCTGCAACCGAACGTTCCAGCCGGGTACCGTGTGGAGAATAATTCCCATTAGCGCCACTCCCACCAAAGCGCCGATCTGACGGTTCGCATTGAGAGCTGCTGCCGCGCTGTTTGCGTAGGTGCGTCCGGCAATCTGCATCGCCAGAGTAGTCATCGCTGGTATAGCAACAGCGATAAGCGAAGACATGGTAGTCACACAGAGTAGCAATAGCGGATAGGGCATGTACGTTTGACCGGCCGCCACGGTAAGCGCCATTAGCGCTGCGGCGCCAGAGCAAACGAAAATCACTTTGGGCATTCCGAAACGCGCAGAGTAGCGAGATGAGGAGAGGTTGCCTGCTGTAATTCCGATCATTATGGGAAGAAGTTGTAAGCCGGCCTGTAGAGCGTCCGCGCCACGCGCCTGCTGTAGATACAAGCTCAAAAGGAATATCAGCCCAAACATACCGAAGTTGAAGAGGAAGCCAATGACATTGATTGCCGTAAAACTGGAGGTCTGGAACAATGCGCGCGGCAGCAGCGGATGGGCGCCCCTACGCTCCTGTTGCACAAGCGCGATCACTGTCACGCCAGTGATGGCCGCAGCAGACATCACAGGCGCAGAAAGCCAGCCGAGATTCGGCCCTTCGATCAGAAAGAAACTCAATGCGCCCAATGCAAGCACGGCGAGTCCATGGCTGATCAGCGATAGCGGGTGTTCGTGTTTGGGCGTGGCAGGGATCAAGAATTGTGTCAGTCCAATACCGAGCACACCAATCGGTAAATTAATCAAAAATACGCTGCGCCAGCCGAACTGATGAACCAGCACGCCACCGATCAGGGGTCCGACGGCCGATGACGCCCCGACCATAGCTGACCAGATGCCAAACATTTTTATACGCGCCTGTTCATCCTCAAAGGTTTGGGTGAGCAAGCTGAGCGAGCTCGGCATGAACATCGCCGCACCCGCTCCCTGTAACAAGCGCGCGCCGATGAGAACGCCGCCGCCTGGCGCGATTCCGCATAAGGCGGAACTCAGCAAAAAGACTGTCAATCCCGCTTGATAGATTCGCTTTGATCCGAGGCGGTCGGCTAACGCTCCGCCAGCTAGCAGTAGAGCGGCAAAGGTCAGGGTGTAACCATCGACCACCCACACCAGGCCGGTTAGCGGAACCGACAGATTCAGAGAGATGTCCGGCAGAGCGACGTTGACCGCGGTTACATCGATCATCGCCATGACGAAGCCGATCGCCAGTGTCAGCAGAATCAGCAGGCGACCTTTTGTCTTCGGGACCTGAGCGTTATCGAGGCTCAGTTTAGTCACCGTGTTCATTATTTCCAATCCTTGAGTGTCAGGCGAACTACATAACGATCTTTCCGATGCGCTCGCCCGGTTCCAAGCCTCGAACCAGTACGCCGCGATCATCCGCATGGCCACTGCGGTAAAGTGACAGACCTGTACTTTATTTTAATGTTACGGACAGGTCTGTGACTTTGTCAACTACATCAGCGAAATGAGAGGAGCTTGCGGAATGAAAGGAGGTGCCCGACCCCGGCGCGGCGGCCCTACGGCTTTCACGCAATCGGAGAAGTTGTCAGTCGTTGATTGACCGTGATTTTTTGGATCGAACCGCCAGAAATTGCACGGAAGGTACGCTTACTCCTGGTTCGGCCGCAGGGCGACAGACGGGATGAACGCGCGATCAGAAGCGCTGCGTCACGCCAACGATGGCGGCCACTGCGTGCTCGAGTAGGTTGAACCGCTGAAGTTGGCAACAGCGGCCTTGCCCGTCGAGTCCGTGCCTGCCGCGGCTTCGTAGAAGCCGTCCGCGTAGAGCGACGTGCGCTGCGCGTGTGCCGTAGACAAGGCCCGAAGCGGCCCAGTCGGCGCCCGAGGCGAACGTTCTGGTGGCATCGTTGCTCGCCGAGTATTGGCGCCCGGCGGTGACTTATCGACATAAGCTTTATGCGTCGAAGAGGCTTTGCCTACGCCACGATGCACCGGCCTGCGCCATGAACTATCTTTCGCTTTATATCGTTTAAGCGTTTCGTTATACAAATCACGAGAAGAAGATTAGAAACGGATTCGAGTTTGCGGTGACGTCCTAATGGTTGAAATTTCCCGCGACTTGTTTCTGTTCTCGGCCTGCGGGACGTTCATCGGGTACGTCACATCCCCATTCAGGCCACGCTTCAATGAATTTTCAACTCAGGAGACTAGGCATTCCCAGAATACCGGGCGACTGTCTCAAGAACGTACACTCGTCGCTTGTTCCCTGCGCTGAGAGAAACCGTGCCTGTCATCACCTGCATCGAAGATTTACGCGTGCTTGCTCAGCGGCGTGTGCCGCGCATGTTCTACGACTATGCCGACAGCGGCTCGTGGACCGAAAGTACCTACCGCGCCAATGAAAGCGACTTCCATCGCCTGAAGCTGCGCCAGCGAGTGGCGGTCAACATGGCGGGCCGCAGCACGCGCACGGACATGATTGGCCAGGAGGCCGCCATGCCCGTGGCGATCGCGCCGACGGGGTTGACCGGCATGCAACATGCCGACGGTGAAATCCTCGCGGCGCGTGCTGCGGAGAAGTTCGGTGTCCCGTTTACCTTGTCCACAATGAGCATCTGCTCGATCGAGGACGTGGCCGCTCAGACCACCAAGCCGTTCTGGTTCCAGCTTTATATGATGCGCGACCGCGATTTCATTGTGCGGTTGATCGAGCGTGCTCGCGCGGCACGATGCAGTGCCTTGATGCTGACGCTGGACCTGCAGATCCTCGGCCAACGCCACAAGGACATCAAGAACGGGCTGTCGGCGCCGCCCAAATTGAGCCCTGCGAACCTCATCAACCTCGCGACCAAGCCGCGCTGGTGCCTTGGCATGCTCGGCACCCGGCGGCGCACATTCGGCAACATCGTCGGTCATGCGAAGGGCGTGGGCGATCTGTCGTCCCTGAGCTCGTGGACCGCCGAGCAGTTCGATCCGGCGCTGAGCTGGGCAGACGTCGAGTGGGTCAAGAAGATGTGGGGCGGCAAACTCATTCTGAAAGGCATCATGGATGTCGAAGATGCGCGCCTTGCCGCCGACAGCGGCGCTGACGCGTTGATCGTCTCCAACCATGGCGGCCGTCAACTCGACGGTGCACCTTCTTCGATCTCGGCGCTTCCCGAGATCGCACGCGAGGTCGGCTCGCGCATCGAAGTGTGGATGGATGGCGGCATCCGCAGCGGACAGGACGTGCTCAAAGCCGTTGCGCTCGGCGCGAAAGGCACGCTGATCGGCCGTAGCTTCCTCTATGGCCTGGGTGCCATGGGCGAGGCGGGTGTCGCACAGTGCCTGCAGATCATCCACAAGGAACTGGACCTCACCATGGCCTTTTGCGGCCACACGGACATCCGTCAGGTGGACGAGCGGATCCTGCTGCCTGACAGGCGGTGAAGACTGACGCCCGGCGCGACACCTGGCGTTTGCGGGCATACCTGGCGGTAGCCGATCAAACGGGCGTTCATCGCCCGGACGCGAAGGGGCCGCGCCCTCAGTTGAGCATTCGCCTCATGAGCAAAATGATGCGGAGCAGATCTCAGCTCTTTCTTGACGTCTTGGCGACAAATGGCGTCGGGACGTGCTGACACTTCTCGCTTCCGCACTTCGGGCAAAGTGGGTGGGCGACCTGATGTTCAGCGAGATGTTCAGCGTGCTCGAACAACTCGCCACACTTCTCGCAACGATATTGATACGTCGGCATGCTCTCCTCCAACATGGAATTCCGCCGGCGCTGGCCAGAGACGGCTCGCCAGCACGGTCCAGTACTGTGAAAATTCATTCTAGTGCAGCAAACGCGCAGTCATACGTCTCATCTCGCCCAATGTTCACTGGCTACGACGGCGCCACCCGCGACCCGCGCTTCCGCTGACGGCAGGTTCGTACTAGGCTTGATTGTGGAAGGCAGTCGCCGGCTGGCAAAACTTGACGAACCGCGATCCGCTGACGAAAGCAGCCTCCCGCCCGGTGTTCCTGGCACCACAGAGCGAGGTCCGATATGCAAATGCTTACGGTAACAATCGTCAAACCCGAAGCGACGAACTTCATCTTGGGGCAAACCCACTTCATCAAGTCTGTCGAAGATCTGCACGAGGCCATGGTCGGTACCGTTCCGGGTATCAAGTTTGGTTTGGCCTTTTGCGAAGCGTCGGGTAATCGCCTCGTGCGCCGATCTGGCACCGACGCCGACCTGATCGAGTTGGCGTGCCAGAATGCCATGGCTATCGCTGCAGGCCACTGCTTCGTGATCTTTCTGGGCGATGGCTTTTACCCGGTCAATGTTCTGAACGCGATCAAGGCTGTGCCGGAGGTATGCCGGATCTTCTGCGCGACGGCGAATCCCACGCAGATTCTGGTTGCCGAGACAGACCAGGGGCGCGGTATCCTGGGTGTGGTCGACGGGTTCCCGCCACTCGGCGTGGAAAACGAGGAGGGCGTTCAATGGCGCAAGGATCTGCTACGGGCTATCGGTTACAAAGCGTAGATGCAGTTGCGTTCAATCCGCGACATGCGCGTTTGCCACATGCGCGCCGGTTTGCCTGAGCCATGGAACATCCACATCTCCAGCCCGGCGCCTTATGGCCGGCCATTCTGCGCCAGACCGAGCATGCGCTGCGTTGCGGTGCACTGCGACCGATAGAGACAATCCAGGTGCTGATCGAAGACCGTGGCATAGGCTTCCTTATCCGTCAGGTCTCAAGTCTCGCTCGCAAGGAGGAAACGCGACAGGCGTCTAAAGATAAGGCCGTGACGTGCAGTACGGTCAGTCCATTCCTTCCTTATGATCCGGATCTCTTTGTGGCCGATATCTCGGACACGCACGTCGCTTTGCTCAACAAGTTCAACGTTATCGACCATCACCTCCTGATCGTCACCCGCAGCTTCAAATCGCAGGAAACGTTGCTCGATCTCGCGGACTTTGCTGCATGGATCGCGTGCATGGCAGAGTTCGATAGCCTTGGTTTCTACAACGGCGGCGCGGACGCCGGCGCGAGTCAACAACACAAGCATCTGCAGATTGTGCCGCTGCCGCTCGGAGAATCAGGTCCGCCGCTCCCCGTTGAGGCCATTCTTGAATCCGCGTGCATGGACGGCCCGATTGGCACGATACCCGGTCTGGCTTTCAGGCACGCGTTTGCCCATCTGGAACCGGCTCCTGCCGGCTCAACGCACGCCGCACACGCCGCGCTCGATTGCTACCACGCGTTGCTCGCCGCGGTTGGCCTGCGAGCGAGCGAGGTGAATGGCGAACTGCACCAATCGGCACCGTACAACCTGCTTGTCACCCCGCGGTGGATGCTGCTCGTGCCACGGTCTTCGGAGCGTGTCGAGGGAATTTCGGTGAATGCGCTGGGGTTCGCGGGATCGCTCTTCGTGCGGGACGCAGCGCAGATGCAAGCCATCGAGAGGCTCGGTCCGATGACCGTGCTGCAACGAGTCGCGGTCTCCCCAGTCATGGGGTAATAGGGCCCGTCAGACGTCTTCGAACGCATTCGGGGTGCCGACTTCAAAAACACCCCTATGAAACGGATATAGACGAATGAAGACGGTCGTTGCTATTTCTCTGGTCACCTAAAATATAGGCACGGTTTTGACCTCAAAGGAGGTTGCCATGACCCAATCGATGATGAGTTTCGTAGTAGGAATCGTGGTGGTGCTGTGCCTCGTGATATTTACAGCAGCACGCTACAGGCGGGAACACAAGGATGACCAGCCGGTTGCCCGCTGGCTGCACGCGCATCCGATCAAGGACTGGCTGCACCATAAGCACTGAAGACGTGGGCGTTCCGTTGCTCGACCGGTAAGCCGGCGTGGCGACAACGCCCCGTTTTTCCCTTCGGCAAACCCGCCTAGATCGCAATCGACGGAATGCTCTTCATGCATCGGAGGGCAAACATCGAGCGGCTATGGCGGATGCCCGCGATCTTATAGAGCTTCTCGCGCAGAAACCGCTCGTAACCCGCCGTACCGTCGACCGCCACTTTGACCAGATAGTCGTATTCGCCCGATACCAGATACGCTTCCAGTACTTCGGTCAACGTCGCCAGTTCGGCGCCGAAGCGGGCGAGCGCGTCGTCGTCGTGACGGTCGAGCGTGACTTCGAGCAGCACAACGTCGGCGAAGCCGAGTTTCTGCTGATCGAGCAACGCGACGTAGCCGCGGATATACCCCTCGGTTTCCAATTGACGCGTGCGATTCCAGCATGCAGTGGTCGACATGCCGACCAGTTCGGCGAGTTCGGCGTTGCTCAGGCGCGCGTTCTTTTGCAGTTCGCGCATGATCTTCCGATCCTGGTTGTCCAGTGGGCGATTTCGGGTGGTCATGGCATTCTCGGAAGTTTATTCAGATAAATACCATTTTAATGGAAGATTGTCCCGATGTCGGCGGGTGGGTGCTTCGCTTTAAGAAGCATATCCAGCCGGTGCCCGGGTATATTTTCAGGGTGCATTCATGCCCGGGACAACCGTCCGGGCCGCCGGCCTCTGGCCTGCGGTTTCACACGGCCACAAGCTGCCATCCGGTGTCTCGCTGCCTTCACAGGAAGGCGGCACGCGGGCGAATTCCGGCGTTACCCGTGCCGGAAGACGCGCTCGCCGGGCATGAAGGCATTTTTCTTTCGAGGCAGATGACGGATTGCGTTCAGCCGGGTTTGGTTCGCGCTCTGACCGCGCTTTGTACCGCGACATTGCGATAGACGTCGCGACAGAATTGCATGCCGCCTTTATGCGCGCCGTTCGCGTCCGCCGCTATATGTGCTGCGTGTACTGCGCCTTCAACATGTTCAGGCACCGGTGGATTGACGAGGGCGGCGTCGATGGCGAGGGGGTCGCCAGATGAGACCCGCTTGATGCCGATGCCCTTGATTGTCACGGCGAGACCGGGGTCCGGCACTCGCGGGCCATGAGTAGCGGCGACGTTGAAATTGATGTTCAGCGTCCAGAAGCCCTCATGAATATTCTGATGAATGATCACTGCCTTCACCACGTCCTGATGTGACAGTGTGTATTCGTTGTTTGCCATCGGTCCCTCCTTGCTCGTACGCCGTCTGTGCGTGCGGGTGCAGATATGGCATTTTGCTCGGACTAGGGGGCCTAGTTTTACGCACCGTTTTGTTCAGCGCAAGTGGAAAGGCATGGGCGCCTGTACGCGATTTTGCGCTGACGTGGGAGGGCTCGATCGGGTGTGCTGGAAAATCGGGGCGCGCGGCGGCTGGGACAGGCAGAGCCGCGCGAGATAATCTTCAGGTGAACTGCTTATGTGGAAAGGGATTAGTGGAAAATCAGGTACAGGATGACCAGTACGATCAGCGGGACGCCAAGAAGCCAGCCGAGAAGGTAAGGCATGATGTGATCTCCTTTCGTATCAAAGTTTGAATACGATGGTGATTGAGCATCCGGCGTGCCCACCCCACTGCCGCACCCGAATTTGTCAGCGCTTGCGCAAGGCTATACCCGTTGCCGGGACTCGTGCCTGCGATCAAAGCAACCAGATGCGCGAGTAACTTTTCCATTGCGTTCTCCGGCGTGACAACGTGAACGTGTATCAATAGTCGACATAAGAAGGCCGCTGGATATCGATGCAGAGAGCTGCATCGATATCCAGCGGCCTTCTTGGTTTGGATTGCTGACCAGAGTACTTCAATTCGGCTATATCACGCCCGCGACGACTAGCACTATCACGACGATAACCACGATGCCGAGACCACCGGTCGGTCCATAACCCCATGAACGGCTATGCGGCCACGTCGGAAACGCACCGATGAGAAGAAGGATCAGCACGATCAGAAGAATAGTTCCCAACATATTAATAACCTCCGCTTGGGTTGATAGGACATGCC
This sequence comes from Paraburkholderia sp. GAS348, assembly GCF_050434205.1. Classification (NCBI taxonomy): domain Bacteria; kingdom Pseudomonadati; phylum Pseudomonadota; class Betaproteobacteria; order Burkholderiales; family Burkholderiaceae; genus Paraburkholderia; species Paraburkholderia sp. GAS348. The sequence goes on from NZ_JBNPVT010000001.1 coordinate 443,552, forward strand.
TGTCACGATAGCCATGCAGCGCGCGGTTGGGCGAGCTCGCGAAAAAGCAGTGCCGATGTCTCGGGTTCAGCAAGCCATGTGCCCAAAGGGGAAAGTCCGGGCGTGAATTTTTTTAAAACGACCATCCACGTCCATGCGAGGCGCTGTTCCGATTCATCGCGAGGTGAGGCGGATCGAGCCATATCCCGAGACTTGCTCCTGCTGCCGTAAGGCGCTGCTCCACACGGATCTCTTCAGACTTTTACAGCGCCGCATTTCCCCACTTCCGTCGCTTGATCGAACGGGGCCGTTACGGGCCACGTTACGTAACGGGCGCGTTACCGAACACGGTTTTGCATTTTATTTGCCGGTTTTCGGGTTGGCAGCGCCGGAGAAAAATGTATGTCCGACAAGGGTTTGCCCGATATCACCGAGGCAACTGTGAAAGAGATATAGCAATTGGCACGGTTGCTGCTTTAAAGGGTGTGCGGTGCAAGACACAGACAACACAAGCAGTAAGTGGTGGTGAAGTTCGAGTCAACGACTGGCCTGGTCGGGGGTATCAGGTCGGTGTCCTCAACGCACAAGCGGTGTGATCTTTTTGTTCCGATCTCGTCGCGGCGGCGTTTTGCCTGAGTACCCAAGTTAGACGGGTGCGAGCGGCTTGCGGTACATCCCCCATTGTTGTTCACGAACGTCCAGTCGTTTGGTTTCGCGCTGGATGAGTGAAATCCAGATTGTTCTGCATTGCGCGCTTCTTCGCGTGCCGGGGCGGTGTTGTTGCCGCGAAGAGCGTGGTGGTTGAAGTAAGAGGCGCATGAGCTGTTGAAGCGAACACAAGTTGAGCAGCTCGACAAGAACGTTTGGCGCGAGAGACCAGCGCGGGGATAAGTATGGATACGGCTAACTTTGAGCTGCAAAGAAGAACGATACCGGGGTTGCAGAGCCTGATCGCGCGTTTGCTCGATGTGATGCTAGTCGTCCTCGGGGCGCTGGCCGCATCGCAAGTGCGATTTGAAGATCTCACGCAAAGCCGTATCGATGCCGCTTTCGTCGCGTTTGCCGCGGCTTTTACGCTGGTTCTTTTCCCCGCATTTGGCGTGTACAGCTCGTGGCGTGGACGGGCAATGTTGCGCATGGCCGGTCAGGTATCGCTGGCGTGGTTCGTGGTTCAAGGCTGTGGTCTCGCGTTGATGTTCTCGCTGCATCGCACGGATTTCATCTCGCGTCTCTGGTTTGCCTATTGGATGGCAATGACGGGCGGCGCGCTGATTGTGTCGCGTCTGGCTGTGCACGCCGTACTCGCACGAGTCCGCCATGCGGGGATGAATCTCCGCCGGGTCGCGGTTGTGGGATGCGGGTCGCACTGCCACCAGGTCGTGCGCAATATCGAGGGCTCGACGACCAGCGGATTTCGCGCAGTAGCGGCCTTTGACGTGCGGCCGGTGACGGGGACGATAGGTTCAGGTGTACCGGTGTACGACGACATCACCAAGTTCGCCGCCTACGTGAGATCTCAGGACGTGCAGGAATTGTGGCTGGCGTTGCCGCTCTCCGAGGAACGCACGCTGTCGCGCTTTGTGGCCGAGTTTCGCGACGATCTCGTGAATGTGCGCTTTGTGCCGGATATGCGCAGCGTCGCGCTGTTCGATAGCGGCATGATCGACTTGATCGGTATGCCTGCGATCAACCTGGTCGCGTCGCCGGTGCCAGCTCCCGCGTTGGTGAAGAAAGAGATTTTTGATCGTGCGTTTGCTGCTTGTGCGCTGATTGCGCTTGCGCCGTTGCTGATTGCGATCGCGATTGCTGTAAAGCTCTCTTCGCGCGGACCGGTGTTCTTCACGCAGAAGCGCAAAGGTGCGGATGGACGCATCTTCAAGATCTACAAGTTCCGTTCGATGCGCCCTCACGCTGTAGAAACGGGCGTGGTGAAACAGGCCACGCGAGGGGATCCGCGGATTACGCGAGTGGGTGCGTTTCTCAGGCGTACCAGCATGGATGAATTGCCGCAATTCTTCAATGTACTGCGTGGCGATATGTCGGTAGTGGGGCCGCGGCCTCATGCGATTGAACACGACGAGCTCTATCAGAAAGTAGTGAACGGCTATATCCATCGGTACCGGATAAAGCCGGGGATCACAGGATGGGCACAGATCAACGGGTTCAGAGGGGAGACAGACCAGATCGAGAAGATGCAAGGGCGCGTCGAACACGATCTGTATTACCTGCGCAATTGGTCGTTTGGGCTCGACATGCGGATAGTCGCGGCGACGATAGCAAAGGGTCTGGTTCATAGCAACGCGTACTGACATCTACACACAATAAAAAAATACATGGCCATGAAATTACGCGGACAACAACCCCGATCGGCGCCGAGCGCGCTGGCGCTTGCTGCGGTTTTGGCGTTCTCTGCTTCAGCGCATGCGGCCGACCCTGCGCTGAATGCGCTCGGGCAGGTGGGGGGTTTGGTGATTCCGTATGCGTTTGCACTGCCGGAAGGGACGGTGGAAGCGCAATACAACAACTACATTGATCCGCGCTACGGAAAGCAGGCGACGGGCGCGCAGATGTATTTGGGGGCAGTGGGCTTGCTGCCTTATGTGGAGGTGTCCGGTGGACTAGCTAATTACCCGGCTGATGTCCACGCACCCTTCAGCGGCGCCGACCACTTCCTGTTTCGCCACCTGATGGGCGACGTCAAGCTCGAAGTGCCGAAATTCTTTAAGTATCAGCCACGCATTGCATTCGGTATTAGCGATATTGGCGGCCAGACGCATTTCTTCCGTTCGAAATACGGTGTGGTGTCGCAAGCGTTTGGACCGGTGACGTTGACCGCCGGTTACGGCCAGGGCGATCGCCTCAATGGTTTATTCGGCGGCGCGCAGGTCTCGCTGTGGAACACGGGATTGTCGTTGCTCGCAGAAGACGATTCGAAGACGCCTTATGCCGGCGTGCGTTATCAGTCTCCGCGGATTAGCTGGCTAGCCGATGCGAATGTGATTGGTACGTTCATGCGGTCGATCCGCTCGACGGATGGCGTGTCGCCGCGCACGTCGTTCTCGGTGGGCATTCAGATTCCACTGGGCAAACGTTTTAGCAGTGCACGTTGTGCAGGCGGCTTGTGCGAGGGGCCGGAAGTGTCCGCAGCCCAGACAGCGGATGCCGACGATGACGGCCCGATCCGCCTCGCTAGCTTGCAACCGGTGGACACGCTCAGTGCCGCAAGTAACGACAACGCGCTGGCCGCAGCGCCGATTACGTATGTGCTGCCGCTGCAGTCGTATGCATCTGTGATGCTGAGTGACGTGGCGGCGGCCAAATCGCCGGATGCGCAGTCTCAGGCCATTCCGGAGGCGCTGGATACCTCCGCGCTCGACAAAATCGCCGCGCAACTATTTGCCGCCGGCCTCGAGCGAGTGCGTGTCGGGATGAGCGGTCGAGATCTGGTGGTCGAGTACGAGAACCATCGCTACAACCAGAACGAAGCTGACGCGCTGGGCATTGTGCTTGGTGTGGCGAGCGTGAATGCGCCGCACGGCACCGACAAGATTCACGTGGTCATCAAGAAGGCCAATGAGCCATTAGGCGAAGTCATTGTCGATCGTGATGCATTTGCGCAGTTCGTTGCTGGCGGCGCGCCGACGGCTACAAGCGCGTCAATGACGATGCGCACACGCCCGACCTACGACGCGGATTCGATCGCATGGCATGGCAACGAGCACACGCATGGGCTGACGCGGATCCAGGTCGAGCCGATCGTCAGTTACCTGTACGGAACCGAGTACGGCGTCTTCGACGTCTCGCTTGGCGCCAACATTGAAGGGTTCGTGCCGCTGTGGCGTGGCGCGGAGTTATACGCGAGTTATATCGCATCGATCTACAACACCAAAAACATGGATGAAGGCCGAGTGTTTAGCGATTCCCGCTTGCGCGGCGGTCTGAATGCGGTCGCATTGGCACAAAGCTTCTGGATCATGCCGCAGGTGTTCAACGTGGCATCGGTCGGCAAGTTCGATTACTCGTATGTCGGCGTGCAAAACGAGACCACGGTGTTCGTGCCAGGCCGCCCTGATCTGGTTCGCTTGCGGCTCGCCTATTTGCACCACGAGCCGGGTCATGACGAATTGCCGAGTGAGAAGAATGCCGAGCTGACTTACCGATGGGTGCAGCCGTCCTGGAAGCTGTGGATCGAAGCGGGTGTGGCGCGCTTTGTCGGTGGGGACAAGGGACCAGTCGCGACGCTGACGCGCTGGTTCGACGACGTATCGGTGAGCGTGCACGGCGAGCATAGCGGGCAGGGCACGTTCGTGGGCGCTGCAATCAGCTTCCCGCTGACGTTGCGCCAGGGGATGAAGCCGGGGATCAGTCAGGTGTACGGCTCTGAACAGTTCGGGCTCGATTTCCGCACGCGGGTGGCATCGACGAATTATCTGTCGACCAATGCGGCCGAGAACGTGGCCTTCCCGTACAGCACGCAGCAGTACCTGCTGAATCAGGGCCGCTTTAGCGGCGAGTACTTCTCGACCCAGCTTTACCGGATGCGTGATGCGTATCTGCGTTACGGGCAACCCAGTAATGATGGAACGAAGCCGAAGCCGAAGCCGCAAGCGAGTGCACCTATTGTATCGACAGGTGCTGCGATTTCACATGGCATCTGCGGAAACGGTTTGCAGGGTGTAAGCGACGGACGGGCGTTGGTGCCAGTCAATTGTGAATGACTTTCTTTGGAGATGGGCGATGAAGCTTCTAAACGGCGCTACGCTGCGCACGCTGCAGTTCGGATCGATGGTGCTTGCGACCAGCGCGTTGGTCGCATGCGGTGGCGGGACCGGTAGCGGCGGTTCGCCGGCCGGGACGGTGAGCGGTACGGCTGCGGTGGGCGTGGCGCTGGCTAACGCAAGTATCACGCTGACTTGCAAGAACGGGTCGGGTAGCGCGACGGCTAACTCGAACGGCGCGTATTCGGCGACGTTTGCGTTCGATGGTCCTTGCGCGATTACGGCAACCGGGGGGGCGGTCACGATTCATTCGTTTGCGGCCGGTGCGGGTACGTACAACGTGACGCCGCTGACGGAGTTGCTGTTGGACTACCTCGCGGGGCAGTTGGGTACAACGGTTAGTGGGTTGCTCGCGGGGATTACTTCTAACCCGTCGTATCAAAGCGCGCTGTCGAATAGCACTGTGATTGCGAATGCTGAGGCGGCGGTTGTGAAGCTGATCAAAGACACGTACGGGATCACGCTTTCCTCTTCCTCGTTCTTGACGGTTTCGTTTACTCCGGGCACTCCGGGTGCGGATGCGGATCTCGATACGTTGTTGGCGGCCGGGGCGATTTTGAGTAATGGGCAGCCGAAGGCTTCGTTGGCTTCGGCTGCGCAGGCGGCTGGGGCGGCGGCGCCGATTAGCAGTGGGAGTAGTGGGCCGACGGGTGGGACGGGTGGGAGTGGGGGGGCAGGGACGCAGTAAGTCACATCTGTCGGACCTCGCATCGATAGGGTCATTCGACGGGTGGCAGTCGCCCGTCGAAGTGCAACGATGGGATGCAACTACGAATAGGTACCATCGTCGCGGAAATGAACGGCCAAAAGATCGGAAGTAGGCAAGCCTTGTTCGATGGACTGTATTGCAAGGATCACTGTTTGGAATTTCATAAAAAAATCAAAACTGGTACGAGGTAATGATGAGCTTCTCTGCGGCACGTCTCAAAGGTATTTTGTCACTGAATCAAGGCAGATCCGGCAAACTGCTTATGACAGTGGCGATGCTCGCCTGCACGCTTCTCTCGGCATGTGCAGTCGCACCGGGTATGCGCATGCAGAAGCCGGCCAGTATTGCCGCGCAGAATACCAGTGACGAGAACGCAAGTGCCGAAGCAGCGGTGCCAGTGACGGATATCAATCTTGCACTTATAAACAAGCTACGCCTTGAAGCAGGCAAAGAAAGTGACGCCCAAACGCAAACCTTGTTTGACAGCACTCCGGGGCCTTACAAGCTTGGAACCGGTGATGTGCTTCAGATTACGGTTTGGGATCATCCGGAGTTGGCGACCGCGGTGGGGGGGCAAATGGCCGCTAACAACCGTCCCTCAGATCCAGCGCAAGGATTTGTGATCGATAGCAATGGTGACGTCCAATTTCCCTACGTTGGTCGGATTCATCTTGCAAATATGCAACTAGACGAAGCCCAGGATGGCTTGATAGGACATCTATCGAAGGTATTCGTAAAACCTCAGGTAACAGTGCGCATTGTGTCATTTCGATCAAAACAGGTTTACGTTGACGGGGAAGTGCACGCCCCCGGACCACAACCGATCAACGACATTCCGATGACTTTGCTCGACGCGATCAGTCGTGCCGGAGGATTTACAGCCGCGGCGGATCAAAGTCGGATGATTCTGGTTCGGAGAGGCGTGTCATACACACTAGATCTTCCAAAAATGATGGATCGTCGCGAGAACATGGCGAAGATTCTGCTGAAAGATGGTGATCTGTTAAGAATCGTTTCGCGTGACGACAGCGGATCATTCGTGATGGGTGAGGTCAATAAACCGGTTACCGCGGTGCCAATGAAGAGCGGAAGGCTGACCCTGAGCGATGCTTTATCCCAAGCGGGAAGTTTGAATACGAATAGCGCGGACGCCGCACAGCTGTACGTCATTCGGGGATCGCTGGAGGGCGGAGTACCTGAAATTTATCACCTCGATGCACGATCGCCTGTGGCAATGGTACTTGCTAACCAATTTGAGCTTCAGCCAAAGGATGTTGTGTACGTTGACGGCAACGGCTTGGTTCGTTTGAGCCGAGTGCTTAGCCTTCTTTTGCCGGCAATCAATGCTGGACTTACCACGGCGATAGTGACGAAATGATCGACAGCATTCTCGTGGTGTGCGAGGGCAATGTTTGTAGAAGCCCTATGGCGCAAGGACTCCTTAAGAAACGGTTGCCAAACGCAGCGATTTTGTCTGCGGGTCTAGGTGCACTAGTGGGACGTGGTGCCGATCCGATTGCTATTGAATTGCTAGCCGAGCGCGGCATCGATATCGGTGAGCACAAGGCAGCAAGTCTGAATCTCAGCCACGTACGCGCTGTGCAGTTGGTGCTCGTGATGAACCAGATCCAGCTCAAGCGAGTCGAGACTACCTATCCGTTCGCTAAAGGGAAGGTATACCGCCTTGGAGAACATGAGCGAATGGATGTAATCGATCCGTTCGGTCAAGGAAAAAATGTTTTTCAAACTGCTTTGACGCAGATCGAGACCGGTGCGGATAACTGGATTCGTGTTATCGATAGATTAGGAAAATAAAAAAATGGCCACCTTAAACCATGATCGGCTTATAGAGTCATCGAGCGATGCTGAGGTGCATCTTTCCGAGTATCTCGCTGTGATCTTTGAAAATTGGAAGATGATAGCGGTCTTTACTATTGTCAGCGTTGTTTTTGGTGGGATGTACGCATTGATTGCACGCCCGGTGTATCGGGCGGACGCAATGATACAGGTAGAGGACAGTGCCAATGCGGCTAATGACGCATTGGGTAATCTTGCATCGATTTTTGATACGAAGCAGACCGCTGCCGGGGAAATGGAGTTGATCAGGTCGCGGCTTGTGGTTACTCAAACGGTAAAGAATTTGCACCTCGATGTCAGCGCACTTCCCCGTTACTTCCCGGTAGTAGGTGCTGTCCTTGCGCGGCACGCAAATGATGATCAATTGGCGCCCCCGCTCTTTGGCCTAAGCCGCTTCGCTAGCGGCGGTGAGCGAATCCACGTGACTCACTTTGAGGTTCCTCGAGCGCAGTACGGCGACAAATTTACATTGGTAGCGCGGGGAAACGGAAAATTCGCCTTGTTCGACCAGGACGACGGCGTGGTTCTAAATGGCAACGTCGGAAAACCCGTCTACGGAGGCCAGCCATTCGGTGCCGTGGAGATCGAGGTAGACAACCTGGTCGCGAGGGAAGGTACGCAGTTTGTCATAACGCGTGAGTCGACACTAGATACTATCGATAAGCTGCAAGCTGATCTTGTTATAAGTGAAAAGACAAAGTTATCCGGGGTAATCGGTGTGTCCCTGGACGGTTACGACAGCGCGATGACTGCAGACATAGTCAACACTATCGCTAGCGCATACGTCCAGCAAAACATCGACAGAAAGTCCGCGGAGGCAGAGCACACCCTCGCGTTCCTGGAGCAACAGCTTCCGCAGCTACGGGCGGAGCTGGATCACGCCGAGGACAAGTACAACGCCTTTCGAAACAAAAATGGAACTGTCGATCTCAGTGAAGAAAGTCGCATCCTCTTGCAGCAGATCGTAGAAAGGAAAACGAAGCTCGCGGACCTGCAGCAACAACGCATAGAAATGGCGCAGCGTTTTGCGGAAACGCATCCCGCGATTGTTGCACTTGATGGACAAATCGCGTCAATGGAATCGGAGCAGGGCAGCTTGAACAAGCGCGTTTCGATGCTGCCGGACATGGAGCAATCTGCGCTTCGCCTGCTGCGGGACGTCCGCGTCGATACCGAGCTATATACCAACCTCCTGAACAACGCGCAGCAGCTACGAATTATTAAAGCAGGGCAGGTCGGAAATGTCCGTGTCGTTGACTACGCAGTTCCGGCTGAACTCCCTGTTAAACCAAAGAAAAAACTGGTCGTCGCTTTGGCCGCGATTTTGGGTCTAGTACTGGCAACGTTTGCTGCATTTCTCAAGAAAAATCTGTTTGGCGGCGTTGAATATAGTGAGGAGATCGAGCAGGCGATCGGTCTACCGGTCTACGCCGTGATCCCCCATAGCGATGCACAGCAACGCTTGCAATCCGTTTCGAGAAAAATATCTAACCGTCGATATGTGCTGGCGGCAAGCTCTCCGGAAGATGTCGCGATTGAGGGTATTCGGAGTCTGCGTACCGCATTGGAGTTTGGTCTGCTGGATGCAAAGAACAACATTGTCGTCCTGACAGGACCTCGTCCGGAAGTGGGCAAATCCTTCATGTCGGTCAATCTGGCCGCCGTGCTTGCGAGCGGAGGAAAGCATGTTTTGCTGATCGACGCTGACATGCGCCGAGGCAGCACGCACGAATACTTCGGTGTATCACGCCAACCGGGTCTCTCCGAGGTAGTTGGCGGCTTGGAAATAGCAAACGCCATTGTTCCAGATGTGCTGCCGGGCTTGGATTTGCTACCCAAGGGGAAGTTACCACCAAATCCTGCAGAGCTTTTAATGAGCGATCGCTTCCAAGTACTAGTTGCCGAGCTTTCTTCGAAGTACGACCTGATCATAGTTGACACTCCCCCGGTTCTGGCAGTCACTGATTCAACTCTGATAGGTAAGCATGCAGGAACGACTTTGCTGGTTCTGCGGCACGGTCGCCATCCTTTGCCGGAAATCGCAGAGACCGCAAAGCGGTTGTGCAACAGCGGTGTGGTGCTTCGCGGAGTCTTGATGACGGACGTTCCGCAACGCAGGATTGGATCGGGTTCCTACTACTCCGGGTATTACGGTTACGCAAGCACACAGGAGTAAGCAATGGCAACCGGACGTTTAAACAAAATCTGTAGTGCCGGAGCGGACATGGAGAAGAACCCCTTAGTATCAGTTTACATTCCTACAAAAAACAGAAAGGAAACACTCGGTCGAGCCATGCGTTCAGTTGCCGACCAGGATTACGAAAATATTGAACTTGTCATCGTGGACGATGGGTCGACGGACGGCACACAGGAATATGTCGAAACGTTTGCTAACGACAAACACGGATCGATTCGATCAATTAAGTACCACAAGAGCAACGTCTCGAAGGGCGCATGTCTGGCAAGGAATGCGGCGATCGAAATTGCTACGGGCGCTTACGTTACAGGTCTGGATGATGACGACTTTTTTGAGAGTTCTCGCATTGGAAGATTCGTTGCTGTTGCAAATCTCCTAACCGATCACTCTTACCTGTTCACCGGTTACAGGTATCGAACATTAAGGCGGGGCGAAGACTTCTTCTTTAAATGGATTTCCGAGGTGGACGAAGTCACGCTTCTTCGGATTCTAAAGAGAAATTGTATTGGAAATCAGGTATTTACAACTCGAGAGCGCATGCTCGAGATTGACTCGTTCGATAAGCTACTGCCGGCGTGGCAAGACTATGACGTGTGGATTCGACTTATAAAGAGATTCGGCCCAGCAAAACGTCTAGATAACTATTCGTACGTCGTGGATACCGTGTCAGCGCCGGACCGAATATCGGACAACCAACAGAAAATAAGGGATGCACATCAGATTTTCTTGAAAAAGCATCCTGAATATATCGGGAAAAAGTTGGAGGCATTCCTGAATGCGACCTACATTTTCTATGGGAGTAAGTCGATGAGTCCAATGGATTTGATGTCGATTTTTTTCAAGGATCGAAAATACGCGTGCGAAGTGGTCAAGCAGATGGCTAGAAATATTTTATTCAGATGAATTTAAGATCAATGTTTTTTCGGATTTTAAGATTGAAAATTTATTGAAGTTGTTTTTAGGAAATTTTGATTCGCCGGCACAAGCATCCATGGCCTTGGTAGTTTGAGCGGAGACAATATAAAAAATAACCAGCGATAGGAAACAGCCGATCGTCGAGCTACGGCTTTTTCATGATTTGAGTGACGTTGGAAAGACCATATTGGTAAAAACACCGGGGCGCTACAATTATGCGAATCTTGCACGTGACAGAGGTGATAAAGGGCGGAATTGCGTCGTATTTGGACGAAGTCGCATCCTTTCAACGATTTGAATCAGATGTTGAGCAAGTAAATTTCTTCCTTCCTGCAGGTTGGCGCGCAGATATCAATAATATTACCTCGGACGAGGTAATAGAGTTTCGTCCAGTCTCACGTAAGCGGGTGATGGACTGGAAAGACTATTGCAGTGCGCTAAAGGCCGCGATAGTCACAACGCGTCCCGATGTCGTTCATCTCCATAGCACGTTTCCTGGATTCATTGGTCGCCCTCTTCTTCGCGTGCTTCGATTTAAAGGAGTGGTGGTATATCAGCCGCATGGCTGGAGCTTTGAAATGGACGTGGCTACACCGTTGAGAACTCTCTATCTTAATATGGAACGTCTGCTTCAATGGTGGTGTAATAAAATTATTTGCCTAACGAATTTTGAATATAGCTTGGTATCCGAAAAGAAATTTTCTCCGGCACGGCTCGCAGTAATTAGAACGGGTCTCGACGACCAGTACGAGGCGAACGAAGAAAGCGAGATCGGGGTGGAAGGCAAATTAAAACTATTGTTCGTTGGACGGATGGATCGTCAGAAGGGTGTTGATAACCTTCTGAAGGTCATGAGTGCCGTGCGCCGGAGCGATATTGAATTAACGATTGTGGGAGCGCCGAATAAGGGTTCGGCAGATTTCGAGATTCCGAAGAACGTCCGACTCTTGGGCTGGATTCCTCGCGAGAAGCTGAGCTCGCACTTTGCGTCATCAGACGTGGTGGTTATGCCCTCCCGGTGGGAAGGATTACCACTCGTCGCCTTAGAGTCGTTTCGCGCTGGTACGCCTGTCATTGCTAACTCAATAGGTGCGCTAACGGAAATTGTTGTCCCCGGAACTTCGGGATTTACGGTCGATTTCGAGGATCACAAGCAGGTTGTCGAGTTTCTTGAACAATTGGACGGTGCCGTCCTTCGGGAATTAAGGCCGAGTTGCAAAAAATGGTTTGCTCGGAATTTTCGATCCGGTGATATGAATAAGAAGATTATGAATATATACAGGAGTGAACTTTCAATGACGAGCTCAGGGGCGAGCGAGGCTGTGCTGCTGTAGAAGCGAAATACACGAAAAAATGGCCCGGGGGGACAAATGATGGTAGATCGGATTTGGCGGGCAACGCTGTTTATAGCCTTAATAAACGAGGTTGCAGTGGGTGCGGCGAGGTATTTCTTCGGAGATATTGGTGCAGGGCAGCTCGTCTATACGCCTAAGATTTTGATGGCTATAAACATCTTCTTTTCGTTGCTCACAAATTTTGATGTGGTCGCACTGTTCGTCGTGTGCACCTTTGTCCTGGCCGCGCTCGTTGGAGCCTTAAATGGAGTGACGCTGCCTGCGATCGCATTTCAACTGTGGATCATGCTCCCCTTGATCTTCGCATTGTTGGTGCCGAAAAATATTGCTACATACGAACCTCCCTACGAGAGAAGTCGAACAATTGCGATTATTTTTTTTGTGGCTATTATCGGGGTTGTTGCAAACTACTTTATCGAGTTTCCTTGGGCAGATAGTGCGTTTGATGTCGGTAACTATTCTGTAGAGGCAAACAAACTATCCTATGCCGGTGACTCAGTCCGATTGGCGGGATTAGGTAGAACAAGCGCGTCGACCGGGCTCATCCTCGGGGTGCTGGCTATCTGGCTAATTTGCCGCGCACGTTCCTGGACGATGAAATGGATTTATCTTGGAACAGCCACACTAGCACTTGTGCTGACGACCAATAAGACATCTATTTTAGCTCTGCTCATCGTGACGTTTATCCATTCGTTCGCGAGCAATGCCATAGCATCAAGGGTGCGCAGGGTGGCGTTTGTCCTTCAACTTTTTATTCCCGCCGTTTCGCTGGCAGCGGCTGACTATATTACGACTCAACCGACGGAATACAGTGTTTATTCGTCCCTATTGGATCGGATTGTGACGACATGGCCGGACATTCTGATTGGTCTCTATAAAAATTCAGACCTGCTGCTAGGTCGAGGCTTGGGAGGGTTTGGCTCGGCGACCGACTACTTCAGTACCGGAACCACCTTCAATACAGGGTACGCAGACAATATAGCCCTATATGTTATGTCGACTTGCGGGATCGTGGGGCTTGCCTTCTACAATTTTTCATTTTTCAAGCTCGAATTGCGATGCCGATTCCTGCTTAAATCTGAAGCGAGCATGATACTTTTTCTCATTTTAAGCGGCATTACAACGGACCTTCCTGAATCGGTGCCTTGCCAAATCGCACTCGGAATTTCGGTCATATCCGTAGTGCGTGGATTGAATCGAAATATTCGGAGGACTCGTGGCTAAGACTAAATTGTTATTCACCTGCTTCGCAGCCGTGCTGTTTCGCTCTTCGCCAGTCCTACAGGCGACGGAGGACGGTACTCTAGTCGGTATCAAAGACGGCTGGAATGGTTTGTTGCCCAACCAAGAGGCGCCGCTTCCCGAATTCGCACGGTCACGCAAATCGACTGGTGTTTGTTTGCACGATATTAGAGACGAGCGGTTACTAGAAAAGGCGCAAGAAGCCGGTTTTTCGTTTGTTCGAACAGACCTGTTTTGGGAAGCGGTTCAGCACGGGGATCGTTTTGACTTCGGAAAATTTAGCGATCTCCTTCGCAGGCTGGAAGCCCATCAAATGGGCGCACTGTTTATCCTTGGTTATAAGCACCAAGAATTCAGCCCAGCAGCTCCGACTACGCAGAATGAAATTGAAGCTTTCTCGAGGTACGTAAATCGAGCTATAGAACAATTTCGTGCTAGCGACGTTAAATTTGAACTTTGGAACGAGCCGAATACCAGGGAAGGCTGGCTTCAATCACCGAATGCAAAGGGATATAGCGAACTGGCAACGCAAATATTGAAGGGTGTCGAGCAAACACACGGAGAAATTAAGATTTCCTCCGGAGGGCTATCTACCATCGATCAGGGGTATCTCACTCAACTTGGGAAAGCGATGGATCTAAATAGGTTTGACGCGATTAGCGTTCATCCCTACAGGCAATCGGATCCCGAGAGTGTGTTGGCTGACTATGCGTCGCTGCGGGCCCACCTGAGAGATGCAGGAATTACTCGTCCAGAATTATGGGATTCGGAATGGGGGTATCCATCCTTTGGCTATCAATTTGTCAGCCGCTGGGGTGACGGGCGATCGCAAAACGCCAGAAATGCGCAGGCGATCTATGTGGTAAGACGATTGCTGGCCGATTGGATCACGGGCGTCGATCTAACTGCACTCTACGAATTGCGGGATGACACGGCGAACGGCCAAAGCCGGGAAAGCAATTTTGGTCTGTTGAATAGCGACGACACTCCCAAGCCCGCTTTCATAGCAGTAAAGGAATTGATGCAGCGTACGAGGAGGGTAACGGACGCAAAGATCTGGATAAGTAAGGACAAGCAGATCTTTATTCTGAGTTTTAAATCACCCGGCACAATTTCATTTGTTGCTTGGTCTCGTTCAGCGTCATTCTCGCTAAGTGTGCCGGCTCCAGGAAAGAACAGGTATCTCTACACAGGAGATGTATTTGGAACGGAGATCACGAAAGAAAATGCGCAGGAAGCGCAGATTTTAAAAGTTAGTGCAGACGGCGGCCCTGTATACGTCACGTATTCTGACGCTCCGCACTAGCACGTCAAGTCGTGGTGCTCGTTGACTTGTATAGAAAGATGACTTATGAATTGTTAGGGTCTACGCTAAATGGATAAGCTGGCGATTTATTGCGACACGGGTGTTTTTAGTGGTCACGAAATCATGCTGACTCGCATGATTGAAGGGCTGCTGGAGAACACACCCGACGCAATGGTGTTATTGATGTTTTCGCGCAATAATTTTGAGCTTGTGCAGTTTGCTGCACGCATGACTGCGCGCTACAAAAACGTGTTTTATAAAGCGTTAAGTTTTGAGGCGGAACAAATCAATGGACGACCTTGGGGTTTCTTTCGTGCTGTTCGCGAAATCTTAGTGATTCTTCGCTCGTATAATTCGCGAAAAATATTGATCGCCCAAGGGGATATTGCGTCAGCGAAAGTGGGATTGCTGGCGTCGAAGCTAATGCGACTGCACACCGTAAGTTATATCCCTTTGGTGGACGACGTCGGTTCGAAAAAAAGAAATATTTACGGTTTTTTCAAATCGTTTGTAAGTAGGAAATTGTATTATCTGCCCAGCGAGTTTATTGCGATAAGTGATTTTTTCAGAAAAAAAATATTGAAACTGAGACCTTCAGCTGTCGTTCGGGTGTTGGAAAATTACGTTGATAATTGCAGTGTGCAGTCTTTAGATGCCTCGAATTGTGCAGTTGCCAGAGGTGGATTGGGGATAAGCGCGGGCACGAAATTTGTGGTTAGTCACATTGGGCGGGTCAATTTTTCACAAAAGCGTCAGAATTTTCTTGTTGAAACCGTAAAAGCAAACCCGCACGAATTCGCAGAATTTTTTTTTCTATTCGTAGGCGATGGGCCTGATCGTCAAGCGCTTGAACAAGCAATTAGTGAGGACAAGTTTTTGCGATCCCATATGTTGTCATTAGGACATCGTGCGGATGTTTCGCAGATATTAGGTGTAAGTGATCTCGTTGTTCTGCCTTCAGCGTACGAAGGTGTCCCGTTAGTATTAATCGAATCGATTATAGCTGGTCGTCCTGTTCTTGCCAGCAATGTATCGGGGTTGTCCGAGTATCTGCCTTCTGAGATGCTTTTTGATCCAGACGATACTATTGAGTTTGCGAATAAAATCCAGTCATGCATGAAGGCGGATGTTGTGGAAATAAAACGCTCTTTTGAACGGCGTTTTTCTCGATCCGTGTTTGTTGAGCAAGTAAAAAATATACTGGCATGTTAATTTAAAGCGGAACAATTTATTATGAGAAGCGTCACCATCAATGGGCGTTTTACCAGCCAAAGAGTTACGGGCGTGCAGCGTGTCGCGCGAGAGCTGTTGAGGGCAATTGGACGTGAGCGGCGAGGGGAACCGCTGGAAATAATTTTGCCGCCGGACGGGGAGCTTATGAAAATCGATGGTGTTCGCTCGCTGAAATCATGGGGGGGGCGAGGGGTTTTTTGGGAGCAGCTGATACTGCCTTGGCTTTGTATTAATAGCACACTGATAAATTTTTCAAATTCGGCACCAATTTTTAAGCGGAAGCAGGTTGTGATTTTGCATGATGCCGCAGTCTTTGATATGCCCGAGCATTTTTCATTACTATTTCGAATCTGGTATAGATTGATGTTTTGGGCGCTGACGAGGACATCAAAAAAAATCTTCACGGTCTCTTATTTTTCGAGAGAGCGATTAGCCGTACATCTCGGCGTGGACCCCGCGTCGATTCATGTTATGCATCTAGGATGCGATCACATCGATCGGCTCGTCGCGGACAATGAGATTCTGGCGCGGCATTCTTTGGTGCGAGATCAATATGTCCTGGCCGTGAGTAGCGTTAATCCGACAAAGAATTTTGCACGTCTTGTGGAAGCTTTCTCCAACCTCAGTAGTAATACGGCGATAAAACTGGTGATCATCGGCGGTACCAACGGTGCTGTGTTCAGGGCGCCGAAATCGCCGGATTGCGGCGATGCTGCCAATGTGGTTCACGTTGGATATGTATCGGATCAAGAAGTCAAAGCACTCTATGAGAATGCCGCTTGTTTTGCGTTTCCTTCGGTTTATGAGGGTTTTGGTATTCCCCCTTTAGAAGCTATGCGTTGCCGATGTCCTGTCTTGGCTGCGAGCGCGGCCTCCCTTCCGGAAGTGTGCGGTGATGCGGTTGTATATTGCGATCCCTATTCGGCCGATGATATTCGTCAGCGATTGTCTGAGCTACTGGGGGATGCCGACCTTAGGGAGCGACTGCGGGAAAGAGGTTTTGCTAGAGCCGAGCAATTTGCTTGGTCAGAGAGCGCTAGGACTTTTATGAAACAAGTTGCGCTAAATTGATATTTATATATGGATATTGAATTTACAGTTCGACGCTCCCCGCTATTGAGCGTCGTGATAGCCGCATTTAATGTTGCGCCTTTCATAGAAAGATGCCTTCGATCGGTATTGGAGCAAGCTGAGAATTGGGCGATTGAAGTAGTGGTGGTGAATGATGGCTCGACGGATTCGACTCTCGAGATAGTTAAATTGGTTGTGAGTTACTATCCTACGGTCTCATGCAAGATAATTACGCAGGTCAATCAAGGTTTGAGCGACGCGAGAAATGTTGGTGTCACTCATGCGGCGAGCCCATATATAGTTTTTCTAGACGGGGACGATTCATGGTCTTCGTCGTTTGTCCAGCAAGTGTTACCGGCACTCAGTGACGGACATGCAGATGTCATTGAATTTGACGCGGCAATCGTGGATGAAGCAGACGGTTTTATTGGGCATCTAGATATTTGTCCCAGAAGCGTCTGCGGGCTTCGTGAAATAACAGAGGCAGCGCGGGAAGATTTCGCACGCCGTTTTCATAATTTTGCATGGGCGCGAATTTTTCGAAGCAATTTGGTGAAAGATGTCCCCTTCCCGAGGCGAAGGCATTACGAAGATGCTGCGACCGTTCCAAGTCTGATGTTGCTTGCAAGGACGATTTTCTACGTACCGGCGTCGCTGCTTAACTATCGAAGAAGGAAAGACAGCATAACGCAACGCTTTAAAAAGAAGGACGTTTTAGACTTGTGTCTTTCGTTGGATGATATTCTTGTCGATTCGGATAAATTCGATATCGAAAGAAAATATTGGGCTTTAATATTTGATGGAATTTTGAATAGAGCTTGTTTTGTCGCCTCCCGTCTCTCGGGTGATGAGGCCGTAGAGGCAAAAAGGGAGATTATCGGGAGAGTATTTAAATTGTATGATGAAGGGGTGATTTGGATTTTGCTAAAAATATGGCGCACGTTATTTTTTATAAGATTTGAGTCGTATAAATTTAGAATCAAAGAATTAATAAGGATGGTGATTTTTGATCTGGATATTTTTGCTATATTTGATCGAAAAAGACGGCAGCGAGGCTAATTGTATTAGAGGCAGTGTTAGTTGGATCGAAGTTGAATTATTCGATCCACGTTACCACGGTAGCTTATATGGGCTGCGGGAAACAGTTGTTTGAGGCGGCGACGATGAACTGACGGAATGCGAAGTCGATAGGCCTGGGGCGGGGTAGACATCAAGTGTGTCAGATGTTGTGATGCTGTTACTCGACTTCTTTGACGATAGTAGGTCCTTGTCAGGAGTAGACGTCGACTTCGGCGCTTTGGTTTGGCTCGAAGAAAATGTGGTGGTCAGCGATTCGTCGAACGTAGGATGTTGATTCCCGATGATTTGGTATTGGGTTCTCTGAGCGTCATCCATCGCTGCTGGACCGCCCAATAGTGCAAAAAAGTCTGGCTCGCTTGGGGCGTTTTTTTCCTGGCTACTTGAGCTGCGAGGCGCGGCGGGGCTGCTGGAATGTACCGCCATTCGGGCTGAAACGTTTGTGGAGTTGTTAAGTTGTGCAAAGCTCGCTTGTGAGGGGGATGCTGTTACAAGCAAGACGGCGATAAGGAGGCGATTTCTCATGGTCGTGAGGTGTGCAAGTGAGATTTTTAGAAATATATTGAATTTTCACTATCCTCGCTGTTTTTTTGAGAAAAATCTATAGAGGTTCGTTGCCGCTCTCGTCGGACCTTGCAGGTGTCGAACGTATATGTTCCGCAAGTGGGTTGCAAATGACAGTGTAGGAAAAATGGACTCTTGCCGTCGGTGCGCTAGGTGTGTTGGGTTTGGACGGCGTGGAAGCAGATACCCGCCAACAGCGTGGGGTGAGATCAGCGAGTAAGGGGTACACGCCCTGACGAACGGGAATTAATCGTAGATGTAAGGGGGCGCGAGAATAGTGAGCTTATTTAAAAGTACTCTTGGGACGATGGTGGTGAAGAATGACGTCTAAACGATTCTTGGATGTGAGTCATTTCATGAGTGCTGCCAAAAGTTTGACGTTTGTGAAGAGCTTCAGAAAAAATTCGGTTCGGCTGGTGGTCCAGCGCGGAGTAATGGAGGCGCTTCGTTGCAAGCTTACTGGGTGCTGTATTGCGGCATCGAGCGTGCAGTACAAACGGGCAACTCTGGAGGTGCGTGATCTGCGGAATTACAACGTGTTAGTGCATGTCTCAGTGCGCGACGTTACGAAGTTTGCCGTAGCGGCAGCAAGAACTCGGTTTGATTGTCGGCTCGACAGCGGACGTTTTTCTGCGAACACGGCCCGAGGGAGAGCGTAGAGAATGTCAGAGATCAATCGTAATCTGCGTCGAAGTGTTTCCATCAACATGGTCGGACGCTACTCAAATATCGTCATTCAATTGGCTGTCACTGCTTTGTTAGCCAGAACACTGGCCCCTGAGGATTTTGGCTTGATGGCGGTGGTGAGCGTCATCGCGGTTTTTCTCTCGTTTGTCAGCGAAATGGGGTTGGGGCCGGCGATTATTCAATTCGAGGGCCTAAAGGCAACACAACTAGCGGGCTTGTTCTGGATCACGGTCGCGGTGGGCGCAATCGCAGGATTAACACTTGCGCTCAGCGGTCCGCTGATCGCGCATGTCTACGCCAAGGACGTGTACGTGGAGATTGCGCACGGGTTAGGTTTGAATGTTGCGTTTTCTTGCTGGGTGATAGTTCCACTAGCCTTGCTACGACGACGTCAGCGGTTTCCGACCATTGCTGGAATCGAGGTGGGATCTGCCGTTCTGTCGGGCGCGTGCGCTGTTTATTCGGCGCTTCGTGGAAATGGGGTGGAAGCGTTGGTAGTAAAAAGCAGCGGTAATGCGTTGTTTATGTTTGTGCTGTGTATGGTGTGGGCACGACCACCAATGATGTCGCCGTCGGTGGGGGGTATGAAGCACGTAATGTCTTACTCTGCATACCAATTCATGTTTAACTTGATAAATTATTTCACGCGAAATCTTGACAAGTTGTTAATAGGAAAATTTTTGGGTAGCGCTCAATTGGGTTTGTATGACATGTCTTACCGACTCATGCTGATGCCCGTCGCTAACCTGACTCACGTGGTAACCCCAGCTATTCAACCCGTATACGCAGCCCATGGGAATAATTCGGATATTGTATTCCTGTCATATCAGAAGCTCGTACGTGTTCTATTGATCGGCGGGGGCCTCATGGGATTAGTTGGAATCACATGTTCCCAGGAGATCATCACACTAGCTTACGGCGCGAAATGGGTCCAAGCAATTCCCGTATTTTCAATTTTAAGTGTATCGATAGTGGTGCAGGTTGTGCTCTCATCAACGGGATCGGTATTTCAAGCATTAGGCAAGACCAAGGAGTTGTTCAAGTGCGGTATGTTTTCAACGACGACGACCGTCACTGCAATTGTGTGCGGTGTCTACGCAGCCGATTTGCGATTGCTTTCATGGCTGTTGGTCTTGAGCTTCTTCATCAACGCGCTGCAGGGATTCCATATGCTCGCCCGCCAAGGATTTGGTCGCTCGGTCGTTGAACTCTTTCGGCCAGTTGGTCGGCTTATCCTTGGAGTTGTGATCCTCGATGTGCTCGCAATCGCAGCACAGAGCCACCTCTATTCTTTGCCTGGAAATGCATTCATCCGTCTCGTGACCAAACTTTTGACAGTCGGTGCGATGTATTTCGGATTGATTGTGATGACCGGCGACGCCGCTTTTTTGAGGCGGGCATTGACGGTGCGCGCACGCCGGATTGCTATATAAGGCATGGCATCGTTGCATGCAACAATTTCTTATTGAGGATAGTCGTGCCACTATTTTCCGTAATCGTACCGATATACAACGTCCGGCAGTACGTGGTCGACGCGTTGAAGAGCATTGCAGAACAATCGCTCATAGATTTCGAGGCAATCGTTGTTGACGACGGTTCGACCGATGGTAGCGGCGAGATCGCTGAGGTTTTCTGCTTGAGCGATCGTCGGTTCAAGTACGTTCACCAAGAAAACAGTGGTGCGTCTGTTGCTCGCAACGTTGGCACTTCAATGGCGGAAGGAGCGTTTATCTATTACATGGATGGCGACGATCTGTTGGTGGAGGAAGCGTTGGCGGTATGCTTTAGCGAACTGAGCGCCCACGGTGCAGATATTGTCGTTTTCTGCGCGGATGTTTTCCCGACAGATTCTCCTATGTATGAACGCTATTGCGGCTACTATCAACGTCCACAATTGAGATCTCCTCTTTCGTCGGATGAATTTGTGATTGAATCGCTGAAACAGAAACGGTACTTCGTGTCTCCGTGCTGTTTCGTTGCGCGACGTTCTATTATCGGGGCACAGCGTTTTATAGAAGGTGTCATCTATGAAGACAATCACTTCTTTGCGGCGTTGTTATTGAACAAAAAATTGAAAGTTGCCGTTTCGAATCGTAGCCTGTTCCTACGGCGACTGCGCTCGCATTCGATCATGTCGTCAGAACGGACTATGAAAAACTACGAAAGTCTTTATCGGTTAGTGGGGGAAATGTCAGCGTTGAGTTTCGCTGCCGTGGAGCCGATCGCTCGTACGCGAGTGAAGGCTGATCTCATCGGGGGCATGCTCGGGGAATTGCATGTCACTAGCGCAATGCTAGGGGCTGGTATAAAACTCCGCCTGAAAAATATTAAGGCAACGTGGCACATCGCCGGGTGCGTCGATGTTCGACTATTGACACTAAAACGCATGCTCTTCGCCTTGCTACCTGAACTGTATCTGATTCGGCGAAAACGCTGATCTACTGCCTGGATCCGAGCTGGGTGGTCGGGCAGCGGTATGAGCATCGCTGCAATTGCTCTGGTGCAAGCGGAGTCGGGAGATTTAAAGTCAAATGTGGTGTATCTGGAGACCCAGACTATGTCAGTGCCGAAAGTAAGCGTGTTGCTGCCGATTTACAATGTTGAACTGTACGTTGAAGATTGCCTCGTGTCCCTTTTGTCGCAGACACGCACAGACTTTGAGATCATAGCCGTCGACGACTGCAGCCCGGACCGGTCCGGCGAGATCGTGGCTCGCGTTTTGAAGTCTCAGGACAAAGTGGCATGGAAGCTGGTAACGAACGAAAGCAATCAGGGGCTTGCCGAAACGCGGCGAATTGCCGCCATGGAGGCTACCGGCGACTATGTGCTATGCGTCGACAGCGATGACTACGTTCATCCGAGTCTGATAGGAAGAGTCATTGAAGAGGCGGTTGAGCATGACGCTGATGTCGTGATTTTCGCGGCGACCAACGTCAATCCTGATGGCACGGTAAATTACCAGATCGACAGCGATGACAAAGTGATAACCGGGGTCGAGGCGGTCGAGAGAATTATGGATCTCTCGTTGCAGGCATACTGTTGGAACAAGCTTGTGCGGCGCTCGATCTTTGTCGAAGTCGACCATCCGAGCGGGCTGATCTACGAAGATTTGTGCGTGTCGGTGCAGACCTTAGGCAGTTCGAAGATTGTTCGGCTGATACCTGACTGTCTGTATTTCTATGTGCTGCGCGAAAGCGGTATTTCGACCCGGTTCAATCCAAAAATTCTCGATCTTGTCACGATAATCGACTTGGTGGAGAAGGCCACTGCATCTCTCCCTATCGCGAATCGGAATCGGCGTTTTTTCAAGCTCAAATACATTTATGGATTTCGAACGGTCGCCTTCCAAGTGGCGATGAGAGCACCTACGTACCATCTTGCTAGCACAATCCTGCAAACCGTCTCCGAAAGGTTGCGGCCTCAGCATCTCTTTCGCATGTATGCAGACAGCCGCCCGAAATTGTCGTTCGTGATGTGTTTGCTCAAAATTCATCCGCGAATCTTTTACAGCTTTGTGCGGCGCTTCGGAGAACGCTAAAGCTTCCTTAACCGCGCACTTGACCTGTCTGGCTCTGGTGCAGGTTGTGGAAATAGTCGAGGAAGTGAATTTTGGTCGAGTGACTTATTGAGTTGAGAGAACCGCATCCCAAACGGTCGATACAACGATGTCTTTGAGGTTGAGCGTCACGAGATTGAACTGTGCCTTGCAAATACGATGCAACAACCCGATGCCTGAAATCAGGTGCCAGAAAACTGGTACCCGTACCCAGAATGTAGCATCCGTTCTGGATTCGTAAACGACAGTATTGGCAATACGAAGGCTCGATGGCGGGGCCTGACGAAGAACACCGCCCAGATCACGACGCTGTTTGCGCCGGGTGACCTGCGGATGGCGTGTAAGGTGCTGCGCAAAGTATGAAGCACGCCAGTGTTGGTGCCGTGAGGTTGGGCAATCGCGAGTCGCCACGGTTCGAATAAAACTGCGATCGAGGCCGCTGCATCTTCATCGCCAATTCAATGCAGTCAGTAAACTGCTGCGACGGGCAGGAAACGAGTTGTGCAGATCTTCTCAAATATTGACGCCAGCGGCAGAGACGATCAAATAACCGTACATACATGTTCCTGCATTTGAAGGCACGGTCTCAATGCAAGCGTTATCGCAACAACATGGACCTTATGACGATTGCTCTAAAGAGCCTTTCGTGGCTTTGCTTTGCCTAGTGCGCTTTCTATGTCGTTTTTTGCTTAAGAACAGCCATTTGGATGAGCCGAAGGCACGGCGGCAATTTCTCCTGGGGCGCGTAAAACCTCTCCGGCATTGGGATGGGGCATGGTTTCGCTTCCCGCATCCGCTACTTGTCC
Source organism: Paraburkholderia sp. GAS348 (assembly GCF_050434205.1). Taxonomy (NCBI): domain Bacteria; kingdom Pseudomonadati; phylum Pseudomonadota; class Betaproteobacteria; order Burkholderiales; family Burkholderiaceae; genus Paraburkholderia; species Paraburkholderia sp. GAS348. The sequence goes on from NZ_JBNPVT010000001.1 coordinate 466,884, forward strand.
TTTGCGCAGTTGATGCGTTAGATCTGCATCAACGTAACCCCACCGCCGCTTAAAGCACATTCCCCCGCGGCGGAAGCACCTCAGCCTGCACCTCTCCCCCACCCACCACCTCCGCCTCCAGATACCCAATCCTCACCGGCGGCACAAACCACGCCAGACACAACCCAACCAACGCAGCCCCACCCGCCACCAGAATCCCAATATGAATCGACTGCACAAGCGCATCCCGCGCAGAATTCATCATCGCATCGCCCGCATGCCCGGCGCTCACCAGACGATTAATCAACGCCGCCTGCTCCGCACGATCCACCAACAACTCCGGGCTCGCAAACGATTTGAACCACTGCGTCGCCTGATACGAGGCGAGCGAGCGATGCACCCCCTGCGTATAAAGATGCCCGAGCAACGCACCGGTCATCACCGTACCCAGCATCCCCCCAAAAGTACGCAACGATTGCAGCAACGCCGTCGCCGCACCGATCTGATCGCGCGCGACGATCTGCTGCGAACAGACAGTCAGACTGGTCGCCACCAGACCGAGCCCAAGCCCGCTGATGCCCATGCACGACATCCACACCAGATGCGGCTCGGTACCTCTGAGCACGATCACGCTCAGACACGCCAGCGCGGACAGCGCAAAACCCACATACATAATGCCGTTCGCGCGGCGAATCCGTGTGACGATACGATTGTTCACCACACTGCCGACCGTCGTACCGAGCAGCAGCGGCGTAATCAACATGCCCGAGTCATGCGCAGACATCGCATAGCCGCCCTGAAACAGCAGCGGCACATAAAACACCAGCGAAAACAGCGCGAAGCCGCCGAGCACGGACATAGCAAAGAGCGCGGAAAGCTTGCGATCCAACAGCATATCCACCGGAATGATCGGATACTTGATCCTCCGCTCCCATAGCCACAGCGTCATTGCAAAACTCGTCGCGACGACGGCCAGCACGATCGTTATCGTGTCGACGCCATACTTCGGAAACAATTCGATCAGCAATTGCAGCGCGCCGAAAGTGACCGCGATCACGAACGCGCCAAGCCAGTCGAGCCGCACGGGGTCCTTGCTCCGCAGGTGATGCAGCGGCGGCAAAAAGCGCTGCACGAACAGCAGCGACACGAGGCCGACCGGCACGTTGACGAAAAACACCAGCCGCCAGCCGCCGTATTGCGTGAGCATGCCCCCGAGCGTCGGCCCGACCATATTGGCGATGCCGAACGCGGACGTGACAAACACGAGCCAACGCAGCCGCAGTTTCGGATTGGGGAACAGATCGGCGACAGTGGCGAACACCGTGCCGATCAGAATGCCGCCGCCTATCCCCTGCAATCCGCGCGAAATCACCAGCAACAGCATGCTGGTGGCAAACCCGCACAATACCGACGCGCAGGTAAACAACAGAATCGCGGCGATCAAAAACGGCTTGCGGCCGAACAAATCACCCAGCCGCCCGAAGATCGGAATGGTGATCACCGAAGCCAGCATGTAAGCCGTGGCGACCCATGCGTACAGATCGAAGCCCTTCAGATCGGCGACGATGCGCGGCAGCGCGGTGCCGACGATAGTTTGATCGAGCGCCACCAGCATCGAGACAAAGGCGACACCGAGCATCGCCAGCAGCGACTCGCGAAACGGCAGCAATTGTCCGCTGGGTAGAGGCGTGTCGAGACTGGGCGTCATGATCGTCTTACTTGCACACTTACTTGCGCGCGGCCTGTTGCGCGCCCAATGCCGCGCCGAGCTCTTCGTCCGTCATCGCCGGGACAACGCTCATCGTCAGTAAATCGCCCCATTCGAGCGCCAGTGCTGCCAGTCCGCGCGTATCTTCCGCCTCGACGACCGCAAAGCCATGCAATCCGCCGACTGCATGCCAGCGCCCCAGCAATTTGACGCCTTCAGGCGCCTGGCCGCCGGTTTTCATGAAGCGCTCGATGACGGAGTTTTCCGCCGTCGGCAGGCCATTCCATTGCACGATGAATTTCATAGCGTGTCTCCAATATGAATTGGCGATGCCGGCTCGTGGCGCGTCTTCACCGCGGCTCGCGCTGTGCGACGCTTTTGCATGCCTTGCGCCGCCAACACTTCTACGCCAGGAGGCTGTCCGGATAGCACGTCCTATCGGCGAACGGCATAAAACCACGCGGCGTCCTAAACATCATAGGTGAGTGCACGGTCGCTAACGTCGCCGCGTGCAGACATTCACCAGGTCAATCGAACAATTCGTCCGCTGCCGGAATAGCGTGGAGGGCTCGCTCGTTTCCAATTGCAGGCGTCTCGCGCGTCCTACAAGAAGGACCTCTTAATACGGCTGTCGACAATGTCGGTATCGATCTGGTTCGAAGCACGCCATGCCGTGTGCCGGCACGACCTGCACGCAGGCGAATGGCATGCGGAACAAACGCCGATTCATCAAACGAAAACGGCACGCGCGTTAAGCGCGTGCCGTTGCTACGAGTGTCCGATCAGAGGCCTAGCTGCGCGACAAATTGCGCGGCACGGCAGCAACGGAAACATCGGCTATCGCCTGATGCGCCGCGGGAAAACCCGGTGGATAGTCGACCACGCGCGCGGAACCCGGCACCACCTGCACGGCGACGCTCGCGTGCGCACCGATCCGCGCGCCGCCGACAATAGCGGCCATCGCCTGGCGGTCGAGTTCGACGCTGTCGGTGAGGTCCTTGATAACGAGCTTTGCCATGGCGGCTCCAGGGAAGCGTTCGAGCCGGCGGCCGGTGCGATTTTCCGGCCGCGGCCCGGGTGTGTCTTTAAGTGTAGAGAGGTCTCGTCGCACTATCAGTATAGGAAATCTGCTTGCAGCTCGCCTGTTGGATGTGACCAGGCAGCAGAAGGGAAGCCCCCGGCCCTTCGCTATTGCACGCAGTTAAACATTGGCGTAATTGGCGCCCCACAGCGACGGGCTGACATTCAGATGCAGCGGCACGAAGCCCGCGCCGATCACGCCGATGTTATTGAGCGCCGCAACATTGACGTTTTGTATCTGACTGAGGTTCTGGTTCACCGAGACGTTGACATTGGCAATGCCGCTCAGGCCGGCCACCGAAGGCAGGCCGGGCACGCTGCTGCCGGTGCCGCCGGCCACTGCCGACATTGCGCGGCGGTCGAGTTCGCGGGTGCGGGATAGATCGCGAATCATGAGGGATGACATGGTGATTCTCCAAAGGTGCGCGGAAGACGGGCGTGATCGGCGCGAAGCGGAAATTGCCGAGGGCCTCTCCGCTTCGCCGAATCGGACTTTAAACGTGAATGTTGTTGCTCGACGTGACGCTGGGGTTGATCGACGACGTGATGCCCGCTGCGAACGCGACGTTGTTGCCGTTGGCGTTCTGGATGTTCATCGCGTTGCTGATCAACTGCGTGGCGTCGACAGTCTTGCTGTTGTTCGGCGCGACCACCGGGCTGAAGTTGAAGTACGACGTGCTGGGGTAACCGTAGCCGTAGCCGCCACGCACGGCGCTCATGGCCTTGCTGTCGAGTTGTTCGGTGATGGACAGGTCTTTGATCATCAGCGTGTTCATGGTAAATCTCCTGGAAGGGAACATCACAGTCTTGCGGTTGGGTTCGAGCATCTTGTCTGCTCGAGTGTCACTAACGCATGGGCTGTGCCAGTTTTATTCGCGGCTCCTAAGAAAGTTGGTGGAGGCTTGATGCACAAGGCTTTCGCGTCACACCGCCGCGTCGAAGCGATAGTATGGCCACTAGCCGGAGACTGGCGGCTGATGGCGCGCACCCAACAACGCGCCGGATTCTGTTGGATGTCGCAAGACACTCGCCGGCAGTGCTCGCAGCGGGGCAATCCTGGTTTGCGAAAGCTCAGACCGGGAGCTAGTATCGAAGCGGCACATGTAACTGGTTACGACAGGTTTTCTATCAGCCCGAAAGGCTCCGGTCGCATGCGATCCGGCCCAACGGCAGCGGGGGCGCTTCGCACAAATGGCTAGCCTTGCGCATGTGATTCGCGACTATCAGAGCGGCGAGCTGTCACGTGACGAGTTCGTCGCCCAACTCGACAGCACGTTGACGACCGAAGGACTCGGTCCCACACAGCTGCTGGAAATGCTCGGCGTAGCACATCGAAAATCGCCGCTGCCCGACGATCTCTACACCGAAGTGCGTCGGCGCATTGAACAGTTGCGTGTCTCGAACGTGGCGGCGGGCGGCGAGGAAACCGGCATGCAGACCACCGTCGAGATACCGTCGGTACGCTCGGCGAGCGGGGCGAGCGAAGCAAGCTCGGCAGGTGCAGCGAGCGCCGCCGGCGCGCCGGGACATGATCAGATCAAAGGCACCGGCGATACGCTGAACAACCGTTTCGTTCTCGAGGAATGTCTGGGTGTCGGCGGAATGGGCACGGTGTACAAGGCGCTCGATTTGCGCAAGCTCGAAGCGTCGGATCGCAAGCCGTATGTTGCGATCAAGGTGCTCAACGTCCAGTTCCGCGGCAACCCGAATTCGCTCGTCGCGCTGCAACGCGAGGCGCGCAAGGCGCAGGTGCTCGCGCACCGCAACATCATCGCGGTGTACGACTTCGACCGCGACGGACCGATCGTCTACCTGACGATGGAGTACCTCACCGGCAAGCCGCTCAGCCAGCTATTGCGCACGCCGGGCTATAAGGGAATGCCAGTTCGCGCTGCGCTGCCGATTGTGCGCGGCATGTGCAATGCACTTGCCTATGCGCACGAACACGGCTTCGTGCATTGCGATTTCAAGCCCGCCAACGTCTTTCTCACGACGAATGCCGAAGTGAAAGTGATCGACTTCGGCATCGCCCGCGTGTTCCAGCGGCCGGAGGAGGAGACCGATGCCACGGTGTTCGACCCCGGCAGTCTCGGCGCGTTGACGCCTGCGTATGCGAGTCCGGAAATGATCGAGCATCGCGAGCCGGATCCGCGCGACGATATCTATGCGCTCGGCTGCATTACGTATGAGCTATTGACGGGCCACCATCCGTTCGACCGGTTGTCGGCGACACAGGCGCGCAATGCTGATTTTAAGCCGCAGCGGCCGTCCAATCTCGATGCGAAGCAGTGGCGCGCGTTGCGGGCTGCGCTGTCGTTCGATCGAAACACGCGCATGCCGAGTGTCGCGCGTTTTATTGCGGAGTTCGACAACGAAGCGCGCGCGGAGAAGTCGGGCACGTTGGCGAAGGCCGGGCTCGCGGGGTTGGCGGTGGTGTGTGCGGCGGTTGTCGGCGTGTTTGCTTTGCGGTCGGCGCCAAATCGTCAGAGCGGGACACAGCCGGCTGCGACTACTTCGGAGGCGTCTGCGGATCAAGCGGCTTCGGCGGCGACGCCTGTTGCTGCCGCACCGGTAGCGAGTGCGCCTGAGCCACCGTCAACTGCCGCGCCGGTTGCCGGGGGCACAGCGCAGCCTCCCGCACCGCCCGCGCCGCTCGCGCCGAAACCCGCGCTGACCTTAGCCGCCGTCGCGCCGGTGCTGGCGCAGGTGCCGTGTTCGGCGCTGTCCGCTTCGGCACAGGATCATTCGTTGACGGTGCGCGGCTACGTCTCGCAGCGCTACGGCGCGGCGCATCTGAAGGATACGCTGGTGGCATTGCCGGGCGTCGATACGCTCGCGCTGGAAGTCGAGCCGCTCGCCGACGACAAATGCGACACGATCAAAGCACTCGCTCCCTATTGGACCCGCAACTGGCAAGCAGGGCACGTTGCGTCGCTGCATGTGCGGCCGCCCGGCGGACAGTTGAGCGACGGCGATCCGCTAGTCGTCGACGTGACGACGCCAGGCTACGACTCGTACGTGAACCTCGACTACTATCAGCTCGACGGCAGCGTCGTGCACATGGTGCCGAGTCCGCGTGCGAAGGACAATCAGGCGCCCCCGCACTATGCGGCCACCATCGGCAGCGCGGGCGACTGGGTCATTTCGAAGCCGTTTGGATCGGAGATGGTGGTGCTTCTGATTACGCCGGCGCAGCTATTCGACAAGCCGCGCCCCGAAAGCGAATCACGTGCCGATTATCTGCGCGCACTGAATACGCGACTCGCGCAGATCGCCGGCAAATTCGGCCAGGATCATATCGTCGCGGACTTCGCGCCGATCACGACCAAGCCGCGCACGCCTTAAGCGACGCGCCGGGAGCATCACTTAAGATCCTTGACCACCCTGAAGCCATCCTGCGATTGGCGCACGCTTGCGCTGTACTTGAAGCGTGTCGCGCTCAGCATATAGCTCCCGCCTTCGCGCCAAGAGCCACCGCGAATCACCCGCATATCGCAACTGGGGCTGTCCCATGCGTGGCCGTCGGCGGGCGCGCTCTGGTAGGAGTTGTGCCAGCAATCGGCGACCCATTCCCAGACGCTGCCGTTCATGTCATACAAGCCGACCGGATTCGGCGCGAACGAACCGGCGGTCTCGGGCCCTTCCTTGTGCCAGGGATCGCCGCAGTCCTTGCAATTGGCGTTGCCCTTGCGCATCTGATCGCCCCACCAGTAGGCCGTCGTGGTGCCGCCACGGTCCGCGTATTCCCATTCGGCTTCGGTGGGCAAGCGGTAGGGTTTGCCGGTCGTTTTGCTCAGCCATTTCACGTACTGTTGCGCGTCGTCCCAACTGAGGTCGCGTGCCGGCGCCGCTTTGTTCGTATTGCTTTCGGGCGTGAGCTTTTGACAGGCGTTCGCGGCCACGCACGCATTCCATTGCTCGACGGTCACTGCGTATTTGCCGATCGCGAACGGCGCCCCAATGGTCACGTGATGGACGGGCTTTTCGGAGGGGTCGTCGGTGTTGCTGCCCATCGGGAATGCGCCCGCAGGCAAGGCGACCATGATTGGGCAGGTGGCGCAATCGCGGCTTTCGCCAGCGACGGGTGGATGCGCCGTGGGCTTTTGCGCGACTGCCGGTGTGGAAGGGGCAGCGGATGGGGCGGTCGTCGTAGTTGTCGTCGGTGGCGGTGCAGCAGCGTGCGGGTGGTCTTGCGGCTGCGCGCTTGCGGGTGGAGTTGGCCGCGCGGCTTGTGGTGACGGTGCAACCGGCGGTGCAACAGATGGCGTGGCAGCAGGCGAAGCAGGTGGCGCGCTCGCCGATGCCGCGGCGTGCAGCCGGTCAATGCGTGCGTGGGCAAGCGTGGCGAAGCGGCCGTTCGGATAGGCCTTCAGATAAGCCTCGTAATCGCCGGGATAGTTGCTGTCCTTGATGGAATTCCAGAAAGTGATTTCGTATTGCTCGCTGCTGTCCTTCGGCAGAATGCCTCGGCTGCGCAGCGCGACAACCGCGCCGTCGTTGGTAGCGGATGTGAGCGCCACAGTAGCCGCGCGAGATGCCGGCTCGGTCAGACGCGCGTCCCACGCAAGCGACGACGCGATCCACGGCGTTTGCTCGCCGCCAGTAACCTCGCTAACCCGCGTCGCGACATGTTGAAACAATCCCGCAAGATCCTGTGTCGACGAAGTGTCGTTGAGCGCGCGCAGCAATGCATTCGTATACACGCCGTGGTGCGTGCCGTCCGCTGCAAACCCGCCTGGCGCCGTCGCGTAAGCGACCAGCGTATTGGCGGGCAGCGTGGCCGTATCGAGTGATACGTCAGCGGAGAAGGGATTGTTCAGGCACGTATCGAGAATCACGAGATTGAGTGCGCCGGCACGCGGCGCGCGCATCGTCTGCAATACGGTATTCAAATCGACGCCCTCGCTGACCACCCGCGCCGGCGCGCGTGCATTGATGCCGGCTGGCACGAGCAGCGTCTGCCGTCCGATTTGCAAGCCATGTCCCGCGAAATAGAAGAGGCCGGTGCCGCCGTCTTGCAGACGTTGGCGGAATTCACTGATGGCTTGCCGCATTTCCTGCGCCGTCGCATCGGTGCGCATGATGACGTCGAAGCCGTGCGCACGCAGCGTGTCGCGCATGGCTTCAGCGTCGCGCGGCGCATTATCGCTAACCGGGCCTGCGTGATCGCCGTACGCGCCGTTGCCGATCACCAGCGCAATGCGCGCTTGCTGCGGGTTGTCTTTTCGCAGTGCGAGTGGCGCGATGAACGTTGCCGCCGTACGCGTAGCGGCAGCGCCATACTCCGCGCCGTCACGCTGCGCCGCGGCATAAACGCTGCCCCAATGCGCCTGAATTGCCCCGGCCATGCACACCAGCAGGAATGTTCGCCACATATTCGTATCCTGTTTGTTCCGGACAGAACATAGGTATTCAACGACCGCGACGCCCACAGCAGTCGTCCGGATGGATCGAGCGCAGCATCGATACCGCTATCGGCAATCCATCGACAACCTATGAACAACGATAGCACGCGGTTTGCACGTCACAATGATCCGCGCGTCGTCAGTGCGTTATACGGTTAACGAGTGTGGCGTATCTTTTTGGCAAGTTACGTCCTAAGCTAATTCACAAAGTAGGGCAGTACGCCCGTTTTAATAATGCCGCCGCTCCTCGACGTAAACCCGCGACGCAAACCCGCGACATGAACCCGCCACGTGAACCCACGTGAAACGACGTGAGTGCCCGCGACATCCAGCCGGAGCGTCCGGCTTGCGCTTTGCGCAGCCGAGGCGGCTATGACCATTCTTCGGGAGCGTGCGCAATGCGAAGAACCCTCAGACTTGGCGTGCTCGACATACGTCAAGGAACAAAGGCGGCGCTCGCAGCGTCCCGCATCGCCTGGTGCGCCACGCTTTTTCTTTTGCTCGGCATCGCGTCACTGTCTGGCTCCGCGCTTGCCGAACAAACGCCTTCGCCGCCGGGCGCCGAGGAATACATCATCTGGCCGTCGGACGGCGCGGTGATTCACGGCGGCAAGCTGTGGGTCCGCATGGGTCTGCGCAATATGGGCGTGTGCCCGAAGGGTGTCGCGGTTCCGAACACCGGGCATCACCATCTGCTGATCGACACCGACCTGCCGCCGCTCGACCAGGAGATTCCGTCGGACCGCAATCACCTGCATTTCGGTGCGGGTGAGACCGACGCGCGCATCGAGTTGCCGCCAGGCAAGCACACCTTGCAGCTCATTCTCGGCGACCACAACCACGTGCCGCATGTGCCGCCGGTGTATTCGAAGAAAATCACCATCACCGTACTAAAAGACTAGCGCGTCCCGTTCGTTCAAAGCGGGTCCGTCAGGACGGAGAGACCAACATGTACAAGATCATCGCGCTCGCGACGCTCGTGGCACTTGCGACATTGACGTCACTGGCCTCGCCGAATCTCGCCATGGCCGGCACGACACCGTCGCCGGCCGGCGCGCACGTCTATATCGGCTATCCGAACGACGGGCAGGTGGTGCCGGCCAATAAGCCTTTCCGGGTGTGGTTCGGCCTGCGCTATATGGGTGTGGCGCCGAAAGGCGTCAAGTATCCGAACACGGGGCACCACCATCTGCTGATCGATACCGACCTGCCGCCGATGGACCAGGAAATTCCAAATGACCGCAACCACCTGCATTTCGGCGCGGGCGAAACGGAGACAATGATTCAACTGCCACCCGGCAAGCACACGCTGCAATTGCTGATGGGCGACGACATGCATATGCCGCACAACCCGCCGGTGTACTCGAAGAAGATCACCGTGATTGCGCGCTAACAGCGTATGGGGTAGCGACACAACGCGGCTTTCCCGCTTCAGTGTCACGTCGCAACCAACACCGTCACGCGCATTGTTGGTTGCGATCCACCAGCTCCACTCTCCCGCCTGGTAGCCATCACGCTGCATCCGCCGGCACACCATCCCCGAAGTCCTTTATCCACGGCCATCTGGAAAGTTTCTTAAGAGCGGAAAGCAAAACTGGCACAGCCCATGCGTTAGTGACACTCGAGCAGACAAGATGCTCGAACCCAACCGCAAGACTGTGCTGTTACCCCTCCAGGAGATTTACCATGAACACGCTGATGATCAAAGACCTGTCCCTCACCGCACAACTCGACAGCAAGGCCATGAGCGCCGTACGTGGCGGCTACGGCTATCCGTCGTCGTCGTTTTTCAACTTCACGCCCGTGTATGCGCCGAACAATAGCAAGACTGTCACCGCCACGCAGTTGATCAGCAACGAAATGAACATCCAGAACGCCAACGGCAACAACGCAGCGTTCGTCACCGGCGTCACCACCACGATCGACCCGCATGTGAGCTCGAGCAACAACATCAACGTGTATTGAACGGCGCAGGCCGCCGCGGAGGCTCTCAGGCCTCCGCGGGACGCGCAACCTCAGCGCGTCAAAAAGATTTCGCATCCAATCGTTCTTTCCACACGACCCCAGCCTCACCGCTCGATCCCCGCGCCGACCTTCCTGTACCGCTTCGATGGTGAAGCCGGGCAGGACATGCTTTACTTAAACAGCGCGCTCGTCTCGTGCGGCGTAGCCGGTGTCATCGGAGAAAATCGTGTCCGCGTTGCTTGATTCAATGGTCCGTCAGCGCTTTTTCTACGCCTCGGCGCGGTGCTGTGCGGACCGTCGGCCGGTGCGTGCGAGCCGCATGTCCGCGGCGTTGCGCGGACTCTGCGCCGCAACGGCCTGCGCGCTGTCGCTGTGCGCGTGCGTCGACGTCAGCATGCCCGGCTACAAGCGGCCCGATACACCCGCCAAGGCGTCGTGGTCGGATGAGAAAGGCTCGCCGGTTTCGGCGGCCGCGACCATCGAGCCGGATTGGTGGAAAGGCTTCCACGATCCGTATCTGGACACACTGGTCGCTAAAGCAATCGCAGGCAACTTCGATATCAAGGTGCTGGCCGCGCGCATCGACGTGGCCAGCACGCAGATCGGCGAGGCCAAAGCAGGCGCGTTGCCGACCATGGATCTCGGCGGCGGCGCCGATTTCGAAAAGAGTACCGGCCAGACGTTTTCCAAGCAGTACAACGTCGCAACCCAGGTGAGCTGGGACATCGATATCTGGGGCAAAGTGGAGAAGGGCGTGCAGGCGCAAAAGGCCGAGTTCCACGCCAGCGAAGCAGATTGGCGCGCCGGCTATCTGGAACTGGTGGCGAACGTATCGAGTACCTATTTCCAGATCCTGCAATTCGACGACCAGATCGAGCAGCAGCAACAAACGCTCGTCACAAACCGGCAGATTCTCACCATCTACGACGGCCAGCGCCGCAACGGCCTCATACCGCAAACGCAGGTGCTGCGCCAGCAGGCCGAGATCAACCGCCTGACCAATCAGTTGCTCGAACTGCGCCGCTCGCGCGATCTCGCGAACAACGCCCTATGCACGCTGCTCGGCGTGCCGGCAGGCGAGTTCCAGTTGCCGAAAGGGCATTTGCAGCAGCGCGTGCAATTGCCCGTGGTGCCGGACGGCTTGCCCGCGCAACTCCTCGCGCGGCGCCCCGACGTGGTGGCCGCCGAGTTCAGAGTGCTGGAAGCCTACAACCTGGTTGGCCAGGCCAAGCTCGCGCAACTGCCTACCATCAATCTCACCGGCCATGGCGGCACCGCGAGCTTCGCGCTGACCGATTTGTTGAAGTCGTTCACCTATGGATTCATGCCCAGTATCAACATTCCGTTGCTCGATCCCGGCGTGCGGGCCCATGTGAAGGTCACGCAAGCGCAATCGACGGTAGCCGAGCAACAGTACCGTGTAGCCGTCATGGGTGCGTTCGAGGAGGTGGAAAACGCGCTGGTCAATCTGAACTCGCACAAGGCGCAGCGGGTGGAATTGCAGCAGGAGGTATCGCGTCTGCAGATCGTTGCCGATCAGATCCAGTCGCAATTGCGCCTCGGCGTGGTGTCGCAGCTGGAAGTCTTCGAAACCGAACGGACCTTGCTGGAAGCGCAGCAGGAACTGCTCGCCAATCATCAACTGATTCTGTCCGACACGGTTTTGCTTTATAAGGCACTGGGCGGTGGTTGGCCGAATGTGGATGTGCAAGCGGAAGTAAAGGAACACTGAGCTAATCCGGGACGTGGCGCGTGCGTGGCGTATTTCGGCTGCAGATGACGCATGAATGGCCCTTACAGCCGACGATCTGAAAATTGACACTTGCCATGCGTGACTTAAAATTTGTAAGAAGCCGGGTTGTGCGCGGCTCGCTAGAACACCCGCCATTCGCCGTAGTTCTTTTTTCCGTTCCCGTTGCGATCTCGTCGCAGCGGGTAAACGATTAGTGATCCAGATAAAATGACTGCTGGCGAAGCTCCGATTGCTGAGATACGCGCGACCCTGGACGCCACCTTCGAGGTGGTGCTGTCGCCGGTTTTGTCCGCGCAGCGTCCCGCGCTCGGTGCGATCCGGATCGTCGACAGCCTGTTCGCGATCGGCCGCAGCGAGGTGCCGTTCACCGACTACCCCGCCGAGCGGATAACCCGCCTGTCACGCCGCCATGCGCGGATTTTCACGGAGCACGGCGCTATCTATGTCGCCGATCTCGGCAGCAAGAACGGCACGACACTCAACGGCGTTGCGGTGCGGCAAGCTCCGTCGCGGGTGCGTGCCGGCGACGAACTGTGCTTCGGTGGCGAGCTCTGTTATCGGGTGAGTATCGAGCCGCGCGCGCGGATCGTCGCCGCCGCGAGTGCGGCACCCGCACCCGGCCTGCTGCTGGAGCCGCAGCGCGACGATCTCGGGCTTCAGCCGATCGACGTGCAGGCGTTCCCGTTTCTCATCAGCAAGGCGGACGAAGTCTTCGCGCGCTACAAGGACCGCTATCCGCATCAGGTCAACTACATTTCGCGGCGCCACGCGCATATCTTTCTGAAGGGCGGCGACCTCTATATCGAAGATCTCGGCAGCACCAACGGTACATTCGTCGGTGGAAAGCGGCTCGACGAAACCGCACTGCCGCTCGTGGAGGGGGACCTCCTTGCATTTGGCGGCGACCACTTCGTCTACAGGGTGACCCTGCAAAAACCCCCTGAAGTCGAGCCGACCGTGACCCAGCTATTCCTCAATCCCGCTGCCGACGAAGCTGCCGATACCGACAAGACCACGTTTGTTGGCGCCGCGCATTCGTTCCTCGATATCTTTTGCGTCGACCCAGGACTACAGCGCGAAGACGAAGTCAACGAGGCGGCGCAGGCCGCGTCTGCGCACGCGAAGCGCGACACGCTGACCGGCGGTGCGAACGGCACGAGCGGAACGAACAGAACAAACGGCGCGCATGGCGCAAATGGGACGTACGGCAAGCAAGGCTCGAACGGCTCACATGGAACGAACGCAGCGAAGGGCCGGCCGCAGCGTTGGCGTCTGCTCGCGGGCGAACTCAGCAAGGCCTTTGCGGGCGGCGATCACGCCATGGGGCGTCGCGCCGCGTGGTGGAGTGGCGCGGCCTTCGCCGTTCTGGTGGCCATCGCGCTGGCGCTATACATGCGCGGCTCATCGGAGCGCGACTTGAGAAATATGCTGGCGAGCGGCGATTACACCAGCGCGGTGGCCGCGGCAAACGGCTACCTGGCGAGCCATCCGGGCGACACCAAAGTCAGCGCATTGGCGAGCGAAGCGCTGCTGAAGGCAAAACTCCCCGGCTGGCTTAACGCGCTGCAGAAGGCGCAGTTCGACCAGGCCGACGCGCTGCTCAAGGAGATGAGATCGTTGAGTGCGAATAATGCGGACGCCGCTTCTCTGGTCGGCGAATTGCAATGGGTAGGCGACCTGGAGCGTTTCGTGGTGGGGCGCGGCGGGGTGGACGCGCCGATCCGCATGTACGCCGACGAGGCCACCATCAACGGCCTGCTGCAACGCTGGGACGACGACGCGAGAAGTCATCAGCGCGCGCTCGATCGCATCGCTTCGTATGTGCCCGTTTTTGCGGAGCCATACGCGCAGGCGCTGAGCCATCTGCGCAAACTGGAAAGCGACGACTCGGTGTACCTCGCCGCCATCGACCGCCTGAACGGCACCATTCGCACCGAACTGGCGCGCGACAAGCCCGACGCGCTGCCTGCCGTCCTCGACGATTACGCGCAGCGTTATCCGCGTCTCGCCGGCCTCGATCGTGTACGGGAAGATCTGCGCCACTACGCCGACGTCCTGAACGCCGCCCTCAGCCGGCAATTGACCCCGTTGCTTGCCTTGCTGAAAACGGTGCATTTCAGCACCCCGCCATTTCAGGCGCAGTTTCAGCAATTGGCTGCGAGCCGCCTGCCGTCGCCGGACGTCATCCAGCGCCATGACGCGGCGAGCGCGGCGTGGCTGCGCGGCGACACCCAGCAGGCGCTGAGCGACTTGCAGGCCATGCCTGCCGGGCCGTGGTCCGACGTGATCGCAGCGGAACTGGCGCATAAGAAAGCGCTGCTCGACCAGTTCGCCGACTTGCAGAAGACGCGCGGCGGCAAGGATTACGACCAACGCTTGTTGTCGTTCTACGCCAGTCTCGATCCGACGGCGGACGCGTGGTTCGTGCAATCGATCCAGAAAGACGTCGCCGCTTTGCACGACAAAGCACTGGCGCGTGCGCAAGACCTGCTGCTGCGCGCCCAGAGCTTATGGAAGCAGTATCGGGCGAGCGGTCCGATCGGCGGCACGCAAAGACTGGAAGCGGGGATTTCGCCCGGCTTTCGCAGCGAGGCGCGTCTGCTTTCCGATGCGCAGTCCGCCGCGCAACAGGGTATGCGCATCTATACGCAGCTGAAGGCGGATCATCCCGCCGACTTCGACCGCCTGCTAGCGGATATCGAAGCCGAAGCGGATTTGCAGCGCCGCTCGCTGACCGAGCTGCGCATGGTGCTGGACCCTGGGCTGTTGAAGGCGAAGCTGGCGTTGATCGGAGGCGAGCAGAGTGAAACGCGACAGTCACCCTAGACCATTGTCGGAGGCGCTGGAGGACCACAGCGTCGAAGGCATCGCGATTCTGACCGCGGAGCCGGTGCGGCTCGCTCGCGCGCTGATCTGGGCGATGGTCGCGCTGGTGGTGGCCGGCTTGCTGTGGTCGTTCGTGGGGCGCGCGGATGTGATCGTCAGTGCGCAAGGCACGCTCTCGCCGGAATCGGAGGTGCGCCGCATCTATGCACCGATCGACGGCGAACTGGCCGATCTGTACATCGCCGAGGGGCAGCCGGTATCGAAGGGTGACGTGCTGGCGCGGCTGAATGCGCGCGGCGCGATCGAGGCGGCGAGCAACGCCCTGCAGGCGCAACTCAAACTCGAAGATGCCGAGCGCGACTGGAAGCAGTTCCCCGAGAAGAAGGCGCTGATGGAGCGCAAGGCGGCCGCGCTGAAGGCCCAGATGGAAGTGGAAGCCCACCAACACGAAAATCGCATCTCCGAGGGCACGACCAAGCTCGCCGAAGGCCAAAAGGCCGAACTCGACGAAGCGCGCAGCGTGCTCGACAACGCGCGCCGCACGCGTGAGGCGGCGCATCAGGAGTTGGACCGCTACTCGCAGCTCTTCGCACAGCCCGGTGGCGGCGGTATCGCCGAGTTGCAGGTGGAGCAGAAACGAACCGCTGCATTGGAAGCGGATAACGCCTACCGTGTCGCGCAATCGAAACTCGCGGAGCTGGATTTCCGCCTGAGCCACGAATACGCGCAGGCCAATGCGCAACTCGAAACCAGCGGGCAGCAGACTACCGACCTGCAACTCCAGTACGACTCGGCAGTCCGCGACATCACCGACGCGGAAGACAAGGTGCGCCTGCAACTCCAGAGCGCGCGCCTCGTGGCTGAAGCCGCTGCGCGGATCCGCTTCGAGAACATCGACAAGGACAATTTTCTGCTGATCCTCGCGCCGGTTTCCGGCGTCATCACCGACGTGACCTCCACGCAGCGGGGCGACAAGATCCAGGCGAACGCGCCGCTCGGCGGCATTGCGCCGAAAGATGCGAAGCCGGTGCTGAAGATCGAAATCGCCGAACACGATCGTGCTTTTCTGCACGAGGGGCAGCCGGTGAAGCTGAAATTCAACGCGTTCCCGTATCAGCGCTATGGGCTGATCAACGGCACGCTTGCCTATATTTCACCGGCCACCAAGCCGTCCCTGCAGGACAAGCAGCCGGTGTACGAAGGCCGCGTGACGCTCGAGAAAAACTACTACCAGATCGCCGACACCCGCTATCCGCTGCGCTATGGCATGACGGCGAGTGCGGAGATCGTGGTGCGCGAACGGCGCTTGATCGATCTGGGTCTCGATCCGTTCAGGCAGGTGGCGGGTTGAGCGCGCCGATTACACGTCAATGAAAGGAGCCGATGACATGACCGCGATAGTGCGAATCGATGACGAAGTCGTGGACGTTTCCGAGTTCATTCGTCTTCTGAAATTGACTGGCCAGTTCGACAGCCTGATCGAGCAGATCGTGCGCGACAAGCTCACCGTGCATGCGGCGAAAAAGCAGGGCGTCGCCGTCACCGCGGACGAAATCCAGCAGCGCGCCGATCAGTTCCGCCGCGTGCGCGGCTTGCATCGCGCGACGGATATGAATCAGTACCTCGATGCGCTCGGCGTGAGTCTCGACGAGTTCGAGGCCTTCATAACCGACGGGCTGTATCAGGAGAAGATGCTCGACGTGGTCGGTAACGAGGCGGCGATCAAGGATTACTTCGCACTGAATTCGCCGAAGTTCGACGCAATCGAGGTGAGCCATATCGTGCTCGACAGCGAGGGCAAGGCGAAGGAAATGATCTCGTACCTGCACGACGATCCCGACAGTTTCGCCGACATGGCGCGCGAGCATTCGATCGCGGATACGCGTGAGGCGGGTGGCGTGATCGGCAAGGTGCTGCGCGGATCGCTGAAGCCGGACATTGAAGCGAAGATTTTCAATGCGGCGGTGGGCGATCTGCTCGGGCCGTTTCCGTCGGCGGATCGCTCGTGCTTCGAGATTTTCGCCGTGACGGCGAAATATCCGGCGACGCTCGATGCCGATGTGGCCGCCGAAGTCAGACGTCTGCTGCGCGAGAGCTGGCTGATTGCGCGCGCGCAGGAACATGTGATCGAAGCGCGCTAGCCGCGCATTTCGCATCGCTTCGCGCCGCAACGCAACATCGAAACGCGAAGTAAAGCAACGCAACGCAAAGCCGAATCGAGGTCCGCAAGCACATGGATGCACCCCAGACCGCGCCCTCCGCTGCCGAGTTTCTCACCTCGGTGGAAATCCTCTCGCCGTTTTCGCGCGACGAGATCGAGCGTCTTGCCGAATACGCGCAGGCACGCTTCTATTCGTTCGGCGAAACGGTGTGCTCGACGGGCGAGACGGCTGACGGTCTTTACGTGGTTCGCTCGGGCTCGGTGCGCATCTTCACCGAGGAACACGGCAAGGAAACCAGCATGGGCGTGCGCAAAACCGGCGAGATTTTCGCCGACATTGCGATGTTGCGCGCGTATGTGCACGAGGCGTCGGTGCGGGCGTCGGCGAAAACCGAGTTGCTGTTCATTCCCCGCGCCGCGATCGAACCGGTGCTCGCCGGTAATCAGGCCGCGTTGGCCTTTATCGCGAGCTACGTGGCGATCAGCTCGGCTGGCGGTTTCGTCGCGCAGTTGTTCGATCTGCGCGGCAAGCTCAACAAGGCGGAACTCGAAGAGTATGTGCGCAGCGTTGGCGTAAAAAGGGTGGCCGCCGGCAAGGAAATCCTCAAGCAGGACGGGCGCGACGACCGGCGGCTCTACGTGGTGCGGCAGGGCGAAGTGCGCATTGTCCGCCATGAGGAAGGCCAGGACTACACGCTCGCGACGCTAGGCGAAGGCGAAATCTTCGGCGAAAAGGCGTGTTTGATGCGGCAGGAGCAAATGGCGTCGGTGGTGGCGACGACCGATACGCGGCTGCTGGTGATCCCCGAGCGCACCGTCCATTTCATTCTGGAGCGCAATCCGAAGCTGCGCGAAGTCCTGGATGAGCGGATTCGCTACGGTGACCGAGAGTTGCAACGGCAAAAGCGCCTCGAACAGCGGCGCAAGTTGCCGCTGATGCTCGATCTACAGACCAAACCCGAGTTCGGCGAAAAGGTCATCAAGCGCTTTGCGCTGGTCGAACAGGCCGAAGAAATGGATTGCGGCGCCGCGTGTCTCGCCATGGTTTGCCGCCACTACAACATTCCGATGACGCTCGGCAAGCTGCGCGAACTTGCCAACGTGACGACGCAAGGCGCGACGCTCGACAGTCTCGCGCGCGCGGGCGAATCGCTCGGCTTCACCGCGCGCGGCGTGCAATGCACATTCGATTCGTTGCGCGGCTTCGATCTGCCCTTCATCGTGCATTGGGAGGGATATCACTACGTGGTGGTGTACGGGCTGTCGAAGGAATACGTGTGGGTCGCCGACCCGGCACTCGGCTTCAGGAAAATGACGGTTGAGGATTTCGAGCGCGGCTGGAGCGGTACGTGTTTGCTCTTTACGGGTGGACCGCATCTCTTGCAGATGTCGGCCGCGCGTTCGCCGTGGATACGCTTTGTCGGCTATCTGAGGCCGTACAAGAAAATTCTCGGCCACCTGTTCCTCGCCACCTTTGTGATTCAGGTGCTTGGCGTGATTCCGCCGCTGATTATCCAGAACATTCTCGACGGCGTGATCGTGCATCAGAACGTCAGCCTGCTGCATCTGCTGATCGGTGGCCTGATCATTGCCAATGTATTTTCGCAATTGATGTCGTCGATTCGCGCATATCTGGCGAATTTCATGGTGCGCAACATGGACTTCGCGATGATGTCGCAGTTTTTCAAGCACACCATGTCGCTACCGTTTTCGTTTTTCGCCAAACGCAAAACTGGTGACATCTTCGCGCGCTTCCAGGAGAACCAGACGATCCGCGCCTTCCTCACCGAATCCACGGTAACAACCGCGTTGAATCTGCTGATGGTGTTCATCTACTTCACGATCATGTTCGTCTACAACGTGAAGATGACGCTGGTGCTGATCGCGTTCGTGATACCGATCATGGGGCTGACGGCGCTGGCCACCCCGAAGATCAAGAACTATGCGCGTGAGGTGTTCACGGCCTCGACCGAATCGAAGTCATTTTTGATGGAAGCGCTCGCCGGTGTGGAGACCATCAAGGGCATGGGCATCGAACGGCCGGTACGGTTGCGCTGGGAGAAGAAATACGCGAAGGCGCTCGAAGTCCAATACCGGGCGCATGCCTTCAGTATTCTCGTTGGGCTTGGCAGCCAGTTGCTGAACGCGGCGACGACGATCGCCATTCTGTGGGTCGGCGCGAATCTGGTGCTGGCGCGCGAAATGACCATCGGTCAGCTGATCGCGTTCAATGCGTTCATGGGCAGCGTGCTGGGGCCGCTGATGGGACTGGTCGGCTTATGGAGCATGTTGAACGACGCGGGCGTGGCGATGGAGCGCCTCGGCGACGTGCTCGATATCGAGCCGGAACAGAAGCCGCAGGATTTGCCGTCGCGCGTGATGCTGCCTGAACTGCAAGGCGAAATCAGCCTCAACGGGGTCTATTTCCGTTACGGCGAGAACGATTCGGCGTATGTGCTGGAAAATATCAGCTTCGACATCAAGCCCGGCGAACTGGTGGCGATTGTGGGCCGCAGCGGTTCCGGCAAGACGACGCTTGCCAAACTGCTGGTCGGTTTCTACGCGCCGACCGAGGGCAAGATGACGATCGACGGCTACGATCTCGGCGTGGTCGATAAGGCCTATTACCGCGCGCAGATCGGCTATGTGATGCAGAGCAATCTGCTGTTTTCCGGCACGATTGCCGAGAACATTGCAAGCGGCGACGACGCACCCGAACGGCGCCGCATCGAGGAAGTCGCGAAGATGGCCGACGCGCATGCGTTCATCAGCAAGATGCCGCTCGGCTACGAGCAGATTGTCGGCGAACGCGGTATTGGCTTATCCGGCGGGCAGATCCAGCGGCTGTGCATCGCGCGGGCGCTGTATCACGATCCGCGTCTGCTGGTATTCGACGAAGCAACCTCCGCGCTGGACTCGCAATCGGAAAGCAATATCCTCGGCAACATGCACGATATTCTGAAGGGCCGAACGGCGGTGATCATTGCGCATCGGCTCAGCACTATCATGCGTGCCGACAAGATTCTGGTGCTGTACGAAGGGGCGATCGTCGAACAGGGCCGTCACGATGAACTGATCCAGCGCGGCGGCATGTACTACCAGCTGGTGCAGAAACAATTGAGTGCGTGATGAAGATACTCGACCAGGTAGAGGAGGCGAGCCCGGCGATTTCGTACGCGGGCCTGATCGAACGCATCGAGATTCTGCGCTCGACGCTGCGCTGGTCGTCCCGGCTCGAGCGCGCCGACATCGACAAGCTGCTTCGGCAAGCCACCTCGCTACGCGACGAGGTCATGCAGCTCTCGCACAAGGAGCGCTTCGTACAGGCCGCAACGGCCGCGGAGGCCGCCGCCCCTGCCGATCAATCGCGGGGCGCGCGTAGAAAGGCATTGATCGAGCGCAGTTTTATTTTCGAAGGGACGTTCGGCGACAATCCACGTCTGCTTGAATCGCTCGAAATCGCCGAGAAAGCGGCGCCGACCGATTTGCCGGTGTTGATCGACGGCGAGAGCGGCACCGGCAAGGAGCTCATGGCGAAGGTGATTCACGCGAATGGTTCGCGCCCGGATAAGCCATTTATCTCCGTGAATTGCGGCGCGATTCCGGACAATCTGCTGGAGTCGGAATTGTTCGGTCATCGCAAGGGTGCGTTCACGGGGGCCTCGAATGACCGCAAGGGCAAATTCGAAAGCGCGCATACCGGCACGATCTTTCTCGACGAAATCGGCGAGTTGCCGCTGGCCGGTCAGGTGAAGCTGCTGCGCGTGCTGGAAGCGCACGAGATTCAGCGCGTGGGCTCCGACGAAACGATTGCCGTCGATACGCGCATCGTCGCGGCGACCAATCGCAATCTGCGGCAACTCAGCGAAGAGGGCAAGTTCCGCGAGGATCTGTTCTACCGTCTCAGCGTGATTCATGTCACGTTGCCGCCGCTGCGCGAGCGGCGCGACGAGATACCGCTGCTGATTGCATGGTTCGGCGATGAGGCTGCCGGCACGCTAAAACGCAGGCCTGTGAGGTTGACGCCGCGTCTGCGGGACTTTCTGCTGAACTATGCCTACCCGGGCAATATCCGCGAATTGCGCAACGTGATGTATCGCGTGTCGTGTCTGGCTGGGGAGATGGCGGATATCGATCATCTGCCGCTGGACATGCGGCCGGCTGCGCCCGGTTCGGTCACGGCTTTGTCCAATGCAGCCACTGCGACGGGACAGGAGCCAATCAGCGTGGCGAATCTGATGTCGCTAAGCGACGCGAAGCGCGCCGCGAGCGACGACGCGGAAAAAGCCTTCCTGGAACGCGGCCTGCGCGAAGTGAGCGGCACCGTCGCGGAACTGGCCCGGCGCATCGATATGAACCGCTCGCATCTGCAAATGCTCCTGAAGAAGCATGGCCTGCATTCAAAGGATTTTCGCAACCGCAATGCGCCGTCCACGGGCAAAAACGGTGCTGACGAGCACGATGAGGAAGACAGCGATAGCTGAAGCCGCGTGTCTGAAATAAGGTGCCCTACGGCGTCTTTAGCGCGTTCGACGCCGCGCATTCAAGTCTGTACTTTCAAGACGCGGGGTTCAGCAGGGTTTTGTCCGATGCATGCAGATCTTCGGCTTGCACGACTATCGCAGTGACATTGTCACGTCCGCCGTGCGCAATGGCCAGTTCGACCAGTTCGTCGGACGCGCGCTCACACGCCACCGAGGTCAGCACTGCCAGTATTTCCGCATCGCTGACTTCGTTGCTCAGCCCATCGCTGCATAGCAGGAAGACGTCGCCGTCCGCGACTTCAATGGCATCGTCGTCGAGTTCGAGCACATCCGTCGCGCCGACCGCACGGGTGATCATGTGCTGAGCCGGATGATGCCGCGCCTCTTCGTCGGTAATGACACCGAGCGCCTTGAGTTCTTCCACCTGACTATGATCGCGCGTGAGTTGGCGCAATTGCCCGTCGCGAACCAGATAGAGGCGGCTGTCGCCGGCCCATAGATAGCCGCAGAAGCGGTCGCACGCGAGCAGCACGATGACTGTGCTGCCGATCCGTTGCACCTGGCGGCGCGCGGCTTCGTCCCGCAGTTGGCGGTTGGCCGTTTGCAGCCGTGCCCGCGCGTCGGCGATGCCGGTTTTCATGGCGAGCGGCGGCGCTAGCCGGCTCAGCGCATCGATCACCACGCGGCTCGCCAGATCGCCGACCGCATGACCGCCCATGCCATCGGCGACGGCCCAGCGCCCGGATTCGGGCTGGTCGAGGCAGGCATCTTCGTTGATTTCACGGACGCGTCCGGCGTCGGAACGCGCGGACGACGTCCATCGAAATTGGCTCGGACAGGTCACAAGGGCTACACCGTATCGTTTCTGCTGCGTGCGTCCGGGGAGACGTTGATGTTCGAGTTCGCGCCGGTGTTGCGCACATCCACCGACTGGAACGTGTTGATCATCTGGTTAGCATAGAAGTTGTTCGAAATGTCGTACAGGTTCACAACCGGACCAATGCTCGGCGTTTCCCGCACGTAAGGCTGAATCCAGCCATACACCCACGGCGCACCGCCGCCGCCGCGGATCGCCGTCATCGCTTTACGATCGAGCGCGAGGTTGAGCGAGAGGTCGTTCACAGTGATGGAAGCCATGTCGTTCTCCGGTTGGCCGCGTGCGTCGGGCGCGCGGTTGAAAAGGAATTAGACGTGATGGTGCAAGTGCCATGCCAATTCGTGGCTCGTGCGCACGCTTTCTCGTAACGCATTGATTGGGCGGCGATTCCGGGCGCTTGTGCAGGCAGCGTCTGTTCCTGCCGCGGTGCAGAGGTCGGGATGCAGCCAACATCCGGGTGCGTGCACCGGTGCGGGACCCAACACATTGGGCAGACTCCCGGACGTTCGCGGATACGCGTGAGGCCGGCCCACCGGCGCCCCAAATGGTCGATGCAGGCCAACACATCGGCTTGATTTCTGTCGGCTCATAACTGACACATGCTGTGCTCAAAACGCCTCGCAATTTCTGCCAGCCCTTTAAATAAAGGCTTTCCGGCACATGGCCCGGATGATGCAAATGATCTCGCAACAGTGTTGGATATTGAAGCGAGGCCAGCCATGAACACGAACCCTCTTTCGACGAGCAGCGAAGCGTCGAGCATCGACCTGCCGATCGGCGCGCATCTCGTCACGCAACGGAGCGGCTACCAACATCACGGCATTTACGTCGGCAATGGCCGCGTGGTTCATTACGCGGGCTTCGCGAGTTCGGCGCACCGCGGTCCGGTGGAAGAGGTGGAATTAACTCGCTTCGCCGCTGGTCATCCATTGACGATCCGCCCGACGCCGAGCGCCCGCTACGTCGGCGATGAAGCCGTGCGCCGCGCGCGCTCCCGTCTCGGCGAAAACCATTACCGCCTGCTGACGAATAACTGCGAGCACTTCTGTTCGTGGTGCCTGCTTGGCGAGAGCCGCAGCGAACAGGTGCATTGCTGCTTAAGGCATCCCCGCGCCGGCATGCACGCGCTGGTGTGTCTGGTGAAGGCGTTTGTCGAAAGCGCCGCGAAGAATGGCCACGTTGCCGCCCAGCTCGCGTAAGCCGGCGGGAACGAGCGGGAACGAGTTGAGGAATTCAGGAATTCAAGGAGCGCATCATGGTTACCGCAGAAAAGACCTTGCACTGGGCCGTCGATAAATGGCTCGCGCCGACACCGTCCATGCCCGCTCGCGTCGTGCGGTTTTGCCACAGCGCGTCGCAGCATCGGCGCTACGTCTGCGTGGAAGCACTTCGGCCAGGCGGCCTGCTGTCGATCTTCTTCTTCCGTCATGACGACGGCTCGTGGAACGTGTTCCCGCCGCAAGCCGAGCGGCCCGCCATGAACGGCCATTGCCGTGCGGCAGTTTGCTAGCTTGGTGTGGACGAGGCCGCTTCGTTGGCGAGATCCGTGGGGGCGGATAGCGACATCTGAGCTTCACGCGCGCCGCGCTCGAAATGAACGCGACTAACTTATCATCGTTTGCCAGCGGGCGCCGGAAGCCCGATAGTTGCGGCTTCACATAAGGAGCAGGGATGATCACAAGACGGAAATTCGCGGGCGCGATGTTCGGCGTTTCGATAGCTGGCGTTGCGGTTGGGAGTGGCGGCGCGTTCGGGAAAGTGTTGAAAGTGGGCACCACAAAGCAAGGAGGCGGCGTGGCCAAAGCGGACGCCATCCGTCAGCGGCTCGCGCAGATCGAAGTGGAAAGCGGCGGACGGCTCGGCGTTTCGATCGTCGACACGACCTCCGGATTGCATGCCGGTTTGCGGACGGACGAGCGTTTTCCGATGTGCAGCACATTCAAACTACTGGCAGCGGGTTTTGTGCTGACTCGCGTGGATCACGGACAAGAGGACCTGGAACGGCGCATCGTGTTTTCGAAAAGCGATCTTGTGCCGTACTCGCCGGCCACCAGCCAGCACACCCGCGAACGCACCGGGGATGCGGGGATGAGCGTCGCCGACTTGTGCAAGGCGGCCATTACGCTCAGCGACAACACCGCGGCCAATCTGTTGCTGGCGAGCTTTGGCGGTCCCTCCGCTTTGACCGCGTTCGCGCGCAGTATCGGCGATGGCATCACGCGTCTGGACCGTAACGAGCCGACGCTGAACGAAGCGACACCCGGCGATTCGCGCGACACCACCACGCCCAACGCAATGCTCGGCAATCTGCGTGAGTTGCTGCTGGGCGAGCGCTTGTCTTCGTCGTCGCGTGCGCAACTGTTGGCCTGGCTTGCCGCCAATCAGACCGGCGGCGAACGGATTCGCGCGAAGCTGCCGAAGGATTGGGGCGTCGGCGATAAAACCGGCACGGGCGATCACGGCACGGCAAACGACGTCGCGATCCTTTGGCCGCCGGGACGCGGGCCGATTCTCGTGACGGTCTACCTTACCGAAACGAGCGGCGATGCGGCGCGCTGCAATGCGGCGATTGCGAGTGTTGGCGCGTTGGTGGCCGGTCTCCTTTGAATCAATCGCAACGCCACATATTTCGCTCCTGTCACATCCCCGATCCTGTGAATTCGGTGGCGGGATACGCTGTCTCCTTGCCGTTCACAACCAGCACGAGCCGTACCGAATAGTGATAACTGGCGTAGCGCCCCACGAAGTGACTCAGTACATCGCCAAAGAGCACCACGTCGCCTGAGCCGGCGAAGCCCGCTGGATCGATCTCCACGTGAATGGCGAACTCCCGCAGCATGCCCCCCTTCCGGATGACGCTCCGCTGCTCGATCCATACGTGCCGGATCGCCGCGATGCGCTTCGCGTTGTCGTCGCGCCCGGTCCAGTCGTACAGCGCGAGCACACCGCGCAGCACGTCCTTGTCCAGCACGTCGAACTCGCGGCTGGAGAAATGCGAAATGACCTGCCAACGGTACTGCCTGTCCCGCGGCGGGTAGAGCGGCAGCGTGGGTTGCGTCAGGTTGCGCACGCTGCCTACGCCGCCGGCGTTCGAGGCGAGCGTGCTGATGGTCGACTCGCGCAGCGCCATGCGCGGCAGCGAGCCGTTGTTCGCCAGCACGCGCACCTTCACGTGGGTATCGGGCAGGCTGCCGGATTCGTCCCATACATGGCCGCCCAGCGTGATCCACATCTCTCGGCGACCCGTCACGCCAAAGCCCAGGGACGTATGGAAATACCGCTCGGATGCCTCGTGGCGCAGCATGCCGCCGCGATGCTGGAAGGTCTTGAAAGGCCGGTAGGCGCGCTCCTCCACACTGTCCGGGTCGGTGGCCGATACCGACAGTACATCGTAGGCCTCGATGTGAGCGCTGTCGGCGGCCGGTGCGCGCACCAGGTAGTCGCGCTCGTGCGCGTCAGGTTGCAGTGGCTGCGCATCGGTTTCGAACAGGTTGATGACAGGTGTGCAGAAGAGCCGGATATGGTGCGCGCTGAACGTGACATCACCAGCGAGCCGCTCATTCAGTACGATCTCGAATTCGATACGTGTTTCGCCGGGAGGCACGCTTGCCGCATCGAATCCGCACAGGTCCACAAAGCGGAATTTCTCGGGGAACGTGAAGTACTCGAGCATCGTCTGCTCGCGATCCAATTCCCGGTTGCGCCGCTCGTGGTCGGACGGCCAGAGCCGCGTCCCGGGGCCGAAGCCGGCCGCCTCGACCGTCATGTGAGGCTGTGGCTGCAGGCGCCCGTCATGGAGGGTCGGCAGGCGCACGCCGATCGTATCCACCTGGCGCGTGAACGCCGCATATAACGCGGAGGCAGTGGGCTGGTCGCCGTGCAGGTACAGGCGGATGCGCGCCAGATCATCGAGTGAGCGCTGATCGAAATTCAGCAGATCAAACGCGATACGGATCACCGTGCGGCCGTCGGCACGCACCGCCGGGCCAGCCTCGCGCAGCTTGAGCGGCTGCAGGCGAACCGGCTGGGTGGTGCGGTACGCGCATACCGTGCCCTCGGGGCCGACCGGACTTGAGCGCACTTGAACGCCCGGAGGCAGCGTACCGAGCACGCGCGCTTCGCCCGAACGCGGCACGCATTCGAGAATCGCCAGCGACGGAATCGTGCGGCCGGCATGCGGCCACAGGTGGTCGATCAGCGGGTCGGTGATTTCAGGTAGCGCGTCGTCGAGCTTCATGCGCAGCCGCGCCATCAGGAACGCAAAGCCCTGATATAGCTGCTCCGTGCTGTCTTCCCGCGGACCCAGGCCCGTCAGGCCTAGCCTGAGCGCGGCATCGGGGTGCGCGGCAGCGAACGCCTTGCTCGCGTCGCGAAGATAGCGCATCTCCGCTTCGTAGTATTTCAGATGCGGATTGTCTTCGTCACTCATTGCATCATCTCCGGCGGCAAGGGAGGAAGCGCCGGCACCGATCCTGCCTTGCCGGCAACGCCCGAAGGAAATCCCTGCGTGAAAAAAATCCGCTCGGGCATCCTGAAGCCGCGTAGCTTGAGCAGATCGAGAGGCTCGGCGCCAACCTGCGTGCGCAGCACGTAGCGCAACGGCGCGGCATCCGGCTGGTTCCACGTCAGCTCGTATCGGGTGCTGTCGAGCGGCTTGATCTCGGCCATCGACAGCAGTCGCAGGAAAGCCCAGTCGCCTGTTGCGTCGAACGCCTGCTGCAGGCCGGCGTTGACCATCTGCCACATCAGGGCCGCCCGCCCGTTCAGGCCGTTGCCGGGCCATGTAAGCGCCGTCCACGATTCCTGCTGGTTGAAGTAGGCGAGCGGCTTGCCGTCGACGGAGAGTTCCGTGCGCGTCACGTTAACCGACGGCAGTGCCATGATCTCGAATCGATAGGCTGCGTCGCCTTGCGAATACAACTGCGTGCCAAGCGTTGACAGTTGCCGGATGGCCGTGAGGAACTTCGGGTCGAACTGCAGCGCTTGTGGCGCCAGGCCATTCGGCACCCATTGATCGCCCTGTGGCTTGAGGACACCGGCAAGCTGCGTCGTGATAAAGCGGGCGATCAGGCCGGTGTCCGGACGCACGTAGCGCCCCAGTTCCGCAAAGGAAGCGTCGGCATTCGTATCGAAAAACGGATAGCGGCCGTTGAATGCGCTCCCGAACGGTGTGGCGACGCTCGCGCGCCATGCTTCGTTCAGGCTTGCCGCCGCGGGTTGCAGGATCGTCTGCCACCCGGTATCGAGAGGGCGAGCGAACAGTGCGTCGCCGAAGCCCGCCCACGCGGTGCCGAGGCTTGCGGCCGTGAGCGCCGCGTCGTCGCGTGCCTGTGCGAGTTCCGAGAGCTTGCCCTGAAACACGGCCTGTGCGAGCGAGCCGGCCATCGCCTGTGCATCGGGACTGGCCGCGATTTGCTGGAGCTTCAGACGCATCGTGGTCGCGACTGTCAGGAAATGCGCGAGGCTCACGCCGTTGAGTACCGCCGGGGCGTTTGCCGCATTCTCATTGTTGCCAGCGCCCCCGCCGGTGTCGCCCATCAGGGCAAGTAGCGGGCCGAATGGCTTGTCGAGCGGGTTGATTGCAGGCTGCCGGGTTTTGTCTTCGCTGCCAACGCCCCGCAGGAAGTCCCCTTGGGGGATCAGGCTCTGGGCCTTGCGTACCAGCGTATCGGTCAGGGCCGGTGACGCGCGGCCCGCCTGCGCCTGGTATTGCACGGACTTCATGAGCGCGATCAGTGGCGAGGTTTGCGCGTCCGCGAGGCGCGTGAGCTGGTCGATCGCCCCGTTCAGATTTGCTGCGGGTTGCCACTGGACGCTGTTGAGCATGCCCTGCCATGCGGCGGTGTATTCGGCAAAGTAGCGGGCGGTTAAGCGCGCCTTGAGATCGTCGATCGAGCGCTTGTTGTCGACTGCAAACGCGTCCGCGTCCGCGTCTGCAGCCGC
The DNA here is from genome assembly GCF_050434205.1 of Paraburkholderia sp. GAS348. Lineage (NCBI taxonomy): Bacteria > Pseudomonadati > Pseudomonadota > Betaproteobacteria > Burkholderiales > Burkholderiaceae > Paraburkholderia > Paraburkholderia sp. GAS348. The sequence goes on from NZ_JBNPVT010000001.1 coordinate 495,065, forward strand.
AGGCGATGTCGTCATGGCACCTTGCGCGCTGGACGCGCGTGCGGATTGCGCCGGGCCGCTATCCTCCTGGATGACTTCCTTTGGGGCGTTGGACAGCACCCAGTCGCCATCCACATGCCGTTCGCTCGCCGCCTTCCCGATCGCCTCGGCGATCACGCCGTCCCACGCCGCGCGGGTGTAGATGCCTGGCACGGTCCGCGTAGTCGCGAAGAGCCCGCGTGCGTCCGTGCCGTTTAGCAGCGTGGTGAGCGATGCGTCCGTGTACTTGCCCTTCGCATCGTCGAGGATGTGCTGATAAACCGTGTCGTCAGCGTTCGCGAGACCGACCTGATTCGAGAGCGTATTGCGCGCGGCGGTCACGATCGGGGACGACGCATCGATGCGCCATTCCGGATGCGCCTTCAGGTGGTCGGCGTAGAAGCTGGCGAGACGCTGCGACGTGTCGAGCCACTCTCCGGTCGACATGGCGGCGGGTGCAGACCATGTGCTGGCGATCTGGTTTGTCAGGAATGCCGGGTCTGTGCGGCGCGGTTCGGCCAGCATCAGGTACGCCTTGAGCGCGTTATAGCCATGACGCTGCGCGTCGTGGCTCTGCAGCGCATCGGCGCGCACTTCAGCGAGATTAGTTAGGGATGCTTTAAGTGACTGCGCGACCGGGCGCTGCAGGTTGCGGGTGGCAACTGTCCGGTACGGCTGCCACAGCGCATCGAGGATGTCGTCGTTGCGGTTCAGGCCTGCGCGCAGGTACCACGGTGCACCGTGCTGCTGGCGATACTCGAACATGTCGATCTGATGTTGCAGCGCGAGTTGCGCCCGCAGCGCTGCCGGTGTGCCGGGTGCGGCTGCGAGCGCTGCGCTAGACGCCGCCTGTGCGTCGTGGATCAGATGCCGGTTGCCGATAGCCGAGATCGTCATCGCCACGCACCAGCCGATTGCCAGTGCCATGATAAGTGCGGCTAATGCGTTGGGCCAGTAGAAGCCGACGCGTTTGCCGCTCAGGCGGCGCACGTCGCGGGCGATCTCCTGCCAGGTGGGCAGTAGCGAGGCCGGCTGTGCGCGCAGCGTCATGCCGTTGAGGGCGGTCGTGCCGGTCGAAGTGGCCTGGGTCGAGGCAGCTACGGCGGGCGTGACGACCGGTGTCGCAATCGGCTGGATCACCTTGAATACTGGCGCGAACATCACGCCTGCGAACGGGGCGCGGAGCCATTTCGAGGCGATCAGTGCGTCCCAGCCCGTCATAATGCGCTCGTGTTGGTCACCGATGTACTCCGATACCTCCGCAAGGTACGGCGTGCGCCTTGACTTGCCGCACAGGCGCACGCCGATCGTTCCCGTCTGCTGTTCGAGCGCGGTGAGTTTGTCTTTTAGTTCGTGGGGCGAAGCTTTATCTGCGCGCCGGAGCGAGCCCGATGTCAATGCGCCGATGGCCTGGAATTTCTCGGGCTGCTTTCCGGTCGCCGGCACGGCATGCAGGAGTGTGATGGGCGCGGCCCAGCCAAGATCCGTCGCGATCCCTGCGAGCGAGCGCGGCAGTTCGGCGTCTGGCCGGATGGTGTCATCGACCTGTTCGACCTGGACCACGCCATCTACTGGACGCCTGCGTCGTAACTGCCGGACCTGTTTGCGCCACAGCGCGGCCTCGATGCCGTCGGGGGCCGCATGCACGAGGAACGCATCGGCGATATGCATCACGCCAGCCTGTTTCAGGCCGGGCGCGACCGTCTCGATCAATGTGTCGGCGCCGCTCACCAGCAGCCACGGCATCCGGTAACGCCAGAACCAGCCATGCGAGGTGCGCAGTTCCTCGGACAGGTATTGCAGACGTGCGTCGCGCTTCAGTGCAGGGATCGGCTCGACGGCGTTTGACTGATTCCCGGTCTCCCGGAGAAACAGTCGGCTCACCATGCTGTACGCGCCTAGTCCCAGCGCGACCAGATGCAGGATCACGACCACAACGAGTACCGTAAGGATCCAGAGCGATGCGGTTTTCCTGGCGTCAAGCGTTGTGAAATCGAGCAGATCGCCCTTGAGCCAGACCAGCCCAAGCGCAAGCACGGCAAGCACGACGGCGAGCAGGATCAGCCCCCAGATGGCCAGGCTGCCCGGTGCGCCGGCGGGCTCGTCGCCCAATGCAAGTGTCTTGATGTTATTCGTTGGATTCGTCATGCGGCGAAGCGGAGTTCGTTGCGGGGTTCACGTAAAGGATCGCGGCCTGCGCGGTTTGCGTGTGCTTAGGGCTGTGAAGGATCAGGTGCGGGCCAGCCGTTGCCGATTCGACGGCGGCGGCAATCGACAGCCAGCCGCCTGCCGCGCCTGCGTGGCCGATGAGGCCGTCGGGGCGGCGCTGTGTTTCCAGCTTGGTGACACCCGTCAGCTTTGCCTTGCCGAGCGCGGCCAGCAAGGCTGTTTCATGCGAGTCTTCCAAGCCGCTGATCCACGCGGGATTGACGGTGGGGGCTTCGGCATTGCCCCACAGCACAGCGTTCGCGAGTAGATCGGTGAGCGTATCCAGTTCGCCCGCGACAGGCCGGTGCAGGGTTGCCATGACCTTGACCGGCTCGGGCAACACGAAGATGCCAGGGCCGAGCAGTACAGCGATCGCGCCTTCGGTGCTGCCGACGGAGGGCAGCGCGTCGTGCCATTCCGCAGCTATCACCAGCAGTGGGCGTTTCTCGGCTGCGTCGAGCCAGGCGTCGGCCACGAGCAGGCCATCGCTGGCCGGTATTGGCATACATTCGAAGGCTGGCAAGTCGGCGATCTGCAGCGCGTGACGGACTTGATGCACGCGAATGTCGGCTGACTCCGCGGATGCGAGCACGCGGACGGCAGGTGCATATATCGCGCCGTACTGCGATAAGGTATTGAGGCTTGGAGCGAGCGTATCGAGGGTCTGGGCAAGCATGCGCACGATGGGCGGAACCGCTTCGCGAGTGAGGACTGGCGTCTCTATTGGGTCCTGTCCGGTAGCGTCTGTCATGGCCTCTTTATCCACCGACAGCGGCGCAGTGTCGGCCGGTTCCGCGCACAGCGAATCAGCATCGGCAAACCGGCTATGCACAATCTTTCCGAGGCCGTTGCGCGGCGCTTGCGCTTTCATTAACGTCGTCGTCGCGGCGAGCGCCTCCGAAAGACCCTTATCATCAAGCGGCAGGCAATACCCCACACCGAGTATCTGGAGCGGTTGCTGCGCATATCGCACACGGCTATTGAGCCATTTGCAGCGATGCATGTTCCAGTAATGTGCGCGGAACCAGAGTGCTTCGTATCCGGCGCGGGAAATACCTAGCACGAGAAAGAACAGGCCGTTGGGTAGGCCTACCACGCAGAACAAGAACCACGCGCCGCGCGCGGGCGTGCTCACCGGCCACAGGAGCAGCGCGACGGCAGCGCCAATCGCCCAGCACAGCACCCAGCCAATGAGCCACGGTACGAGGCGCGGTTTGTTCGTCGGGTAGGCACGTGGCAGGCCCGCTGGCGACAGATCGACCGGCATCGTCAGGCGCTATTCACGTTTTGCAGCGACGACAGCAGCCGGCAGCCACACGCGCAGCGGTGGTAGTGCATCGCGACCGGCTTGCCGCTCTTGCCGGGAAACGACGCGTTGCCCTCGGCAATCGTCGTCTTTCCATGTAGCGTACAGAGCGCCTCGTCACCTTGGCACGCGAGGAGTCGGTCCATAAACATCATTTCTGACGAGGCTGTTGTCACCTCGCCGCCATTTTCAAGTTTGTCGCCTTTGCGGATGGGAGATCGCATGCTTAGCTCCGACCAAAAGTTGACTCATGAAATATCTGATGCTGAATCGGTATTCCCTGTGTTCTATTTTCATCATCTCGATTGTTTTGTCTGTCGAAGAAAGTTGTTACGCCGGAAATAGCATTGGCATCAACCGGTGTCGGGGTGTCGACAAACTCGACAGGCTCCAGGATCGCCTTGATCCGATCAAGATCGCTGCGAGTCTTGCGATCCGCCAACCATTTAACCGGAGTGTTCCCACACAACGCGTGGGCTTTGTGGATCAGGCAGAAGTGGAAAACGCGAGTCCGTTGCCGCTCGTCACCGGTTGTGTCATCGTCGGTGTATGCCATCCGGGTCCAGTTTGCTCTCTTCATTGGGACCGTTCGAGCATTCGCCTGCTTCTCGAATTGAATGAATTCGGGGCCGTTGACCGGTCCGTGCCTCAGCCATTTGCCTGCTACATATCTTGCGTTCAGGGCGCTAGTAATTCGTTCCTCGCTGGCGTCTACACAGAATATGCCGAACCCGTCTGTTAGAAAGGCTTTTGGTCCGGTCATTGGGAGCAGATATCCGCCTTGTACAGGAGAACTCCCGTCGAAAGCTTCGAAATGCCCATCGAACATGTTCGCGATGCTGAACCGACATGAACCGACGACATGTTCTGTCGTCGTCGATGTCCACCCGGTCAAAGGCTGAGCGAAGTCCTGCGCTGCGGCAGTACTCAAGTATTGTGCGGCTGCCATGCCTGCTACGCAGGGACAAAGGATCAGTTTTTTCATCTGGATAATCCGTTCCACGTTACCAGTCAGGGAGTTCTTTCAGCGCCCCGTTTGCACCGGGAAACCGAATCCCATCCGTCAGCATGACAAGCGCGGTCGTATAGATTCCGTGCGCAAGCTCGAGTCGATCGACAGCGTCCGTCATCGGATCGGTCGAATGGATATCGCTTGAAGCTGTGCCCGCAAGAGGCAAAAACGGCGGGCTGGTAATCATCGTCTTAGCGCGACCGCCTGAATCTCGACCTTGCCCTTGGTTGCGAAAATCTTCAGTCCGAGCTTATGTGCGCACAGGGAGATCCCTCGCCTGCCGCCAGCGTGGAGCTCTTCACTGCGCTCACGTCGGCGTGTTGGCATCACCACGCCATTGACGGCGCGCGCGGGATTGGTTACTGGGTCGAGCAGGTCCGGCAACGACGGGATCGCGGCATGCTCGTCGAGCGTAAATGTCGACCGGCGTAACGGTGACGAGTCAAGCGTAGCGATTGAGAAACCCCGGTGTTGGGTGAACCTCGCATCCGGTTGCTGCAGGACATTATTGATGGTTCGCATGGCGGCAGTGAAGTCCCCTTTCTTTTTGGGTGGCACGGGTCGTGCACATGTTGGAATGTGCACGACCCGTGCGATTCGACTTACTGAGGTTACCTGCCGCGGTGAGCTAACGTCTATGAGACAAGCATGAGAAGAATCTTAATTTGACCAATATTCGCACTTCTGATGTTTTTTACTACATTACGGATGACGTGCAAGATTTTGCGCTCGAGTTGCATCGAACCAGTTACTGTTCCTTGAAACGAAGCGTCTTGAGCATGTCCATAAATAGGTCATAGCTGAAGCCATTTTCCAGACTAAGTTCACGCTTCCCTAGCAGACACACACCATCTAATTGGGCTGTCATTTTGTCGTTGCCTACCATGACATGAACACAGCGGTAGCGTGATGTGTATTCCTTGGCAGGCCTGCAACTGCCGCGCGCTTTGGCGAATGTTTCCTCAGCAATCCAACCGTGCCAGTTGCTGCCCTGGATGGGCGCTACGTCAGTTTTGGTGACCGGGTCACCGCAGTTGGATCGTTTGAATGAAAAGCCTGGGTTCAGTGTCGGCAACTTGTCGCCGGGTTTCAGACTGAATACGCTGCCACTCGCAGACGAGATCGCTTTATCGATACCAACTCCATCGACTGCAAAACTTATGTTATCGCCGCCACGTGTGTCGAAGTTTGGATCGTATTGAAAATCCATTTCCATGACGGCCTGGTCACCGCTTTTATATGAACCGGTGCAGCCGAACCCAATCGTTTGATCCGAAACACTTTTCAAATATGGAGTATTCATCGACATGCCACATTGATCCTCCACTTTCGGACCCGTAGGATTCGTTCCGATGCTGTGGAGACGAGCATTGTCAGTTGCCGATTGCGCGCAGGCTATTGAACACAAGAGCAGTTCGAGTGCTACAAAGATGGCACGAATCATGGGACACTTTCTTTTGGCGTGCGAGTTTTCTGTGAATAGATAGTATCGAAAATTTCGAGTATCGAGCATACCGCCCCAATTTATTTGAAAATTTGCCCACGAAATAGTTATCCGGCGTTGCTGCTCACTATTGATCGATAAAACGGATGGTCTTGACAATTTGCAAAAAAATGCCATAACTTAAACCTATATCTAAATCAAAATTCTCTGGCTCCCTGGTGAGACAATTCTGCGACATCGTGACGCTGAATTTTGAATTCCCAATCACCATTCGTATGCAGCGGTTAGCTTCAGAATATCGCTTGCAGTAGTCCGGGGTGGATGCATATTTTTTTGGGTTTTGTAAATATCTTCCGCAAGCCACCCGTGCCAGTTTTCATCATAAATTTTTTCTACTGTTGTCTTTGCCGTTAGATTGCATTCCATTGGAGCGCTTGCTGCTATGACTGTCTTTCTGGTTGGTGAGCCATGAAAAATTGCTTCTTCGTTCTTTTGGATGGCTGCGTTAATACTCGCGCGTCGAATATGGAGCGTTGGGATCCTATCCATCCAACTTGGATCGTGGAGACTTGAATCGATAGGGGCGAGGGATAGCACAGTGCCTCCGACCGTGTCGTACGATCCAACGCATGTTCCTAGTGTTCCCTGACCGATAGAGAATAAATCCGCTGGAAGTGCAAGCGTGATGCCGCATTTCTCAGAGAACTCTGCGGATTGCGTAGTTTGTAGGACTTCCTTCGACGAGGCTGAGGCGCAACCGCACGCCATAATTGTAGACGCCACAAACATAAGCAGCTTAATTCGCATATTCAGATTCCTTCCTGTCAGAACGTGTAACTTGGCGATGGATTTGCCCTCTAGTCTCAAGTCGTCACTGCTGAGTGATGGGTAGCGGTGAGTTCCGGTTGTCTGTTAATCGATTGGGAGCATACATACAAGTGCGCCAATGCGATTTGGCGATGTACACCAACCCATGCAGTCAGTAATAGTCTGCGAGACAAACTAAGATGTAACCATTGTTTGAAATTCTTAATCTTTAGATAAGACGATGGCCGCTTGGCGGGCGGGAAAAAATTCATTTCGAAGGCACTGTGTCAACACGGCATCTAAATTTCTCAGATTGACTCGCGGGGTCGCAAAAGATATTGCGATCAGCATCAAAGATGAGTTCGAACGTAATTGGAGTTGGAAAGCCGTCGTACCATTGCCGGATTGAAGCATCAAACTTTACACTCCCGGAGTCTTTCGTCATTCGACCAACCGGTCGTTTAGTAAAATGGCAGAACGGGCCGCCAGTTACAAACTCAAAATTCCCGGTTCCAACATTTTCATAGACTGAGCAACCCGAAGATTTTCCAACCCCCTCACTTGCCACAATTACGGTGCCTCTCGTTGATCCGGCTCCCCACTCAACAATACTTAATATTCGATGATGATCAACATCGAAGTTTGGGAATTCTTTTATCTTGCTTTCAATCTCCGCAAGGCGATGGGCGCCCATCTCGTTGCGCTGGAGCAGACGAGGGCTACTTGGATCTAAATTATCATGCGGATTGCCAGAAGCAACTGCAGAATTTGAAAAAATAACAAATGTGGTGCAAATGCCAGAGATCAAGCGCTTGTGAATTTTATTACTTTCTGATGAAGATTTATTCATGTTTTGTTATCTATTCAATTTAGGTAAGATCAACACGAACAGCACCGCTCGGCGCCGTGATTACTTGCGGATTTTGATTGTCAACCACGTCAAGCAGGAGGCGCGCAGCAAAGGCAGAATATGCATGTCGCTCCGCTGCACCGTTCCCACCGCCATTTATCCCGCGATTGACGTCGTGGATCGTGCTGGCACTCCACGGCTGACCTGCCTTCCGATTTATATTTACCCCTGCCTGGAACGGGCGGGCAACCAAGTAGAATCCAGCTAAATTGCACGCGTACATTGATTCCACCGAATATCTGCTTCGACGCATAGACGCCATTGGTGATAGCGCATAGGGCTTCGGGTTCGAGTTGCATCGAAGAAGTTATTGTTCCTTGAAACGAAGCGTCTTGAGCATGTCCATAAATAAGTCATAACTGAAGCCATTTTCCAGACTAAGTTCACGCTTCCGTAGCAGACACACACCATCTAATTGGGCCGTCATTTTGTCGTTGCCTACCATGACATGAACACAGCGGTAGCGTGATGTGTATTCCTTGGCAGGCCTGCAACTGCCGCGCGCTTTGGCGAATGTTTCCTCAGCAATCCAACCGTGCCAGTTGCTGCCCTGGATGGGCGTTACGTCAGTTTTGGTGACCGGGTCACCGCAGTTGGATTCTTGGTATGCTGAGCCCGGTGTCAGGGTCGGCAAGTTATCGCCGGGTTTCAAGCGGAACACGCTATCCTCTTCTGCAGCAGTCTTTTTCTCGATACCGACGCCTTCTACTACGAAGTTTATGCGAGCGCCGCCGCTGAGTTCGAAGTTCCGGTCGTACTGGAAATCCATATTTATGACGGTGTAACCACCGCTTTTATATGAACCGGAACATCCGAACCTAATGGCTTGTTCATCGACACGTTTCAGGTCTGGAGTGCGCATCGACATGCCGCATTGTTCCTCCACTTCCGGATTCGTTGGATTGGTTCCGATGGTAGCAAGGAGATCTGAATCGACTTCAGATTGCTTGCGGGAATGAATGCCGACTTTCGAGAGTCGGGTCGTGGACTGCTTAGGGATGTTGTCTATAGCCGAAGTCTCCGCATAAGAACTGCTGCATGAAATCAAAGCCAGTGCGACGAGCAGAAATTGACCAATGGTGCATGTAGTCATCAGTTGGTTTTGAATTCTTGGCTTAACTGGATCGCCCAGAAGGACCCGGCTGGGAGTCGACGAGATTGGCAATACGATTCGTAAGATCCGACGTCCCATCAGAGTATTTTTTTGCCAATTCTGATCAGACAGGGGAGTGCCTGATAGCAAGCTTTTCCAACACCGCGTCTGCTTTCGAACTGATGTCTGCCACGCTCTTGTCATAACAATTGTGAAGAATCGTGCCGCAGCCAGACCGGCAGTGATACGCTTGTTCGCGTCATGCATATGAGAAGGCATCCTTGGGTGAACTATCAGCGTAAGCTGACTTGCCGAAAGTCATTAGGCTAAAAGCAATAATAGCTGGCGGAATTTCGATGGCCGATCTCATAAAATTATTCTCGACCTGACTTGCGTCGCCATCGCTTTCTAGCTGGTCGCTTATTCGAATGGGGTTATTCATCTCTGTTCTCGTTCTATTTGCCAAAGCTTGCCGCGCCTGATGCGGCACCAGCCGGTGCCGTGGGGTCAACAAACTCAACAGACTCGAGGATCGCTCTAACCTTCCACAGTTGGTTGACCTTGTGATTTGCCAGCCATTCGACAGGCGTTGTTCCACACAAAGCATGCATTCTGTGAACCAGGCAGAAACTGAAAAAACGGCCTCGACGTTCCTCGTCGCCTGTGGTGTCATCGACGGTAATTCCTGTCCCTATCCAGTTTCTTCCATTTAGCGGCACAGTTTTGACATTTGCCGATTTCTCGAAAGGCGTTAATTCAGAACCATCAGTCCATGGGTCGTATCGCAGCCATTGGCCGTTGACTAATTTGGCCCCCAACGAAGCACCTATTTGCTTATCGTTTGCCTCCACACAAATTAAACTGAACCCGCCATTCAGTACGGGGGATGCGTTCGGGCCTGTATCGGGGATGTCGTATATACCCTGTGATGGAGAGCTTTTTGGTGAAACATAAAAAGTACCGCCGAACATGTTCTCAATTCGAAATCTGCAGGTTCCCACAGCATATTCCGAGGAAGTTGTTGAGGCACTTCTTTCAAAAACGGGAGGCGTGTCCCGTGCTGCAACGGCGCCGATAGCTAATGACACAACGATGCCTGTCATGAAGCGAGCGGTAGTCAGGTTCTTCATTCAGATTTTCTCCGTGTGTTACCAGTCGGGGATGAGTTTGAGCGTATCGTGGGCGTCCGGAAACTGGACAACGTCCGCCAGCTCGACCAGCGCCTTGGTATGGGCCTGAAATCGCGCCTGAAGGCCATTGATGTATGAGAAGGAGGTGGCTGCGAAACCCACATTCACTGTCGCCGCGACTAGCCCGAATGACTCGCAACTGTAGTAAGCCTTGAGTGTGTTTCCCACCGGTTTCGTCTCGCGGCGTATTACCGGGGCTTGGTCGGCGGGTTCGGGCGCGCCAGGCCGCCCAGTACGCGCCCCCGCTATCAGCGGCTTCAAACGGACGTGGATTACTCATGGATAGATACCATTGGTGGTAGTGCGAAAGAGTTCGGGTTCGAGTTGCATCGAACAAGTTACTTTTCCTTGAAACGAAGCGTCTTGAGCATGTCCATAAATAGGTCGTAGCTAAAGCCACTTTCCAGGCTAAGTTCGCGCTTGCGTAAGGAACTTGCGGCGCACAGTTGATCGTGACACTTCGAGAGAACGGGGCAATCGCCTGAGGGAAGGACCGGCAGAGTACGAGATTGGAAACATGTGATAACGGCGGATACCGCAATACTCCCTTCGATACGTGATTAACCGTATCCAGTAGTTCACGACCAAATAGCATTGCGAACTTTTGCCGATCTCTATAGCCCTTGACGACCACATTGATGAGCCAACTGATAAACTTGACTATGGTCAGGCGAAGTGCCGAGATTCTCCAGCCAATTATTTTTGTGATCAAAATCATAGGCCGCGTCTTGAATATGGAGCATTGGGATCCTATCCATCCAATTTGAATCGCGGACATCTGAATCTATCGGGGCGAGGGAAAGTACAGTGCTGCCGGTCTCGTCGTATGATCTAACGCACGTTCCTAACTTTCCCGGACCGTGAGCGAGCAGTTGGGCTGGAAATGCAAGTGTGAGGCCACATTTCGCCGCCAATTCATTGGCTTGCATGGTTTGTGACACATCCTTCGGCGACGCCGAGGTGTGACCGCACACCATAAGCGTAGACACCGCAAACATAAGCGTCCTGATTCGCATATTCGGATTCCTTCCTGTCGGAACGTGTAACTCGGCGCTCGGCGCACGGGGAAACATTCAATTCGATGGCGTCGTGTCAACACGGCATCTAAATTTCTCAGATTGACTCGCGGGGTCGCAAAAGATATTGCGATCAGCATTAAAGATGAGTTCGAACGTAATCGTAGTTGGTGGGCCGTCATACCATTGTCGGATCGACGCAGAAAACTCGACGCGCCCCGAATCATTCGTCATTTGGCCTACCGGTCCTTTAACAAAATGGCAGAACGGGCCGCCGGTTACTACTTCGAACTCTCCCGTGCCGAACTGTTCCAAGATGGAGCAGCTCGAGGTTCGATTAACACCTTCGCTGGCCGCCACTACAGTGCCTCTCGCTGGGCCACTTCCCCATTCCACAATACTCAATATTCGATGATGATGGACATCTAAGTCCGGAAGATTTTTAATTTTACTTTCAATTTCAGCAAGGCGATGGGCGCCTATCTCGTTGCGCTGGAGCAGACGAGGGCTACCTGGGTTTAAATTTTTATGCGGATTTCCAGAGGCAATCGTGACGTTTAAAAACAGGACAAATGTGATGCAGATGCTAGAGATCGAGCGCTTGCGAAATTTATAATTTTCTATTGAAAATTTAATCATGATTTATTGTCTATTTAATTTCACTAAAATCAACACGAACAGCACCGCTCGGCGCCGCGATTACTTGCGGATTTTGATCGTCAACCACGTCAAGCAGGAGGCGCGCAGCAAAGGCAGAATATGCCTGTCGCTCCGCCGCACCGTTCCTACTGCCATTTACCCCTCGATTAACGTCGTGGATTGTGCTGGCGCTCCACGGCTGATCTGCCTTCCGATTTATATTTATGCCTGCCCGGAACGGTCGGGCAACCCAGTAGAACCCAGCTGAATTACACGAGTGCATTGATTCCACCGAAGATCTGTTTCGACGCATAGATACCATTGGTGATGGTGCATAGGGCTTCGGGTTCGAGTTGCATCGAACAACTTACTGTTCCTTGAAACGAAGCGTCTTGAGCATGTCCATAAATAGGTCATAACTGAAGCCATTTTCCAGACTAAGTTCACGCCTCCGTAGCAGACACACACCGTCTAATTGGGCCGTCATTTTGTCGTTGCCTACCATGACATGAACGCAGCGGTAGCGTGACGTGTATTCCTTGGCAGGCCTGCAACTGCCGTGCGCTTTGGCGAATGTTTCCTCAGCAATCCACCCGTGCCAGTTGCTGCCCTGGATGGGCGCTACGTCAGTTTTGGTGACGGGGTCACCGCAGTTTGATTCTTTGTATGCTGAGCCCGGTGTCAGGGTCGGCATGTTATCGTCGGATTTCAACCGGAATACGCTGCCCGCTCCAGCAGCAATCTTCTTGTCGATACCGGTATTTTCGACTACAAAACTTATGTTGTCGCCGCCACGTGGGTCGAAGTTTGGATCGTATTGAAAATCCATTTCCATGACGGCCTGCTCACCATATTTATATGAACCGGTGCAGCCGAACCCAATCGTTTGATCCGAAACACTTTTCAAATCTAGAGTATTCATCGACATGCCACATTGATCCTCCACTTTCGGATCCGTAGGATTGGTTCCGATACTGCGGTGGTGAGCAGCATCAGCTGCCGATTGCGCATAGGCCATCGAGTATATGAGTAGTCCAAATGCCATGCTGGTGATTTGACGAATCATTGGCCATTCTCCGTTTGGCGCACCAGATTTCTTTCCGGGGACATGTTTGGTGTATCACCGAGAATGAAATAGGCATAGCGAAATAAATGCTGACGCTCCAGCAAGCCGCCTGCTCCACCGACCAGACGAAAGCAAGTCTGGACGTCCTGGTCGCTTGCGCCGTGGTCCGCTTTCCGGTTAATACGCGTCTTGACCCAAAAATAACCGGCCGAATCCGCCGCGACTTCTGCATCGGATTGCAAAAACTTCGGGTTGGGATCTGTCGTAAAGTCCTTGGCACGGTAAAGACCGTAGTCTCGGTAAGCGTTGCGCCACGTGAGGTGGATCAGGCCGCGTCCGCAGAAGCGCGGACCATCACCGGGCTGCACGTTTCCGTGGGATGCCGCTTTGTCGTGAATCTCGCCTGGGCGTCGGGCAATATACGTCGGACGATCACGATTCTTCAGAAAACCTAGATTCGCCAGCCAATTATGTTTATGGTCAAAATCATAAGCCGCGTCTTCCGCCGTGTAGCGTTCATACATTTTTGTGAAATATGTGGTATCGCCAATCTCGACAGTGGAGCGTAATGCCCCCGTTTCTTTGAAGATTTGCCCGAGAAAGTGGGCCTTGCGCAAACTGCTACCGAATCCGTATTTTCGGAACATGTGATTGATTGCTAAGCCGAGACCTTGGGGCGCACTGCCCCCTTCGCTGTTAGCCCCTTCGGTAAATCGCGTTTTGCTTAGAATCCATGAGATTTGACCGCCAGCAGTTGGCATCGATCTCAGCGGTAACAACTGAATCTGCTCTCGCAAGCTCAACCATCCGCACTTCCTGAAATGCCGAATAAACGCGAGCGGATGGAAGAACCAAAGTTTTGCACCCTCTTGCAGATGTGTCGCATCCCAAAACTGGAACTGCTTCAACAGGCCAATGAACTTCCCATACCCAGCGCTATCGCCGAAATAGAACTCGCCCTGCTGACTAAGCAGCTTTCCGTAGCGAGCCTCATTGTTTGTTCCGTCCCATTCGCTCGGCGCCTGACAGACAAACCCCTTGAGCAGCTCACGTACACCATCTGTGTTCTTCACGTACCGCACGAGTGCTTCTTCCTTTTTATATTCCTCGTGCTGGCCTTGCTCCTGCTGGGTCTGATGTTCCTTCGCAGTTCCCAGCATCGCTTTCAAGCGATCAATGTCGCATAGCCCGTCACTTGCAAACGGGCCACTGCCTTCGTCGACTTTCTGCCAGCTCGCGAGGAAAGGAAAATCCGCATCCGATAGCTTCACAATCGCGTTGTTATTGAGGTCGATATAGCCCTCCTGGCCCGCTGCGAATGCCGTACGTATCCACGTTGTTCTAGCGGCACCGGCGGAAAGAGTGGGCGAACCTGACAGAATTCGACCGAAACGCAGCAGTTCATACCCATCGCTCGGACACACCGGATAGAGTTTCATTGCCCGCTCGTACAGTTTGTATTCGTACTCCGGTTCGATCTTGTCCTTGATAAGCTGGGTTCGTGAACCGTCTGCGGCGACGCTCCATACGCTCGTGTACTTGCTGCCCTTGTGGAAATGCGATTCGACATGCAGAGGCAGGGTGTTCTGGCCACCATGCAACGGATCAAAGGCGATTCCGTGCAACTTGCCATCGACCGTTCCCGGCGGCTGCGGCACGAACGTTTGACCCGCCGGAATAATGAAATAGCTATGCCCCCAGTAGTCCGTGCCGGAGGGCGTATGGGGTTGCATGTTTCCGAGTTGCGTCGCGCCAAAGAAACGATCGAAATCGTCGGGCAGCATAAAGATCTCGAAATGAATATGCCGCTGCCCGTGGCAACACCCCGGGAGTCCAAGTACGTCTTTCCGGAATACCTTTTTGCCGCCGCCTGATTGCGCCGGCGGCGCCGCGGGCGGATTCAAGTTGCCGCCAGGCGAAGGCAGACGCATAAATTCCGGCAGATCGTTGCCATTCGCGCCAACACCGCTGTATTCGCTCAACGCCAGTAAATGCATGTATAGCGAATAAAACGTGAGCGTGCGGCCTTCTCCCGTCTCGGTCGTATGTTTGAGCAGTACAAAACCAGCGTGACTGTCGAGTTCGCCTTCGCCGCTATCAATGGGGTGCTGACACACCCGATATGCCACGACTTCTCCATCGGCAATCGCCCGTACTCTCTCGTTTTGCGTCGCGGGGTAGAGATGCACGCCAGTATGCCAACGCCGGTCGAACGCAATTGGATAGATTCCGTGAGCAAGCTCGAATCGATCGACAGCGTCCATCATCGGATCGGTCGAATGGATATCGCTTGATGTCATGCCCGCAAGAGGCAAAAACGGTGGGCTGGTAATCATCGTCTTAGCGTGACAGGTTGTAGATATTCGTTAGCTTCAATTCGCTTTGCGGCAAGTCGAGCAGCGCGTTCTCAAAATTCTCCGGGCCTTCAAAGATGAACGACTCCGCCTTGACCCGAAACTCACCCTGACAATGGAACACCACGTTGCCATTCTCGATCGTGATCGCGGCGCCGCCGCTGGCCATGACTGCCTTCGTTTTCCCGCTCACCAGCACGTCCTGGCTAGCGCTTGCCACGCGTAGCTGCTGGTCCGCGAGCAGGTCGAGTGCATCGCTCTGCGCCTGGATCTCGACCTTGCCCTTGGCTGCGAATATTTTCAGCCCGAGCCTATGCGCGCACAGGGAGATCAGATCACCTGCCGCCAGCGTGAAGCGTTTCACTGCGCTCACGTCGACGTGCCTGCCCGCAGTGAGCATCACGTTTTCGCCGGCGGCCTGCTGCACGGAGCTCGGTGTCACCAGAGCAATACCGCCCGGTGCGCTGGCGATCAGTCCGGCGTCCTTGAGTTGGTCCAGCGCATCTTTCAAGCTCGCCTGAGTCGCCTTGTCGGCAGGTGCGGCTTTCGCCTGCGTGGTGGCATCAACCAGCGCGGTCACGCGACTCAAGGCCGACTGCAATTCCCTGAGCGCGGCCTGCATTTCAAGCTGCGGCGCGTTGGGGCTGGACAGCGCATCGGCTGACAGGAACAGGCCTTTGGGCGCATGCATCGTGCCCCAGCCCTGCGTGTTGATCTCAAAGCCCTCGCCGCGCTTCTGTTTCTGGCTGTCCACCAGATACCCGAGGCTGACCGACGACTTCATATAGACCGTCGCCACCTTGACGCCTTCATGGCCCTTCAGATCCTCGAAGCGGATCTTTGCGCCATTGAGCGGCGAGCGCCATACCGCGCGGCTGTACCAGCCGGCCTTGCCATGCACGATGTCCGGGTGCGCGTAGTCATGCAGCGCGCCGCTGATGTACAAGCGATCCACGTCCCCGTTGGTGCCTTCGAGCCGGACCTCCGTGCCCGGCAGCAGCGGCGAATGAAACCCACCTTGGTACGACGCGGCGGGGCGCATCAGACGCAGCGGCATCGTATTCATGCCGCGCGTGCCCGTGCGCCGCAGGAAATGCGGCAATACCCGGTAGCGGCCGTACTCGTCCAGCCATGCGTACGGCTCGTCATCGCCCGACTCGATGGTGGCGATCAGCGTGCCGCCGACCCAGCGCCAGTGCTTTTCGGGGATGTACTCGGGGCGGTATGTCAGATGCGAGGGCGTCGCCTCGAACTGGTTGATGACCGGCTGGGTACGACTGCCTGTCGTAATGAGCTTAGTGATCACGAAGCCGTATTCGGCCTCGGGCATCGCGTGGTTCGTCAGGCGCACCACCATGCCGGGCATCATGCCGATCACGTTGCTCGTGCCCTTGAACGTGGTTTGCCGTGCGATCAGTTCATCGCGTCGCGCGTCGGCCAGCATCTGCCCGATCTCCGCAGTATGGTGGTGCTCGGTGCTGCGATTCACGCTGCCATACACAGAACAGTCGTCGTGCGCGACGTACGACTCGGCCTTCAGCGGGGCGACGGGCGTGCGATAGTTGTGCTCCCGCAACTCGACCACGGCCGGCACAAGCTTGCGGATCGGACTGATCGACAGCACGGCCTCATGCCAGTTTCCCGAGAGGCCTGAGACGGGCATCAACGGCACCTCGAGCGCGCGGACGTAGCCACGCGGCGAATTGCCGAACACAATCGTGTCGCGTTGCGGTCCATCTCCCTTGCGGCCCTGCTTGAAGTACCAGAAGAGGCCGGCGCGGCGGCAATGACGCGACACAAAATCCCAGACGGTCTCCTCATACATGACCGCCTGCTCGAAACGCTCTTCGACACCTTCCAGCTCGAATTCGACGTCGAATGATTGGATCAGTTGCCGGTCGATGATCGATTCGGTGATCAGTTCCTTAAGCGTCTTGTCGAGAAATATCCCTGAGTCGACCACTTGCCTGAAAAGCGCCACGCGAGGTTCGATGCGCAGCTTGTAAGTTGCCTCGTCGCGGCTCGTGTTGACGCGCTCCCATTGCGTCACCACGCCATTGACGGTGCGCGCGGGATTGACTACCGGGTCGAGCAGGCCCGGCAACGACGGGATCGCGGCACGTTCGTCGATCGTGAATGTCGACCGGCGCCCGACGCAGGATGCGCCATCGATCGACTTCTCGACCGACGTAACGGTGAGGTCGGCCACGTAGGTTTCGTTGAACGCTTCCTCAAGACGGAACTCCAGCACATCTAACCGTGGGTCAAACGTGGCGATTGAGAGTCTGAGGTGTTGGGTGAGCCTTGCACCCGGATGCTGCAGAACATCGTTAATGGTTCGCATGGCGGCAGTGAAGTCCCCGTTTTTTTGGGTGGCACGGTGCGCGCACATGTTGGAATGTGCCGACCCGTGCGATTCGACTTACTGAGGTTACCTGCCGCGATGCGCGAACGTCTATGAGACAAGCATGAGAAAAATCCCATTTTTACAAATCTTCGTACTTCTGATGTTTTTTTATTCTATCGCAGGAACAACGCACGCCATTCTTCCGATCGAGTTCGGGTTTTTACCCAGCCGTCAATCCGCCATCCGTTCCAGCATCGCGAGAAGGGTGTCGAATGAAAGCGGCTTGCGCGCGTATTCGATGGTGGGATTCGGCTGCGCGGGGATATCCGCGGCCGCGCTGCACAGGATGATCGGAATGGTGCGCAGACCGGCGTCGTCGTTCAGCGCGGCGCACAGTTGCGGCCCCGACATGACTGGCATCATGCAGTCCGACACGATGATGTCGGGCTGTGTCTTGTGGATCTGTTCAAGTGCGGCAACCCCGTTGGGCGCCGTCAGCACGGTATAGCCATGCCGCTCCAGCAACAGTCGCCAAACCGTGAGGATGTCGAACTCGTCGTCCACGAGCAGGATGGTTTTCATGGGCGGCTACGTATCTCGTCGCGGCGTCAGCGTGGCTGACAGGCCTTGCGCCGAAACCACGCTGGCGAGGCTGACCGGGCTTTCGATCACGTCGAGCCCCTGAGACGAAATGACGAGTTCGCGCAGCGACGTGTCGTGTGCGCTCTCACGCTGCTTGACCACGGAAATCATGCGCCGCAACCCCGCTGCCGTTTCGGCGTAGCGCAGCAGCACGAGGTTCTCGGTCAACGCGGAGACCCGCACGCTCTTCGCGTGTCCGGGGTCGGCGTAAAGCGGCAGCTCCTCCGTCAGTATCGTGGTGACGCCGGCTTCCCGAAGCTGATGAAGCAGCGCGTTCAGGAACAGGCCGAAGCGTTCGGTCCGCAAGGCCGAGTCGCGAAAGCCCTCCACGCCGTCGATCACGATCCGCTTCGCACCGGTCTTCCTGACCGTGGCGAGCGCAACGGCCGCGAGTTCGTCGACCGCCAGTTCTATGGCGGGCTGCCATTGAATCATCACGCGGCCGTCGTTGTACGGGCCGGCGAGATCGATCGAGACAGCCTCGGCTTTGCCGATCAGGCGCTGGGGTCCTTCGTAAAAGCCCAGATACACGCAGCGTTCGCCGCGCGCCACGCCGGCCGCGAGAAACTGCAGACAAAGCAAGGTCTTGCCGACCCCTGACGGTCCAATCAGCGTGGTCGTGGAACCTTGCGCAAAGCCGCCGCCGAGCAGGCCGTCCAGATGCGCAAGGCCGAAGCCGAGCCGCGTTTTCAGATCGACCGGGCCCGGCGGCGCCGCGCATTGCGACTCCAGACGCGGGAACATCAGGAGCCCGCTTTCGGCAATGCGAAAGGAATGTTTGCCCATCAGATGGTTGCGCGCACGCATCTTGTGCACTTCGATTTCGCGCGTGCGGCGCATGCCGTCGTTATAGCGGTTCAGTTCGATCAGGCCGTCGACCAGCGTGTGCTCGGGATGCGGTTCGTTGCCGGAGAGCGGTGCGAGCAGCAACGTGGTGCAATCCATTGCGGCGACCAGCGCGTTCAGTTCGTGGATGAACTTCGACAGCGACAGCTCGGTTTCGCTGAATTCGCGTGCGCTGCGAAAGCCGTCGATGATCATGAGGCTCGGACGAGTGTCGTAAATGCTCGACGCAATCAGCTTGAGGAAGCCATCGAGACCGTCCTGCATCAACTCGTGATAGCCGGAGACAAACAGCATTTGCTGTGCAACTGCGGTTTCGTCGAAGAAGCTAAGCCCTTTGAGGTGCGCCAGCAGCTTGTCGTGCGACTCGGCGATCAGGGTCATGTACAGCACCTTTTCGCCCTGGCTTACACGATGAAAACCGATCTGGCTCGACAGAATCGTTTTGCCCGCACCGGCCATGCCTTCCAGCAGATAGACCCCGCCGCTGACCAGACCCCCGCCCAGGATCTCGTCGAGACCGGGGACACCCGTTTCCATGTTGGGCCGGGAGGACGTCTGAGATTCGTGTGTCGTCATGGTCGGTATGTCGTTCAATGAAGTGCGCAGGAGCGACAGCTGGCAAATGCAATCAAGCGGACCGTGTTTCGCTCAATCTGACTGCATCAGCAATTCACGTTCCCGCTCGTTGTGGCGACCTCGTGTGCAGGCAATGGATGCTCGGATTGCGCTTGCTGCCCGCCAGTTGGCGAATGGCGAGGGGGCGGCGGAGCGTAATGCAAGTTGAGGGTGCATGAGCGTGCGCGAGGGTTTTGCAAGTTACCGGTAGTTATCGCCAACGTACGGCTGAGTTTTTCAACTCGCCGTATACAATTCGGCAGCGCCTGACTTTTGCCCAAACCTGACCTGATCCCACTCATGCCGAATCCGACCCGGGCCTTTCTTCTCGGCCCGCTCCTGAAAGGCGTTTCACGCTCCTTCTATCTCACCCTGCGCGTGCTGCCCGTCGGGATGCGCGATCCGATCGGCCTCGCGTACCTGCTGGCGCGCGCGGCCGACACGATTGCGGACACTTCGCTGATTTCGCCCGAGCAACGCCTTGCGTTGCTGCTGTCGCTGCGCGACCAGGTCAACGGCGCCCCGAACGACGGCGCACTGTTCCAGCGCATGGCTGCCGAAGTGGCGGGCCAGCAGGTCCAGTCCGATGAAAAGGTCCTGCTGGAATCGCTCGGTCCGGCGCTCGAGGTGCTAGCGCAACTGAGCGAGTCCGACCGCAAGGCCGTACGCGAGATCGTGTCGACGCTGACCGAAGGAATGGAATTCGACCTGCGCACATTCCCCGACGAACGTTCCGGCCAGATCGCCGCGATGCGTGAGTACGAGGAACTGGACCGCTATACCTACCTGGTGGCGGGCTGCGTCGGCGAATTCTGGACCACCATGACCTACGCGCATATGCCCGGTACGCTGAAAGAGCAGCCCGAGACAATGGCGCGCCGCGGCGTGCGTTTCGGCAAAGCGCTGCAGATGACCAACGTGCTGCGCGATTGCGGCAAGGATTTGCGGATCGGCCGCTGTTATCTTCCGCAGACGATGCTCGATCAGGACGGCCTCAATGCACAAGATCTCCTGCTGCCGGTGAATTCCGTTCGCGCTCGGCCTCTGATGGTCGAACTCGTGCGCAAGGCGCTGGATCATTTCCGTGAGGCATTGGACTACACGCTGGCGATTCCCGCGTTGTCGGTGCGTTTGCGTCTCGCCTGTTTGTGGCCGATCCTGATCGGTCTGGAGACGCTGCTATTGCTGGTGGATAACGATGCCTGGCTCGACCCGGCCAAGGTCTCCAAGGTCCGGCGCAATCGGGTGTATCAGATCATCGCGTCTTCACTGCTGCAGGTGCCTTCGAATGGCCTGGTGCGGGCGTCGGTTGAAAAGCGAATCAAGCAAATCGAAGCTCGATTCTAAGGGCAGCACCCCTTAACTCAATCTGCATCGTTGAGTCATCAACAATCGGGAAACCCCTAGCATCCTGCGTCGATGGTTCGCGTTAGTCTCTTCTAAAGAGGAGACGATCCATGAGACAAGCGTTCAATATTGCAGTGGTGTTGTTGCTTGGCTATCTGATGGCGGATAGGGCGCTGATGCGCGCGCAAGCCGGAGAAATGGGGACAATAACGTGCCACCAAGGTGCGGAGCTGGTCAAATCGAACGCGTTGAAGAAGGGCTTCGGTGACACGGGGGCTCGCAGCCAGGGTGAAAATTTTCTGTCGAGCTGTCTCGTGACGGGGCGTGGCCAGGTGGGCGATCTGATCGCTCGCGAATGACGCAAGCAGCCTGGCGCCGCTGAGGCTCCATCAACGCGTGGCACTACATAAACAAAAAGCGCCCAGACCGTGAGGTCCAGGCGAAGTCATCGGGAGCCCGATGACGGAGGTATCGAATACACAACTGGCCCGCGACCGGGGATGCTCGGTCGCGGGCCACGTCGTTTGAATCAGGGCGCGCGGCTGTTTTGCGCGCTTGGCGGCCGATCGGTGCAAAGGGCACGGCCTCGGCGGCTCGTTCCGCTGGACTGCTGGGTTACCAGCTCAATTACCCGGTCAGTTGACCGCTGGGTTGCCAGTTCTGCCGCGAGCTTAGTTGCCGAAATAAACCGACTTCGGACCGTTCGCCGGAACCGGGTGGCCCGATTGCGACGAGCCACTCACTACACCGCCTAAACCGCTTTCCGCCGTTTGTGCGGTACCGTTTTGCTCGGCGACACGGGCTTCCGCAGCCTGAATGTCCGCCGGGTAGTACGGGTCCGAGTGGCTCGGCCGGTAGCCGGCCTTTTCGACTTGAATCAGTTCTGCACGCACTTGGGCGCGGGTCACGGGCTGGCTGGACTGCGCAAACGAGGCAACAGGAGCGGCCAGCGCAGCGGCGATAACAACAGCTTGAATGAGCGATTTCATGAGGAACTACCTCCAGTTCGGTTTTCTAGCTTGCTACGAACGGTCTTGTTCGTAGGCAGTGATTGAATTGTAGTTTTGCGATCTGGCCAGAGTAATCACCAATTCAGGTAATCTTTGTTGCGAAATTCGAAACAAAAAAGGGCGCCGATGGCGCCCTTTTTCCCTCTACGACCTGAAGGTCAACTCAAACCGCTGCAGGCCGCCACTTCAACAGCCGCTGTTCGACCGCCGTCAACAGATAGTCCGCAGCCAGTGCGACCACGGCCAGCACGATCATTGCCGCGAACACACCGCTTGCATTGAACGCGCCTTGCGCAGTGGAGATCAGCAGACCGATACCTTGCTTCGAGCCGAGGAATTCGCCCACCACCGCGCCGACCAGCGCAAAGCCGAAGCTCACGTGCAGGCTGGCAAGAATCCAGCTCAACGCCGACGGAATCACCACCGAGGTCGTCACCTGGCGGCGCGACGCACCCAGAATCTGCGCATTCGCGATCATGTAGCGGTCCGCTTCACGCACGCCCTGGAACGCATTGGCGAACACCACGAAGAACACCATCACGACCGCTAGCGCCACCTTCGAAGCCATGCCAAGACCGAGCGCAATCACGAACACCGAGCCGAGCACCACGCGTGGAATCGAGTTGGCGATCTTGATGTAGAGGCTGAACACGTCGGAGAGCAGCTTGTTGCGGCCGAGCACGATGCCGCAGAACACGCCCGCCACCGAACCGATAATGAAGCCGAGCCCGGTTTCTTCAAGCGTGACCCACACTTGTGTCAAGAGCGGACCTTGCGACGTGCCGTTCACGAACCAGTCGACGATCTGATCGAAAATCGCACTCGGCATCGAGAAGAAGAACGGATCGATCCACTTCAGGCGCGCGGACAATTCCCACCCGCCGAGCACCACCACCAGCACGACAATGCGCAGGGTGATCACTAGCGCATGGCGTTGCCGGATGCGTTTTTGCGCGACACGCTCGACCTGGGCGAGCGTCGCGGGATCGATGCCCGAAGGCATCATCTGTTGAGGGGTAGTAGACATATTTGCCGTTCCTTGATTAACCGATCTGCACTTCTTCGCGCAGGTCGTGCCAGATGTCGCGCGAGATTTCAATGAAACGCGGGTCGTAGCGAACCTCCGACGTGACGCGCGGACGCGGCAGATCGATTTCGTACACTTTCTTCAGCGTGGCCGGGCGTGCCGTCAGCACGAACACGCGGTCGGCGAGCGCAATCGCTTCTTCCAGATCGTGCGTGACGAACACCACCGAGCCGGCGCCGCCCCACAGTTGCAGCAGTTCGTCCTGCATCAGCGTGCGGGTCTGCATGTCGAGCGCCGAGAAAGGCTCGTCCATCAGCAGGATTTCCGGTTTATTGATGAAGGTTTGCGCGAGCGCCACGCGCTTTCTCATGCCGCCGGACAGTTGATGCGGATAGTGCTTGCCGAACTTGTCGAGGCCCACGCGGCGCAGCCATTCGTTGGCTTCGTCGTACGCGGCGGATTTCGAGCGGCCGCGATACAGCGGGCCGGCCGCCACGTTGTCGAGCACCGAGCGCCACGGAAACACGGCGTCGGCCTGAAACACGAAGCCGATACGCGGATCGATGCCGTCCACCGGCGCGCCCATCACGCGCACTTCGCCGGTGGTGGGCTTCAGCAAGCCGGTGATCATGCTGAGCGTGGTCGACTTGCCGCAACCCGTCGGGCCGACAACCGCGACGAACTCGCCGCGCGCCACCGACATGCTGAAGTCGCGCAACGCGATCGTCGCCTTGCCGTCCGGAGAAATGAAACGGCACGATACGTTGCGCATCTCGATGGCGGGCGTATCGCGTGACATAGGTTGATTCATCGGCTGGTGCCTCGCAGTTCTCGTGATGTTGAATGAGCGTTACTTCGCCGCGGTCTTGACCGCTGCCGACACGTAGTCGTTGGTGTAGGTCTTGGCGAGGTCGATATGCTTGCCCTTCACCGAAGGATTGAACGCCGACAACACCTTCAGGACCGTGTCCGGGCCGTCGGCGGGCATCTTGCCGTCCTTCGTGAACATCGGCAGCGATGCTTTCAGCGCGCCGACGTACAGGTCCTTGTTGTTGCCGTAGTAGTCCTTCGGCATCTTCGCGGCGATCTCTTCCGCGCTATGCGTGGCGATGAAGTTCAGCGTCTTCGCGAATGCATGCGAGAGTTTCGCGGCGTCGTCCTTGTGCGATTCGGCCCATGCGCGCTGCACGTAGAAGCTCGACGCCGGGTAGGTGCCGCCGAGCGCGGCGCGCGTGCCTTCCAGCGTGCGCATATCCACCAGCACCTTGGCGTCGCCGGTCTTCAGCAACTGCGAGACGGTGGGCTCGGTGGTCATGCCCGCGTCGATGCGGTTCTGCTTGATGGCCGCGATAAAGCTGTTGTCCGCGCCGACCGGCAGCAGCGTGTATTGCGTGGACGGCACGCCCGCGCGTTGCGCGAGGTATTGCGTGAGGAAGCTGGTCGAGGAGCCGAGGCCGGTCACGCCGAGCGTCTTGCCCTTCACGTCGGCCATGCTCTTAAGCGTCTCGGCAGACTTGGTGGAGACCATTTCCACTTCACCCGGCACCTGGCCGAAAATCACCAGCGCCTGGACTTCCTTGCCCTTGCTCTGCAGGTCGATGGTGTGATCGTAGAAGCCCACCACGCCTTGCACCGCGCCGGCGAGCAGTTCGTTTTCCGCATCCACGCCGGCCGGTTGCGAGAGAATTTCGACGTCGAGGCCTTCGTCCTTGAAGTAGCCGAGCTGTTCGGTGAGCTTGGCCGGCAGATAGATGATCTTGGTGGCGCCGCCGACCATGATCGTCAGCTTCTCGGCGTGAGCCGCGGCCGAAGCGGCGGCAAGGGTGAACGCAACACCTGTCACAGCGGCAATCTGGCGCAAGGTACGCATGAAGCAGTCTCCTTAGGTTTGGTCGCCGCGAGGTGCGGATGCGGCGCTTTCTGGATGAGTGACGGGGATTATAGAAATCGGAAACCTTCTGGCAGCTTTCGGGGCTGTGGGCAAATCATGGGTGTTAACCCGAGAATTCACCGCAACTGTGCCGCCACCCCCAGGCAAACCCCACTACGTGTGCCACAAACTACGCAAGCCGCGCGCAAAGCCCTTGTTTTACGGCACAATCGGCGTCCTGACTTTTGCCGTGCGTTTAGTTGCCTATTTCGCCGTTCCCGCCATGAAGCTGCTGCTTATCGAAGACAACCACACGCTGGCGCACTGGCTCGCGAAGATGCTGGAACAGGAGGCGTTCGCGCTCGACGCCGTGCAGGACGGCGACGCCGCCGACCGCTTGCTGCGCACCAACCACTACGACGTGATCCTGCTCGACCTGAATCTGCCAAAGCTGTCGGGCAAGAACGTGCTGCGCCGTCTGCGCCAGCGCGGTGACGCGACGCCGGTGCTGATCCTGACGGCGAGCGGTTCGATCGACGAAAAAGTGGAGCTGCTCGGCGCCGGCGCGGACGACTACCTGGTGAAGCCATTCGAAGTGCGCGAGCTGATTGCGCGGATCAAGGTGGCGATCCGTCGCCAGTCGCCGTCGAAGGCGAGCGAGGTGGTGTGCGGCGATCTGGCGTTCGACATCGACACACGCCAGTTCACGCTAAAGGGCGCGCCGCTGAACGTCACGCCGCGCGAGCGCTCGGTGCTCGAAACGCTGATCCTGCGTCTGGGCAAGACGGTGACCAAGCCGGCGCTGGTCGACGCGATCTTCACGCTCGCAGACGAGCCGAGCGAGGACGCCGTCGAAATCTACATTTCGCGGCTGCGCAAGAAACTCGATGGCAGTTCGGCCGCGATCGTCACGTTGCGCGGTCTTGGCTACTTGCTGCGCAAGAAAGAAGATGACCAATAGCCTGCGCATGCGTCTGCTGTGGTGGCTGCTGGTGCCGCTCGCGTTGTACGTGTTCGTCACCGGCAAAGCCGAGTACGACAACGCGCGTCACACGGCGGATCTGGTGCAGGACAACCAGCTCATCTCGTCGGCGCGGATGATCGCCGGTGAAGTGGAATGGGTGGACGGTTTTCTGCGCGTGGACGTGCCGCCCGCCGCGCTTGAAGTGTTCGTGTCGCCATATCGCGATCAGGTGTTCTACAGCGTGCGGGTCGATGACGGCCGCTTGCTGGCCGGCACGCCGGATTTTCCGCAGCACGCGGCGAGTTCGTCCGACAAGGCCGATCACTACGACGCCGAATTCCATGGCCAGCCCGTGCGCGCGGTCGGCCTCGTGCGTCTGATGTACGACAGCGGCGCGACACACCGCGTCCGGGTGACAGTCGGCAAGACGGTGCGCTCGCGCGACGCGATGGCACAGCAACTGTGGCAGCCGCAACTCGTGCGGCAGATCGAAATGATCGTGCTGGCAGTCGCACTGGTCTGCATCGGCCTCACTTTCGAATTGCGGCCGCTGATGAAAGTGAAGGAAGACGTCGCCGACCGCGACCCCATGCAGCTCGAGCCGATTCGCGTCGAGCGCCTGCATACCGAGTTGCGGCCCATCGTCGAGGCGATCAATCAATGTATCGCCAGGCTCGGCGTGCAGGTGGCCGCACAACGGCGTTTTATCGCCGACGCCGCGCACCAGTTGCGCACGCCGCTCACGCTGCTCGGCACGCAGTTGCAGTTCGCGCGTCAGCAGGACGGCCTGAACCCCGCACTCGACGAGGCGCTCGCGGCGATGCACCGCAGCAACCGTTCGATGGTCGGACTCACCAACAAGCTGCTGTTGCTCGCGCAGGCCGAGGCTGCCGACAACAGGCAACTGGCGGTGGAAACGGTGGATCTGGTGCCGCTTGCAATGGAAGTGGTGGAAGATCTGGCGCTGCTCGCGCAGGCTCGGGACATCGATCTGGGCGCGGAACTGAGCGGCCCCGCGCCGGTGGCCGGGCATCGTGGCCTGCTTCAGGCGTTGATCGCCAACCTCGCGGAGAACGCGATCCGCTATACCGGCAGTGGCGGCCACGTCACGGTGGCGGTCAGCGCCCATGGCGATTCGGTCGCCGTGTCGGTGCTGGACGACGGCCCCGGCATTCCGGCCGAGTCGCGCAGCCGGGTGTTCGAACCGTTTTTCCGGGCGTCGGCGGATACGGAGGGAACGGGGCTGGGCCTCGCCATCGTGCGCGAAATCGCGGACGCGCACCACGGAGAGATCGCGCTCAAGCCGGGCGAGGGCGGCAAAGGCGTGCACGTGACCGTGTCGTTTCCGCGTGCGCCGACGGAACGGCCTCAGGCCGGTTAAATCAGCCGCTTCAAATCGGCGGCTCTGAAGGTAGTCGGGACAAACCCGCGATCGGTACAGGAAATGCGTGTGCGAAAGCTTCGGGAAGGATTCGCGCCCCTAGAATTTTTGGCAGGCGATCCATCAAACGCCCACCGCGCACGCGGGATATAACGGAGACATCCACAATGAACCCTGCTTTGACGCGCCTTTCGCGCGCCGTCCATGCCGCTGTCGCGGCTTCGCTTTCACTCCTGCTGATCGTCCAACCGGCGGCGCCCGCGCAGGCCTCTGCGCCGGAGAAAGTCGTGATCATGGTGGGCGGGATTACCAAGCTCATCTATCTGCCCGCGCGTTTGACCGAGCAGCTCGGCTACTTCAAGGCGGAAGGCCTCGACGTCGAACTGCTGTCGCAACCGGCGGGTGTCGATGCGGAAAACGAACTGCTCTCGGGCGGCGTGCAGGCCGTGGTCGGTTTCTACGATCATTCGATCGACCTGCAGGCCAAGGGCAAGGAAGTGAAGGCGATTGTGGTATTCGGCCAGGTGCCCGGCGAAGTGGAGATGGTGGCGACGAAGCAGGCCGACACGATCAAAAGCATGGCCGACGTGAAGGGTAAAACGCTCGGCGTGACCGGGCTCGGCTCGTCGACCAATTTTCTGACGCAGTACCTGGCGAATCTCAAGGGTGTGCCGAGCTCGCAATACACGGTGCTGCCGGTCGGCGCGGACAACAGCTTTATCGCGGCGATCAGGCAGAACCGCATCGACGCGGGCATGACCACCGAGCCGACCGTGTCGCAACTGCTCAAGTCGGGGGACGCCAAGGTGCTGATCGATATGCGCAATGTCGAAGGCACGCGTGCCGCGCTCGGCGGCACGTACCCGGCTTCGAGCCTGTACGTGCAGAGCGCGTGGCTCGACACGCATCAGCAGGAAGCGGCCAAACTCGCACGCGCCTTCGTGAAGACGCTGCAGTATCTGCATACGCACAGCGCTGAGGAAATTGCCGCGCAAATGCCGAAAGACTATGTCGGCAGCGACAAGGCGCTCTATGTCAGTGCATTGAAGGCTTCGCTGCCTATGTACACGGCGGACGGCAAGATGCCCGCCGACGGTCCGGAAACGGTACTGAAGGTACTGGCGGGCTTCAATCCGTCGGTGAAAGACCGGCACATCGATCTGTCGCGTACTTTCACCAATCAGTTTGTCAACGAGGTCAAGCCGTAAGATGGATGCTGGCGCCTCTCGAGACGAGGTGCGCCGGCTTCCCGAAGAGAGGGACGACGAATCGTGTTTTCAGGCAGTTTGCGCGGACGCTTGCTGTGGTGGCTCTTGCTGCCACTGGCGGCGTTCGTGTCCATTTCCGGCGTGATTTCGTATCGCAACGCGCAGACCACGGCCGACCTGGTTCAGGATAACGCGTTGCTATCGTCGATGCGCATCATTGGCGAGGACATCGACTGGGATAACGGCAACGTGTCGATCCAGATTCCGCCGGCCGCGCTCGAGTTGTTCGAGTCGCCGGAACAGGACAGCGTGTTCTATCGCGTCGAAGCGAGCGGCCACCGCTTGCTGGCCGGCAGTCTCGAGTTGCCCGTGCCGCGCGGCGTAGGCGACTTTCCGATGCTCTACTCCACGCATCTCGACGATGGCCGCCCCGTACGCGCGGTTGCTTACTTGCGGCAGCTCTACGACTCGGGCCGCACCGAAGAAGTCGTCGTGGCGGTCGCGAAGACGGAAGGCTCGCGCGACGCCATGGTGTGGCGTCTGTTGCGTCCGCAACTATTCGGCGAGGTGCTCACGCTGGTGCTCGCGATGGTGTTCGTCTATCTCGGGCTGACCTTCGAATTGCGGCCGTTGATGAAGGTGAAAGACGACGTCGCCGATCGCAACGCGTCGCAACTTGAACCGATACGCGTGGCGCGTTTGCACGTCGAATTGAGGCCGATCGTCGAAGCGATCAACCAGTGCATCGCGCGCATGGGCCAGCAGGCCGCGACTCAGCGGCAGTTCATCTCCGACGCCGCGCATCAGTTGCGCACGCCGCTCGCGCTGCTGGTGGCGCAGATCCAGTTCGCGCGGCAACGTGAGAATCGGGACGTGCCGCTCACCGAAGCACTGGCCGGCATGCATAAAAGCAGCCGTAAGCTGACCACCTTGACCAACAAACTATTGCTGCTCGCTCAGGCCGAGTCCGCTGCGCCATCCAATACGCGCGAACGGGTCGATCTGAGCGCGTTGATTGCGGGCGTGCTGGAGGAGCTGATCGCATTTGCGCAGTCGCGTGAAATCGATCTGGGTGCTGAACTGGAAGACGGTTTATACGTGACCGGCGACGAGGCGTTGACCGCGGCGCTCGTCACCAATCTCGTCGACAACGCGTTGCGCTATACGCAGCCCGGCGGCTGCGTCACCGTGCACACGCAGCGCAGCCATGACAGGGCGACCGTGCGTGTGCTCGACAACGGGCCGGGTATCAAAGCCGAGGCGAGGGCGCGCGTGTTCGAGCGTTTCTATCGTGCATCGAATCACGCCGACGGAACCGGTCTCGGCTTGCCGATCGTGCGCGAGATCGCCCACCGGCAAGGCGGCACGGTAACACTCGAGCCGGGAGAGGGCGGAGTCGGCCTGGTCGCCACCGTCGAGATGCGACTATGGTCGGCAGCGGTGTGATGCGCGGCCACATCAGGGGAAACTTATGAAACTGCTGCTCGTTGAAGACGACGCTGACCTCGCGCGCTGGGTGATGAACCTGATGCAGGTCGAGAATTTCGTGGTTGACTGGGCGCAGGACGGCGAGCGGGCGGAGACGCTGCTCGGCCTGCAGTGCTACGACGCGGTGCTGCTCGATCTGCGGCTGCCGGGCATTGGCGGCAAGGACGTGCTGGCGCGTCTGCGCCGCAAACGCGACAACGTGCCGGTGCTGATGCTCACCGCCAACGGTTCGACCGACGACAAAGTGGCCTGCTTCTCGGCCGGCGCCGACGACTATGTCGTCAAACCCTTCGACGCACGCGAACTAGTGGCGCGCATCAAGGCGCTAATCCGCCGCCAGGCGGCCGGCGACAAGGGCCAGTCGATCGACTGCGGCGATCTGCGCTATCTGTTCGATTCCCGCGAATTCGTACTGCAAAGCGAACCGTTGCCGTTGCGGCGGCGCGAACATGCCATCCTCGAAACGCTGATGCTGAAGCAGGGCAAGACAGTCTCGAAGTCCACCTTGATGGACAAGGTCTTCACGCTCGACGACGAACTCAGCGCCGATGCCATCGACATCTACATTCACCGCTTGCGCAAGCATCTTGCAAGCTCCAGCGCGAAGATCATGACCTTGCGCGGGCTTGGCTACATCCTGCGCGAAGAAGTGCCGCGCGAAGCGTTTGCCGAGGCGTTATAACGCGTTGGCGCAGTGCTGAATCGCTCGCTCGACCATTGTCAATACCATTCTCGTTTAGTGTTTTCACCGACGTTTCCTGCGCTCCCGCGAAAGAGGTGTGAAGGGTTGGTCTGACTATCCTTTGTGCTGCTACTCAAGTGGATATCAGATCATTTCAACGCAGCAGGATCGGAGGGGACGATGGTAAAAAAAAGCAGCTTGTTGCTGGTGGCGAGCGCCGGCGCATTGGCGATGGGAAGCGCTCACGCGCAATCGAACGTACAGCTTTACGGCTTGATGGATCTGAGTGCAGTGTCTTACCAGACCAACGCGAATGCTGACGGCAAGCACGTGATTTCGATGGGTATCAACGGCGAACCGTGGTTCAGCGGCAGCCGCTTCGGTATGAGGGGTGCGGAAGATCTGGGTGGCGGCGTGAAAGCGATTTTCAAGCTGGAAGCCGAGTACCGCGTGAGCGACGGCGCCATGGAAGACCCGGGCCAGATCTTCGACCGCGATGCATGGGTGGGCGTGGAGAGCGACACCTTCGGCAAGTTCACGGCCGGCTTCCAGAACACCATTGCGCGCGACGCGGCTGCGATCTACGGCGATCCGTACACCAGTGCGCAGCTGACTACCGAAGAAGGCGGCTGGACCAACACCAACAACTTCAAGCAATTGATTTTCTACGCGGGCAGCGCAACCGGCACCCGTTACCAGAACGGCCTTGTCTGGAAGAAGCTGTGGAACAACGGCGTTTTCACATCGGCGGGCTATGCGTTCGGTAACAAGACGAGCTTCGGCAACAACGCCACGTACGCCGTCGCGCTCGGCTATGACGGCGGTCCGTTCAATCTGTCGTCGTTCTACAACCACGTCAACAATAACGGCTTCACCAATAAGACCTACTCGGTGGGCGGCAATTACACGTACAGCATCTTCCGCGTGAATGCCGGCTACTTCCACTACACCGGCGATCAGGGTGCGCTGGGCCAACGCCGTGACAATGCGTGGACGGTATCGTTCAAGCTGGCGCCGAAGGGTCCGCTCGACTACGAACTCGGCTATCAGCAGATGCACACGTCGAACGCCGCCTTCGACGACAACGGCAGCATCGCCAATGCCAATCTCGGCTTCGATCCGAATACGGGTACCGGCAGTGGCTACAAGGAAACCTTGTACGCTTCGGTGTTCTATCACCTGTCCAGGCGCACCGAGCTTTACGTAGCCGGCGACTATATGAAGCTGCACAGTGGCTATGTCATCGCGACGACGTTCGGCGCGAAGAACCAGTTGGAGTTGACGACGGGTATTCGTACGCGCTTCTAAGTATCGAATCAAAGGCTGGAGAGGCGGCGTACTGTTAGCGGCGGCGCTTCCGAAGGCCCGTGGTCAGGACGCCATATGCATCGAACATGCACACGGCGTGATTCGTTTGGCTTGTGCGCGCTGTCGCAGCGCGTGAACCTTGAACGCGCTCCGCGCCGGCGCGCCGAACGCAGCGGAATGCAAACAATCGCTCGCCGATCTAGCAGGCCGGCTGCGCCAGACCGCACAGCGGAAGACGCTCATTCACCTGGTCTAGAAGGCCCGTTTTTTTCCATTCCACATACCGAAGATAGCAAGTCTGCTGCGGCGGAAAAGTCGCCGGCAGCCTGTGCCACTTTTCTTTCGTTTGCAGCACCCAAAGTATCGCGTTGAGAATCTCGCGGTCGCTGCGGCGGGGGCGCCCGCGACCGGACGCAACCACGGGAAAAAGACTTTGGACGCGCGCCCAATCGGCGTCGGTGAGAGGGATCTGAAGCATCGCCCGCCTTGAATGACTGTGTGAGGAATGCGCAGTAGTTACATGCCGCGTGGGTGCCGATACTAGTAAATCTTTTTTTCTCGGTCAAATCTTATTGCTGCAGTGCGGAACCTTAGTTCACCGCTTGTCGTATAGCGATTCTATTCGCGAGGCATGACACAAGTTGTCAGTTTGAAGGGGCGGACTTGCGGCAATCGCCGCGTTCAACGCCCTGAGCGATGCCCCGTACCGCCGATGCGAAACGCTACGTAACGTTTGCGTTCATACCGACGGTTGGAGAGTGAAATTACGCTTCAACAGGTTTGACTGTCTCGCCGGGAACCGTTGCCCAGCAGGGATCTTCAGCTTCCGTCCCGGTTTGGTATGACAGCGAACGCGTCACATGGCGCGAGATGTGCTTACGTTAGCGCAGATAAAATATGCTTGCTACATGCTAACGCTCGACTATGAAAAGCCCATATCGCTCGCAATCACGTTCGGCACGCGTACCGCTTGCGTTGTGCAGACCGATTGGGACGACTCGCTCGACGATGCTATGGCGCTGAGCGAACTGGAAAACCGCGTCCGCGAAGGTCTGCGCGCGGGCGAGTTTCATCTCGTGTTTCAAGGTGCCTACCGCGCGGCAAGTGGAGCGCTGGCGCGCCTTGAAGCGCAGGTCCGATGGACGCATCCTGACTACGGGCTGCTGCTTCCCGGCAGTTTCACGATGCCGCTCGAGCACCCGCAGGTCGCACTGGAGATGGCCTTGTTCGTCCTCGACGGCGTCTGCCGTGAGCTGGGCGGCTGCCTCTGTTCGAAGATGGCGCTGCTGCCGGTCGCGATCACGCTGCCGGCGGAAGTGGCCGTGCTCGAATCGTTTGCCGACGACCTCACGCGCGTCGCGCGTTCGTATGGCGTGCCGGCTAATCTGCTTGAAATCGAAGTACCCGACAGCGTTGACGCGGCAGGTCTCCTGTCTTTGCGTACTTTGACCGCCGGCCTTCGGTCCGCGGGAGCCGGCATCTCGCTGGGCAGGTGGGGCAACGGCGCATCGTCGCTTGCACTGCTCGGCACGCTCGATGTGGACACCGTTACGATCGCGGCTGAGCTGATGGCCGTGGTTCCGCGCGATCCTCGCGCCTGCGTGGTGATGTCGGCGTTACTGGATCTGCTCCATGCGCTCGATGTGCACGTCGTGGTGAACGGCGTCGAGACCAAAGCACAATTGCAATGGCTGAGCGCATCATGGCCGGAGGCGTTGGCGCAAGGCTTCCTGTTCTCACACCCAAAGGCAGGGCTGGCCAATGTGCTGGCGCTAAGCCGCGAATCGTGATCGCGTCCCGCACGTTACGTAACCTGTCCTCACGCCATTGAAGAATGGTGCGGTGCAAAATAACGCGATCTACCGCGTTGGTAGCATAAACACCTTATTGAAACGCGCGTGCGATCCTGGCGAACAACCCATTTTTCGTAATCCATTCCGCGTAAGCACGATAGTCGGGATCGTTCATTAGATGCCGCTCCTCGGTTTTGGCGCGCATGAAATACACCAGATTCACACCCGCCAGCGCGGCGCAGTGCGTGAGCGCGACTTGCCAGCCCAACGGTTCGACGAACGGCACCGCCACCATCCAGAACGAAAGATTCTTCGCGATGTAGGCGGGATGCTTCGTGAAGCGATAAGGTCCCGAGGTGATGATGCCGCGATTGGTCAAGTTCGAAAACCGCAAGCCGAACGCGATGGTGGAAAGCGCGTAGCAGAGGACCAAGGCAATTATCATGGTGCCCCAGATGATTCGGACAATGGGCACGGATATCAGCCAGTTGTCCCAGAACATCGAACCCTGGTAGTGGATGTACTGCGTCGAGATCAGCGACCAGAACGGCTGGTAACAGATAAGCGCAACCAGCCAGCCGAGCGTGGTGGGTTCCGCGCTGCGCACGTGAGTATCGAGAATGCGCAGTGTGCACAGATAACCTACAGTGCCGAACATCAGGTCCATCGTGAAGGACAGGTCGTACATGAAACTGAACGTCGCAAGCGAGAACGGCGCGTTCATGGCGGTCGCGAGCGATGCACCGATATGGTCCGCGTCGGTGGAAAGATAGGTGATCATCAGCGGCAGGAAGAACGCTTTCACCATCCATCCGGCCAGCATTTCACGCACGGGCTTCCAGTTGCCTGGGCGCTGCCCGCAAAACACCAGGCGGCCCCACAGCATATAGGCATCATCGGTTTCACGCTGACACCTGTCCATCCACGCAAAGTAAAACGGCGCCGCCACGATCAGATACGGTGCGAGCGTACGGATCAGCGACCAGAAGGGGTTATAGAACGTGCCGTGATACTCGGGCAACAGCCAGTAGAGCAGACCGATTCCGGCGTACACGGAAGCCAGCGCGGCAAGGCGCAAACCCACGCGCGCAACACTGAGCGGCCGAACCGCCTGGCCGGCAAGTCCGGCGCTTGGGCGTAGATACACGCGTGCGACAAACAGTTCGTATAGCGCGACCGTCGCGATGATCGCGAGACAGGCGGCGGTGCTGCGGCCTGCGCCGTCCAGCGCAGTGCTGTCGCGTAGCAGCCAGAGCGTCAGAAGGCCGCCCGCGATGCCAAGCAGGCCAACGGAAAACGGCGTCGCCGAACGCGGCCGCTGCTCTTCTACGTGCGCTACGTTATCCAGAGTGGAGTTCATGTCATCCTCGTATTCATGACATAGATAGCGGCCGGGCTTTTGATTTTTTAAGTCCCGGCCGCTGTGCCGAACGATCGCCTATTTGCCGGCAACGCCACCAAGCAATCCGCTGACAATGTTCGTCACCGGCGCTAGCGGATTCGTGCTGGTCGAACCGCTACCCGCACTGCCGGTCAAGCCCGTCACGAGGCCGGTGACCGGCGCGAGCGGCGAGGTCTTGCCAGCCGCGCCGCTGGCGCTCGAGGTCAGCGTGGTGACGAGGCTGGTGACGGGTGCGAGCGGGTTACCGGTGCTGCCGGTCCCACCGAGCGAACCGAGGTTGCCGATCAGGCCCGTCAACGGCGGGATGCTGCTGCCGCCCCCGGATCCCCCCACTGCGCCAAGCGGGCCCGGCTGGCCGGCGATCGGCGCCGACGGATTGGTCGTCGCGCCCGTCAGCAGTCCGCCCGTGCTCGTGACCGTCTTGCCCAGCTGGCTCGCTACGCCGCCGGTATCGTTACCCACCTGATTGCCGGTCGCGCCCGACACTTTTTGGCCGGTCGAATCGAGCCCGCTGCCGATGGTGCTCAGCAAGTTGTTGAGCGGTGCGCCGAGGCCCGTGTTGTTGCCGATGGATTGCGTCGTATTCGAGGCCATGAGGGTGATCGGGTTGATGGCCGTGCCTAGTTGGGTCTCGGACTGTTGAACCGGCGCGCTGGCCAGCGCCGAGTTCACTCCCGAGCCAACTTTGGCGACGCCGTTGCCGACATCACCGACAACCGTACCCAAGGTCGACGTGATGGGTGCGAGCGGCGCGAGACGCCCGGTTCCGAGACTCGTCATCGCGCCGCCGACCGCAGTAACGGCCGCGCCCGCGTTGGTAACGAGACCCGATGTGGAGGTCAGGGTCGGGCCAAGCGGATTGGCCGAGCTGCCCAGGGTGCCCAGGCCTGCAGCCGTGCCGTTGCCGAGGGACTTGACGCCGTTGCCGAGATCAGTGAATGCGGCGCTTAGATTCGCAGTCGTTGCGCCGTTGACGCCAGGGACTGATGTACCCGTGATCCTGGAGCCCGTATCCGCGGTGGTCGTGCCCAAGGCGGTGATGAGGTTGCCGCCCAGGGTGGCGACGTTGGCGAGAGGAGTGGTGGAGGCGCCGGAGCTTGAGCCGGAGCTTGAACCGGAGCTTGAACCGGAGCTTGAACCGGAGCTTGAACCGGAGCTTGAGCCGGAGCTTGAACCGGAGCTTGAGCCGGAGCTTGAACCGGAGCTTGAACCGGAGCTTGAGCCGGAGCTGGAACCGGAGCTTGAGCCGGAGCTTGAGCCGGAGCTTGAGCCGGAGCTGGAACCAGAGCTTGAGCCGGAGCTGGACCCAGAGCTGGACCCAGAGCTAGACCCAGAGCTAGACCCAGAGCTAGACCCAGAACTGCTTGCTCCGGAACTAGAGCCTGAGCTACTGGCGCCGGAGCTACCCGAAGTGCCCGAACTCCCCGACGTGCCCAAGACACCCGAAGTCCCGCCGAGCCCGCCCCCGCCAAGCCCGCTTCCTGGAGTATTGAGGCTGGATCCGCAACCGTAGAGCGCGAGTAATGTAGACGTCGCAATAGCGATGGCTGTCCGACCGACGAATTTTTGCATGGTGTCCCCGTTGAACGAATATTGGCGGGACCAACACTGCAAGTTGCGCGCCAGATGCGAGTTATCGCTTCATCTTGATAATTAAGCGCACATGTGGTTTAAAAAAACTATGATATGAAGAATTTATCGCATCAAAAACACGATTCGGGCTAAGGTGGCCACGGCGTGTTCCGCGTCCGTGCTACGTAACGCGTCCAATGGACGTAACAGCATCGAGCCGCCGCCAAACATGGCAGCGGCCCCCGCCCTCACATACGCCCTCAATGACGCCCCACGCCGATTAAAACGCAGCGGTATAAATCTCCAACGCATCGGCCTCAGTAACAGGCCGCGGATTATTCACCAGAAGCCGCGTTTGCAACATTGCGTCGCTCGCCATCCGCTCGAGCCCGCTACGTTCGATGCCGACATCGCGCAACCGGGCCGGAATCGCGGTCGCGGCAATCATCTGTTCGAGCCGTTCGATCAACGCCAGCGTCTTGCCCTCGGCGCTGCCCGTCATACCCGGCACGATCACGTCTGCGAGTTCGGCGTACAGCTGTGCCGCCGCTTCTGCGTTGAACCGCAACACGTGCGGCAGCACGAGTGCATTCGAAAGACCGTGCGGGACGTGATAAATGCCCCCGATCGGATACGCGAGCGCATGCACTGCAGCCACCGGCGAATTGGCGAATGCCTGACCGGCGAAAGCCGCGCCGAGCAACATCGCTTCGCGCGCCTCGCGATTCTGGCCGTTCTCGCATGCGGGCAACAGATTGCGCGACAGCAGGTCGAGCGCTTTCACCGCCAGCATGTCGGACACCGGGTTCTTCAAATGCGCGGACGTGTACGCCTCGATCGCGTGAACCATCGCGTCGACGCCGGTCGCCGCCGTCGCGGCAGCAGGCAGCCCGAGCGTGAGTTCCGCGTCGAGAATCGCCAGATCGGCGACCAGTTGCGGTGCGACCACGCCCATCTTCTTCGCCTCGCCCACCGTCACGATCGACACGGCCGTGACTTCGGAGCCGGTGCCTGCGGTGGTCGGCATCTGCACGAGCGGCAAGCGCGACACCGTGACCTTGTTCACGCCGTACATCTCGCTGAGCGCCTGCTGGTCTTGCGGAGCCAGCACGGCAATCAGCTTCGCCACGTCCATCGACGAACCGCCGCCGAGTCCCAGCACGATCTCCACGCCGGTCTCGCGTGCGCGCGACGTCGCCTCGAGCACGATGTGCTCTGGCGGATCGGCGATGACGTCGTCGATCACGGTGGGTTTCCAGCCGTGTGCCGCGAGATCGGCGAGCGCCGGATTCAGCAGCCCGCTCTTGTGTAGAAAACCATCCGTCACCACGCACACGCGTGTGAGCGACAGAAATTGCGCGCGCAACAACGCGCCGAGACGGCGCGCCGCGCCGAACTCGACCACCATGGCCGGCACCGTTTGAAACCGGAATGCGTTCATCGTGTCACCTGCAGGTCAGGACTAGCCATTGGACATCAGTTGTACCAGATTCGGATCGCTTCACTCCAGTCACATTTTCAATCGCGCTGCGTGAGTGACTACCGTTCGCTCAGTCTTTATCCGTACCGCTCGCGGATTCCTCCGCTTCCAGCGCCTCGCTCATCTCCTGCGCGGCGGCCTGTAGTTCCGGCACATAGCGCCGCGTCGCCTCGGCCAACGTGACCGCGCGTGAGAGAAACACCACGTTCAGACTTGCCAGCACACGCTCCTGCGAGACGATCGCGACGGCAACCGCGCCGATTTTGCTCTGCGCGGCCCAATCGCCGTGGTTCGATCCGAAGCCGTCCGCGCGAGCTCGCCGTACCAGGCTTTTGATCAACGCATCATTGGAGGCGAGCGCCTTCTGCTCGTCTCCGCCCGCACCCGAACGCAGCAACTCGAGAATGTCCTCGCGTTCGCCCTCGGGGCACATCGCAAAGTAAGCGCGTCCAGCGGCCGTGAGCAGAATCGGCAGGCGCCGCCCAACCATCGAACGGTGAAACGACAGCGGACTGAAGCGGTGCGTGGTCTCGCGGATGATCATCGCGTCGCCGTCCGGCGTGGTCAGGTCCGAAGGCCACGCTACGCGCTGCAATACAAACTTCGATTTCGCACGAATAGTAATGCATCTGATTCGCATTTATAATTTATTCAGCGTCGCAAGTCATCTATAAGACATCTGTCTTAAGACATAGGGTAATGAGCCGTAAGCCTTGTCTGGCGGGGCTCGACCCTGTTCGGGGCGTGGCGGGGATATGTTTGTTTAGCAGCGAGTACTGGAAAACACGCATATACTCACGTTCGTGCCGTAAAAAGTAGTGCCGTGGGTCGCGCCGCGTTCTTGCTGCTTTGTCGCAACTTCGCGGCTCAGCGCCACCAACGCTCTGTCTATCACTTCACCAAGCAAAGCATCAAACATGTCCACATCGCCGAAGATCATCTACACCCTGACCGACGAAGCGCCTGCTCTGGCGACTTATTCGCTGCTGCCGATCGTCAAGGCGTTCACGCGCTCGTCCGACGTGATCGTCGAAACGCGCGATATCTCGCTTGCCGGCCGGATCATCGCTGCATTTCCGGATTACCTGACCGCGGAACAGAAGGGTTCCGACGATCTGGCGGAACTGGGTGGACTCACCACGCGTCCGGAAGCGAACATCATCAAGCTGCCGAACATCAGCGCTTCGGTGCCGCAACTGAAGGCCGCGATTACCGAACTGCGCGATCAGGGCTTCAAGCTGCCGTCCTATCCGGACGAAGCGAAGACCGACGAAGAGAAAGACGTCAAGGCGCGCTACGACAAGATCAAGGGCAGCGCGGTGAACCCGGTGCTGCGCGAAGGCAATTCGGATCGCCGCGCGCCGCTGTCGGTCAAGAACTACGCACGCAAGCACCCGCACAAGATGGGCGCGTGGAGCGCGGACTCGAAGTCGCACGTGGCGCACATGAGCGGCGGCGATTTCTACGGCAGCGAAAAATCGGCGCTGATCGCAGCGGCCGGCGCCGTGAAGATCGAACTGATCGCGGCCGACGGCTCGACGAAGGTCCTGAAAGAAAAGACGGCCGTGCAAGCGGGCGAGATCATCGACGCGTCGGTGCTCAGCAAGAACGCGCTGCGCAACTTCATCGAAGCAGAAATCGCCGATGCGAAGAGCAAGGGCGTGCTGTTCTCGGTGCATCTGAAAGCGACCATGATGAAGGTGTCGGATCCGATCATCTTCGGTCACGTGGTCTCGGTGTTCTACAAAGACGTGCTGACCAAGCACGCCGACGCGCTGGCGCAAGCCGGCTTCAACCCGAACAACGGTATCGGCGATCTGTACGCGCGTCTGAAGGACCTGCCGGCTGAAACGCGTGAAGCGATCGAAGCCGACATCAAGGCGCAATACGCGCAACGCCCGCAACTGGCCATGGTCAACTCGGACAAGGGCATCACCAGCCTGCACGTGCCGAGCGACGTGATCGTCGACGCCTCCATGCCGGCCATGATTCGCGAGTCGGGCAAGATGTGGGGCGCGGACGGCGCACTGCACGACGCCAAGGCCGTGATTCCGGACCGTTGCTACGCCGATGTCTACCAGGCTGTGATCGAAGATTGCAAGAAGAACGGCGCATTCGACCCGGTCACCATGGGCACGGTGCCCAACGTCGGTCTGATGGCACAAGCTGCTGAAGAATACGGTTCACACGACAAGACGTTCCAGATCCCGGCAAACGGCGTGGTGCGCGTGACCGACGCAGCCGGTACGTTGCTGATCGAGCAGGCGGTTGAAGCAGGCGACATCTGGCGCATGTGCCAGACCAAGGACGCGCCGGTTCAGGATTGGGTCAAGCTCGCAGTGAACCGCGCTCGCGCCACCAACACGCCGGCTATTTTCTGGCTGGACGCGGCGCGCGCGCACGACGCCCAGATCATCAAGAAGGTCGAGCAATACCTGAAGGACCACGACACTAGCGGTCTGGATATCCGCGTCATGACGCCGGTCGAAGCCACGAAGTTCTCGATCGAGCGCATCCGCGCCGGCAAGGACACGATCTCGGTCACCGGCAACGTGCTGCGCGACTACCTGACCGACCTGTTCCCGATCATGGAACTGGGCACCAGCGCGAAGATGCTGTCGATCGTTCCGCTGATGGCGGGTGGCGGCATGTTCGAAACGGGCGCGGGCGGTTCGGCGCCGAAGCACGTTCAGCAACTGGTCGAAGAAGGTTTCCTGCGTTGGGATTCGCTCGGCGAATTCCTGGCGTTGGCGGCTTCGCTCGAACACCTGAGCGGCGCGTATCACAACCCGAAGGCGCAGGTGCTGGCCAAGACGCTGGATCAGGCAACGGGCAAGTTCCTCGACAACGACAAGTCGCCGGCGCGCAAGGTTGGCGGTATCGACAACCGCGGCAGCCACTTCTACCTGGCCATGTACTGGGCTGAGGCACTCGCTGCGCAAACCGAAGATGCCGCATTGCAGGCGCAGTTCGCCGGCGTGGCGAAGGCGATGGCCGACAACGAAGCGAAGATCATCGAAGAGCTGGGTGCAGCGCAAGGCAAGCCGGTGGCTATCGGCGGTTACTACCGTCCGAGTGTCGAACTGACGAGCAAGGCCATGCGCCCGAGCGCGACGCTGAACAAGATTGTGGACGCGGTCGCTTGATGACCTGAATGAGGTGCTGAGGCTGTCGCCCAAGGTGCCGAAGCAAGCACGGAAATAAGTGCGAAAGTACGCGGTAAGCAAGACGATGGCGCTCTTCAGGAGCGCCATCGTCGTTTCTACGCGTGCGGGGGTGGTCATATCTGCCCTCACACGTGAACGATTTCCCATTCGCTGAGTTTTTCGGGGATCTCGAGCGTCGACGTATCGACTTCGGTCAGATGCGGGCAGGTCAGGCCACGTGCGACTTCATCGGCTGCCTGTTCCGGGCAGGAAAATTCACCGAGCGTCTCGTTGCCGTAGGTTGCCTCCCAACCACCTTGGCCCGGCAAAATGTAAAACGCTCCCTGGGTCGATTCAAAGCGAAAGCCTTCCATTTTTAGTCTCCCAATTGCCAATTAAAAACTGCGATGCTGCGGCGGCCTCAGGTCGGGGGGCTTGGGACTTGCTGCGACTGCGTTTTCGTCCCGTCTTTTGCTGCACCCTTTTCGCTGCGTCCTATGAACCGTCGGCTCTTGTAAAAGAGTCTACGCCAGCGCGTCATGGCGCAAGGGGTTGTTAGCGGGTTCTTTTTATCAAAAAATATCGTTTAAAAATAAAGGCTTGGCATCGTCATTTCAAGATATGCAACGCGGGGCGGCATTGCGAAATGGCGAATTTGTGCCACGCACCACGATTTTTTACGAAGCAAGGGCTCATGCCACATCGTGAAATTTTGGCGTCCTAGCCAGATAGTGGGCGTCGTGCATTCGTGGTGCCGCGCCGGATTTCATCGGAAAGGGTGGCCACCACCTTCTCAGTCAGGCTGCTCATTTCTGTGGCGTGTTGACTTATCGACTGGAAATACACACGTTGCGTGTGCGTGCGACGTCATGTGACGGTTCGACATAGCCATCATAGTGTCAGTCCAAATGATCACGGTTCGAATCTCGCGCGCTGGCCGCTTGCTTGGGATCGCGCGCAGACCTGTCACGGCCGGTGCAATCGGAGCTCAATTTTTCAGTTGTCAGACGTCTTATTTTGGATCGGCATTTTTGATGGCGAAGCGTTACATTAGCTGCCGTCTCCCAGTGCGTATGACTCGGATGGCAGGGTAAACACCTCGTTGGATTCGACGGACGCAAGATAGTAGACTGTCGTCAGACAACATATCATGCGATTCAGCCCCAAATTACCCGGCCTGCTCGAATGCGCCGCGTTCCGTTCGATCAGGCCTTCCGAGTGGCCGAAACTGGAGACAACCTTGACATCTGCTCTCGCCCCCGCCGCCGACCCGCTTGAGTCCGCGGTCTCGAAGGTCAAGCGGAACGTTCTGCCGCTTTTCCTGATCATGTTCATCGCGAACTATATCGACCGCGTGAACATCGGCTTCGTCAATTCCCACATGCAGACGGACCTCGGCATCGGCGCTGCCGCATACGGCCTGGGGAGCGGGTTGTTCTTTGTCGGCTATGCGCTGTTCGAAGTGCCGTCGAACGTATTGATGCAGAAGTACGGTGCACGCGCCTGGCTGACCCGCATCATGGGCACCTGGGGGCTGGTCGCGGCCGCCATGGCGTTTGTGTGGAACGATACGTCTTTCTACGTGCTGCGATTCCTGCTCGGCATCGCTGAAGCTGGCTTCTTCCCAGGCGTGGTGTTTTATTTCACACAATGGCTGCCGCAGAAAGAGCGGGGCAAGGCCGTGGCGGTTTTTCTCTCGGGCTCCGCACTGGCGTCGGTGCTGTCCGGTCCGATTACCGGCAGCCTGCTATCCATTCGCGGATTCGGCTTGCATGGCTGGCAATGGATGTTTCTCATTGAGGGCGGCTTCTCAATCGTGCTGTGCGGTGTCAGCTGGATGCTGCTGAAGTCGCGCATTCGCGACGCCTCGTGGCTGACGGCTGAAGAGCAGTCCGTTCTCGAAAGCTCGATCGCCGCGGAGCAGGCCGAGCGCGAGGCGCACGGCGGCGCGCATTTGCCGGCCATGAAGCTGCTGAAAGACCCGCAGATCCTGCTGTTCTGCTTCCTGTACTTTGCGATTCAACTGACCATTTACGCGGCCACCTTCTGGCTGCCGACGATCATCCGCAAGATGGGCGGACTCTCGGACTTCGAAGTCGGCATGTTCAATGCCATTCCTTGGCTCATCGCCATGTTCGCCATGTACTGCTTCGCCGTGTTGTCGGCGAAGTGGCGTTTCCAGCAGGCGTGGCTGGCCGTGGCGCTCGTGATCGCGGCGTGTGGGCTGTTCGCCTCGACGTCGGGTAATCCGGTGCTGTCTTTCGTGGCGATCTGCTTCTCGGCGATCGGCTTCAAGGCGGCGGCTTCGCTGTTCTGGCCGATTCCGCAGGGTTATCTGGACGCGCGCGTTGCGGCTGCCGTCATTGCGCTGATCAATTCGGTCGGTAACCTCGGCGGGTTCTTCGCACCGGCTGCCTTTGGCTATCTGCAGCAGCACACCGGCTCGATCACCGGCGGCCTGTACGGCTTGGGCGTGGCGTCGCTGATCGCGGCGGCGGCCGGCTTCCTGACCCGCAATCGCAGGATGAACCGCGACGCGCTGCCGCAGCCGCTTCATAGCAAAGCCCACTAACCGTCGAAACCGTCCATCACGAAGCACGCACGTTCCGATTGCTGTCCGGTGCGGGTGTCGAATGCGATCACGCAACGTCATGATTCCCGCCAGTCGGCTTACTAACTCACCTGGTCCCAATCTCATGTCCACGAACTCATCCCCATCGAACGCTACGCCGATCGTGACCGAGCTGCGCGTCGTGCCCGTCGCCGGCCGCGACAGCATGCTGATGAATCTGAGCGGCGCGCATGGCCCGTTCTTCACACGCAATATCGTCATTCTGCGCGACAGTGCCGGTCATACCGGTGTCGGCGAAGTGCCGGGCGGCGAGAGCATCCGCAAGACCATCGACGACGCGCGTCCGTTGGTCGTCGGCCAGTCGATCGGTAATTTGCAAGCCATCCTGAACAAGGCACGTACG
This sequence comes from Paraburkholderia sp. GAS348, assembly GCF_050434205.1. NCBI lineage: Bacteria > Pseudomonadati > Pseudomonadota > Betaproteobacteria > Burkholderiales > Burkholderiaceae > Paraburkholderia > Paraburkholderia sp. GAS348. Next base: position 539,231 of record NZ_JBNPVT010000001.1, read on the forward strand.
CAGTTCGCCGACCGCGACGCCGGCGGCCGAGGCCTGCAGACTTTCGACCTGCGCACCACCATTCACGCGGTGACCGCGCTCGAAGCCGCGCTGCTCGATCTGCTCGGCCAGCATCTGGGCGTGCCTGTCGCGGCACTGCTCGGCGAAGGTCAGCAACGCGACGAAGTGGAAATGCTCGGTTACCTGTTCTATATCGGCGACCGCAAGAAAACCGATCTGCCCTATGCCAGTGGCGCGCAAGGGCGCGACGACTGGGAGCGTGTGCGTACCGAAGAAGCCATGACGCCCGAGGCGGTGGTGCGGCTTGCCGAGGCAGCGCAAGCGCGCTATGGCTTCAACGATTTCAAGCTCAAGGGCGGCGTATTGCCCGGCGACGCCGAAATCGAAGCGGTCACGGCGCTCGCCGAGCGGTTCCCCAATGCCCGCGTCACACTCGATCCGAATGGCGCATGGTCGCTCGCGGAAGCGGTGCGCCTGTGCCGCGACAAGCACGACGTGCTGGCTTATGCGGAAGACCCGTGCGGCGCGGAAAACGGCTACTCGGGCCGCGAGGTGATGGCCGAATTCCGCCGTGCGACCGGTTTGCCGACGGCGACCAACATGATCGCTACCGACTGGCGCCAGATGGGGCATGCGATCCAGTTGCAGTCGGTGGATATTCCGCTTGCCGATCCGCACTTCTGGACCATGCAGGGCTCGGTGCGCGTGGCGCAGATGTGCAACGACTGGGGTCTCACGTGGGGTTCGCACTCGAACAATCACTTCGACATTTCGCTCGCGATGTTCACGCATGTCGCGGCTGCGGCGCCCGGCAAGATCACGGCGATCGACACGCACTGGATCTGGCAGGACGGTCAGCGCCTGACGCGCGAGCCGTTGCAGATCGTCGGCGGCAAGGTCGAGGTGCCTCAGGCCGCCGGCCTCGGTGTCGAGCTGGATATGGACGAGATCGAGAAGGCGCACGCGCTGTATCGGCAACATGGCCTCGGCGCACGCGACGACGGCGTGGCTATGCAGTACCTGATTCCGAACTGGACGTTCGATAACAAGCGCCCGTGTCTGGTGCGCTGAGTTTCCCATGATCCGGGCGGCGGCCTGTGGGGCCGCCGCAAGCTGCTGCGATCAACTACCGCGGTTCTGCCGCGCTCAACTCCGGCGAAACACAACGTGCGAGATGCGCTGCACGAGCAACGCCGCTGCAAGCGCCGCCACCGCCGTCAGCCACACGCCGATATGAATCGACTGCACCAATGCATCGCGTGCCGTGTCGATCAGCGCCAGCGTATTGAGCCCCGACGTCTTCATATCCGCAATCAGTTTCGCGCGCACTGCTTCATCGATCAGGATGCGCAGATCGACGAAACGCGGCTGCCATTGCGATACGGCCGGCTCGCCGAGCACGCTCATCGTGCGCGTGACCACGTTGCGGTAATGATGCTGCACCACGGTTGCCACAATGCTGGTGCCCAGCATCCCCCCCACCATCCGCGTGGACTGCAGTAATGCGGTCGTGATGCCGAAGCGTTCACGCCCGGCAATCTCCTGGCCGAACACATTCAGATTGTTCAGAATGAAACCCAGGCCGATGCCGACGGCCGCCATCGGCAATTCGATCCACACGTGCGGCGTCTGCGGATTGGCAAACGCCAACGCGATCGACGCGAACAACAGCAGCGCGAACCCAATCGACAGAATCCGCGTGGGCTTCTTCATGTGAATGACGATGCGCGTATTCAGCAGGCTGCCGAGCGCGATGCAGGCGGCGATCGGCGTAGCGAGAAGACCGGCGTGTTGCGGCGACAATCCGAAGCCGCCTTGCAGCAGCAGTGGCGCGAAGAAGATCAGCGAGAACATCACGAAGCCGGACAGGAAGCCGAGTATGAACAGGGTGACGAGTTGCGCATCCTTGAAGAGGTCGAGCGGAATGATCGGGTGCGTGGCGCGTTTCTCGCACACCAGCAACGCGACGGCACCCACGCTCACGAAGGCCGCCAGCGCCAGGTTGCCGGGCGTCAGGCCATCTTTAGGCACGGCTTCGATGAAAGCCTGCAGGCCGCCCAACACGGCGGTGACCAGTGCTGCGCCGAGCCAGTCGATCTTGACTTCGCCCTCGTGCGGCCGCCGGAAGTTGGGCAGATGCGCCCAGATGAAATAGAGCGCGGCGGCGCCGACCGGCAGGTTGATCAGGAAGGTGGAGCGCCAGCCCCAATGCTCGCTCATCCAGCCACCCAGCGACGGACCCGCTGCGGTGCCGATCCCGTATGCGGCCGCCATTACGACTTGCCAACGCACCCGCGCGCGCGGATCGGGGAATAGATCCGGTATCGACGCGAACGCCGTGCCCACCATCATCCCGCCGCCGACGCCTTGCAAGCCGCGCGCGATCACGAGGAACAGCATGTCGTTTGCGACGCCGCAGAGCACCGACGCCACCGTGAACGTGATGACCGCGGCGATCACGAAACGCTTGCGGCCGAAATAGTCACCGAGGCGGCCGAACACCGGGACAGTCACCACCGACGCCAGCAGGTACGCGCTGGCAATCCATGCGTAGTACTCGAAGCCGTGCAGTTCGGCGACGATCGAAGGCAGTGCGGTGCTGACTACAGTCTGGTCGAGTGCGACCAGCATGTTGACGAGGCCGATGCCGAGCATCGCTAGCAGGGCGTTTCGGAAAGGCAGGGCGGTCGCAGTCGCAGTCGCAGTCGAGTTCACGGGTCTGGGAGAGAGGGGCTTTTCAGGGTGGGCGCGGCCGGGCGCGGGCCAGGGTCTTGACCACTATTGTGTCCTATAGTTGTCTGACCTCTTGCGCTCAATTATACGGGTTTCCCCTTAATCAAGGCCATTCTCGAGGCATTCAGCGCAAATAAATGCCGTGCGCGCGGGCACGGCAGGACGGGTGCACATCGATATGTGACGTCTGTTGACATTCATTAAGCGAGGCTGAGTGGCTTTCCTCGCAAGCTTTTGCGCCCGAGCGCTATCCCGCCGCGCGGCCGACGGCACGCCGCGAGGTGCACTGCACGAGCAGAGAGAAGTCGAGACCGGCTCACGACATCCACCTTCACGTTCTATGTTCCCGTCGCCAGGCGACGACGGGATGTTGACTGCGTTTGAGCGAATGAGTGAACTTGCGATCGGAGGGTGCTAGTCCTACTTCAGGAGTGTCATCTGCACGACCTTCAAAACAACAAGGCCAACGGCTAGCAGCAGGTAGCCGCGCAGCACGCCCATCCAGACACGCTTGGCCAGCGTGAGATTCGGCGGCGGCAGTTCGTCCAGCGGCGGCATGCGCCACGTGTCCCGGGCGCTCTTCGGATACTGCTGCACTTGTCCATCCGCGGCTTCGCGACGGACTCGGCGAATGCCGACGGTGGCGGCATAGCCGAGGATGGCCAGGAGTGTTCCGCCGGCGAGCGTTTCCAGAATCGTTTCACCCGTGATGTCCGGGTAGACGACCGAGGCGGTCAGGATGATGGACAGCATCACCAGCACCCACACAACGGCCCCCGTGAAGACGTTCAGTTTCTTCGAGTTGACCCACGGGCCAAGCACCGCGCGGTCGTTGCACAGCAGAAGCAAAAATACCGTAGCGCTCGGCAGCAGCACGCCCGCGAGCGTTTGCACAGCTTCAGTCAGCAGACCAAGCGGGCTGCCTGGAATCAGCACAAGCGTTGCTGCGGCCGCAACAATGCCGAAGTAGACGAGATAGAAACCCTTGGCGTCCGACACGGGGCGATGCAGCGAGTGGCGAATCTTGAACACGTCGCCGATGGCGTACGCGGTCGACAGCGACACGGCAGCAGCGCCGATGATGCAGGCATCGAGCAGCGCAACAGCGAAGAGCGTGGCCGAGGTGCGGCCCGCGTATTTCTCCAGACCTGCAATCACGCCACCCGCGTCCGTGAAATTGCCGAACTCAGGCTTGCCGGCATACAGGGCGGCGCAAAATGAAATCATCGCCACTGCGCCAATCAGCACGAACACAATGCCAATCCACAGGTCAGCCTTTTCGTACTTCATGAAACGCGGCGTGATGCGTTTGTCGACAATGTAGCTTTGCTGGAAAAACAGTTGCCATGGTGCAACGGTGGTGCCGACGATACCGATGACCAGCAGCATCACGTCGCTCAGTTTCGAATGGGCGGGCCAGTTCGGAATGAGGAAATCGCGCGTCATCTGGCCGACCGGCGGGTGAATCGACACCAGCACGGGCACCAGCAGCAGACTCAAGATGCACAGTACGACGGCGAAGCGTTCGAAGCGCCTGAAATTGCCTGTACTGACTGCGGCCATCGTCAGCGCCGCTGCAATGCAGACGCCCAGAAACTTGGAGATACCAAAGAAGTCAAGGACGAAAGTGATACCGATGAACTCGGTCACGATGGTCAGCGCGTTAAGAATGAACAGATCGACGACGCTGAACGCACCCCAGAACTTGCCGAAGCGCTCGAAGATGAGGCGCGCGTGTCCGACACCGGTGACGGCGCCCAGTCGCAGCACCATTTCCTGATTGACGAAGAGGACCGGTACCAGCAGCAGGATGGTCCACAGCAACGTGGTGCCGTAGTTCTGCCCGGCCTGGGTATAGGTGCCGAAGGCGCCTGCATCGTTGTCGCCGACCATCACGATGAGGCCGGGGCCGAGAATGGCCAGCAGTGTACGGATGCGAGCCCACCAGTTGGTGCGCGGCGCGGTGTCGTGGTGGGCGATGGTGCCCAGCGCACCCCTGATGTCGCCGACGTGTGCAGAGTCAAGCACGGCGCTGCGCGGCGGTGAGACGTTAGCTGGAGTGGACATTTTGTTTTTTCCCCTGATTCTGGTTATTGAAAGGACATTGCGCACCTCCGGCATACGTAAGGGCGTGTACCGTCGAAAAACGGCGTCGCTTGCGTATGACGGAAAAGGGCGCGGAAGATTACGAAACGAGCGTTTTAAGGCGTTGCCAGAATGCAGCGAACCTGTGCGGTTCGCTGGCATGCAGCGCCAGCATGGCGTCGTAGTGGACGCGTGATTCTTCAACGTGCGGCAGTTGCGACAGAAGGAGGCCGAAGTTCATGATATTTCTCCAGGCGTTGGCTTAACGCGGTTCGCGGAAAGCCAGCAGACATGGAGGTCAGGCGCACTATGCGCATATCGACGAACGTCTACTCGCTTTCCTCAGGCAAAGATAGAGGTGAGCGGCATATGGGATAACTGTCACTGTCCGGCATGGCGGCTCCTTATCGACGTCGGTACGCGCGCTTGCTGCATGTTTGCAACGCACGCGTTTATCCACGCGTCTGCCCGCGCCATCGAAAATCGACAAGGCGCGAACGGACGCAGCCGCGAGTCGACGCTCGCGACGCGATGCCGTACGGACGCACGAACGCTGCGGCCATATGGCGCTAATCAAGGTGCACGGAGAGGGTAACAACGGCGCGCACCGTCTGCCTGAAGGCAAGACGGCGGCTGGGTGAAGAGAGCGCGGACGTCCTGCCGGTCAGGCAGCGAAACTATTCGAAGGTCGACTACTGCAGGTGTCCAAGGCATCAGCCCCGTTTGTGAAGATTTTTGAATTTTAGGTGGCGCTTGAATCCGAAGTCAACATCATTCGTTAAGCAGAGCAGATATTGTTTGCCAACAACGTTTTCTTTCAAAACTGACAGGAAAGAACGGCCGTTTTTGTTCGGGAATGACATTGGAAATGAGAGACAGAACCGGTTGGCACGGGATTCTGGTCAGGAGATTCGGACTGCGATGTCTTTGAGGAATTTTTGCTTGTAGTTTTTATCGCGAGCCGAATACAATCCGCCCGTCTCATCAAAAGGAGTCCCTCGTGGACACATGCTCTAGTAGTGGAAGTCCGATGCCGGCCTGTGCCGGCGCAGTCACCGCGAGATAGTCGCCGCAGGAACACTCCTTCGCCGCTAACTCGCTTTTGCCGGGTTAGCGCGCTTCATTACCGACTGGTTCTTTGCCGGTCTGTCAGCAGCACGCTCCCTTTGTTTGGCCGCTTGTCGCAAGTCCGCTTGCGAAACGCAGTCACGTCGTCACACGTCGTCCGGCTTGGCCGGGCAGGGCGGGGGTGCGCGACACTTTTCGGAGACATGGGTGGCTTGCGGCCCTGGCTCGGCGACCACGGTGTGACGTTCAGCCTGCAGGAAACCAGTGAATACCTGAATAACCTCTCGGGAGGCGTCAAACGCGGTGGCGCCTACGATGGGCTAACGCAACTCGGTGTCGTGGTGGACACGCAAAAGGCATTCGGGCTGCCGGGCGGCACGTTCAACGTTTCAGCGTTACAGATTCACGGCACCAACCTGACCCAGCGGAATCTGCAGACCTTGCAAACGGCGACCGGCATCGAAGCGGATGCTACGACGAGACTATGGGAACTCTGGTATCAGCAGTCCCTGCTCGCGGGCAAGGTCGATGTGAAGATCGGGCAGCAGAGTCTCGACCAGGAGTTCATGACGAGCCAGTATGCGGCCACGTTCATGAACGCCACCTTCGGCTGGCCGGTGCTGCCGTCCACCGATATGCCGGCGGGCGGGCCCGCCTATCCGTTGTCGTCACTCATTCCGAATCCGGACAACCCATCGCAGCGTGTCGGCAATGAAGCCGTGCTGGGGCTGAGGACCAATATCCAGTTCTGACGCGCTGCGAGATGCTGCAATATGCCGCCGGCGCTCAGATATTGATCTGAGCGTCGATTTCCAGCGATCTTCCGCTATCTCAACTGCCAGATGCCCCATGCGGCAATGAGCAAAGCCGCGGTGAGCCCGCCGCCGAGTAGGATGTAGGTAGCCATTGAAATGAAATGTAAGCGATACGTGATTGAAAGGAGGATTCGTGAGATTGCCTCGTATGCTACCGGCCCTACCTTTCAGAACAACGTTCGATGACGCCTTGTAGTTCGCCTATCAGTGGCAGGCGGGGCGCGGAACGCAATCTGCCCATCGTGCGCCGGCCAGCCCGAGTGGATATCGGCAACCTTGATGCAGATGGTGAAAGCGCCCGGCGACGTGAATAATGGCAGTTCGTCGCGGTTATGGTTGATGTTGGCGGATTTCACGACCGCTTCCGGTGCGAATCAATGGGCGCTGATGGTGACGTGATCGCCTAACGCAATCAGTTTGCAACCGCAGGCCGTGCTGTGCCCGTACATCGCAACGCGCCTGCCGTTGTCCATGATCATGTCCGACCCTTCAATGATCGGATTGACACCGTGTGTCGGGCACGACACCAGATCGCCCACGCGGGCAACCTTGCGCCCGAGGACGTCCATTGTGTCGGAGCCGGTGATGATGAAACCCCCGTGTGTCGTGCTGTCGCCTACGCAGGCAATTGAATACATGTAGAACTCCTATCATTCAGGATCAGGTTTTGGGACGATAGCGTGAATCAGAAGGGCCGTTCCAGTTGGTCCCGTCATGAAAGCAGATTGTAGTGTTGTCATCAAGGCCACGCAACGCGCGCCCGTAGGGCCGTCGCGCATGTACTCTCGGCGCAGCAATAGAAGGGAAGAAGGGAATGTGACGCAGTAAACGAAGCGCGGGCCGTGAGTGTTACCAGCATTCACAGCCCGCTGACCACCACCAACTCATACAAGGAGTTGACCATGGCTAACGCCAATCTTAAAGCACAACCCCGCAAAGCCCGCAAACCTCGTCCACCTGAGTACGAGTATCGCAGCGGCATTCTGCGCAGCGCCCCCGATCCGGGGCCGACGCAACCAGACTTTTCTCGTAATCGTCCATACTTCATCCGAAACAGCTGAACAGGGGGGCTGACCCTCACCGCCGAGTAGGCGGACAAAGCGCCGCGTCAGCGGCCCTTTGTTCAATTACAGATGATCCGAAATCAATTTCACTAGATCATTAAAAGCCGCGTCAAGCTTTACCTTCACGTATTCTTCATTTCCGTGGAACTTAAAAATATAGCCAACAATTTCTTTTCCTTCCTGGTTCGTCAGGTCGGCGGTAAGTTCATATGTCCCATCGGCACCACTTAGATCGAGTGTTAAGTCAACCTCCGTAGGGTAAAAACTCACATATGCCGTACCACCGAGAGCGTTCTGGTAAAAACCCGAATTCGACGACTCAATCTTAATCTTCTCACCAACCGCAGTTTTTACCTTTTCAACATATCCTGCTAAATAAGCGCAGATATCGGTAGTCATCACTTCTTCCCCCGAGCAGTGACTGCTCCGAATATACCTTCCGTCAGAGAATGCGTCGAGTCGCTTCCTCTGGATTTAGCCCAGTCAGTCAGCTTGGAATCAGTAGGGTCGTTTATCGGCCTAATTGTTACGTGACCGTTCGGCTTGTCATGCGTCGCTTGCAGACCGCACGAACATAGCTTTTGCACGTTGAGTTCAACGTATTTCCCGCTGTCCAAACCGGCTTCCGATGTGGCCGCTGATAAGCCCGGCTCCTTCCCATCAATGCGTGTCGTATCTTTCCCGAGTCGCGGAGTCAAACTATCGGGCGTTCCTGACGCATTTCTGAAAACGGTTCCGCTCGTTAAAACTTTGGGTTCGAAGCCAGCCAGCCCCAGCGGATCAATCCACCCCGTCGGATCGGGCGCGTACTGCCAGGTGTTCAGTCCACCCGCGAGGTCAATCGGATCCTTGCTGATGAACCTGCCGCAGTGGGGATCGTAGTAACGGTGGAAGTTATAGTGCAGCCCCGTCTCGGCGTCGCCACTCTGACTTTGCAGCCGTCAGAAAATCTGGCAGTGGTGTGGATTGCCTACCACGTCATAGTCGTCCCACTCATGGAGCGCATTCTCTATCGAGCCTTGTACAACAAGGGGTTCCAACACGCGTTCTTATCTCAGACGAAAGGCTTCCTCGAGAGACAGCTCGTCCTCATCTTCTATCTCTGTCAGTGAATAGTTTTGAGGCAACGCAGATCGAACCGCGTTGTACAGGTCATGGTTTGAATTTGTGACCTCCAGAAGCAGTTCGTTCTCGCCAACCCTAAACACTCTCAAATCATATGCCCATGTGTTACGAGAATTGAGCGCCTTAAGAGCGATGCAGTTTGCCTTCTCATGCGCAACCAGCTGGCTTCGCCGTAACTCACTCATCACATGATCCGCGTTGCATTCGCGACCGTCCAGTCTTACCGAATATTCATAGCTCACAATCAACTCCCATCACCGTGAGGACGCCCACGAACCGTAGGAAGATCACCAGGGTTCCGAATTCCAATATGCTTTTCGTCCCCGTCTTCCGTAACTATTCCACGATCACTCAGTTGATTGTTGCACGGGTCTTGCTTATGGACATGAGCATTATTGCCCGACTTGTATCCGCTTGGATTCTGATTGCCGTAGCGATGAATCCTGACCTCCGAACCATCTGCATGATTCCAATTGGCGTTCTTCCCGTTATCTTTTGTTAGGGTAAAACTGTCTTTTGCGAGCGTTTTTTCGATACGAGCGACGCTCATGCCTTTTAGCTGCTGTAGAGCCTTTGCGGCCGATGTACACGTTAGCCCCAGCGGATCAATCCACTGTACCGGGTTGGGCGCATATTGATAGACGTTGATGCCACCGGCCAGTCCAATCGGATCCTTGCTGATGAACCGGCCGGTCGCCGGATCATAGTAACGGTTGCAATTGTAGTGCAGCCCTGTCTCATCATCATGATACTGCCCCTGGAAACGCAGCGCGTTAGTGACCTCTGCCGGGTCCGGCTTCTCCTTCCAGGTGTCTTTCCAGCCACCCCACGCCTTGTAGCGTGCCAGCCATACCACCTTGCCCGATTCATCCACGAGTTCCTGTGGCGTGCCCAGGTGGTCATTCTGATAGAACAGTGTAGCGTGGCGCGTCGTCGCCGGCATCTGCACAAAGCGCCCATCGGTGCCGGTCGCCAGGTGCGCCGCCTCGACCAGCGTTTCATCCAGCCGCGCGAGCGGCACGGACGAACCCGGTTCATGCAGATAGACCGACGCGGCCTGCCACTGATGCTCCTCATCCAGCGTGTGCATGCGCTGCGCGACCGGCAACGAATACGGGTCATTCGGATCCTCACGCACCAGACGCGCCGGGCGATAGCGATACGGACGGACATCGCCCGTTCGTCGCGGCGGCTCATGGAAACGCTCCTCCATCAGCAGCACATCGCCATCCCACGTGAACACCGTGCGATCGATCCCGCCTCCTGGCCGCTCGACCTCCTTCAACGTGCGCCGCCCGAACACGTCGTAGCGGAAACGCACCACCAGTTCCGCGCGTGCAGTGCCATTCAGGTAACGAACGCCGCCGTTCTCCAGAGGCTCCGTACGGTCCAGTTCGTTCGCGCCTGGCGTTTTCGCGTAGCGGCTCGCTTCCTTGAGCCGGTTGGCCGTGTCGTAGCGGTACAGCCACGTCCGCCCATCGCGTTCAATCCGCCGTATCAGGTTGCCGCGCGTGTCGTAGTCGTAACGGACCCGGTTCAGTTCGGCCAGCACGTTACCGATGCACTTTGGCAGTGACTGCTTCCACTCGTACAGTTTCTTCGCGTCCTCGGACCCGCGCCTGTTGTGGCGCAGCGGCGGGTATTGCTCGTCCGGATGCGCGCGCAGCCAGGCCGCATCTTCTGCCGCCTCGCGTGCAAACCGTTCCGCCTTTTCCCGTGGCGTCTCCATGACCGGCGGCGGCGTCATCTTCTCCGGGTCCACCGGATTGCCCGCCGGATCGAACGCGAAAATTTCCGTCAGGTCCGGGGTGACGGCCTTCAGCAGTCGCCCGACCGGATCATAGGTGTAGTCGGTCACGCCGCGCGTGCGGTCCTCGATGCGCATCAGGTGTCCTGCCGGGCCGTACTGCAAACGCCGTTGCGCGATGCGCTCGTGCGGACTGGCCGCGCTGGCGGGTCTCACCGCGAACCGCGTCAGCCGTCCGGCCGGATCGTATTCGCGCTGCTGGCTGAATGCCCTGTGCGTGCGTCCGGTTTCGCGGTGCAGCCGGTCCCGCTCGAAGTCGACCAGCGGCTGGCCATCGACCAGCACGCCATGCACATGCCCCGAGCCGTAACGCAGCCAGTCGATGGTGCGCGTGCTGGGCAGGATGGTTCTGGTGCGGTTGCCGAGCGCGTCGTATTCGTGACGCGTGACCGTCACGTATTCAGTGCCGGTGGTGGGATGCTGATGCTGTTCTTCCGCGATCAGGTTGCCTGCCTCGTCGTAGTGCAGTTGCACCCGGCTGGATTCGGTCTGCGCGGTCACGAGCCGCCCGCGTGCGTCGTAGTAGAACTGTTCGCTATGGGTTCCTTTTCCGGGTGCGCGGATGTTGCGCCTCGCGAGGCGCCCGAGCGGGTCGCGCACGAACCCGGTTTCCATGTCCCCCTCGCGCGAGCCCACAAGCTGTCCCGCCTCGTCGTAGGCATAGTGGGTGGTGCGACCGTCGAAGTCCTGCTGTTCGACCAGTTGGCCGAGGGCGTCGTAACGGAATCGCGTCACCTCGTCGTTTTCGTTGCGCAACCACTCGAGCCGCCATTGCGCATCGTAAAAGTAGGCGATGTGACCACCCGCCGCATCCTTGCGCCCTGTCGGCTTGTGGCGCATCGCGTAGCTGTATTCGGTCAGTTGTCCTGCGCCATCGCGGTACGACTTCAGGCTACCTTCGCCGTCCCATGTGAAGTGCTCCTCGACGCCGTCCGGGTGAGTGAGCTGGACGAGCTGGCCGCGTGCGTCGTGCCGGTAGCGGGTGATATGGCCTTCGGCATCGGTATGCCGCGCCAGATGGCCGCGCCCGTCGTAGCCGTAGGCCGTTGCGTAACCTGAACAGTCGACGGCTTCCATGAGCCGCCCCGCGTGGTCGTAGCGGAACTGCTTTACGCCGCCTTTCGGGTCGGTGAGCGATAGCATGCGGCCCGCACTGTTCCAGACGTAGTGCGTTGTGCGCCCGGCGGCGTCGGTCACCGATACGGGCCGGCCCAGCGTGTCATACGCGGTCTGCGTGACATCGCCATTGGCTGCCGTGACCGTGACTGGCAGACCCTGCGCGTTGTATCCGGTGCGTGTCGTATTGCCCAGTGCATCTGTTACGGCGACCAGGCGCCCGCTCGCGTCGTAGGCGAAGCGCTGCATCCGCCCCAGGGCATCGCGGGTGCCAATCAGGTTGTTGTTTTCATCCCAGTCGAAGCGTTCACTGGTACCGTCCGCGTACTCGACCAGAACGATGCGGTTATGCGCGTCGTAACGGTGGAGCGTGGCGTTGCCGGCGACGTCCGTGACCTTGGTGTACCAGTGTTCGCGGTGATACTCGAAGCGCGTGTCCTCGTACACATCGCGCGCCCCTTTACCCAGCCAGGTGCGCACGCATTGCGCATCGGCCGGGGCGGGCAGATCCGCCTGAGCGGTAACGGCGCGTCCAGATGATGGGCACTACACCGTCGAGTGCGAAATCGGTCTGCTCCAGGTTCTCGTCGCCCATCGCGTAGTTGACGGGCTTGGCACTATTGGTCTGGGGGCAGCCGCAGCCGTTCTTCGCTGGCAAGGTGCTCGGCTTCGCGCCCAGCTGCGTTGTGTCGCGATGTTCGCCGGGTTTCGTGTGAGGCTCTTTCATCGTGCCCGGTGCGGCCTGCGCGACATGCGACGGCTTGTGCGCACGCCGCGCCCTGATTTCTGCCACGATCTGCACGGCCATGAATATCAGCGTGCCCGTTGTGGCGGCATCGCCGAATGCCTTGTCGAGCATCGGTTCGGTATTGCGGTCGAACTCGTCAAGCCAGGCGAGGATCGCGTCGCGCCTGCCCGATAGCTTCAGCAGTTCATCAATCCCATGCAGGGCGATTTCCTCGCCCGTGGGCACCCACGACAGGAACCCGGAGTTCCTCCTTACCGCACCCATCTGCTCGGCTGCCGAAACCGGGTTCTGCACAAAGCGGCGCACGGTGCGCGACGCGTCGCGCACGCCTTTGACGATGTCCTGTTTCCACTCCTTCAGCTTTTCATCAAGGGTCGACATGAATTCGATCACGTCGCCGCCGGCGGTTGCCCAGAACAGGTCAACCAGCACGCCGATCGCAGCGCCCTTCGCGAACGCGAGCAGGATCTCCTTGACGACCGCGCGCGCGGGGCGGCTTGCGTTGCCCGCGGCAGGCACGACGCCGATGGCATCGACCGCGAGGATGCCCCAGTTGAACAGGTTCCTTGCCGCGCCGGTTACGCTGCATATGCGGTAAATGTCGGTGCCCACGTCATACAGCGACATGGCATTGCCGACCACGGGAAGCATGTACAGGCACTGGACAAAAATCTCGTGGCTATGGTTCTCCACGGATTCGATACCGACCTGCACGAGATTGGGCGTCGTGGCGGGTGCCGGCACGGGGCGGGTGATGACGCGCCGGGCCTCGGCGTTGCTCCTGATTTCCTGAGGAATCTGGCGGACAACTGTGTTCGGTGAGTTCGGGGTATTCGCGCTGGACATGTTCTTGTGGGGGAGCCGAGGGGTAGGAGCCGCGGCCGTTAGCCATCAGCCGATGGCGGGCGGCTTCGGCAGACCCTGCGCGCGTGCAGGCACACCTGGTGTCGCTGGAATGGCCGGGCTGGCCGCAGACATCGCCTGACGGGTGAGTGCATCCGCAGCGGCCTGTTCAAGCGTCGCCGTACTGCCCACAACGCCTTCGCTCGCGGCCTGGGTGGCGACGCCGGCGATTGTCGAAGCCATCGGGCTGACAGACGCAACAGCAGCCATCACCGGACCCGCCAGGCTCGGCAGCGCACGGGCGGCAGCAGAGCCGGTGCCCGCGACTTGCGGCGTACCCTTGGGGTCCACCCACCTGCGCGCCTTGTCCTCCAGGTCGTGCGCTTCCTCGAAGTATTCGACCGTGCCGCCGCCGCGCGGCGCATTGGACAGCGTGCCGCGACCGTTCGCGTCCAGCGTGCCGCCGCGCCAGCTGCCGTCAGGAAACGTCACCTTGTATTTCGCGTTCGGCACCGGCTGACCGTTCGGATAGGCATGCCACAACTGCATGCCGGTCGCCTCCTGTGCGGGCATCAGCGGCAGTGCCTCGTGTAGCGTGCCCGAAGGTCCGATACGCAGCGGGCCCTTTAGCGTGATTTCGCCCGCGCTGCCAATCTCCACCTGGCCGCCTGACAGCTTGATATATGCGCCACCACACATCAGCGTGAGAGACTTGTCCGCGTTCAGCGTGATTGAATCACTGGTGCTCGCGATCGTGACGCCCTTCAGGGCCGACAATGACAGCGCATCCCCCTGTGCCTGCACATCCACCTTGCCCGCAGCGGCGTAAATTTTCACGCCCTGCGTGTTCGCGAACAGTGACACCGCATTACCCGCCGCCACCGTATAGTTGCCGCCGATAGCCGCATCGGCATTGCCGCCCGTTGTCGTGAAGAAGTGCCCACCTGCCGAGAGTTGCAGGTGTTCGCCGCTAGTGAGCGCCACGCCATGCGGCGCGGAGGCGAGCAGCACGGCCCGCTGTAAGTCCTTGAGTTGTGTTTCGAGCAGCGCCTTTTGCGCTTCGCAGGCAGCGACCACCGCCTGAGCCTTGCCGACCGCTTCGGACAGGCTTTGCATGCGCGCCTGCGCGGCCTGCAACTGTTCCAGCGCGACGCTCATGTCGAGCGCCTGGCCGTTGGCCGCTGGCTGCGCGTCTGCGCTGAAGAACAGACCCTTGCCCGCGCGCAGCACGCCCCATAGACCCGTGCGCAGTTCGAATCCCTCGCCGCGCTGCTGCCGCTGCGAATTGACCAGGTGACCCATGTTGAGCTGGGTCTTGTCGCCGTAGTTGGTCGACAGCTTGATGCCTTCCTTGCCCTGCTTGTCTTCCATGCGCAGCTTGTTGCGCTGCGTACGGATCATGTTGCGGGTGTTCCAGCCGGTCTGGCCGGTCACGAGGTCGACGGCCTAGTTATGGTGTTGCACGAACGCTATGAACGGAGAATTTGGATTTCCGTTCATGAACGCCACGCCGACTTCGGTATCCTTCAGCAGCGGAAAGTGAAATCCCGTCTGGTTCGCGCCGGCAAATGGCTTGGCGAGCCGTAGCGGCACCGACTCGCCGCCAGCCGGCCATTCGTCATAGTCGAAATCGAACCGCACGGTGTAGTGACCAGCCAGCGTCAGGTGCGCCTCCGCATCGTTGTCCGGTGACGTGACGCGTGCCGAAAGCGTGCCGGCGATTTTCGGCCAATTGTCTTCTTCGAGCTTCAGGCGGAACGGACGCTCCGAAGGGATCGAGCGGAACGAGTTGATATAGGATTGGTTGCGTGCGGCTCGATGCACGACTTCAATGATGACCTGGCCGTGCGGCGCGTCTGGCAGCGGTTCATCCATCTTCAGCACGAGGCCGGGGCACAGGTCATGAACGGTGCTCCTGCCGTCGTAGACGATCTGCCACGCCACCGCGGCCTCGTGTCTCAGGCGTGCTTCCCGTGCAGCCTCCTGGGCATTCAGGTGGTGC
Organism: Paraburkholderia sp. GAS348; assembly: GCF_050434205.1. NCBI lineage: Bacteria > Pseudomonadati > Pseudomonadota > Betaproteobacteria > Burkholderiales > Burkholderiaceae > Paraburkholderia > Paraburkholderia sp. GAS348. The sequence continues at coordinate 554,637 of NZ_JBNPVT010000001.1, forward strand.
GTACCAAATACGTACGTCTGCCCCCAGGTGGTTTTGTCGTCACGCGTGACATTGGCCCGAGCGTCGAAACGCTCCCATGCATCGTCCGGGTTGTAGTCCGCCACGCGCACCGATTCGGGAATGGTCTCGCTATGCGTCTGCAACGCAATCACGGCTTCATGACCCGACTCAAGACCCGAGGTCTCGCGATAGGGGATGACCACGTCAGGCCGGTACGTATAGCCGTCCACGTCATCGGCGAAATGCACCTCATCGCCGATCTTGCCGGGACGGATAAAGCAGTAAAGGCCTGTCTGACGCATCAGCAGGTAAATATAGTCCCAGTCCGACATCTGGTATTGCATACGGAATGCGAGCTTGGGAAACGCGCGCCGCAGCTTGAAACTGAACTGGTGCGTGCTGAAATCGTGACGGCGCAGGATATCCGCGATGATGTCCGGAACCGATTTGTTCTGGTAAATGCGTGTGGCGCGCGTGAGGCGTAGGCGTGCAATATGCGCCTCGACCACGATCCGGTATGCGCAGAAGTCACGCGTCCTGCGCGTACGGACCACCTGCGTGATACAGCCGTTGAAGGTCCGGGTCCCGCCGCCGTCGGGCGGCGGATCGATGGTGAATGTCGCATCGCGGCTTAGGTAGTCGACACGATTCAGGTCGACATTGGCCGTCAGTTCCAGCGTGATCTTGTAGGGCTCGCCCAGCCGTTCAACCGCTTCGACCGATACGATTGACAAGCTATCGGTCGAAGGCGCTTGCCTGACTTCCATGTGATATGACTGGCATCCGGTGGTCCATCGCGCCGTTGCGCCCCTGGCCTGTCCTCTGCTGACTCCATCCGTCATCCGCTCGCCTCCGTCCGTGTGCAGTGCATAAGATCTTGCGCATGGACTATCGGATGAACTCGAAAAAAAATCTATAGGATATCTACGTGAATTTCGCAAACACTTGTCGTGTCACGGGGCGCAATTGCATGAAACGTTACAGATGGTGACGGGATCGTTGCAAACCCGGTCGGCTGAAGGCGCGATTACTCCAGCTTTTGACCGTGGAAAGAGGCGATGCGTGATGAGGCGAGCTTCTGACGCAACGTCTTCGCGGCCTGAACCAAATTCGTCAGTGCCGGAATCACCTCCTCCCATGTACGCGGTTTCAGGCCGCAAGCCACTCGAGTACGGCGTTCAGGTCGGTTTTCCAGATGTTGCGCCCGTTGATTACGCCGGGCGACAACACCTTATCGGCCAACAGGTGCGCAACGGACGCCAGCTTGCGCAAAAGAAGTCGTCCGGGGCGCCCTCAAGAATGGCGGAGTTTGGCCGACAATGCGTACAGAGGCTTTGCAAAAGAAAATCTTGCGAGTTCGCGACACCTCGGCGACGCAATGGGTCAGAAAAAATCCCGAAATGTGTGATAAAACTATGGTAGTTCGAAAAAAGGCCTGACTGAACATGCCATCGGATTGTGATCGCGAATAAGAATTTAACTGGGCGTCGTTCCGCTACGGAGGCGTTGTGATTCGAAACTGGCTTGGCGGGGTGTTGGTTGCAGTGTGTTTCGTCAGTAACGCCTTTGCGGACGGACCGGATTGTTCCCGGCCGTTTACGCTTGGATTGCACGACCACGGCCTGCTCTATTCACTCGATACCGATAGTGGTATCGACAAAGACTTTGCAGATGAGTTGATCCGGCGTAGCGGTTGCCAGATCAAGGTCAGTCTGATGTCACGCGCACGTATCTGGAAACTGATCGAGTCGGGCGCACTCGACTTCAGTCTTTCTGGCATTGCAAATGACGAACGCAATCAATATGCTTCGTTTGCGTGGTACTTCAGTAATAAATACTATCTGCTCGTGCGGAAAGACGCCGGCATCCATAACGTCGCGGACTTCGAACACAATGAACGCGCCCAGCTCGGCGTGATCCGCAGTTTTCGCTACAGTGCATCGGCCAACGAACTGGTCGACAGACTGACGTCGGAAAACCGGGTCAGCCTGGCGGGCGGGCTCGAGCCTCTCTACCAGGCGCTGATTCTTCGACAGATCCAGGGCATGATTATCGAGCCCTTCGATTACCCCGCGCTGGACGAGAAAAAGATACGCGACGTGACGACGATCGTTGAGTTCAACGATCCTTCGGTGCCGCACGGTCTGATCATGTCGAAGAAAGCACTCTCGGCCGCCGAACAGGAGAAGTGGCGGGCGCTGGTGGATGAAATGCGTGCCGACGGAACGGTGCGCCGTATCTTCGAAAAGTACTTCAGGCCGGACCTGGCCGATGCCATGGTCAACTTCAAGGCGTCACCGTGATCCGGGTACGCTCGGTTCTGCTGCCGTTGCTGGTTTTATCCGCATCGCTCTGCGTGACCTGGGTCGTGTGGAATCACGAACGGCAAGCGACTCGCAAAGAGCTTCGCACCCAGTTTGATTACACCATGAGCGATGCGGTAGGCCGCATCGAACAGCGCATGGCGACTTACGAGCTGATGTTGCGAGGCGTGCAGAGCCTGTTTGCCGCGAACGGAACGATCGATCGCGACAGGTTCCGGCGCTATGTGAGCGCACTCAATCTCGACGCGAACTTTTCCGGCGTCCACGGCGTCGGCGTGATCGAATGGGTGCCCGCGGCGCGTAAAGCGGCTCATATAGCGGACATGCGCCAGGGCGGCATTCCAGACTACACGATTCATCCCGACGGGCGGCGCGAGGATTATGCCCCGATCATTCAGCGCGAACCCTTTATTGGCCTCGCACGCGGCCCGTCCGGCTTTGACACCTGGGACGAGCCGGTGCGGCGGGCTGCGCTGGAGAAGGCCCGGGATTCCGGCATGGCGGCGATCTCGGGAAAGGTGCGCCTTGCGATCGATATGGACGCAGACCCCCGGCCGGCTTTCATCATGTACCTTCCGGTCTATGCTTCCGGCAAGGCACAGGACAACCTCGTGCAGCGTCGGGCGAACATCATTGGTTGGGTCTATGCATCGTTCCGCATGCGCGATGTGATGGCCAGTCTCTACGGCGAGCAGCCACCCGGCGTCTCGCTGGCCATTTACGATGGCGTAGAACCATCGGAGGCAGCACTGCTGAATCGCACTTCGGATGCAAACAGCCAGCGTGCGCCCGCGCTCATCTCCGCAAACGAATATCTGGTTGTGGACGGGCACGACTGGACGCTGTCGATGAGCGCCTCCGACGCGTTCCGATCCCGCTTGGGACGTAATGCGGAGATGTTGATTGCGGGCACGGGCAGCGGGTTGAGTCTCCTGCTGGCGCTTCTGGCCTGGCTCGTGATGACGGGGCGGGAGCGTGCCATGCGACTCGCCTCGGCGATGACCCGTGAGTTGCGCGAGAACGAAGAAAAATTTCGCGCCATTGCCGACTGCACGGTGAACTTGGAGATCTGGTGGGGACGGGACGGCAAACCTCGCTGGATCAACCCGTCGGTTGAATACTACACGGGCTACACCGTCGCCGAATGTATGGCGATGCCCGATTTCACCCTCAAGCTAATCCATCCGGAGGACATTTCGCGCGTTGCGCCGGAATTTCAAAAAGGACTTCAGGGTTCTCGCGGCGAGGATCTTGAGTTTCGTTGCGTGCGCAAGGATGGATCGCTCCTCTGGCTGTCGGTTTCCTGGGTTCCGATTAGCAATCAGAAAGGAGACTTCATTGGTTTTCGTACAAGCGGGCGCGATATTACGGAGCGTAAGAAGTCGGAGGAGAAAATCCGCGAACTTGCCTTCTACGACACGCTGACCCGCCTGCCCAATCGCGCGCTCCTACTGGATCGGCTGAGGCAGTCAATGGCGGCCAGCCGGCAGAACAAGGCTTGCGGCGCCCTGATGTTCATCGATCTCGACCACTTCAAAACGCTGAACGATACGCTTGGGCACGACAAAGGCGATCTGCTCCTGCGACAGGTCGCATATCGCCTGTCGAGTAGTGTCAATGAGGGCGACACGGTTGCCCGGGTCGGCGGTGACGAGTTCGTTGTGCTGCTCGGCAACCTGAGTCTGGACAAGGCGACGGCGACGATGCAAACCGAGGCGGTGGGGGAAAGAATTCTCGCGGTGTTGGGGGGCGCCTATCAGCTCAATGGTGTCCAGTTCCGGAGTACCGCCAGCATCGGCGTCACAGTATTCAATGGGGAGCAGACTTCCACCGACGAGCTTTTCAAGCAGGCCGATCTCGCCATGTATAAGTCGAAGGAGCGCGGCCGCAATGCCATGTGCTTTTTCGACCCTGCGATGCAGACGGCAGTGCTGAGACGAGCCGAGCTGGAGGTGGGGCTGCGCAACGCCATTGAGGAGAACCGGCTCGTGCTTCACTATCAGGCGCAGGTCGTCGACGGCGACCGCATAACCGGTGCGGAAGCGCTGGTGCGCTGGGCGCATCCTGAGCGCGGCCTGATACCCCCGGGTGAGTTTATCCCGCTCGCTGAGGAGTCGGGGCTGATTCTCGAGATGGGGCGAACGGTATTGGCGTCCGCATGCGCCCAGCTGGCCCTGTGGGCGACGCGGCCGTCGATGGCGCATCTGTCTATATCCGTGAACGTAAGCGCCCGGCAATTTCGCGAACCTGACTTCGTGGACGATGTGCTCGCAGTGATCACCCGGGCTGGGGCGCGGGCGGACAGGCTGAAGCTCGAGCTGACCGAGAGTGTTCTGGTTGAGAACGTACAGGACATTATCGAAAAGATGAGCATCCTTCGAACGCGAGGTGTGACTTTCTCCCTGGATGACTTCGGGACTGGCTACTCTTCGCTGGCTTACCTGAAAAGATTGCCATTGGACCAGTTGAAGATTGACCGGTCGTTCGTGCGCGACATCCTGGTCGACCCCAACGACGCGGACATCGCAAGAACGATCGTGGCGCTCGCCCGAAGTTTTAACCTGGGTGTCATCGCAGAGGGCGTCGAAACTGAAGCGCAGAGAGATTTCCTTGCGGTAGCAGGATGTCATGCCTATCAAGGTTTCCTCTTTTGCAAGCCGCTTCCGATTCAGGGTTTCGAGCAATTTGTGAGCAGATTCGGTTCCCGGGACCGGACGGAAGACCGGTCGACGGGGCGTGATGGGAGAAGCGTTGGTTCAGATACGGTCACCTGATCAATCTATATTTGGCGGCAGGAAAACCGGCGCCGCGACGTCGCGGGTTCTTGCACCAGCTCCGCAACCTCGCGCCACCACTTCCCGCCGCGGTGCGGCGCGCCCAAATCTAACCGCTCGCCCATGCGGGGCGTCGCAAGCGGAATGCCGCGCGCGGCGGTGAGTCCGACCACGCGCTCGTAGGGTTCTTGCCAGCGATGCATCGCCAGGTCGAACGTGCCGTTGTGAACGGGCACCAGCCAGCGGCCGCGCAGATCGATGTGTGCCTGGACGGTCTCGTCGGGCTGCATGTGGACGTACGGCCATTGGGCATCGTAGGCACCCGTTTCGAGCAGCGTCACGTCGAATGGACCCAGCCGCTCGCCGATGGTCTTGAAGCCGTCGAAGTAGCCCGTGTCGCCGCTGAAGAATACGCGCAGCGCGTCATCGACGATCACCCACGAGGCCCACAAGGTGCTGTTGCCGTCAAACAGACTGCGGCCGGAGAAATGCTGCGCCGGGGTTGCCGTGAACGCCAGGCCGTCGATCTCAACGCTCTGCCACCAGTCGAACTGGCGTACCTTCGACGCCTCGATACCCCACTCGATCAGGCGGTCGCCGACACCCAGCGGCGTCAGAAACACACCCGTCCGCGCGGCGAGCGCCAGCACGGTCTCGCGGTCCAGATGGTCGTAGTGGTCGTGCGACAGAATCACGCCGGAGAGCGGCGGCAAGTCTTCGAGCGCGATGGGCGGTGCATGAAAGCGCTTCGGACCGAACGACCGGAACGGCGATGCGCGTTCAGCGAAGACCGGGTCGGTCAGCCAGAACTGACCACGCAGCTTGAGCAGCATGGTCGAATGCCCGAGGCGATACAGGCTCCGGTCAGGCGCGGCGTCGAGCTGTTCACGCGACAGCGCATCGACGGGCAGGGTGCCCGCCGGCACCGTGCCGTCCGGTTTGTTGAACAACACATTCCACACGATGCTCAAGCTCTTGCCGATTCCTTCGACGGGACGCGGCTTGACGTTACGAAAGCGCTCGCCGTCGTGCTGTGCCGACGTGTCGAACAATTCGCGCCCGCGTCGCGCTGCCGTCAGGCCCAAGGCGCGGCGAACAGAACCGGTGAACGATGTCATGCAAACCACCTCGATACGGAAAGTAGACTGTTGAGTGTAGTTTATTTTTGAGAAAAGTAAACTGCCCAGTGTAAAATTTAACGATGGACACCAGTGATACCCCTCTCCGCCTGACTGACCGCAAGCGCGCGGCCGTGATAGCCGCGGCCATTGAAGAATTTCTTGCGGCCGGCTTCGACGCGACCAGCATGGACCGCATCGCGGCGCGCGCGAGCGTCTCGAAGCGTACGGTGTACAACCATTTTCCAAGCAAGGAAGCGCTGTTCGCGGCGATCCTGCGGCAGTTGTGGGAGTCGAGTGACACAGGAGCGGCGCCGGCTTACTCCGCCGTGCACCCATTGCGTGCGCAGTTGCTCCAGCTTCTGTTGAAAAAGCTGAGCCTGTTGAATGACGAGGCGTTCCTGTCCCTCGCGCGCGTAGCGATCGCGGCGGGCATTCATTCACCGGAGCGCGCGCGCGATATGGTGACCCGCATGGGTGAACGGGAGGAAGACTTGACGGTGTGGATTCGCGCAGCCGCTGCCGATGGCCGTCTCAAGACGTCGGACCCGATGTTCGCCTCGCAGCAGTTGCAGGGCCTGGTAAAGGCGTTCGCTTTCTGGCCGCAGGTGACGATGGGCCAGCCACCGCTCAGCGTGGATGAACAAAGGCAAGTCGCGGAATCCGCTGCCGATATGTTTCTTGCGCGTTATGCGTGAATCGTTGGCGACGAGATGTCAGTCTCAAGGCCCTCGAAGGGTGAAGCGGAGTGTGTCACAGTAACAACTCTCACTCGAGGAGCGACTCCGCATGACCCGATTACCGATTGCCGACCGATGGTTCGAACTCAAACGCATCAGCGACGACATCACGCTACTGTGGGAACCCCACGTCGTACCGTTAATGCGCTGCAATATCTGGCATGTGCGTGGCCGCGACCGGGATCTGATGATCGATACAGGGATGGGCATCGTCAGTCTGCAGGATGCAGCGAGGCACCTGCTGCAGAAGGACGTCACCGCCGTTGCGACGCATACGCACTCGGACCATATCGGCGGACATCATGAGTTCGAGCACACGCTGGTTCACGAATTGGAGGCAGACAACCTGCGCTCGCCGCGCGAGCGAGGCACCCTTCTGGCCTCGGTATTGGGTGACGAAGCCATTCGCCGGTATCGCGAAGCAGGTTATCCGTTCGACGGCGATCTGATTACGGCCCTTCCCAGCGCTGATTACGCGATGTCCGACTATCGTGTGAGGGCCGCAACGGTCACGGAAATCGTCAAGGAAGGGAACATTGTCGATCTCGGCAACCGGCATTTTGAAGTCCTGCATCTGCCGGGCCACTCACCGGGCAGCATCGGGCTATGGGAAGCGGCGTCCGGCACGTTGTTCTCGGGCGATGCGATCTACGACGGCCCGCTGCTGGATGAGATAGGCGGCGCGGATATTCCGGCCTATGTGCGCACCATGAAGCGCCTGCGCGAATTGCCTGTGCAAGTGGTCCACGCTGGACACGACGCGAGCTTCGGGCGAGAGCGGCTGGTCGAGTTGGTCGATGCCTATCTGGCCAAACGTACCTGATCACGGGGCTGCTCGACGGCCTGGCGCGTGGCCTGCTGGACTTCGCGCGCCAGGGAAACGGTTGGCGTATGGTCTAGCCCTTAACCCGATAACCCAGTTTTACGCGTCTTTCAGCCAGGGCATTTCCACGGGTGACACCACCAGACGCCGGGACTCCCGTTTCAGTTCGAAGATAAACCCGACCAGGATCATGGAGTCGGCATACGGGATCGGGAATACGTGAGGATTGTCCGCGGTGCGTAGTGGGTGCGCCGGCGTATCTGCTGTCGTCGCGGCGTTCTCGCGGACGCTTTCCAGCTCGTCGGCCATGGCCTGCCCACTGACTTTCTGGACGCGGCTACGCAAGTCGCTGAAGGGTTCGATGCGCGCCCCGTCTTCGTTGTATTCGGGCACTTCATAGATGAACCAGGACATGTGCGTCTCCAGAGAAAAGGGCAAGTATTCTAGCAGCGTGCATCACGCATCCACGCTTTCCTGGCTACGGAAATCGAGCCGCGCTCAGTCCCCACCACAAAAAAAACTGAGACGAAAGTCTGATCCGGTCGGATGCTGCACTGCGGTGTGATCTTCCGGAACCCGCATGCTAAAAGTCATCCTAAGCGTGCCACTCAGCGATACGCGCCGAGCCGACCGGAGACATTCATGCCCTATGTTCCGCAAGTGAGACACATCGACCGGATCCGCAGGTTGATCGAAGGCCGAACGACCGATCGCGGCGCCGATGCTACGCGGCTGGCTTCGTCGTATTGGCGCTCCCTTGAACAATATCACCTCGATCCTGGCGTGACAGAAGGTCCGCGCATTCTGACCGCGCCAGAATTGCGCGACGTACAACACCGGGAAGAATCGGTTTTGCGGGCCTCGGGAGAGTGTCTTTCGCGTCTGCATGAGACGGTGCGCGAAGCGGACTACTGCGTGATGCTCACTGACGCGCAGGGCGTGACGATCGATTTTCGCGTTGACCGGGATCGGCGCCACGACTTCAAACGAGCGGGACTTTATGGGGGCTCCTGCTGGTCCGAGCGGGAAGAGGGAACCTGCGGCATTGCCGCCGTGCTGCTCGATTCCCAACCGATTACGGTGCATAAGACCGATCACTTTCGCGCCGCTTTTACCACGTTGACGTGTAGTGCTTCGCCTATTTTCGGGCTGGAAGGCGAGCTGATCGGCGTGCTGGATGCGTCGGCGATTCGCTCGCCCGATGAACGCGAAAGCCAGCGGCTGATCAATCATATCGTGCGTCATAGTGCGGTGTTGATCGAAGACAGCTTTTTTCTCAACGCGACCACGCATTGCTGGGTTTTGCTGGCGCACCGCAATCGCCACTACGTGGAAGCCCAGCCGGAAATTCTGATCGCCTTCGATGTGCGCGGAAATGCAGTCGCGGCCAATCGCCGGGCCAAAGAGTGCGTGCCGGGCCTCGATCGGCTGCCGCGACCGGTCTCCGAGTTATTTGATGTCCGCGCCGAACGTCTTCTGGATGTCAGGCCCGGTCGCGACATGGTCTCGATGAAATTTGTGGGCAACGGTTCGCCGCTCTATGCACGCGTTCGTCCACCCGTCATTCGCGCGCAACGGCAGCCTGTGCCGAAGCCTCAGGGTCCCGCCCGCGAGGCGCAACCCGCACTCACCGAAATCGATGCCCTTGAGCGCGACCGCATCGTCGCTGCCCTGACGGATGCGAAATGGCGCCCGGACGAGACCGCCCAAACCTTGGGCATCTCGCGCGCGACGCTCTACAGACGGATCGCGAAGTTCGGCATTGTCCCGCCTCACCGGCGATAGCGGCCCACGGTTTTCCAGCGGGCAAAGAACCCGCGTATTACTTCGACGTTTCATTAATCCGTATCGAATGGAGGAGCAGTCATGCCTGAAAATAATGCAAGCCAGACTATTGCACATGTTCTGGAGTCCATGGAATCAGCGCTTAAACACGGTGATACCGCTGCGGCGCTCGCGTTGTTTCAACCCGAGTGCTATTGGCGCGATCTGGTTGCTTTCACCTGGAATATCAAAACCATGGAGGGCCGGGACCAGATCGGTGCCATGCTCGACGCGCAACTCGGCACCATTAAACCCGCCCGGCTGAGGGTTGCTGAAAATGAAGCACCGACCGAAGCCGGCGGCGTAGCACAGGCGTGGATCACCTTCGAAACGGAGGTCGCCCGCGGCAGCGGCTTTATCCGCGTGAAGGATGGCCTGATCTGGACCTTGCTGACCACCATGGGTGAACTGAAAGGCCATGAAGAACCCAAAGGCAACCGCCGTCCGATGGGCGCGGAACATGGCGCGCGCATGGATCGAACGAGCTGGAAGGAACGTCGTGAAGCCGAAGCGCAGGCGCTGGGCCGCGCGGAGCAACCCTACTGTTTGATCGTGGGTGGCGGGCAGGGTGGGATTGGCCTGGGCGCGCGTCTGCGGCAGTTGGGTGTGCCGACGATCATCGTCGATAAAAATCCACGTCCTGGCGATGCCTGGCGCAACCGCTACAAGTCCCTGTGTCTGCATGATCCGGTTTGGTACGACCACATGCCTTATTTGCCGTTCCCGGATAACTGGCCGGTTTTCACGCCCAAGGACAAGATTGGCGACTGGCTCGAGATGTACACCAAGGTCATGGAGTTGAACTATTGGGGGTCGACCATTTGCAAGTCCGCGCGTTACGACGAAGCAGCGGCCGAATGGGTGGTCGAAATTGAGCACGATGGCGAGACGCTGACGCTGCGGCCAAAGCAGCTTGTGCTTGCTACGGGCATGTCGGGGAAGCCGAATATCCCCTCATTCAAGGGCATGGATGTGTTCAAAGGCGAGCAGCATCATTCGTCGAGACATCCGGGACCCGATGCGTACAAGGGCAAGAAAGTGGTGGTGATCGGCGCGAACAATTCGGCGCATGACATCTGTGCGGCGTTGTGGGAAGCAGGCGTCGACGTCACGATGGTTCAGCGTTCGTCCACGCATATCGTCAAGTCGGATTCGCTGATGGAGCTTGCGCTCGGTGATCTTTATTCCGAGCGCGCGGTGGCGTCGGGCATGACGACGTCGAAAGCCGACCTGACGTTTGCGTCGATCCCGTACAAGATCCTGCACACGTTTCAAAAGCCCGTATTCGATGCGATCAGGGAACGCGATGCGGAGTTCTATGACCGTCTGGAAAAGCGGGGTTTTATGCTCGACTTCGGCGATGACGACTCGGGGCTCTTCATGAAATATCTTCGGCGCGGGTCGGGTTACTACATTGATGTGGGCGCCGCCGACCTTGTCGCGGACGGTAAGATCAAGCTGAAGAGTAGCGTGGATGTGGTCGAACTCAAGGAACACTCTGTTCTGCTAAGCGACGGTGCCGAGCTCGAGGCGGACCTCGTCGTCTACGCAACCGGCTACGGATCGATGAACGGCTGGGCCGCCGATCTCATCTCGCGTGACGTGGCGGATAAAGTGGGCAAGGTGTGGGGGCTGGGTTCGAATACGACAAAAGACCCGGGACCGTGGGAAGGCGAGCAACGCAACATGTGGAAGCCCACGCAGCAGCCCGCCTTGTGGTTCCATGGCGGCAACCTGCATCAGTCGCGCCATTACTCCCAATATTTATCGCTGCAATTGAAGGCGCGCATGGAGGGAATTGCGACGCCGGTTTATGGGCTCCAGGAAGTGCATCATCTTTCCTGACGCCGGCGGGCGGTCGATGCGCGTGTCAGCGATCCCAGTTTGACGAATACTGGGTTGGCGTTGCAATGCGCATCGGCCGCTACGATAGTCGTTCCTCTCATTGGCCATGCGCTTGCTGACCGCTGGCAACGTCAGCCGGCTATCCGCCGGCCTCCGCCGGCTTTGACCAATCTGAGCGTCACCGCACAGACTCGCCGGCTCAGCCGTACGATTCTGAAGTCTCAACGCTCTGCTGCCACCTGTCCTCGAGCCTGTTGCGCAATCCAGCAGAACGATCGCGCTTCTACGATGAAACCATCCGTTCTCCGCATGCTGACCGCCGTTGCGTCGCTGGGCGTGGGATTCTCTGCAGCTGTGTGCAATGCCTATGCGCTCGATACACAGATGAACTGCCAGTCGAGCCCGCATGATTTCATTGCTCCGCTTCTGGACGAGCAGTCGATCGATCCAAAGCCAATGCGCATTGAAGCGAACTCGGTTAATGCATTTCGTCCCGCGCACGGCAGCAACCTGACGGCATTCGGCTTTCATGTTCATGCTGTCTTCGGCTATGAGCCAAACGATCCCATCTTCAAGCAAGGCAGCGGCCAGTCGGTTAGCTCCTCAACGTATGGCGTGGTGGTGACCGGCTCTGCCGCGTCGGTTGAGGCGAGCGTTCGACGGGCAGGGAGCGATGCTGTAGTTCACGAAGTCATTCCATTTTTTCTCACGGCCGTTTTTTGCAACGGGCATTGAGATCGATCCTCACTCGTTCAGATCGTCCATTCCTGCAGCAACGCCATTGCGCGCCCGACGAGCGCCGCAGCAGGCAAGGCCATCCCTCGCGCGCCACTTGCCACGGCCCAGGCATTGGACGCTGCGGCTCGTGCGATCAAGGCCGCCCCAGGATCCTGATCGCAGGTCCGCGTTTATGGACATGCTGAAACCGGACACAGTCAGGTTCTGACGGATTGCTCCTTGAACAGGGCAAGTGCGCAGAAGCTCATGAAGCATGCCGGCGCCACGTACCAGGCTGCGGAGATTGGATTGCCCGTCCATTTGATCAACCCTGTCACGATGAATTGTGCAGTACCGCCAAACAGGGCTACGTGCAGCGCATGCGCAGTCGCCATGCCACTGGCGCGCACCCGCGCAGGAAGCGCTTCGAGCACAAGCAGGGCGATGACGCCGGCGCCCGTCGCCACCAGCACGCTAATGAGCGCGACGCCGCACAGGATCGGCAGCGCGCTGTTCGCACCCGCAATCAACAGGAAGACCGGATAGACCAGAAGCGCCGTACATCCCGAACTCAGAAGGGCCAGTGGCTTGCGGCGAGGCAGACGGTCGACGAGGCGGCCGGACAGTGGCGGAATCACGACCAGCAACAGCGCGGACAACGCCGATGCCATGAATCCGGTGAGGGCGGGCATGTGCATCACGCGAGTCACATAACTCGGCATGAAGTAGACGATTGCGTAGACCGGTATGGTTTGCCCCATCATCATCAGCATCGCCAGGACGATCGTGGCGCTATGGTGGCGATACAGTTCGGCGAGCGGTGCGCCGGCATGCCGGGCGTCGGCGGTTGCTGACGGCGCAGGATCCTCGCGAAGCCGACGGCGAATATACAAGCCGACTGGCGCGATCAGAAGGCCAATCAGGAATGGAATACGCCAACCCCACGAGGCAAGCGCGGCTGGTGACAGCGTGCTGGAGAGCAGCAAGCCGAGAGAGGCGCCCAGCAATGCAGCGGCGCCCTGGCTAGTGAGTTGCCAGCTGACCAGATAGCCGCGCCGCGACACCGGTCCCGCCTCCATGACGAAGGTCGCGGCTACGCCGATGTCACCGCCGAGCGCAAAACCTTGCAGCGATCGAGCGGCGACAAGAATAAGCGGCGCGGCCACGCCTATCGTCGCAAATGACGGACACAGCGCGATCGCGGCTGTCGCCAGGGCCATCATCCAACTCGTTCGTGTCATGGCGGCGCGGCGTCCCACGCGGTCGGCATAAGTGCCGATCAGCATCGCGCCAAGCGGGCGCATGAAAAAACCGACACCGAAGGTGCCGACGGCCAGCAGCAGCGATGTCATTGGATCTGTCGCCGGGAAGAACTGGTCGCCGATCATCGCCGCGAAGAATCCGAACACGGTGAAGTCGAACATTTCGAGGCCGGTGACGAGCGATGCGGCGATGATGGCCTTGAGAAGTTCGCGGCGATTGCGGGTGTTCGCGACCGTAGTGAGCGGGGTCGTGCCCATTTCATTTCCTGGCGAAGAGGTGGTTCCGGACGTCGGCAGATATGCGGACGCGCGAAACTATACCCCGGTTTTCAATAGATGGCCGCAGACCGCGAGGGCTTCCTCCCATGGCACGTGCGCATGCTGATTGGTGGACGGCCGGAAGAGAACAGTCTTGCCGGTGAGAGGCAATGACGAGTGCGCGCCTTCACGCCATGCACAGAAGCGGTGCACCAAACTTGAGTTCAGCAGGGCCTGCCACACTGGCGCTATGCTAGCGTCTTCGCCTACCTTGAGGAGCAACTGATGAAACCAACTACAGGATCGATGATCACGTTTAGCCGCCCTGACGGCAAGGACGTCCAGGGTTATCTGGCCAAACCGCACAAGCCGGAAGGCGCGCCGGCCATCGTCGTGATTCAGGAGTGGTGGGGTTTGAACGACCAGATTCGCGGCGTGGCGGACCGGCTCGCGCAAGCCGGCTATCTGGCCCTGGTGCCCGATCTCTTCCGTGGCAAATCGACAGTGGAAGAAGAAGAGGCAAACCATCTGCTGAGCGGGCTCGACTTCGGCGACGCCGCCGCTCAGGATGTGCGTGGCGCCGTCCAGTATCTGAAGCAGCATGCGGCGAACGTCGGTGTGACCGGCTTTTGCATGGGTGGCGCGCTCACCTTGCTCTCGCTATGCAATATCCCTGAAGTGTCGGCCGGCGTGGTGTGGTACGGCTTCCCTCCGCTCGAGTACATCGACGCCTCGAAAATCAAGGTTCCTGTGCTCGGTCACTGGGCGACGCAAGACGAATTCTTCCCGGCAGAGACGGTCGACGTATTGGAGACGAAGCTCACCGCCGCCAATGTCGACGTCGAGTTTCATCGCTATCTTGCGTTCCATGCGTTCGCTAACGAAACGGCAGTCGGGCCGGGCCGTATCGCCAGGACCCAGTTCGATCCGGTCTGGTCGCAGCAGGCCTGGGACCGCACGCTGACGTTCTTTGGCCGCACGCTTTGGAAGTAACAGGCACGCGCGAACCCACACTGCGAGGAGGATGCTCGCGGCGGCGAGCCACTATGCTAGCCGCCGCCGCATCCCGCGCCGAAGCGCCGATCACGCGAGTCACGACCTGATCACTCTGTTTACCTATACTCATCTCACTCTGAAGGCAGCCCAATCGCCGTAACCAATACCAACAAGACGGAGCCTCACATGCCCGTAGCGATGCGAAACGCGGCCCTCGTGCTGCTGCTGTGTTTCACTTTGGGTGCCAGTGCATATGTGCAAGCCGGTTCCGGTTGCGATGGGGGATGCGACGCCCGCGGCCAGTTGCTCGATCATCGGGTCACGTTACGGCTGAGTGCCGCGGCGTTTTCGAAATTGCTTGCCTCAAACGCATCCGGTCAGCACCTCGCGCAGATCGCCGGCGCGCCTGCCTGCGGCGTGGAGATCGTGACCTTCCGCTACCGGACCATCGGCGGCGCGGGCGAGCCCACTACCGCCAGCGGCGCACTGATGATCCCGGGCGGGCGGTCGGCGGCATGTGGCGGCCCGCGTCCGCTGATGCTCTACGCGCACGGCACGACCGCATATCGCAACTACAACATCGCCGATATCACGCAAACCGATCCGGGTAACGGCGACGGCGCCGGGGAGGGCATCAGCGTTGCCGCCATGTATGCGGCCCAGGGCTATATCGTGGTGGCGACTAACTATGCGGGCTATGCCGGCTCCGATCTCGCATACCACCCCTACCTGAACGCCGACCAGCAATCCGCCGATGTGGTCGACTCGCTTCGGGCGGCGCGGGGTGCATTGCGTGAAGTGAAGCCCGCAAGAAGGACGCGCGAGAACGGCAAGCTCTTCGTTACCGGCTACTCCCAAGGTGGCTTCGTGGCATTGGCGACGCATCGTGCGCTGCAAGCGGCAGGCGTCAAGGTCACAGCATCCGCGCCGGGATCGGGTCCGTATGCACTCGCCGCCACCGCGGATGCGCTCATCGAAGGCGAGGTGAACCTGGGGTCGACGCTATTCACGACCTTGATCTTGACGGGCTATCAGCATGCCTACGAGAACATCTATCGCAAGCCCGGTGACTTCTATGAAGCGGCCTATGCCCCGGGCATCGAGAATCTCCTGCCGAGCCTGCAAGCTCTCGACCCGCTATTTGCGAAGCGGAAACTGCCCTCTGCGCAACTCTTCAACAGCGTTCCGCCGGCGCCACAATATGCTTCGATGACGCCGCCAACTTCGCCGCCTCTCGTACCGCCCGCGCTGACGCCTGTGTTTGCTGCCGGATTCGGCAATGCCAATCTCGTGCGCAACGCCTATCGCCTGAGTCTTCTGGAAGATGCCGCGGCCAATCCCGATGGCGCGTTTCCCAACACCACGGTTGCCCTGACCCCCGCGGCGAATCCTATGCATCCGCTGCGCCAGGCGTTCAAGCGCAATGACTTACGCAACTGGCTGCCGCGTGCGCCGGTTCTGCTGTGTGGCGGCGGCTCGGATCCGACGGTGTTTTTCTTCAACGCACGCATCGAACAGGCCTACTGGCAATACGCCAAAGTGCCGGCAGGGCTCACGTCCGTGCTGGATGTGGACTCTCCGATTGCCGGGTCCGATGATCCGTACGGGCCCATCAAACAGGGTTTTGCAAGCGCGAAAGCGACGCTCGCCAATCAGGCCGTTGCGGGCGGTGCAACCGATGGTGGCGCCTCAGCTGTACTTCAGGCCTATCACGGTGAACTGGTCGCGTCGTTCTGCATGGTCGCTGCCCGGGCCTTCTTCGCGAACTTTTGAGCGCCTGCGGCTATCGTGCGCAGACAACGAAGACCGGCGGCGAAGGGCCGAAGCACAGGCCCGCGCCTCACGCAGGCCTATGAGGACAACCAGCCACGCCTGATCGGCCACGCCAGCAGCGTGCGATACACCGTGACAAGGCCGCGCATCACCATGGCGCCGCCCAGCCGCCACAGCGGCGCGATCAGCTGGGATGCCACGCATGCCATGGCGATGGCCCCGACCATATCGAGCGGGAAGTGGACGCCGACAAACACGCGTGCCCACGCCACCGCGACACCGGACAGCAGGATCAGCATGCCGTACCGTCTCATGCCACCCAGCAACAAGCTCAGTGCGATGCAGGCGAATATCGTCCCATGGTCGCTCGGGAACGACGGGTCGGGTGCGTGCTCCAGAAACGTATGGCCGATTCCGATCACGAAAGGCCGGGGATGTGGCCAAACCAGACCGATAACCTGATTGAGCCCGAGGGCGAGCAGGGTCACGCAAAACGCGCGCACGGCGACTTCTCGCTGACGTTCGCCGCCGAAGAGCCATATCGCGATCAGCGACAGCGGCACGAGATAAATGACGTAGTCAGCGATCATTCGCGCGATGTCGATTTGCCAGGCTGGCGTCGATGGCGTGGCGTTGATCATCAGAAAGAGCGCCTGATTGAACGCTTCAAGTGTATTCATGCAGTGAGGTTTTTGAGGGGCGTGAGATGAATTGGGCCCCCGATCATAGCGAGCCAAGCTTAGGAAAGGCTTAGGCGCAGGCGGAGGCGATTGACAGAATCGTCCGGCGCGAGCCGTGTAATCTGTCGATGCATGGCGGCAAACATGTCGACGGCATAGGCAAGCATTATGAGGCGATCGGGATGAGCATGGACGAGCGCATTGATTTTATCGTGCGCAACATGTGGGCCAACGACGTCGCGTGTCGGTCGCATGGGCTGCGGCGCGTTTGCGTATGTTGCCGCCGACGGGGCATTTCGTGAACCGCAGGCGGCAAACGCATCGTTTGATACACGCGTATGCGCTACTTCCATTTTGAGCCGAGATTCTCCAGCCCGGCCTTCATGAGGTCCTGCGGTAACATGACGACGCGTAGCTCGCAGTCGGCGTTGAACTTCAGAAAAAATGGTTCCGCGAGTGCGGGAATTCCCGACGGATCGTCGAGGTTCACGACGAGTACCGCGCCGCGTGTTCCATTCTGCTCGGTGAAGTAGGCGGCTTCGGGTTTTAATTCTTCAAGTATTTTCCCTATCACTTCGCCGGCAGTGCCATCGCGCACCAGCGTGTTGAACGGTTCGTGCGGTATTCGTACGTTGAGAAGCATGCGCATGTCTTCCTCCTGGTTGATGCCCAAAGGGCATCTTAAGAATAGGAGGTTTATGCGTCGGTGTCGCAGTCGGTGTCTGCGTCGACTGCTTCATCTATCAGGCAGATTCCCGGGCTTTACCGAATCCTCCGTCCTGCGCTGTCGATCACATGCTCGCCGTCCTCTTTTGCAAACGCCCGTTGTTGCGCTGCGGGCAGGATATCGAGAACGACCTCGGAAGGGCGGCATAGACGCACGCCGAGCGGGGTAGCCACAATCGGCCGATTGATGAGGATCGGGTGCGCCAGCATCGCATCGAGCAATTGCTCATCGCTCAAGGACGCCTCCGCGAGGCCGAGTTCGGCATACGGTGTGCCCTTTTCGCGCAGCGCGGCGCGCACGGTGAGGCCCGCGCGCTCGATCAGGTCCTTCAGCGTGGCCCGATCGGGTGGGTTCTTCAGATACTCGATGATCTCCGGCTCGATGCCGGCATTGCGGATCATTGCCAGCGTATTGCGCGAGGTGCCGCAAGCCGGGTTGTGATAGATCGTGACGCTCATAGTCGCTGTCCTTTGACGCTGAGTGTTGCCTCGTACCAGTGCTGCGAACGATTGACGACGCCGACCACCAACAGCATCACCGGCACTTCGATCAGCACACCGACCACCGTGGCAAGCGCCGCGCCCGAATGAAACCCGAACAGACTGATCGCAGTGGCCACCGCAAGCTCGAAGAAATTGCTTGCGCCGATCAGACTCGACGGACCTGCAACGCAATGCGCGACGCCCAGCCGGCGATTGAGCAGATAGGCGAGGCCGGAATTAAAGAACACCTGAATCAGAATCGGCACCGCGAGCATCGCGATAACCAGCGGTTCCTTGACGATTGCCTGCCCCTGGAAGGCGAACAGCAGGATGAGGGTTGCCAGTAACGCGCTGATCGAATAAGGCGCGAGACGGCCGACCGCCTGCGAGAAATGCGCGCCGCCCTTGGCGAGCAAATGGCGGCGCAACCCCTGCGCGAGGATGACGGGGATGACGATGTACAAGCCGACCGACATGATCAGCGTGTCCCATGGCACCGTAATCGCGGACAAACCCAGCAGGAGGGCGACGAGCGGCGCGAATGCCACGATCATGATGGTGTCGTTGAGCGCTACCTGCGATAGCGTGAAATACGGGTCGCCTTTACACAGTTGCGACCAGACGAACACCATCGCCGTGCACGGCGCGGCCGCAAGCAGAATGAGACCGGCGATATAGCTGTCGAGCTGATGCGCGGGAAGCCATGGCGCGAACACATGCCGAATAAAAATCCAGCCGAGCAACGCCATCGAAAACGGTTTGACGAACCAGTTTACAAACAAGGTCACGCCGATACCGCGCCACTGGCTTTTCACTTGCGTCAGCGCGGCAAAATCGATCTTGACCAGCATCGGAATGATCATTACCCAGATCAGCACGCCAACCGGAAGATTCACCTGCGCCACTTCCATGCGGCCGATCGCCTGAAAAAGTTGCGGGAGCAGTTGCCCGAGCAGGATGCCGCATATGATGCACAGCGCCACCCAGACGGTCAGATAGCGCTCGAAGAATCCAATCGCCGGCCGTGCGTCGCGCGCCATGGTGTGGGTGGTGTTCATTTTTCGCAGCAGCCGGGGAGGTCGCTCGCGGCGCATGGCGCGCCGGCGCAGCAGTTTTCAGTCAGGAAGGCGATCAGGCCCGTCATCGCGTCGAAATTCGCCGAATAGATGATGAAGCGTCCGTCCTGCCGCGGTTTCACCAGCTCGGCATGTGACAGATCCTTGAGGTGGAACGAGAGGCTTGATGGGGAAAGCCCGAGCTGCTGCGCGATTTCACCGGCGGCCATGCCGTCCGGCCCGGCGACGACCAGCAAACGGAAGATCGCCAGCCGCGATTCATGAGCGAGCGCGCCAAGGGCGCGTACAACGAGGTTCGAGTCCATGGCCAAACGATACGCGGATCGTTATCATATTTCAAGTATTGTTGAAATGATGTGGCTGATTCGGCTGACCTGCGCAAAAGTGTGGGTGTGAGCTGACTGCATGTGCGATGTGGCGTGTTACGAGGCATTCAACGCCACATCGTGAGGCCACGGCAATCGCCTCGAATCAGCTCAGTTGCCGAACAACGAGGCCTGCGTCCCGCGGCCTGGCGCAGGGCGTGCCGGTTTGACCGGCGCTTCCCGACCGGCCTTTTCCGGCGCCGCAGCCGAATCCGCAGCCGAATCCGCAGCCGCTTCCAGCGAAGTCTGCCCGGCCTCGAGCGATAGAAGAAACATCTTGTTTGCCAGTCCACCGGCAAAGCCGGTCAGATCGCCGGACGCGCCGATCACGCGATGACATGGCGCCACGATCGAGAGCGGATTTCTGCCGTTCGCCGCACCCACGGCCCGCACCGCGTTGATGTGTCCGATTTGCGTGGCGATGTCCGCGTAGCTGCGCGTCTCGCCGAACGGGATCGTCAGGAGGGCCGCCCAAACTTTTTTCTGGAAGTCCGTTCCCTGGAAGTCGAGTTCAAGGTCGAACCGGTCTCTCGTCCCCGCGAAATATTCGTTCAATTGCCGCTCGGTTTCGATCAGGATCGGGCGATCATCCGCTTCGACCCTCTCCGGCAGACGCACCCGGTTCGGCTTGTCGTTCTCCCATAGAATGGCGGCGAGCCGGTTGCCGTTTGCAACGAGCTTTAGCTCGCCGACGGGTGAATTCATTGACTTGCATGCGTATGTCACTTTGCTGGGTTCCTGGCTGACTGGAGGCTAGGATGGCGCAATGCGAGGCTGCAAACTCGCCGTGCAATGGCTCCGATGCCTGACAGCTTAAACTCCGTCTTCGCCGAGGTCACGCCGGATCTTGCTATCCAATTCCGCGCATGGCCGCCGACTCAGTAGAATTGATACCCTCGGCACATCGCCGACCGGCAACCGGATATCTTCTCTACCACTGTGACAACCACCCTCGAACAACTGCGGGCCGGACAACTGGCGGGTACGCGCCGACTCAAACTCGCGTGCGGCCTGAGCGAATTCCCGCGTGAGATTTTCGATCTGGCCGACACGCTGGAAATTCTCGATCTGTCGGGTAATGCACTCTCAACGCTGCCCGACGATCTGCCACGCTTGAGCAAGCTGCGCATCATCTTTGCTGCGGACAACTCTTTCACGGAATTGCCGGAGGTTCTCGGGCAGTGTTCGCAACTGAGCATGGTCGGCTTCAAGGCCAACCGCATCCGCGAGGTTTCGGGTCAAGCGCTGCCACCGCTGTTGCGTTGGCTGATCCTCACCGACAACGAGATCGAAGCACTGCCGCCGGAAATCGGCGCCTGCACGCAACTGCAGAAGTTGATGCTTGCCGGTAACCGGTTGCACACCCTGCCCGAGGAATTGGCCGCCTGCTCGCGGCTCGAACTGGTGCGTCTTGCGGCGAATCAACTCAGCGGACTGCCCGCGTGGTTGCTGCGCCTGCCACGGCTCTCCTGGCTGGCTTACGCCGGCAATCCGTTCAGCGAAGCGCTGGAGACGGCCGCACTGACCGACACGCCGATTGGCGATATTCGATGGGATGCTTTGAAACTCGACGCGCAGTTAGGCGAGGGCGCGTCCGGTGTCATTTATCGTGCGGCGCTTGTTCCTCGTCATAACGATGCGAGCAGGCCTGTGGCCGTCAAGTTATTCAAGGGCGCGGTAACGAGCGACGGATTGCCCGACTGCGAGATGGCGGCCTGCATTCATACCGGCGATCATCCGAACCTGATTCCGGTGGTGGGCAAGGTGAAGGACCATCCAGCGGGCGCACATGGCCTGGTGATGGAGCTGATCGATCCGCAATTCACGAACCTTGCCGGACCACCGAGCCTTGAATCATGCACGCGCGACATCTATGGCGCCAGCATGCGCTTCGACCTGGCCTCGGCGTTACGCATTGCATATGGCATTGCATCGGCGGCGTGTCATCTGCATCGTCAAGGCGTGATGCATGGTGATCTGTACGCTCACAATATTCTGCACGGCGGGCAGGGTCGCGCGTTGCTGGGCGATTTTGGCGCGGCGTCTTTCTATGCTGCCGATGATCGAGACCTCAGCGCCGCGCTGCAGCGCCTGGAAGTCAGAGCGTATGGTTGTCTGCTCGAAGAGTTGATCGATCGATGCGACTGGCTGGATGCGGACGCGGACCTCGCGGCGAAGCTGGTGGCGTTGAAGGAGAATTGCCTGAGCGAGGATATCGGCAGCCGGCCCTTGTTCGACAAAATCACTTCCGTTTTGCGGCAGCTAACCGGCGCCGGCGATCGGGACGCTGCAGCGTGGGCGGCGATTTGATCCTCTTTTGTATGAACGCAATGCAACCATTCGTCCGTGTGTTTTAAGGAGAGAAAATCGATGACGCAGAGGATGCGCCGCCGCTTGCTGGTTGCCGGCACGCTTGCTGCGGCAGGTCTGACAGGTGCGGCTCGTGTCGATGCAATGCAGGGCGGCAAGCTCAAGATCGCCCTCGTGTTGAAGTCGATGACCGATCCGTTCACGGTTGCGATGACGAACGCTGCGCAGAATTATCAGAAGCACTATGCGTGGCAGTTCGGCTTGACCATTCGCGGAACGGCAACGGAGAGCGACACTGCCGTGCAGATCCGAATGGTGGACGAGTTGATCAAGGCGAGGATGAACGCGATCGTCATTGCGCCGACTGACTCGAAGGCGCTGACAGCGATCATGGCGCGGGGGATCAAGGCCGGCATCATCATGGTCACTATCGATAACCCGCTCGATGACGCAGCGCAGGATGCCGCCCATATCTCCGTGCCTTTTGTCGGGCCGAATAACCGCAATGGCGCGAAGCAGGTGGGGGACTATCTTGCGAAGCGGCTCAAGGTGGGCGATCAGGTCGGGATCATCGAAGGCATATCCGCCGACCGCAATGCGCAGCAACGCACGGCCGGCAGCAAGGACGCAATGAGCGCGGCTGGCATGAAGATCGTCGCCATACAAGCCGGCGACTGGGACTATGGGAAAGGACGGGACGTGGCGTCGAGGATGTTAGCGGACTATCCGCAAATCCGGGCACTGATGTGCGGCAACGACAATATGGCAATGGGGGCGGTCGATGCTGTTCGCGATGCGGGGAGAACCGGCGGTGTTTATATCACCGGGTATAACGGCAGCGATGCGATCAAGCCACTGCTGGCCGACGGCCGCGTACTCGCGACGATGAATCAGTTTGCCGATCGGCAAGCTGTGTTCGGCGTCGACGTGGCGTTGAAGGCGGTCACTGAACAGAGAAAGCAGAGCGAATTGTCGCGGGTCATCGAAACGCCATTGCAACTGATGACTGGGGTGAAGCGGTGATGTGAATTACGCGGGCGAACCCGCGTTTAAGTCAGCATGACGGACCCGATGGCGCCGGGCTAGTACTTGAGCTCACCTGTCGGACAGGTAGCCATTCACCCACCCAGCACTTCCAGCATCTGGGTATTCAAGCCATTGACGAAAGCGTGCTCACCGGGTCCCGGGTTCTCGCGGAACTCCTTCGCACGTTCAACCAGAACCTCGTCCACATCGGTCCCGAGGACAGCAATTGTTTCGTCGATGAAGGCGTCAAGCGGCATCGCCTGCTCGGCTTCGCGGCTGTTCATGAGGTCCGTGCGCACCTAGGGCGGTGCGATCTCGAGTACGCGAACCTTCGTGTCCCGCAGCATGAAGCGTTGCGACAGGACGTACGAATGCAGCGCCGCCTTGGTCGACGAATACACGGCAGTCACGGCCAACGGCACGAAAGCCAGGACCGAACTGGTATAGGCGACGACAGCGTCGTGCCTGGTCTTGAGGTGATCGATCAGCGCCGACGTCATGCGGATCGGCCCCATGAGGTTGGTCGTGATGGTGGACACCATCAGCGCGTCGTCCATCTGGCCGCCCGCCTGGTCAGGCTGCATGATCCCTGCGTTGTTGATCAGCACGTTGAGATCGGGGTAATCCGCGATCAGTTGCGCCGCTACCCGCTCGATGCTGGCGGGGTCGGCGATGTCGAGTTCGATTGCCGCCATACCGGGATTCGCCGCCACCACCTCGTCGAGATGGCTGCGCCGGCGGCCGCTGATGATGACCTTGTTACCGCGCGTATGGAGCGCTTCGGCTAACCCGCGGCCAATGCCTGAACCGCCGCCCGTGATGAAGATCGTGTTTCCGGTGAGTTTCATGATCGTTTTCCTGTTGATGCAGATGTAGGTGGGGGTGCCGTGGTCAGCCGGGGAACCGGTCGCCGAACATCGGCAGGCCACTCGCGGATTCGGTCCTGGTCGCTTCGTCCTGGAGGACGTCCCAGTGCTCGGCGAGCTTGCCGTCCTCAAAGCGGACGACGTCGGCCGCAATCCACGCAGCGGGCCTGCCCATCCCAGTGAAGCGGCCATGTGCGATGACATGGTCACCCTCGGCCACGATCAACTGGTTCTCATAGCGCAAGGTGTCAGGCAGCGTGCGGACCAGGTCGAACAGACCGTCGCGTCCCGGCGCAATATGAGCGCTATGCTGAATGTAGCGGTCGGACCAGAAGCGCTCGGCTGCAGCGTAGTCGCGCTTGTTGAACAGGGTGTCGAACGCTTCCAGTACGAACGCCTTGTTCTGTTCCGGGGTTGTCTTCGTCATGTTGAGACCCTCTTTAAAGATTCAGGTGACGACGTCGTCACGCGTCGGATAGCCGTTGTGCTCTCTGCCGCCTGATTGTTCGGGCAAAGAAGGCTATACTTAAGACAATGGTGAGTGACATTGTCATTGAGAGGAATTGTGGGCGCTCGTCATGGCAATGTCAATGGTGATCGACATTGTATTTCTCGATGGATTTGATTGGGCCGTTATGGGCCGAAGGGGGGAGAGTGGGTGTTTCCAGGCAGCAGGCGGTTGAAAACCGGCGCGCGATCGTGGCAGCCGCCGAGAAGCTGTTTCGCGAGCGTGGTGTCGATGCGGTCGGGCTCGCCGAACTGATGAAGGCGGCGGGCTTTACGCAGGGCGGTTTCTACAACCACTTCAAATCAAAAGACGCGCTGGTCGCCGCCGTGATGGAGAAGGCGATGAAAGATGGAGGAGAAGGTTTTGCCTCCATCACCGAAGACGCCAGGTCAACTGACGCCGACCCGCTCAGGCACAACATTCAGTGGTACCTGTCCCACGAGCATCGCGCGAATATCGATACAGGTTGCCCCTGGTCGGGTTTTGTAGGCGACGCCCGCCGGTTCGACGACGTCGCGCGCGGCTCTTACGCAGAGGGTCTCGCGGTGAACCTCGAACGATTTGCCAAGGTCATCGAAGAGAGCACGGGGATCAGCGAAGGTAGCCGCAGGAAGGCGATCACGTTGTTCAGCCAGATGGTCGGTACGCTGCTACTTTCGCGCGCGGTTGCAGACGTTGACCCGGCGCTCGCGGATGAAATTCTTGACGAGGGCCGCGAGCATCTCCTCACCGCCGTGGACACGCAACCTGGAATTCAATCGCGTGGCCGCTCGCGTCGAGGGTAGCGCAATGTCCGTTACGTAAAATCGAATGCTCTGATAGTCGCGGCACGATGCTGTTACGCAAGGCGCCGCGCTCAAGGTTGCGCAACTTACTTGACGCTGCTGGCCACAAGCGCGGCGGCGAGAAGTAAAGGCTTGACGGTCTCCATGATTTCTCCGGTTCCGTACCGTCAAGGCGTTCGGCTCAGACGATTGTCAGCGTGACGTCGATGTTGCCGCGGGTCGCGTTCGAGTACGGGCAGACCACGTGAGCCTTGTCGACCAGCGTCTGCGCCGCTTCGCGTGCCATGCCGGGGAGCGAGATCTTCAGTTCTACTTCGATGCCAAAGCCATTCGGGATCAGGCCGATGCCGACACTGCCGTCAATCGAGACATCAGCGGGGATAGCGATCTTGTCGCGGGCGGCGACGAATTTCATGGCGCCGAGGAAACAGGCGCTATAGCCTGCCGCGAAGAGCTGTTCAGGATTGGCGCCATCGCCGCCTGCGCCGCCCAGTTCTTTCGGCGTGGTCAGCTTGAAGTCGAGGTTGCCTGCGGGCACCACGGCGCGGCCGTCGCGGCCACCGGTGGCGTGAGCTTGAGCGCGGTAGAGAACTTTATCGAGTGACATGGTGAAGCTCCTTTCAGTAGGGTGAGTGATCGAATTTACTATCTACTACTAGATTGATTCGTTCGCGAAACAAAAGCGAATGAACCGGGTTGTTTCTGCCAGTTTTACATCTTCCCCGGATAACTATCTACTCAAAGATAGGCGGCCGGGCCAAACAAAGAGGCGGCGTACCGCCTCGCAATTGACTGCTGCACTGACTGCTCTACCGCGCGATCCGCACCGTCGCCTCGACGTCTTCGAGCCGGGCTTTGGTGTGAAACAGGCGGCTGGCCAGCACGCTGCCCTGAAATGCCGCGAACAGCGCGCGCGCCGCGTTTTCCGGCTTGCCGTTCACCGCCAGCGTGTGCTCTTGTGCGCCTTGCACGAGCACCTTTGCCAGCCAGTTCTCGTTGGCCTTGAAAAACGCCTGCACCGCTTGCCGGATGTTGTCGGGCAGCGACTCGATGTCGGCGGCCAGCATGCCGCACAGGCAAATCTGATTGCCGTCGCCAAGCGTCTTGCCAAACAGCTTCGCGTACTTGCTCAGCTTTGCGTCCGCTGGCAACGAAGCGTCAATGCCGCGGAGACCGTTGAATACCTCGTTGCTGTACGCATTGACCGCTTCCAGAACCAGATCGTCTTTCGACGGAAAGTAGTAGTGGATACTCGGGGTCTTGACGCCGACCAGGCTGGACAGATCACGGTAGCTGAAACCGTTGTAGCCGCGCAGCATGATGAGCGTGACTGCGTGGTCGAGAATCTGTTCGCACACTGATGTTGTCGTTTCCATGGATCGAACTCTATCTACTCATAGATAAAATGTCAAGCGGTTCCCATGCCCGGGACATGCGTGCAGTGCCTGTGATCGCGGATCAGTCCGGCCGCCGGCCAATTGCGCAAAGGCGCACGGATCGGCTAGGCTGGTGACATTCACAACCACAGAGAGGAAAAGCAGTGAACAAGCAGGAACTGGTGGATGCAGTCGCCGCGAAGACGGGTGAGAGCCTGTCGCTGACGCGTTGAGCGACTCATGGTTGGTGATTAGCGGACGGTCGCCACTCCGAGCTGAGAGTCTCCGAAGGGGGGCGACGATTGCCGTCGCTATCGTGCTTTATTTTTCGAGCGCCCCAGGCAGACGACGCCAGGCCAAAGACCAGCGTCCAGAAGGATCAATGATGCGCGCATCGCTGTAATACACCAGGCCAGTGGGAGACGGGCGGTTCTTTCCACTCTAACGCGGCCTTTGTGGATGGCCGGTGCCAGGCAGGCACGACCGATGATGCACGGATAATGTGAAGTGCATTTAGAGAGAAGGAGTATCCGGTGCGTCTAGGTCGCCCGATCAAGGCATTACCCCAGCCCTTGTGCGATTACTGCAGCGCTCACGCCACGCTCGTGAAATACGGCGAGGCGTCGTATCCCTACCGCGAGGACCACGGCGCGCTATGGGTCTGCACAGCGTGCCAGGCGTGGATCGGCATCCACTCACGCAGCACACGGAACGTGCCGCTGGGGCGTTTGGCCGACGGTGCGTTGCGCGACGCGAAGAGCCGCCTGCACGACACGCTCGAGCCGCTGGTCGCGGGCAAGGTCAGGCGCGATCGCGTCAACCCGTTTGAGGCCCGTGCGAAAGCCATCCGCTGGGTCGCGGGCGAACTCGGCTTCGAGCCGGTATCGGCGTCCATCCACAACCTGTCCCTCGACCAGTGCGAGCAGGCGATCCGGCATGTCGAAGCATTCATCGCGCGTCGCGGTGCCGCTTCGTCAGAAGGTAACGTTTAAGCGATCGCCTGCCGTGGCCGATCGCCGTCGGGCAGTGAGCGGCCTCGAAGCGACAGTCGTCCGGTGCTGTCGAAGGGGCGGTCATGGTGCCATGGCAGCCATTTAGAGAGTCGGAAAACAGGATGGACGACTGCCAAGTGTTATGCGCGGCATGGGCATCAGGGCACAGGGTTGCGAATTGAACAGTCAACGACGATACGTTGTCCTGCACCATAGCCGCCCATGACGGCCTGCTTCTATTGGCCCGAATTGCCAACCGTTTGCAGTGGTGGACAGGCGGTCTCCGCCATTAGTCGCGTCGACGGTACGGGGTTGGCATGCGGCCTTCACAGACGAGATCAGCCATTCGTGGACGCTCGTAGACGGTGATGCGGCGCTATCTGGCCAAAAAAAAGCCGACTGCGTTGGGGGCGGCTAAAGATTTTGGCTAGTCCGCGGCTGCGCCAGAATCTGAGAGAGTATTTCAGCGCATTATCCTTATTGGCAGGTCGAGTCGCCTGACAAATTGGGCGTACGCAAGCAGGCCGTGTTGACCGGTGAGTGCTCTGGAGCGGTGAGCAGGGCTGAGGCTATCGACTCCTCACCGATTCCTGACGCAGTTCGGCGAGAACAGAGTTGGTGAGTTCAAGCAGCGTCGAGTGGTATTTGGCCGGCAGGGCCACATCGTCCATCAGCGACAGGATATCTTCAATGCCCTGCGGGAATGACCGGGTGATCGAGACACGCTGCAACGTCGTGAGATGCGGCAGGACTGCATCATGGAACGTGCCCATAACCATCGCCCTTGCTCCGAGAACACCCATTTTCCTTGTGTTGGCGGCCATAATCTCGACTACCTGGCCCAGTACACTGTTCGTATTGCTCAATTTGCCGATCCGTTCAGGTTGCTTGACTGTTTGCAGCAACGGTATCCGTCGCGACCATGGTGTTCCTGTCTGCAGGGATGACTGGTGCCGTCTCTGCCCTTTCAACGTTGCACGACGGGGCGTCCGAACTTTCGGTACGGACGCCGACAAACATGGTTCGCGCTGTCGGCGAATCACCGGCGATACGGATGGCCACCTAGAAGCTGTCCCATTCTCCACGCTCGAGGGCTTGCGCAGCCCTGACAGGCTGCGCTGCGGGCCGCTGCGGGATTGGCGCCGCCAGCGCTCGGGCTCGCGCCGGTGTCGCCGTCGCGTGCGTTTGCCCGACACGGCGGATGACCTCGGCGTCGCGTGAGGCGTTCAGCCTGAACATCGAAACGGAAGTTTTCAGATCGTTCGCCTGCGACGCGAGCGAACTGGCGGCCGCTGCCGCCTGTTCCACCAGCGCGGCATTCTGCTGGGTGACTTCGTCCATCTGCGTGACGGCCTGGTTGATTTGGCCGATACCCTTGCTCTGTTCCTGCGATGCGGCTGTGATCTCACCCATGATGCCCGTCACGCGTCTGATTTCGTGGGTGATCTCACGCATCTTCGCACCCGCATCCCGCACATGGCCGGCACCTGCCTGCACGCGCTCCACGGAATCGTGGATCAGTTCCTTGATTTCCTTGGACGCCGCCGAGGAGCGCTGCGCCAGCGAACGCACTTCCGAGGCCACCACCGCAAAACCCCGACCCTGCTCTCCGGCCCGCGCCGCTTCGACGGCCGCATTGAGCGCGAGGATATTGGTCTGGAAGGCGATGCCCTCGATGATGCCGACAATGTTGGCAATCTTGTCCGAGCTGGCATTGATGCCATCCATGGTTTCGACCACGCGTGACACCACGGTGCCGCCCTGTTCGGCCACCTGGGCGGCCTGCGCTGCGAGCTGGTTGGCCTGACTGGCATTGTCGGCATTCTGGGCGACAGTCGAGGTCAGTTGCTCCATGCTGGACGCAGTTTCCTCGAGCGAGGCGGCCTGTTCTTCGGTACGCTGCGACAGGTCCTGATTGCCCGCCGAAATCTGGTGAGTGGCGGTGGCAATCGAGTCGGCCGAAACCTTGATCGTGCTGATCGTATGCGTGAGCTGCTCCTGCATACGCTTTATCGAAAACAGCAGGCTCGAGCGGTCGTCCTGGGCGATCTTCACTACGGCAGTCAGATCGTTATTGGCTATCTGGTTGGCGATATCGGCGGCATAGGATGGCTCGCCGCCCAATGAGCGGATGATGCCGCGGTTGAGGAAGACCACGACAACCGACAGGGCTCCGGCGAGTACCAGCAGAATCCCGAGGCTCTGATACAGCGACGAGCGGAATGCGGCATCAAGGTCGTCGACAAAGAGCCCGGTCGTGAGAATCCAGTCCCACGGCTGATAGGACACGATGTAGGTGATTTTCGGAGAAGCTTCTGTTCTCCCCGGTTTCGGAAAAGAGTACGCGGTAAAGCCCTGACCGTCATGCTTGCTAACAGCGACCATATCCCTGAAGATAGTGACGCCGTTCGGATCCTTGTAGTCGTCAACGTTTGAGCCATCCATCTGCGGGCTGGTCGGGTGCATCAGGACTGTCGGCTGCGAATTGAGGATCACGAAATAACCGTTGTCCCCGTACCGCATGTTCCGGATGCTGTCCATGGCGCGCTTCTGGGCTTCCGCTGCCGACATAGAGCCGGCGGCCACCTGATCGCCAAAGGTCTTGACCACACTCAGGGCGATCTCCGATGCATGTTTCAGGTCCGCCTTGCGCTCGTCCAGCCGCATTTCTCGAGTCTGGTAAGCGTTGTAGATCGATATTCCGGCGAGACACAGCAGGCTCAGGATCAACGGCAACCAGAGTTTTTGCGCAAAAGACAGCTTCATGTGCTTACCGACCTTTCGGATTGACCAATGTGTAGGAGAGGGCGCGGAAGCTCACTTTGCAGGGTGGGCTTCGACGGAATACGTACAGATAACGGCGCAAGATCGATTGCGATTAATACTCGATCCAGGAACAGTCTCTTACGGATATTGCACAATACTGGCTGCCGGTATGTGATATAGGAAGGTGCGGACGCCACGGAAGAAAAACGCCAGATGCCAGAACTGGAACTCGGGGGAGCGGACAAGAGACGATCAGCGCTTGGTGGATTCCCTCACATTCAGGGCGACAAATTGGCCGGCCGGGATTCCCAGGGACAGGTTTTTCGCCGCTGACTTGCCACGGTCAGCGCCGCGGCATCACCCCGTTTTTCTGATGCACAGAATCCGTGAGCACCGGCCGGCAAGATACGCACGCCGGCATCTGGATCTGACCTCGGCATGTTGCGGCACGTCGCCGACAAACCGAGGTACAGACTCGTCGGCTGTTCGCCGGCGCGACCGTTCTCCGGGATAGAGCTAAACGTGAGACGATGGATCGCTCAGGCTCCGCTGGGTGTGTGCAGTTGGGTCGCGGGCGGCTGCTTTTTTGCGAGGTTGGGACATTCGGAAAAGCTCACCGGAGGGCAGCAAGGGGTCGACAGCCTCTATTCGATTTCTCCGAGACGGTCATTAAGTAATGACCAAGTTCGGGCAGGCTCGAGTGACTGTCGTGGCCGATATTCCGCCGCAAAGGGCATCGTCCTTGTTGCCGTCACGATCTCTTCAATCAGTGGTCGACATGAAAGGCAACTGTCGTTCTCAGGCAATGCCGCCAACGGAAACACCTTCGCCAGGGCGGGTAAGCCCCTCTCTCGAATTCGCGTCACCAATCCGTCCAACGATTTCGGTTCAGGCACCGTGGAGCAAGTGAGCGAATTCATTAGCAGGTCATTGGTTGACAAGGCCAGACGGTCTAAGGAATTCGGTATGTGACCAGCATCATCATGCCAGTGGAGGGAATTCGAGGAGAGGCGAAAGTGATGAAGGTACCTGACGACTTTCCTCGCGATGTCACCCCAACCGTGCTTCGCGCTTGGAACGATCGGTTCTTCAACCGACTTGAAAGTGCATTCACCCAAGCATGACGCAATTAAATTGATCAATCGGCTGACACAAAGCGAGCGACGACCTTCTGTGCCGGAACAGTCGATCATCCGCCCGCCCCACGAGATGTAGATCACCGTCGAGGTCTTAACCCAAACTGCTCTGCACGGCTGAGCAAGCGCTTCGCTGCCGCGTAGGTCGGTACCTCAACGAGATGCCCATCCATTTCCACCTGCGGATCTCCCAGCTTTTGAGCCTCCTCGAATGGTGGTAGCGAAACGGCCCTGCCAGCCCGTTCGACGTGATTGGCGGTCAGGCTAGCGTTGATGGCCAACACTTTTGAGCGAAGTGTCGATACGCGCGTTGCGTTGCTCTCATACGCGTGCCCAATCATATGCTCGCAGGTCGTAAAGCCATTGTGTTACCGACACTGAGCGGACGTTTTCATCGCTTCCACAAGCTGAGAAGTGGTGAGAATCTGGTGAGCGTATGTCGGTCCGTCAATGTTCAGTGCGGCGTGTAGAGCCTCTTTTGAGCGCGCAGCAGTTGCATCGCGTACCAGCGTTACGTGATATCCCAACTCCATACCGATTCGCGCAGTCGCTTCGACGCACGTATTTGCGAGAAGGCCAATCAAAATGATCTTCTCCTTTCCGTAGCGTTTGAGTTGATGGTCAAGATCCGTATTCGGAAAGCCGCTTGAAGCCCAATGCTCGGTCGCGACGATATCACCGGGCTGCACCTGGAAATCGTCATGGAAGGTGCCCCCCCACGTTCCCTTTGCGAAGGTTTGCCGTTCGGCAGCGCCAAGTTGATAGGGGGACGGGTATTTCCAGTTGACATAGTCACCCGACTCCCATCGATGATGCGGAACATGGTAGATCGAGATACCCACCTCCCTTGCCGTCCGGACAACGGTGCGGAGGTTTTCTAGCATGTTGTTCTCCTTCGCGATGTCCTTAACCCAAGGAAAAAGCTTGCCTCCCTCGCTAAGGAAGTCGTTGTAGAGATCGACACACAATACGGCAGTAAGTTTAGGCTCGTAAGTGACCATCGCAAATTCCAGAAAGTGAACGGAGCATACCCAGCCTGCAGCCCAGTATCGATCGAAAAAATAAATGTCGAGTATAATTTATTCTATCCGCGCTTCGTGATACCTGACAAGGTTTTGTGTGCCCCTTTGAGTGATCTTGCTCGGTATGTACGTGCTTGGAAGCCTTGAACAGCCGCGCCATTCGCATCGACACTTCCGGAAGCGCAGTCGACTAGGCGGCGCGCCGTCGTACCGGTCCCTTGAGCCCGCTCACGTGCGAGTCGCGCGTGAGCGGCGAGTTTTGCTTGAGGTGTCAGATGTCCGGGATATGCGACGTGCTGACGCCTACAATCGGGGTCCAACTGAAACAGTGTGGAAATGCGGATAGGCCGGTTTCCCAGCTCGAATATCGAAGGAGCTCTTTATGGGACGTTCGAATCGCGAACAGGCGGACAAGAACCGCCAACGCATCGTTGATGAAACTGCGGCGACCATGCGTGGCCTAGGTGTTGCCGCGGTCAGCATCTCAGAGATCATGGCACGCGTGGGCATGACGCCCGGTGGTTTCTACAATCACTTTGCCTCGAAAGACGCACTGATAGCCGAGGCTTGCTCGTCAGGGTTCGCACGGTCCGCTGAAAACTGGAGAGCGAAGACGATATCGCACAAAGGGGCCGTAACCGGTACGCTCAAGCGGCTCGTCTCGTACTACTTCGCTAGCAAGCCTATCGAGAAGACTTGCCCCATGGTCGCTCTTGGGCAAGATGCAGCTCCGCCTCGTGCGAGTGAAGGTTTGAGTCAGGCCTATCGTGAAGGTGTCGAGCAGCTATTCACGACTTTCGCGGACATCGCGCATGTCGATCCTTCATGCTCGCTGTCGCCCGAAGACCTTGTCGTGGTATTCGCCGCGATGGTTGGTGCGAATATGCTGGCTCACTCTACTGGAGACAGGACCTGGGCCACCGAAGTCGAGCGCGTTCTCGTCACGCCGCACAGTCATCAAGCGTCCAATGTCTAAAAGCCGATCGGATATTTCATGTCGTTAACGGAAAGCAATGTTTGCGCGGAGATGCAGTACCGGGGTGTGGTCTGGCTTGCGGGATGGGCGCCTGCATGCCTTTTCCAGCGACCGTCGCACCCTTTGTCCTACGCGGCGTGACGTTGGCTGGGGGCATGATGGTACGCCTGTCGATTATTGAAGCAACCACTAGGAAACGACATCATGAACTACACTCCTGCGCTGGCCGAATTGGTAATCGAACAGATATCCGACGCCGTCATCTTTGCGGACTGCTCGGAAACGATCGCACGGTGGAACCGTGCCGCTGAGACACTGTTCGGCTACAGCGCGAACGAGGCGGTCGGCAGAAAGCTTGATCTGATCATCCCCGAGCACCTACGCGCCGCGCACTCGACGGGATTCGGGACGGCAATCGCGAACGGTACGACGAGACTGCATGGACGGCCAACCTTGACCCGCGCGACACACAAAAGCGGACGCAAGCTCTACGTCGAAATGACGTTCGCGCTGGTGAAGGCCCTGGATGGGACGGCGCTTGGTTCGGCGGCGGTCGCGCGGGACGTGACGGCGCGCATCGAAAAAGAACGCGCTACCCGTTCTGTAAGCACGGCAGCGAGCGCAATTTAGGCGAGCCACAACTGACGTCACGTCGCGCTCACGGCCATGCGACTGAAAATTCCAACTTCGTTCACGCAAGACTAGCTCGTGGCTCGGCGGACAAATATAGGGCTGCATAACCCGAGGCCCGCGGAAGGCGAAAAACCGAGGGAACCTGAGGGAGTGACCGTCAGTGCTTTCTCCCCCCATACTCAAAATTCAACAGGCGACGTGCGTGTAGTGGCAATACATAGATCGTTGGAAGCGAACTGGTAAGGAACAATACAATATGGCGGATCTTGTTAGCAATATGCGGATCTTCGTCCGTGTGGTCGAGAAGGGTTCCTTCACGGCGATCGCGAAGGAAATCGATATGACTGTCGGGCAGGTTTCACGCGCCGTAAATATTCTAGAAGAGCAATTGCAGGCGGTCCTCTTGCACCGGACCACGCGCCATCTATCGTTGACAGATTCCGGCGGACGCTTCTATGAACGTGCAAAAGCGATCCTTGCGGATTTTGACGCTGCTGCGGAAGACGTGCGCAACGCTAGCCATTCGCCTGCGGGCCGCCTGCGGCTACACTGCGCACCCGGGCTCGCGCAAAGCCTAGTCGCCGCAGCGCTGGCACGCTATCAGGTAATCTGCCCCGATGTCCAGGTCGAACTGAAGATCGAGCAGTGCATGCCGAACCTCGTCGAGGACGGCTACGATCTTTCACTGTTCTCCGCAACACAACTTCCCGACTCACTTTACGTTGCGCAGCCGCTCGGCACAGCCTATTCGATAATGGTAGCTTCGCCGGGCTACCTTAAGCTCAATGGTGCACCGCGTACACGAGACGATCTCGCGTCTCACACGCTCATCGAGTTCGATTCGCCGGTGGCACCACCAAACGAATGGCATCTCGAAAGCGGACAGGAGTCGCATCTACTGAATATCCCGAAGTCGCCCCTCCAGACGAATGTGCCTGACGCAATGCGTGCAGCATTACTGGCCGGAGCGGGAATTGGTGCGCTTGCTACGTACTCTGTGGTGGATGACCTTGAATCTGGTGCGCTCATACGTGTGCTGCCGCAATACCGCCTGCGTCCTTTCACCGTATTTGCAGTGTATCCGTCTCGACGATTCCTCGATGCGAAAGTGCGGACAATACTCGACCATCTGCGGGAGACGCTTTCGCATTCGCTGAAGGATGTGA
Organism: Paraburkholderia sp. GAS348; assembly: GCF_050434205.1. NCBI lineage: Bacteria > Pseudomonadati > Pseudomonadota > Betaproteobacteria > Burkholderiales > Burkholderiaceae > Paraburkholderia > Paraburkholderia sp. GAS348. Next base: position 589,983 of record NZ_JBNPVT010000001.1, read on the forward strand.
TAACACGCGTCGAGGTGCTTGAGCGGACCGATGAGGAAGGCGTGAGCCTTCCCCATAGCATCTGAGAACTGCAATTTAAACTCTGTGCAATTCTCCGAAGTTGCACAACACCGCCACCCGTTCACATTTTCATGCCGGCAGGCCACACGCCGGACGGTTAACGTGGCGTTCGCCGATCGGGGATATGCAGGCGGCGAACCCGCGCAGGCTGCGCTTGACGAGGGGATCGAGCTTGAGGTGATCAAGTTGGCGGAGGCGAAAAAAAGATTCGTGCTGTGGCCGCGCCGCTAGGTGGTAGAGCGCAGCTTCGGTCGCTTGAATTGCTTTCGCCGGGCCGCGCGAGATTACGAGCGCTTACCCATGACGCTCGCAAGGCTTCATCTCGTAATCTTTGCGGTACTGATGCCCGTCGCAAACCTGACAAAACGCGCCCATCAAGCTCTATGCACGACTACCTGCGGTCGGTCTGATCGACCCGATCATCTCATGATGAGAAGCATCACTGCCATGTTCACGTTCATGGCGACACGACACGCTACCGTCGGTGCTGTGCTGCGGGCTGAGGTGGCGCCAACTGATATTTTCCGGAGACTGTAGTGTCGACCCGGCAGTTGAGCGAGTATGTCCCAAGCCCCGCAACAGACAAGGATAAACGCGAGCGCCAGAGTCGGAAGTTTGAACGGCTGTACCATGCTGCTGCTTTCCGCTCCCCCCCTGCAGATGTCGTCAGTCATCGTGAGGGCGGCGAACATGTAGACCGCGGCCGCGCAGTGCAACATATGTGCAGCGCGATGCACGCTCGCCAGAGACCGCAGGCCGTTCACCCTGGTATCGGCTAAAAAGCGCCATGCGAACCACACAGTGAGCAAGCCAAAGATCGCCTCCCATGCGTGTGACGGCAGAGTTCTAATGCTCGGTGCCAGCATTCCCGTCATCGCGACACCCATCAACAGATACGCAATGTCAGTATCGGCTCCATCTGAACACCGCGAAGACGAGCAAGGCCCGCCTGGCTTAACAGCTGAAAGCCAGTTGGCTGGTAACTTGGCGGCTCCGAGGCGGATCGTGCTTACTGCCGTGACGACCAGCATGAGCGCAGTCAGAATGCCCAGCAGCCAGGGGGGAGGCATCATGCGACGGTTCCTTTCAACGTAGCTCCGTGGCCAGTGCGGGCCAACACCGTGGCGACCAGAAGACAAGCGCCATGGTGCGCTCGCGTTGCCGACATGCGCGTCTGGGCCGTTTGTAGCTTGCGATGGGTTGGGCCGGCGACAACGGTCATAGCGCGCTTGATCATCATTTGTCACGAGGCGTGACCCGGAGGCGGCGGCGAGCGGGAGACCGCAGTATTCGGAGATAGACTTCGGCGCGTGCGGCGTGGAAGATCACGACGCACGCGCACACCGATGTGCACCGTGGATGCGGTGCCATGCCCACGGGGTCAGAGCGACCCTGTTCCAGGGCCACTCAAACCGATACGAACAGAAGTGCAAAGACTTCCTTAGTACTGCAGGTTGGGGAAGCCCCCGCCCTCTCCGCGTCCTTCGCGCGTCAGATCGAGAACACCGTAGATTGTCCAGATCGCATCGAACGAGCTGGTATCGCCGCGCTTGTACGTCGCTTCGCTCCCCCAGTGGTGGTGGATTCCGTCCGCGTCGCGGGAGAATACGTTCAAGGAGGCGCGCTGCCCGCCGTCTGGCGTTTCAGCGCGGTAATCCCGGTTGAAGGTGTTGTTCCGCGAGGACAACAGGCGCAAATTGTGCCAGCCGCGTTCACGTGCGTAGGTGCCGAGCCGTTCAGGGCTAGTCTTCGCGACGACGACGAGGTTGGCTCGCTCGGCAACGTGAAAGGCCGCGCCCTCGAGCCCGTCGACAATCGATGTGCAAGACGGACACGGCTGCTCGACAAGCGGCAGCTCGGCAGTCTTGCCTCCTGGGGCTCCCGCTCGTTGGTCTTGTGACCAGCGCGGAAACATCATGTGGTAAATGATCAGTGAGTTCTTGCCCGGCTCGAACAGTTCCGACAGCTTCACCTCGCTTCCATTGTCGGCAGACTCGAAGACGTAGTCCTCCTTGATCAGGCCGCCCGCAGGGAGTGCCCGGCGCATGGCGGCTACTCGCTCGTTCAGCTCTTTGAGCTCTAATTCTGCCTCTAACAGCTCACTACGTGCGCGGCGGTATTCATTCGACTCGCCGGGGAATCTGGCATTCGGGTCGAGGAGTACATCCCTCCACTTGTTCATGTCGCGTGGCGTGCCCTTGAGAACCATAGTTTCCATCCTTCTCTATGCTCTGAACTCTGTTCCTTGCGTAGTGTGAAGATCAGAGCGTCCGTTGGAGATTGCGAAGAGGGTACTGCGTACTACGCCGTCAGCGGGCGTATGTAAACCGGACCTACCACGTGGGTATGGGATGCCAGGAAATCATAGGTATATGCATGAATGGGGTCTCCTACCTGATAATCCTCCGTTATCCGTTATCTCTGGCGGATAACGGAGGGGTCTGTCTTATACCTGTCGCTCGACGATCAGTTGCTTTTGGGTGCCGAGTCCTTCAATCCAGAGCGTAACAACGTCGCCTTTATTGAGGTAGGTCGGTTCGGGCTTCATACCCATGCCGACGCCCGGGGGCGTGCCGGTGGTAATCACATCGCCCGGAAGCAGCGTCATGTAGCGGCTGCAATAGGCAACGAGTTCCTTGACCGTGAAAATCATGGTCCTGGAGTTACCGCCCTGACGACGCTCGCCGTTGACGTCGAGCCACATGTTCAGGTTTTGCGGGTCGGGCACTTCGTCCTTGGTCACGAGCCACGGGCCAATCGGGCCGAAGGTGTCGCAACCCTTGCCCTTGTCCCACTGGGAGGATTGCAGCTGGAAGGAACGCTCGGATACGTCGTTCACCACGCAGTAGCCGGCGACATAGTCCAGAGCTTCTTCTTCGGAGATGTACTGCGCCTTTTTGCCGATCACAACGCCGAGTTCGAGCTCCCAGTCGAGCTTCGTCGAGTGCGGAGGCACGACGATGTCGTCGTTGGGGCCACCGATGGACGTCGTCGACTTCATGAAGATGATGGGCTCGGTGGGAATGGCCATGCCAGCCTCTTCGGCGTGGTCGCGATAGTTCAGACCGATAGCAATGAACTTCGAGATGCCAGATACGGGTGCGCCGATGCGGGGATTTCCCGGGACGAGAGGCAGCTCGGACAGCCGAATTTTTGACAATTTTTCGAGCTCACTCGCCGAAAGATGCGCAGGCGTGATGTCGGACACGTAGCCGGACAGGTCGCGCAGTGCACCTTGCTCGTCAAAAATCGCAGGCCTTTCCGCGCCAAATTCGCCATAGCGACAAAGCTTCATTTTGTATCTCTCCAAGTTAGGGGCTGGAAGATCGTTACAGGGCAGCCCGGTTTTTTCTTTGCCACGCACAGCAGAATTGACGAAGTTGATTGGCCACTGGCCTTCGAGGACACGGCGCACTTCTCCCGGTGCACCGGATTGCAGGCCGGCCAGCGTGTCGCGGCTGTCTGCGATCTCCCCGAGAATGCGATTTCCAATGTCGATGGAATCCCAGGCGCAATCTGTCAGGACAACCTTTGCTTTCACTTTCATCTCATGCTCTGGCGTGTCATTAGCCTGCACCCACCTGGCTGCCATCAGGTGAGTTTGATTTGAAAATCGTCCAGGGCTTTCTATAGCAGATTGACCGTGCAGGTTTTGGGCGCTGAAGCCGATACTGTTGCGCTGTTTCCGCGATCACTCGCGGTCCATAAATGATTCAGGTACCCACGCGTAAGCGTCACCATCTGGACGAATATGTCCGACACCCGGATAAGGCAAATGCGGGGCGGCGACGAGCACTTGCGTGCGAGAGAACTCGGCGAAGGCTGATCTGCGACTCTCCACCGCGCCGGCGGGATCCACGTCAAACGCGATTGTGAATTCAGGTTCGGCAAATTGCAGTGCGGCAATATGAACGATATCGCCGACAAACACGAGGGTTTGGCCTTCGCTGGTTAGTGCGTAGAAAGCTGAGCCAGGTGTGTGTCCCGGGTGGAGTGACGCCGTAATGCCGGGGACAATCTCAGTGGTCTTGTCGAAAGGGCGCAGTTGACCCGACTCCGCATAGGGTTTAACTGTTAGTACTGCTTGCTCGAATGTGTACGGAAGTGCATCCGGCCGATATGCGGATGTGGCCGCCTGTTCCGGGTCAAGAAAGAAATCGACGTCCGGCTTGCCGACATGTACAAGTGCATTCGGGAACATTCGCTCGCCTGCCATCGTGAGACCGCCTGAATGGTCCACATGAATGTGCGTAATTAAAATGTCGGTGATGTCTTGAGGTCCAAGCCCTGTATGCTCGAGACGCGTGAAAAGTTTTCCGCCGACGTTAATTTGGCGGAACAGTTCTCCGGCACCCGTATCGACAAGAATCTTACGGTCATTCAGTTCAATCAGGTAGACGTTAATCGACGTCTCGACCTCCCCGCAAAGAAATGCCTTGGCCAACAGCTTCTCCAATGTCGCCGTATCTTTGCCGGAGATCAGTGTGGGCGCATTGAGAGGAATAGTGCCGTCAGATATAACGGTTACCTTTGCGGCGCCAACTTGCAGGCTATAGAGCGGTGCGACTTGCGGCAGTCTGCCGATGTTTGAGAAAGAAGGGCGCGAGTTGGTGATTTTTCCGCTAAATGACGACTCACCGAGTTCGGAACTACAGGAGCAGAGTGTTTGCATGGTGTTCATCCTGTAAATACGTAGATCAGCTGCAACCAGGATTTTGTGATTGCACGCATTTACGTCGTCGAATAAGAAACGCCACGGATAGGCGTCGATAGGTGCACGTTGCTCAGGTACTGGCCGAGCAGTTTCTCGAGGATCAGCACTGCCTTGATGGTAATTCTGGATTGCGCGACGGTCGCCTGTTGGGATGCTGCTGTGGCGGCAGGGACGATGTCTTGAATCTGGTCCAATGTGGTCACTGGCTTATGTGTAACTACATCGGACGTTGCGAAACAATAGAGTAATATTCCTTGATAAAAATGAATATCATGCTCTAGCGCGGCGTTTTGAGTCGATAGCTATCCTTTCCAACTCTGCAGAAAATCGAGCAGTTGGGCATTGACAATCTTAGGCTGCTCCTCCTGCGGCATGTGTCCCGCCTGCGCAATTGCGTATGTCCGTATGTCGGTTGCCATGGAGCGCCATACCTCGGCCATATCAAACATTTTACCGACGGCGTAGAATTCGGCACCCCAAAGCGCCAGCGTCGGCACCTTGATGGGCACATGTGCGTCAACCTTGTCCTGCGCGACGTCTTCGGCGTTCGCTCGGTAGTCGGACATTGCTCCACGGACGGCACCAGGAGCCTGGTATGCTCGAACGTATTCCTCGAACGCATCGCCACTAATTGCAGTTGGATCGTAGCACCAGTCCGTGAAGAAATGGCGGAGCCACACGCGCTCGTTGCCTGCAATCAGTGCTTCCGGAAGATCGGGAACCTGGTGGAACAGGAAGAACCAGTATGCCTTTGCAATCTGCGCATTCAGCCGCTCAGCGACCACTCGCGTCGGAACGTTATCCATCACAACGAGGCGGTCAAGTCTGTGCGGATGGTCCTTAGCGAAGCGCGTCGCTACTCGTGCGCCTCGGTCGTGGCCCACTAGCGCGATACGGTTGATGTCCAACTTGTCAAGCAGGGCAAGCAGGTCGTTTGCCATCGTGCGTTTGTCATATCCTGCCGCGGGCTTGTCCGTTGCCCCATAGCCACGCAAGTCTGGCGCAATCACACGGAAATGTTGCGCGAGCACGGGAATCTGATGACGCCACGCGTAATAGGTCTCGGGGAATCCGTGAAGCAAGACGACCGTGGGTCCGTCGCCTGCTTCTACATAGTGCTGACGAATGCCGTTTGCCTCAACGGTGTGATGAACCAATTCAATGTCTTTCATGATGTCGTGCAATCATTGGCCAAAGTAGATAGGTTGATACCGGGCATGTTTCGCGCCGATCCGGAGACACACGTGAAGTCTAGGACCAAGCAGAGGGGCGATAAAGGCGCTTTCGAGGTAATGAATTTCCCTGGCAGTAGACAAATCGCAATATGTTCGCTAAAGAATCGAACAAACCAGGTGTTAATACCGATTTAAAAATTGACGCTTACTTGATCTTCCTCAGTGGTATTTCGGCGGGACTCCGGATGGAGGCTCCTCGCTTGCAATTAACCGCCATGCGCTTGCCCTTGAAGAGAGCGCCAGCGCGAGTCCGTCGCGAGCACCACGCTTTTAGCGCGCAGCGTCGCGCCGCTTGCGGTGCCGATCTCAACGGTCTTCACACCCGGCACGAGCATCTCGGCACTGCAGATTCATGATGTCGACGTCGTAGGCGCGCACGTGCTACTCGAGCGCGGTCGCGAAACTCAGTCCTTCCGTTTCCTGCACCGATACGAAGTCTCGATCGCCATCGTGTAGAGCACGTGACCGCCGAAGCGTTCGGCGGGCACGCCGGTGCGAATGTCTTTGTGCGCCGCGTCGATCGCAGCCGCCGCGCCAGCGGGGCCGCAGCCGCCGGCAAGCATGTCAAAAATCTTTTTTGCGTTGAGCGTTTTCCGCGTTGCGCGCGGAGGCGCCGGTGTCCAGCTTCGCGAGAAGCTCGCCGACACCCGCCTACCGGTGGAGTTCAGCAGATAGCAGCCTGAACTTGATTTGAAGAATGCGTCCGTCACGAGCAATGCTCGCGAGCGCGAAAGCGTTTCTTTTAGCATTGTTTCCATTGCTGAGAAGGTGTTTTACGCTTTGGGTAATTTTGCGGCGAAAAAAGAATGGAAATCGCTCAAACCCAGGCCGGCTGGATATTCCCCGGTTGGCGCTTCAGTAGCAGAATCGTAGGCGTCACTTTTTCGCTATTGAAAGTGGCTGCGACTTGTACTTACCATTGCGCCTGCGGAACGCACCATGGCAACGGAAATGAACCTTGCATGGATTATTTTTTATAGCTATGTACTACTTATAATATAGTCGATCGCCATTCCGGATTTTCGATATGGGATATTTCGTCTTTTTTTGCGAGAGCGGCCTGGATGTAGTGCGCGTGATCGCTGCCTCACGTCGGGCGCCGTCTGCCTGGTTTGCTCTCGGGCCCGCTGGTTGTCAAGCAGATGCCGACATAAGCGAAAGCGGCGAGAATTTCTGAAGCTGACGTCAGAACGCCGCAGACGGGGAATGTGTCGCCGAGTCAGGACGACTGTGTACTTGAACGGGTTTGGATCGGCTGCACTGACCGGGCAATTGATTGTGGCCGGTCACGATCGGTTAACGTAGTTACGGATTTTACTAGAAGTCAGGTGGCTCCAATCAAAAGGGGTAAGCCTTGAACAGCATGGAGCATGGATATGTCAAGTAAAGAGGTACTAAGTAAGCTGCGAAGTGTGGTTGCAGCAACGGATCTGTTAACTGGTGAAGACGAGAAGGTTTTTTATACCAAGGGTTTTCGGGTTGGACACGGCAAAGCGCTCGCAATTGCGTTGCCCCGCACGCTACTGCAACTTTGGCAGGTTCTTGAGGTTTGTGTTGCGAATGACGTAATCATCTTGATGCAAGCGTCGAACACCGGCATCACCGGAGGCTCGACTCCAGACGGCGACGATTACGATAGAGATCTGATAATCGTCAGCACTCGGCGTCTTGGCGGACTTCAAATCATTGATGACGCGAGGCAAGTCATTGCATTCCCTGGATCAACGTTGACTGAGTTGGAAAATGCCCTTAAGCCATACAATAAAGAACCGCATTCTGTCATTGGTTCTTCATGTATCGGCGCATCGGTTATCGGTGGAATCTGTAATAATTCCGGCGGTTCGTTGATTCGGCGGGGGCCGGCCTTTACTGAAAAATCCCTTTTCGCCAGGATCGACACGAGTGGAAAGCTTCAACTCGTCAACAATCTCGGAATCAAGCTAGGACGGGATCCGAAAACCATTCTCGAGAACCTCGCTTCACGTCAGTACACGACGGGCGATTCGCCAGACTGGGACGGAAAGTTGTGGGCGGAAGATTACGCAAAAAATCTTCGTGACGTAACTGCGGATAGTCCGGCTCGTTACAATGGGAATCCGGAATATTTGCACGACAGCGCCGGTAGTGCAGGAAAACTTGCGGTCTTTGCCGTTCGCTTGCCTACCTTTGATGCCCCGGCGAATACCACCACCTTCTACATTGGAACTAACGACGAATCTGAATTGGTCCAGCTCCGTCATTTCCTTTTGACAAGCTTGTCTCAACTGCCGATCCAGGCGGAGTACATTCATAGAGGCGCGCTGGATCTCTCGATTCGTTACGGGAAACACATCTACAAGGCGATCCGGCGCCTAGGTCCTGAGAAGATCCCGGAATTGATCGCACAAAAGGCGAGGTGGGACAGATTGGTTAAGCGCGTTCCCTTGCTTCCCGAAAACACCGTGGACAAGGCAATCCAGATCTCCAACGCACTCACTCCAATTGGTCTGGCTGACCGCATCCCCAGCTATTTGGATCTGTATGAACACCACCTGGTGATCAAGGCGGATGAGCGCGATGCAGCGGAGATGGCTACACTTCTCGAACGCTTTTTTGCAACTCGCACAGGGAAGTACTTCAAATGTAACGAGGACGAAGCTCGCGACGCGTTTCTTGTACGATTCACCGTCGGTGCCTGCACCATCTGCTACTGCGAAAGTCACGGAATTGACACCAACGAAAGGTTGCTTGCATTTGATGTGGCACTACGTCGAAATGACACTGAGTGGCGCCTGAAGTTGCCGCCTCACCTGCGAGAGCAGGTCCTGCTGGACTCTTGCTGCGGACACTTTTTCTGCTTTGTAAATCACCAGGACTACATCCTGAAGCCCGGATACGACGCCGTTCTCTTCAAGAAAGAGGTATTGGCATACCTTGAAACTCGCGGTGCAAAATACCCCGCGGAGCATAACGTCGGCCACCTGTACCACGCTTCTGAAGGTTACGAGGCGCAAATGAGGCAGCTGGACCCGACGAATAGCTTCAATCCTGGTATTGGGAAGACGAGCAAGAAAAAATATTGGCATTAGAGAAGCCGAGGGATGTCGAAAATCAAGCAAAATTCGACATTCCGACACTTGGCTTAGTGTTAGCCAGGTGGGGGAGTTTCGTCTGCTACGCATGCAGCTCCATTTCACCGACCTCAGGTCCCGTCACTAATCCGCTGTTTTTTGGTGATCCGGTGTGGAGCGACTATTCGATTGGCCCATGGGCGGGTTCCTGTGGCCATATCGACATTGACACGGTCGGCGTAGCAACGGCTCCCAGGCTGGTGTAAATCGAACTCCTGCGGCACCGATCGGAAAATCTGGATCCCAGAAGCCAGAGTGCAATTGTGCGGCTAAGCGGGGGCGTGATGTCGAGCTTTTCGCTGCGCGATCGAAATACTCATCTCGTGCGGCGCGCGTCGGTTCGTCCGCGATGTTCGCGCCGCGGATGAAGCATGTTGCATGGGAACTCAACTGAAACCGAAAGTACCAACGAACGGCGTATGCGTCAAGGACCTCGGGGCGGATTGCGAAGTTGTCGTAGTTGACCACTGAGTGAGGCTTGACACTGGCGTCGTGGAGACGAGTTTCGACCTCAGTGCGAATGGTCTCTACGTCTTCGAGACCGGCGACTTCGTGCTCCTCAAAATTGTTGAAGAACAGACTTTGCGCCGCGTCGTAGCTGAACCGTTCGTTGAGCTGTAATCTGAGAATTGCAGCGCGCAACCCATAGGCACTAAACGGAATATCCTCTCAGGCGCTCACGCTCGCAAGATCACAATGAGCAGTAGCGCCGGTCTATCATGCTCGGGAGTCGCGCAGAGCGTCTGCCACGAATTCGAGTCGATCCTGGCCGAAGAACAACTGATCGTCGACAAGGAACGACGGGCACCCGAATACGCCAAGTCGCGCGGCTTCTTCGGTATTTTGCTTGAGTTCGTCCTTCACTTTCTGGACAGAGACGCACTGCAGGAAGTCGTCCAGAGAGATGTCAATCGGAGCAAGAACCTCTGCAAGCACAGATGGGTCGTTAAGATTCTTGGACTTTGCCCACATTGCCTCGAACACCGTGTCGAGGTAAGGACGGAAGAGGAGCGTATCCTTGAAGACCACAGCGCCTCGCTGGATAACCAAAGTGTTGATCGGCCAAAATGAATTCACCTCAAACGGCACGCCACGCTTTTTTGCGCATAGTGCCATGTCCTTCCAAAACCAGGCTCTTTTCGTGGGCACGTCGGTCGGCCCGCTATTGCCGATTGACTTGAGTAAGGCGCCGAGGAGGACAGGAACCCATTCTATCGAGGCCGCACCTTGTTCTGCAATTTTTGGGAGCTCGCAATAGGCGAGGTAGGAAGCAGGGCTACCAAAGTCAAAAAAGAACTTGAGCTTTCGAGACATATCAGTACCTTTAGTGAAACTGGGGCGGCGCATCATTCGATTTACTAACGTTCCATATACGGTCACACGTCGAACTCGAATGTCTACGCTGTCAGCTGTTGTTGATGGAGGTTCCAGTAGTTTACGCATTATGCGCCGGATTGAGAATGCCATCGATCTCTTTCGGCTTGTAGCGTTCCGGAAAGAGTGTCCGGATGAACTCGGTGTCGATCGAGCCGTCGATTACCAAATGTCCTAAGTGAATGTCTTCGGGGCCCAGTTCGCGTGCGATGTTTTGCGCCAAGTCTCTCAGGCCATTTTTGGCACCGGAGAATGCAGAGAAACCGGTGCCCCCTCGCACGCTCTGTGTTGCCCCGGTAAAAATAATCGCGCCACGTTTGCGCGGCAGCATCGTCCGCGCTGCCTCCCGTCCGGTCAGGAAGCCGGTGAAACTGCCCATTTCCCAGACCTTGTAGTACTTCTGCGCCGTTGTTTCCACGATACTGAGCTGCACGTTCGCGCCAATGGTAAAGACCATCACATCAATCTCTCCGATCCCAGCCTCGATGTGCGGGAACAGAGAATCGACCTGCTCTTCTGTTCGGGCATCAATGCCAAAGGCGTGAGACTCATGACCGTCGACCGAAATCGTGTCCGCCAGAGGAGCAAGTTTCTCCGCATCACACCGAACGGCCGCGATAGCGAAACCTTCGCAGGAAAACCGCTTTGCGATTGCGCTGCCTGGTGCGTCAACAGCCCCAATGATGAGGGCTATCGCCGAGTCGAGCGGCGATGGGAGCACGGATTCCGCATGGGTGAGCACGTCGAAGCTGCGTTTACCGTGATAGTAGCCCGTGCAGGATTGTGCCGTCCCTCCAAAGGACATGGACTCAATGAGCACTTTCATGTTGACCTAATTTGGATCGCTTCGAGCGCCATGCTCGAAACTCCTGGGCCAAGTACGGGCTATTCAGCTTAGCTTACCAGCAGAAGCTCAGTGCTCCTCGAACACCTGCGTGTCGCGTGCAATCACGGTGGGCATGAGCTGACGCAAGAACTCTATCCAAGTTCGTATCCTCGCGTCCGTATCTCGTCGAGACGGATGACCGAGAGATTCGGCATCACGCGGCTGGCGCTGGTTGTCGGCGGTTCAATGGCGGCACAGCAGACCTACGAGTGGGCCGTGAGCTATCCGGAGATGGTGCTTCGCGCGGCGCTTATTGCAGGGACTGCGAAGATCACCGAGCACGACTTCCTCTTCGTTGAAACGCTGGTTGAGGCAATCATCACCGATCGCGGATTCAAGGGCGGCGACTACGCTACGCCTGCCGAGGTGGCGGCCGGCTTGAAGCGGCACGGGAAGATGTGGACCGTGATGGGTTGGAGCACGGAGTTCTTCCGTGCCGCGCGCCACAAGGCCCTAGGCTTCGATTCGATGCAGGCCTTTGTCGATAATCTTATGACCGGCTACTTCGCGCCGATGGACCCGAACGACCTGCTCGCCATGACTTGGAAGTGGCAGCATGGAGACGTGAGCAGGCACATTGGCGGCGACCTTGCAGCAGCGCTTGGCCGCATCAGGGCCAAGACCTTCGTGATGCCGATCAGCCATGACATGTTCTTCTCGCCAGCGGAATGCGAGGCCGAGCAGAAACTCATTTCCGGAAGCGACTTCCGGTCGATCTCGAGCATCGACGGACACTTGGCCCTCTTTGGAACCGACGCTGAATGTCTGGCGCAGATCGACCTGCACCTGAAGACCTTGCTGGCCACGTCGACATGACCGGAGCCGACTGCCGGAGGCGACTGGTTTGTTAGCTTCGATCGCGTTTCGCGCGCGCGAGGCATGGTCGCCCGGCAGGCCATGGTCGTTGTCGACGGAGGGAAGTCAAGCGACTCGGGGAGGTCCGCTTGATGGCGGGGTTTGCCGCCGGTTGCCGATGGCGGTTAGACAGGTATGCATTACGACGGCGCAAATTGTTCATACTTCGGACCCAACGTTTTGGGGACTCACTTTCTACCACTTGGAGGCCTATGATGATCGAGGTTAGTGTCATGTACGCAAACACGCCTGACGCCCGCTTCGACCACGAGTACTACCGCGACAGGCATATGCCATTGCTGAAGAAGTGCATGGGCGAAGCGTGTTTGTACTACACCGTTGATAAAGGACTTGCAGGCGGTTCACCCGGCGAACCAGCAACCTACGTTGCCATGTGCCACTTCTTCTGCGACTCGGTCGAGTCTTTTCAAACAGATGTCGGGCCGCACGCGAAAGAGATCTTCGGTGACATACCCAACTACACTGACTTGGTGCCAACGCTTCAGATAAGCGAAGTTGTAGTAGAGCGGGCTTGACAGGAACGGCCGATACGTTCCGAACGGTTCTGTCGCGGTAAGGATCTCGGGGGGCGCCGCTGCAAATAGCGTGGTCGAAATGGCTACATTCGCGGACTGGGCGAATTTGGGCGCCGACGGTGGGAAAATTTGAGAGTCTGGAGAAATTGATGGCGGGGCGCCCCTCTGATCGCGAGGTGATCATCCGGTGTGTTTGCTGGCCCCGACATCGCGCCACGCTTCTCCAGCACTTTCGCATCGGGTAGAACGCAATCAACATGTCAGTTGAGCGCCCGGTGCCGACAGGGTCTCGGCGTATGTGTTGACAGGTTTATTTCCACTCCGAACTAAATAAACTCGCCAATTCACATAAGCGCGCATTAATTTTATCAAGCGCGTCAGAGACTTCGAATTTTCTCCGGAAATTACTGATCGTATGGACAATACTATGATTGTATATTGCCATCGTCGTCCGTCAGCGAACACCAGATACGCACCCGTTCAAGCTGCGACTTTCCGTTCCGCCCCGAGCGGCAATTCAGGCATGTCAAGATCAGACTGCGGCACAGCGCCAAGCTGGCGATGTACGTCATGCGTCACGAAACCCTGTTCGCGGCTCGGCACATCGAACCAATTCCGGTGGGCAAACGAATCGCGGATGTCTTCGAGACCGCTTTCCCAATGCTCTTGCATCGTGTCGACGCTGAACTCATAGTCTTTGTAATGCCCCTCGTAAGGCTTGTTCTTGTAGATGAGGTGCACCACATTGATCGCGCTGCCGTCGGCTTCTTCTTCAGCGAGACGGAATAGCGGATCGGCCCTGCGAAGATCGGGAGGGACATGTGAGAGCAGTTCCTTGATGAAGCGCGCATGCTTCTGACGATCCGCCAGCATGCCGGTAATCGCCCGCGTACGGCTCGAGTACTGAATGTCTTTGGCACGCTCGGACACGTCGAGAAAGTCCCCCGGCGCATTGCCTCTCGCGCTCCATAGATCGACCTGAAAAACGAGTGCATCCTTGTGGTCGGCATCGCGGAGCACTTCGGTTAGCGGCGTGTTGGAAACGAGGCCGCCATCCCAGTAATACTCGCCGTCGATCTCCACCGCCGGAAAACCTGGCGGCAGCGCCCCTGACGCCATGAAATGCTCCGGGTGCAGACGCATCTTCGTGTTGTCGAAGTACACCAGGTTACCGGTCTGCACGTTCACCGCGCCCACAGAAACGCGGATGTCGCCATCGTTGATACGGTCGAGATCGGAGAACTTCAACAGCGTTTCCCTCAGGGCGGCCGTGTCGTAGTAGCTGACCATGTTGGGGCTTTGCTTGCCGAAACCTGCCATTGGAAACTGGGAGCGCGGCGAGAAAAAACCCGGCTGACCCTCTGTCAACGCGCGGCTGGCTGCCCACAAACTTGCCCACTTGCGCGACAGGTCCTGCACGCCGAAACCGGGCGGCATCCATGCACCCAGACTACCTACCCAGTCGAGCGGATGGCAGATCGAATTCCAGAAACCTCGTAACGCTTCCACACGGTTTTCCGGCGCATTGCCCGCGATGATGGCGGTGTTCAGAGCGCCGATCGACACGCCGGCGATCCAGTTCGGTTGCACACCGGCCTCGGCCAGGCCTTCGTAGACGCCGGCCTGGTAAGACCCGAGTGCGCCGCCGCCCTGAAGCACCAGGGCGATCTCGTCGTAGCGCGGCAGCGCAAACACATCCGACTGCCCGTTGATTTTTTTTGTGCTGCTGCGCATACGAGACCCCTTATTGCATTGCCCAGCCGTGGCTGACGATCACCGACTGCCCGGTGAGCGCGGACGATTCGAAGCCCGCAAGGAACGCAACCGTATTGGCGACGTCCTCGACCGTGGTGAATTCACCGTCGACGGTTTCCCTGAGCATCACGTTCTTCACGACGTCGGCTTCGGAGATACCGAGCGCCTTCGCCTGCTCGGGAATCTGCTTGTCGACGAGCGGGGTATGCACAAAGCCCGGACACACCACGTTTGCCCGCACGCCGCGCGGGCCGCCTTCCTTCGCCACCACCCGGGCCAGTCCCAGCAAGCCATGCTTGGCCGTCACATAGGCAGACTTCAACTTCGACGCCTCGTGCGAATGTACCGAACCCATGTAGACGATCGAGCCGCCCTTGCCGCCGGCGTACATGTGCTTGATCACAGCCTTCGTCGTGAGGAAGGCGCCGTCCAGATGGATCGCCAGCATTTTCTTCCAGTCGGAAAAGGCATAGTCCTCGATGGGAGCGACGATCTGGATACCTGCGTTCGACACGAGCACTTCGATGCTGCCCAACTCCTTCACCGCGCGTTCGATGCCGTTATTGACGGCTTCCTCGCTGGTGACATCCATTGCGACTGCCAGCGCCTTGCCGCCCGCCGCGACGATGCTGCTGGCCACTTTCTGCGCGTTCTCGAGATTCAGGTCGGCAATCACCACTGCGGCACCGAGGCTAGCGAGTTTGCGTGCGCACTGCTCACCGATACCGCTTGCTGCGCCCGTCACGAGCGCGACTTTATTGTTCAACGACATGTTGCTTTCCTTTCCTAACGGTTCACGGAGCGTTATTGATTGACCGCAAGCTTGACGCTCTCGGTCGAAGCCAGATAATCGAGCGCAACCTCGCCGATATCCAGCGTGAGATTGGCAATCACATGACGCGCGCCGACCACCCGCTTCACCGGCAGATCGGCGATGGGCGCCAACGCGTGCGGATGCAGTTCGAGCGCAGCGGGACCCGACCACGCGCCCAGCACGCTCACGTCGCGCAGATAGAAACGCACGAGCTCGCACACGCGCGGCGAACCGTCAACGTGCGGGATCACTTTCAGCAGGTAATTCGGTGTGTCCGCAAGCTCCTTGCGTTCAGCCTCGATGTCGAGTGACACATGCTTGAAGCCCATCGTGCCGGTTGCGATACGTTGTGTGCCGTAATCGAGTGTGCCGAGCAGCGTGTCGTTGCCGTCGACGCTCAAGGTCGGCCTGGCCAGCTTCTTCGGAAAGCCCCAGATTTCCCGGCCGCCGGCGATTGGACCTTCGTCATCGAGGTACATCGAATGCGTGTAGTTACCGAGGCGCCCTTGCTGGTCTCGCACCGAGATGACCTGACCGCTTTCGGTGTAGTCACCAAAGCCCGACGAATCTGGCATGCGAATGAATTCGTAATGGACGAGATCGTTTTCCGGATGCAGCGGCTCAGGCACGATGGCGCGCAGAGCATCGAAATCGGTCTCGTATGAAATGATGAAGTATTCCCGATTGATAAAGCGGTACGGCGGCCGTGGATAGGCCGGATTGTGAACAGGCATCGCAAAGGCGTCTTTGCGGATCGAAGCGAGATTCATAACAGTCCTCTATGACAGGTGGCGCATGTAGACCCGGTGCAATGGTAGAGGCAACGCCGATGCAGTAGGAGCCACCATTTATCAAAAGACAGTTAACCAGACTGCAACGCTTCGGCTGGAACCTCTGTCAAGGTCACGGTGTCGTACGCGCTACCGGAATCGCCAGAAAGATCAACGCAGCCGCGGCTGAATCGTTCCTCGGCGGGCGCGCTTCGCCCGGGGGCAGTTGTTGATGTCCGTTAATTTCGCTAGCGCGTTTAACGTGTCCTTTAATTCCGCTAAGGCGGCTGTTGAGCGGCGCAACAGGTAAACAGGGGCAAGGCAGGGGCGAGCGGAAATATCATCCGTCGTCCATGCAAGCATACGATGCCGCTGGCCTATGGGCGCAGACGAAAAGCGGCGCACTGGAGCACTTTGAGTGTTATTCGATGGACTTCTACGTTCCACAGTCGATGTCCGGAACCGCACTCCCGCACAGCGTCATCGTCGTCCATGCTAGACGGTGAGTGCGTGTCGGCCATCAACACGCGCGCTAGCGGAAATGGCGGACATCAATTAGCGCCTCTGTGGACACGGCTAGCGCAATTAACGAACTTCAACAGGTAGCGTGTCCCCGGACAACCTTAGCGACTCATTTCTAGCCCACTGCCAGGGCTGCCTCATGGGAACATTCAGCGGGCATTGCCTACAGAGCAGGTGGTGACATCGTCGATCGGCTGGCTGGAGCGCATCAAAACTATGGGGACTTCTCCGCCGTACACGGTGTCGTAGGCAAATTGACAAATATGCTGTCGAAAGGGCGCCACTTTATCGCCGGTCCAGGAGCTAACAGCAACAAGCTTGCAACTTCGTTCATTAAAAGTGAGCGCGGCGGTCATTTTGGTCCGTGTGTTTTATCCATAAACTCTGAAGGCGTTGTATTGAATTTCTCAACCTTGAGGCGGGGTAGGAAATTGCAGCGAGCGCGGTCGTCACCAAACCGATCGCTTCTGCGGCCGCACGAAATATTCGCGCGAGCGAGCGCAGTCTGAAGACCCTATTTAGACGCTCCCGATCTAACACATCTTGGCAGATTGTTACAAAGCTATATAACGGGTGCCTTTTCTTAATCGTGCCTTATTTGTCTGAGGGGGGCGCCTCGTCTGACGGACGCCGTGCAACCGACGTCCTGCACGTCGGAGGACTCGGTGAACTGTTGATCCGAGGCGTTCAGATTCACGGGAGCGGTATCGAGGATCACGCCTCAACCCCGCCATTGGGGGGCGAGAGTTTTATAGAACAGTGGCGCGAGCAGGAGCGTCCTGCAAGCGGACCCTGCTCGTTGGTTCCAATACAAGTCGGAACTGACACCGTTACGTCCACTTCACACAAGCAAAAAAACACAACGGAGTTATCAAATGTTCGAGCTTGACTACCAGCATGCTGGCGCCATCGCAATACTGACGCTGAAACGACCGCCTGCAAACGCTTTCACTCCGGACGGTCTGTTCGCACTGCAGGAAACCGTAGAGAGGTTGAACTCCGACCCGCGCGTACGCTCGCTCGTGATAACTGGAGATGGACCTAAGTTCTTTAGTGCGGGTGCCGATCTCAATGCCTTTTCTGACGGAAGTCTCGAGATCGCGCGAACGGTTGCGACACGATTTGGCAGGGCGTTCGAGGCGTTGCAGAATGCTCGGATGGTAGTGATTGCGGCCATCAACGGCTATGCGATGGGCGGGGGTCTTGAATGCGCCCTGGCGAGCGACATTCGAATAGCGGAAGAACACGTGGTCCTTGCCCTTCCTGAAACCGCTGTCGGTTTGCTCCCATCCGGATGCGGTACCCAGACGCTACCGTGGCTAGTTGGCGAGGGCTGGGCCAAGCGGCTAATACTAACCGGCGAGCGAATCAATGCCGCCACCGCTCTTCGTATCGGCCTTGTCGAAGAAGTGGTAGGGAAGGGTGCGGCGTTGGAGAGCGCGCTGACGATGGCCCTGCGCGTAGTGAACCTCAGTCCGCAAGCGGTCGAATACAGCAAGAGGTTGATTCATCAGGCGCGCAATGGCATTCCGCGTGCTCCGGCACTCGCGGTAGAGCGCGAACGCTTCGTTGATCTATTTGACCACCCAGATCAGCGTGAGGGTGTGAACGCCTTTCTTGAAAAGCGTCGGCCAAAATGGACTTTCTCAGAGTTTCAGGAGGGGCAGTCGTGAGGACGACTCGAAGTACATTTGCATATGACGAACCATATATTCTGTTTCATGTTGTAAACAGAGGGCGGTCATTTCGCTAAACCACTCAATTTTGCCGGCGCCTTTCGGGGGCGCTGGTGGAGATTTCCGCGAGCTCTATACGTCCGACCGCCAGAAGGAGATCGGGCGACAGTTGAAGGATGAAGCGGGGCGTCTTGAAAAGCATCTCGCTCGTGCCGCTGCAATGCGGCCCAAACCCAAAACGAAGCTGCATAGATTACGCTGAACAGCCCGTTGAGCCGTTTTAGCCCGTCAGTCACCAGCAGCCTGCTAGGCGAGCAACCAGGCTTGAGCCGCGTAGAGGCTACGGGCAACTGAACGGCCTGTCTCGACACCAACCTTTTCACGTCGCACGTTCGCCAGACACTCGAATCCCGGTGCATGCAGCGCGTTAAACGACCTCTTGGTCGTGTTGCGGGTTACTAAGGGCGAACTATTTATTCTTGGTCGAAAAATTTATATCTCATTTTTATTGCAACCTCGACAGTGGTCAGCCCACGGAATCGGACTTTTCATTGATCGAACTTCAGAATCTCGAGGCTCAATAAGTTCGATATCAATTGCCAAAATACATGTTGCAAAAACTGGCCGGTCCGTCGCACCCAGGCACGTTTTGAACGGCGGTTCGACCGACGTTATAGCCGCTCCGGATGACTACCGCGGATCGATGGTTTTGAGAGTCCCCAGCACCTGTGCTGTCTGCCGCTGTGGCATAGCTGGCCACTGGCGCTCCCGTTTCTGCTTGATAATCCGTCTGCGTTTGCGCCTGAGCTGCCCCAAGACCGGCAACAAGCAGTGCACCGATGACCACACTTTTACGCACTTGACTGTTCTTCATGACTTTCTCCATAGGCGGACCCTGTCCGTGAGAAGAAATTTACCAGTCAAGTTGCTTTGCAAAAATCACTGACTTGATAAAGGAGCGTTTCACCGGGAGAAGAAATCGGGTACTCCATCCTTCGATTTTTGCAAATCCTGGTATAAGAAAGTTTCAAATGATATAGCCAGTTATCTTCGCGCTGAGTACAAGATACGGGCTACTCGTCCCGGGCGTCGGCTATGTCAAAACCAACACCGGGAGCGAGTGTTCCGAAAGCAGCGACGCAATTCACGGGAAGTTTGCAAACCCGATTCAGCATGCTGCGTGTGTCCGATAGCCGGCATGATCCCGGAGCTGCACTGGAGGCTGGTGCCGTTGCCAGCAACGAGTACCCGTGCTCGTCAGGCGCACCGCGCGGTCAGGCCGCCGTCTACCACAAGGCTGGTGCCGGTGATGTACTTTGCCTCATCTGAAGCGAGAAAGAGCGCGGCGTAGGCGGTATCCCAACCGTCGCCCATCTTTCCCGTTGGCACCTGCTTGTTTCTCTTGTCAATCATTTCGCCGGTATCGCCGCCATACGTTTCCTTGAGCGGCTCCCTGATGAGCGGCGTATCCATGAAACCAGGCAGAACGCAGTTCGCCCGAATACCTTGGGATGCGTACTGAATAGCCATGTTTTGCGTCATGGCGAGAATCGCTGCCTTCGCAGCGCTATAAGCCAGATACGGGAACCCAATCCAGCGGGTGGCGGCGACCGATGCGATGTTCACAATCGAGCCGGAACCATGTTCGAGCATGTGCGGGATGACGTACTTGCACGTGAGATACACGCTCGACTGGTTGACGGCGATGACGCGGTTCCAGGCATCCTCGTCGGTTTCAACGGGACCGCCCACTTCGACGATGCCGACATTGTTGTGCAGTACGTCGATTCGGCCGAAATGCCTGATGCACTCGGCTGCCATAGCTTGAACGTCAGCGGAGTCAGCCACGTTAGCGCGAGCTGCGACGCACTTTCCTCCTTCCGACTTAATCTGTTCGGCAGTTTCCAGCGCTGCTGCGATTCGATAATCGACGGCGAGGACGCTTGCTCCTTCACGCGCGTACAACGCGGCTGCAGCCTTACCGTTACCCCAGCCGGGTCCGGATGAACCTGCGCCGGTGACGACTACTACCTTGCCCTTCATTCTGTCTGCCATCCTGTACCTCGTATCTTCCCGAAGAACTGCGACGACCCGGAACGGGACCGCTGCCGACTTAGGAGCTAATCAATTTGTCAGTAGTCTGAACGTAAGACTATTGGTCTTTTCCGTGGACTGTACGAATTACGCCGCTACGGCCAGGCAACGCCTGGGTAGTGGCGGCCGTCTCTATGCAAGTTTGATGCCGCAGACGGAGGACAACGCGGGATTCACCGTTGCGGCGGGCGTTCCGACCCGGCGGTGTCTGTCGTACAGGTGCCTGCGTTTCGCCGCGAAACGCGACATCTGTAGCGCACCGACGCGACAGCTGTCGCATGGGCCGCCACATCGCGCGCCGGGTTTCAGCTCCGCGCCCAGTTGCGCGGCGAGCGCGACGCAGGTCCCGGCATCAGCGTCGTCGATAACCGCTGAAGGTTTGATGCTATATTTGTTGGTGTCTGGCAGACGCGTGTTAGTACTTTTTTCTCACTAACCGATCTCGTTGTTCGCAGCGTCATAGGCAGCGATCTTGCTGCGATTAGAGGTGCGGAGCAGCCAGCGCCGCGGCCGGCAATCGAAGCGTTTTGCCTGGAGCAGGAAGTGTCTTACCGTCAGGCAAACGCCGTCATGTCGACGCACTTCGCGCCGGCATGACCAAATCAAGAAGGGAAATGGTCTAGGATGCCGCTTACCGATGGTGGGCCAACCAGAGGCCAGGGGTCAGATGTTCTTTCGCCAGAAGAGGTGCAGGGTGTTTTGTCCCGCACCCTAGCCAGCCCAGAGTTTCTGTCGTCTCCACGGATGGGCGCGTTTCTGAAATTCCTGGTCGAGGAATGGCTTGCCGGCCGTGACAGGTCGCTGAAGGAACTGAACATCGCGATGTCGGTCTTCGGCAAGGATTCGTCATTCGATCCGGGCAGCAATGCCATCGTTCGCGTGGAGGCTGGACGACTACGCCGCCTGCTAACCGACTATTCCCGTGGCTCCGGGATCGATGACCGGCATTTCCTTGAGATACCGAAGGGCAGCTATGTGCCATTCCTTCGGCTGGCACCAACACCAGAACGGCTGCCTCCCGGCTTGAGCCATGCGTCCCAACTTCCGGGCCGACATCACGTCACGGTGATTGCCTGCAGAATTGCTGGAAGTTTTTCCAATCGATCGATTGATTCCGGTCGAATACACGATGACTTTCTTGTCTTTCGAAGGTTATTTGCAAAGATCACCGAAAAATACGGCGGAAGAGTTGCGGAGGAGGCTGGCGATCGATTCGTCAGCTATTTCGGCTGGCCGAGATCCCTGGAAAATGCCGCATATCTTGCCGTCGCTGCGGCAAGAGAATTGGTTCTCGGGGAAATTGACTCGCCCAGAGATGAATCCGTCGCCGGGCATGAGCAGACCCTCGACGATGTCGCGATAAAGGTCGGGGTGGCAACCGGCTGGGCGATCAGCGGTACGCGAAACTCCGATTCGGGGACACCCGTTCCGGCATTGTTGGGAGACGTATTGGCTGACGCCACGGCAATTTCTTACTGTGCCTCGGCCGGGAGCGTATTTCTGTCCGAAGCTACCTATCGGGTCTTGCGCCATTATTGCCGCGCCGAATTGCCCTGCTGCCGCCTTGCGTCCGGCGAGACCGTCTGGCGACTTGAGGAATTGGGGATCCCCTCCGAGTCCACCGAGGGCGTGCCGCTAGTCGGGCGCCGCCACGAACTCAACCTTCTGTTCGGACGTTGGTCTCTGGTCGAGGGCAAAGAGGGGCAAGTCGTCGTCATCAGCGGCGAACCGGGGATCGGCAAGTCGCGTCTGATCAACGATCTGTGGGCGTCCATCCGGCAAAATGGGGGGCGGCGCATGCTTCTCAGGGCCTTGCCGCTCTATTCGAGGAGCGCCTTGTCGCCTGTGCGGGACGCAATATCCGAATTGGCAGGGATCGTGCGTACGGATGGCGGCGAACAAATCAACGCCAAACTCCTCGCGCTGGCGATAACACCGGCCGAGTCCGAGCCCTCGGGTGTAGCGATGCTCGGCTCGCTGTTCGGCCTGGCGTTGCCGGACGCGCTGGAAGCCATGCCGGCGAGCCGTCGCAAGGAAGCGATTTTTGCAATGCTTGTTAGGGTGATTTTCACCGCGGCGCGCAAGGCCCCCCTGCTGCTAGTCGTCGAGGATGTTCATTGGCTCGACCCCTCTACGACCGAACTGATTCATTTGATCGCCCGCGGCCTCCAGGCCCAACCAATCATGCTGGCAGTGACCTCGCGGCCGGGCAACGATCAGTGGCGTCGTTTGCCGCGCGCCACGGTCCTGGAACTGGCGCCACTAGGAACGGCTGACGTCGAACAAATGATAGACGAAGTCACCGGCTCCATAAGGCTGTCGGCGGAACAGCGCAAACTCGTGGTCGAAAAGACCGAAGGCATTCCCCTATTTGTCGAAGAATTTGCAAGAACCCTTTGCGACATGCCTGAGTTCCGCGGACGACTTCCTGAACGATTGATTGACCTTCTGATGGCAAGACTGGACCGGCTGGGCGACAACAAATTCATTGCGCAAGTTGCGGCGGCGATCGGTCGGGAATTCCGCAGTGATCTTGTGGCCGCTGTAGCGGAAGTGCCGGAAGCCGCCCTCGGCAAGGCCATGCAGACTCTGGTCGAGGAGGGCGTGATTCTTCCGGGCGGGGAGAGCGGGACAGGAATAGGGTGCTTCCGCCACATCCTGTTTCGCGACGCAGCCTATGAATCGATGCTACTCGAGCAACGCCGCCAGATTCATCAGCGGATCGCCCGACTGTTGGCAGGACAAACCGGCTTCGAGCCGCGCGCCGAAATCATCGCCGACCATCTCGTCAAGGCGGGTCTGGCAGAAGAATCGGCGACCCGGTGGCTGGAGGCAGGAAAGCGGGCCGCGAGAGATTTCGCCAATGAGGAGGCGACCGGCCATTTTCGCGCAGGCCTCGCGGCGCTCAACGGACCTGCGCTCACCGCCGCAAACAAGAGGCACAGGCTCGAATTGCTCACGGAACTGGGCGTCGTTGTTCGGGTTGCCAAGGGTTACGGAGCGCTTGAGTTATTTCCTATTTACGAAGAGGCTAAAACGCTCTGTGCACAGATTCATAGTCCCGATCAGGAAGCAGCGACCTTTGCCGGGCTTTGGGCCTATTTCTGCGCGCGCGGAGACTGGGCGGAATCGGCTGCGATTGCCGCCGAGGTTGCCCACCGAGCCAAGGAAGCGCGCCATCGCGACCTGCTTCTTGAAGCCCGCAGGCTGTTCGGTACGAGCGCCCTGTTTCAAGGACGACTGTCAGAGGCAAGGCGCTGGTACGACAAAGTTCTGCGTCACTATGACTTGGCGCGTTACAGGCCTTCCTACGGCTATGACGCGGGAGCCACTGCCGCCGTTTACAGTGCATGGGCGTTATTCCTGCAAGGCGACGACAAAGCGGCCCTGACGCGAGCGGATTTAGCCTGGTCGATCGCTCGGTCGCAAAAGCACGCGCCAACACAGGCGGTCGTCCTGGGTTGGCGTTCAGTGTTGGACATTCTCCGCAGCGAAACCAAAGATGGGCGTGAACATGGCGAACTATTGAGGGAACTCAGCGAAACACATGGTTTTAACCATTGGAGTCCATTGGCAGAACTCGTCCTGGCCTGGAGCGAGACCATGGCCGGCTTGCGGCCTCTTGACTATGATGCCATGAGCCGGAATGTCGCCGATTTTTGCCGTGGTTGGGGTGGCTTCCTTTCTCCCTTCCTCTGGATGACGGTTTCCCAATGCTGCGCGCTGGGTAACCGCAACGATCTGGCGCTGGGCGCTCTTATCCAGGCCGAAGACTTTGTCCGCTCCCATAGCGAACATATTTGGGATGCCGAAATCCTTCGATGTCGAGGCGAGTTGACATTGAAAGAGGAGGGTTCCGACGGGAAGGCCCTCGCAGCCGGCTATTTCAACCACGCCGTCGCCCTGGCAGCATCGCAGGGCTCCGCTATATTCGAGCAGCGCGCGCAAAAGAGCCTGGCCGCCCTGACGTAATATGGCGCTATTCGACCGCCTTAAGCTCGGAAGGGCTGCCCCATAGCACCTGTCCGACCGTTCCGACGGACATCATTTTCTCGATATCTGCCGCGCCGTAGCCCAGTTCCTGGAGAATTTCCTGCGCGTTGGCCCCCGGTGCCGGAGCAGCCGCGAGTTCTGGCAAAGGCGAGCCATCGAAATGGAACCATGTCTGACGCAGATTGAAGGCAGGAAGATCCCCGGAGGAGGTCTTGAAGGCAACGTCCGCAGACGGGTTTTCTCGATGTCGAGCCTTGAGTTCGGCGATCGATTGCACCGGTGCCGCGATGATTCCGGCGGACTTGGCGGCGGTCAGTGCTTCCGGCACGGTTAGTTCGGAAATGCCGGGGATATCGGCATCGGCCGGCTCGACGCAAATCCAGCCGTCCTTGACCTTCCGCAAGCAGTTTGCCGTTCCGACCGGTGCGGGCGTTACCTGGAACGAAGCCTGAATGAAACTCGCGGCGCTGGCGAGGGACGTGTCGACCCAGTCGCCGCCCCTTTCAGGACGCCGTTCGCGGGCGAAGAGAGCGACGATCGCTCCGAAGGCCGCAATGTACCCGGTAAGATAGTCGACGCAGGAAGCTAGCCCGTGCAACTCGGGCGCATCGGAAGAGCCGAATCTGGTCATGATTCCGGTCGCGGCCTGCAAGAGCGGGTCGTACCCAGGGTAGTCGTCGTGACTGCCCGGCCGTTCGCCTTTGAAGGCGCTCAATTGGACGGCAATGGCATCGGGATTGAGCCGCGCGAGACCGGCCCGATCGAGACCCAACCGCTTCATGACCGGGTCGAGTTTATTGAACACGACCAAATCAGCCTGTGCAACCAACCGTCTGAGGATCTCTCGCCCGTCTTCCTGCCGCAGATTGAGGAGAATGCTTCGCTTTCCTTGGGAGAGCTCGCCCGGCCAGACCACGGTTACCGCTGGCGCATGCTCGGGCTGTGTGGAGTCCACTTTGATGACCTCGGCGCCGAGTTCAGCCAGCATCCGGCCGCAAGCCGGCCCGGCAATGACGTTGGCGAGATCGACGACGCGCATGCCGGCCAGGGGCGCTGCCAATTTTGCCGCTTCCTTTGCGGTCGCCGACTGTGAAGCAGGCAATGAAGTCTTCCCGGTCGTGCCGATGTGGAGAGCCGGATAGGGTTTGGCGGAAGCCAGCCGAACGGCACGCCCAAGCTGCGGCCAGTCGCAACCGCCAACTGTCTCGACGATTCCGGACTGCCTTGCATGATCTGACGCGCGCCATTCGTCGAAATCGCGAACCATCGCGCAGGGAATGTTGGCCTCGCCAAGGATGCGTTCCCACTCCTCGGCCGGCTTGCGGGCGACGGCGGCAGCAATCAGTTCAGCCAATTTGGCGCGAAGCGGCAAACGCAGATTTTGCGCCACGGCAATATTGTGGTCGGCGTATTCGGCGTTGGATGAATCATAGATCGGGAGGTCGACCACCCCCAAGGCCTGCATGTCCTCCCAGATCCCTAGCGTCTCAAGCAGTCGCCGAGCGTAATCACGATGAATGACGCTGAGAAACATGACTTGGCGATCGTCGGCGGCAGGATAGCAGGCAAACAAGGGGTTCATCTGGCGTTTGAGCCATTCGAAATAGGCCTTGTCGGCACGAGCCTTCCCGACATGCGCAGCCAGTTCGGGAGGCAGCGAAATAATAGGTCCTGTCTTCAGATGCTCAGGAATGCCCCCAACCTCCAGCGCCAGCGCGCCGACCGAAGACAGGCCGGCAGCCAGACGCGAAATGACGATATCCCGGCCGGCATCGGACCGGAGGCGGTCCATCAGAGCCGCTCCGACTGCCGTCGCACCGAGGACGCCGGCATAGACCGAGCACAGCGGCACGGGGGTGTAGAGGACGTTGTCGCCGAGCAGACTTCGGGTCATCGCCAGATCGGTATAGAAGCCCGAGACCGCCTTGAGGATGTCGTCACCAACCTCGTCCGGGAAAGGATAGGCGGTTTCACCGGGAAGGACGGCTGTAATGGCGAGACGAATTTGCTCGTGAATTCTTTCGCCATTATCGGTGCCGTCGCGGATCACCACGTCGGCCCCCGCCGAGCAAGCCGGTTCTGCACCGGCATGAATATGCTTGCCGCGGTCCAGATACGCATCTAGGGGCGCGGGCTCGCCGCCTTCGCGGCAAACGATTACGGTTGCACCTTGATCCGCCAGCAGCAGGCCCGCCAACCGGCCTGCCATTCCAGTGCTGCATTCGACGACCGAGATTCCCGACAAAGGCAAAAGCGACATTTATTCCTCCCATCCTGCAACTATGTAAACCTTGGAGAATTATCTGCTCTAGCTGTTCTCGGCGAAACGTTTGTTACGGTAACATACGTCGCAGAACGTGGTGTTTTTCCATAAAATTCAATAGGTTAGGAGGGGCGATAAAATAATCGCCGCCTTGATGTCCAAATGGTCGCCCGCCTTCGAAATTTGCGGCAGCCACTCGATCGAATAATCGGGTACTTCGAACACGGAGTCATCGGCCCGTGCGTGCCCAGGTAACCACGAGCCTCTCGCTGACCGAGTACCCTCCCTCCCGCGTGAGAGCAACTTTATTCCCTGGCAGTGCTGCCGAATAGTTCGGATACTCCCTCCTTACGCTGATTAGCGTAAGCACTAGCCGATGCACGGTCGGTTCGTTGAGGTCGGTGTCGCGCATGAGTTGCGGGAGACTGATGCCAGCGCCGAGCGTTCCTGCCACCGCTCACAACAGGCGCAGGGCGCGTCATACGGCCTGCGCTCCAGGCGCAGTCTCCATCACGACGCCACCAGTTCAGATTTTAGGTCGCCGATTCTGGCACGACTCATGATGCCGAAACCCGACGACGTGGTTACTGTTGACTCGGCACTATTGCAGGATCCGCCGCGTGTAGGCCGAAGCGTGGGAGATATACTGACAAGGTCGAGGTCACAGACACGGTGACGGTAGCGGCGCTCCGTTTTCTAGATCCGCGCGTCATCCGGTAACTGATTTTCTACTTGGGCAGCCGCGACTTCGCCTTTACGAGCCGGTCGTCTGATTAAGATCTCCGCGACTTGCCACGAGGCGAGCGCACAGCAGCCAAAGACTACTTCGCGCACACGCTTGACTAACGCCAGCGACAACGCCACTTCGCGGTCTACCCCAAACATTTGTGCGAGGAGAACGACAGCCGCCTCCTGCACACCCATACCTGCCGGAATAATGAAAGCCGCGTGTCGGACTGCCTGCGTGAGCGCTTCGATTGCGAGCGCGCCAGCTGGTGAGATTGAATGGCCAAGCATTGAAAGCGCCCAGTACGTCTCCAGCGCTCCGAGTGCATAGCCGGCAAATTGCCATAGAAAGCTGCGAATCAAAAGCCCGACACGTGACATCAACGCATCGATATCCGTATCAAGTTGTTTACAGTCGATAGCCTGAAGTAACGGATTTTCCGCTCCAAGCAAGCGCGCTGCCCAACGTTCTATTGCGCGAAAGACGCCCCCACGCCGAACTACGATGAAGACGACGGCGGGTAGTGGCAATGAGAGCACCACGGCTAACGCAATGGGCCCGAGTGAATTCTTCATCTCAGTGCACGCGAGGATGAGGACCAGACCAATAGCCGAAAACGCATACTGCACCATCATTGTCACGAGCACTTCGACGATCACCGACGCACTGACGCTGCTCAGGTTATGTGCCTTCCAGTTCGCAAGGCGGATGCCCACGATTTCGCCGCCAATGCTAGCTACCGGTAACAGGCGGCTGACCGCCTCACGCACCGTCGCAATCCACCAAAGGAAGAGAAGTGACGTGGACTTACCTAGGAGGGTCCTCCAGCCGCAGGCGTCTAGTAGCAGCGGAAGAGCGTGTAGCGGTATCAGCCAAAGGATGGTCGGACCGGCGCGCCGGATCGTGTTTAGAACGTCGCCGCCGTCATGCAATACAAGGTAAAGAAGTAGTCCGATGCCAGCCGGTAGTCCCACCCGTTGCAGCCATTTCATCGCGCACGGTTCCCGCAAGCAATTTCAGCGAAGCCAGTACAAATCGCACCGGAAGCCGAAATGGCTTTCATCACACGCGGCGATGTCAATGCAGCGAATTCGTCGGCGTGCCGGTACGCGCTCATCGCTGGCGTCAGTTGACCATCATCGAGCAATGCTGGGTGGCTGTAGATTTCGCACACGCCCTCACGCATGCCGGATATCGCATCAAGTAGCACTGTCTCGTCCATGTTTCCCGTTTCGGATATGCCGACCACATAGTCGTTTCGTGCGATCCCCGCGCGATCGAGTTTCGCCCGTACGAGCGCTACCCAAGGTTTAATCCAAGCCGGGGAGTGTGCTTCGAACGGCAGGCGCACGGCGCGCATGCCGTATTCTGGCCCGATCTGGAGAATCAGCGACAGGACAGTGGGATGCAAATGGAAGTGCTTGTGAGTATTCACATGGTCGAGCGTGAGCCCAGTTCTGGCGAACGCGTCAAACTGGGCGCGAATTTCCGCCGCGAGCTGTCGACGGACATGCGGGAAGAAGTAGAAGCGGAAACCGTCACGCACCATGTTACGACCGAAGTGGCCTTGCTTATCGACCAAGGCCGGTATCGACTGGCGTAGGAGTGTGGCCGCCCCGTCGGCCAGCACAAGATGAAGACCGACGTGCAGGTCTGGCAGACGTCGCGCACGAGAAACGGCGTCGGGTGCAGCGGGCGCGCTCACCATTAGGCTCGCGGCGGTCAGTACGCCGTGCCGGTGGGCCTGTTCGACGGCCTCATTAACACGCATGTCCAAACCGAAATCATCAGCGGTTATGATCAGCGTGCGATGACCAGCGCGCGACCTCGTTAGCTCTCTCCTTGACATCACGCTTCGTGGGCCCGCAGAAACCGGAAGAATTCGACGCCTTCACGCAGGCGCCGTTTCATCATGTCCCAGCTCGTGAGCATCTCGCGCAGAATTTCCCAGATCTTCGACGGACGGAAATAGAAGCGCTTATAGAAGTTTTCGAGCTGGTGGTAAATCTCGTCGCGCGACAGATGCGGATAGCCGATCGCCGCGAGCTGCACCCCTGACTTGCTGACGAGGTTGATGACCTTGTTCTCTTCCAGCCAGCCGTTCTCGACCGCCTGGTTGTAGAGCGTCGTGCCGGGATAAGGCGCTGCGAGCGATACCTGAATCGTATGCGGATTGATTTCCTTCGCATACTCGATGGTCTTCTGGATCGTGTCCTGCGTCTCGCCGGGCAGCCCGAGAATAAAGGTGCCGTGAATCTTGATGCCGAGCTTGCGGCAATCTTCGCTGAAACGGCGCGCGATGTCGGTGCGCAGGCCCTTCTTGATGTTCAGCAGAATCTGGTCGTCGCCGGACTCGTAGCCCACCAGCAAGAGGCGCAGGCCGTTTTCCTTCATGATCTTCAGTGTGGCGTACGGCACGTTCGCCTTCGCGTTGCACGACCACGTCACGCCCAGCTTGCCGAGGCCGCGGGCGATTTCCTCGACGCGCGGCTTGAAGTC